>NZ_JBIWKA010000001.1:452445-691143 GCF_044765445.1 Streptomyces sp. NPDC102467 | reverse complement strand
ATCGTTCGACTTGCATGTGTTAAGCACGCCGCCAGCGTTCGTCCTGAGCCAGGATCAAACTCTCCGTGAATGTTTACCGGATAATTCCGGTGACATCACGAGAGCGGACCGGACAGGAGGAATAATCCCGTCCGGTCTCAGCGTCCTCGCTGATGCGCCTACCAGCCTCAAGGGCCGACAGGACTTTTTCAAAGGAACCTCGTCCCGACCATGACGGCCGGAGACGGGGTAATCAACATATCTGGCGTTGACTTTTGGCACGCTGTTGAGTTCTCAAGGAACGGACGCTTCCTTTGTACTCACCCTCGCGGGCTTTCCTCCGGGCGCTTCCCTTCGGTCTTGCTGTCTTGCGTTTCCGACTCTATCAGATCTTTCCGATCCGATTTCCTCGGGGTCTTGCTGGTCCTACTTTTCGCTTTCCGACCTTTCGGCCTTCCTGCGTTGTCGACTCTATCAGATCCTTTCGGGCCTGATTCCCTGTCAACCGGGTTTGTCTTCCCGGCCGTTGGGCCGTTCCGACGTCCCAAACATTAGCGGATCCTCGCGGCCGTTCCTAATCGAGTCGATCAGGTCATTCGCAGTCCACAACCGAATTGAATTCGGGCAAGCCGAAAACAAACCCGGTCAGGGAGATCGTGCTGGTGTTTGGATGCCGCATCAGCGGCAGGAGGCGCTGCCCTGGAACCGTGGGCTCCGGGACAACTCGAAGGACCCTACGCCACCCACGCCGGTAGTACAAAAGCGGGGTCCGGCACGTGCTGTGCCGGACCCCGCCTCGAGACTGCTCAGGCCCCGACGGGCTCCTTCGTCTCGCCGCCACGCGGCGTCGGCAGCTCCGTGTCGTCGGTGTCGTCGGTGTCGTCGGCGCTGGTGTCCAGCAACGTACGTTCGTCGAACGGCAGCTGACCGGCGAGTACCCGCTCCACCCGGTCCCGGTCGACCTCCCCGGTCCAGTGACCGATCAGCAGCGTGGCCACCGCGTTGCCCGCGAAGTTCGTCAGCGCCCGCGCCTCGCTCATGAAGCGGTCGATGCCGATGATGAGGCCGACTCCGTCGACCAGCGCCGGCTTGTGCGACTGCAGGCCGCTCGCGAGGACCGCGATGCCGGAACCGGAGACACCGGCCGCGCCCTTCGACGCGATCATCATGAAGAGGAGCAGGCCGATCTGCTGGCCGACGCTCATCGGCTGGTCCATGGCGTCGGCGATGAACAGGGACGCCATGGTCAGGTAGATCATCGTGCCGTCGAGGTTGAAGGAGTAGCCGGTCGGCACCGTGATGCCGACGACCGGGCGGCTCACGCCCAGGTGCTCCATCTTCGCGATCAGCCGCGGCAGCGCCGACTCGGAGGACGACGTCGACAGGATCAGCAGGAACTCGCGGCCCAGGTACTTGAGGAGCGAGAAGATGTTGAAGCCGGTCGCCAGGCGCAGGATCGCCGCCAGCACGATGCCCACGAACAGGGCGCAGGTGACGTAGAAGCCGATCATGATCGTGGCGAGGGCCTTGAGCGCGTCCACGCCGGTTTCACCGATCACGGCGGCCATCGCGCCGAACGCGCCCAGCGGAGCGGCCCACATGATCATGCCGAGGACGCGGAAGACCAGCTTCTGGATGTGCTCGATGCCGCGCAGGACCGGCCGGCCGGAGCGGCCCATGGCCTGCAGGGCGAAGCCGACGAGGAGGGCCACGAGCAGGGTCTGCAGGACCTCGCCCTCGGTGAACGCGGAGACCAGCGTGGTCGGGATGACCCCGAGGATGAAGTCGACCGGGCCTTCCGCGGCGTCCTTGGCCGCGACGTGGCCGACCTCCTTCGTGGCCTCGGTGAGGTGCATGCCGCTGCCGGGATGCAGGATGTTGCCGACGATGAGGCCGATCGCCAGGGCGACCATCGACATGACGACGAAGTAGCCGAGGGCGAGGCCGCCGACCTTGCCGATCTTCGCGGCCTTCCGTACCGAGCCGACGCCGAGCACGATCGTGCAGAAGATGATCGGCGAGATCATCATCTTGATCAGGTTCACGAAGCCCGTGCCGATGGGCTTGAGCTCCTTGGCGAAGTCGGGCCAGATGAAGCCGACGGCGATGCCGAGCAGCACCGCCACGATGACGGCGATATAGAGATAGTGCGTGCGGTCCCGCTTGATGGCGGGGGGCGTGGTTTCGGTCCCGGACTCGGCCACGGTTCCTCCTGACGACGACGTCGGCGTACTGGAACGTAAGTCCCGGAGGGGGCCCTTACGCGGGGGACGTGCGGCTCACGGTCCCCGGATCCCGGTGACTATCTCCCAGGCGGTGAGGACCGTCACCCTTCCGTTCATTTAGTTCGCACTTATACGACCGGCAGACTGGCGGCATGCGCTTCCCTCTCCCCCGCAGCCTGGCCGGTCAGCTCTTCGCGATGCAGGCCGTCCTCGTCGCGGTCGTCGTCGCGGGATGCGCGCTGTTCACGTACGTCAGTGACCGCAATCAGGCGGAGACGGCGGCGCAGCGGCAGGCCACGGCGGCGGCCACGGCGGTCGCCGACTCTCCTTCGGTGCGTGCGGCGATCGTGGCGCCCGGGAATCCGAGCGGACGGCTGCGGGCGTACGCGGATGACGTCCAGCGGCACACCGGCGTCGACTTCGTGACGATCATGGATCCGCACGGCATCCGCTGGACCCACCCGGACGAGCGGCAGATCGGCAAGCGGTTCCTCGGGCATATCGGGCCCGCCCTCAAGGGCCGCACGTTTCCGGAGACGTACACGGGGACGCTCGGCCCGTCGGTGCGTGTGGTCACGCCGGTCTACGGCTCCGGGCACCGGGTCGTCGGTCTGGTCAGCGCCGGCATCACGATCGACGAGATCACCGCGCAGGCGCGCGGGCAGGTGATCGCCGTCGCGGGGGTGGCGGGGGCCGCGCTGGTGCTCGGCGGTATCGGCACGTATGTCATCAATGCGCGGCTGCGGCGTCATACCCACGGGATGAACGCCGCCGAGCTGCACCGGATGCACGCCTACCATCAGGCCGCGCTGCACGCCGTCCGCGAGGGGCTCGTCATGCTCGACGGGCAGCGGCGGGTGGCGCTCATCAACGACGGGGCCCGCGAGCTGCTGGGCGTCGGCGAGGAGGCGGTGGGCCGGGGCGTCGCCGAGCTGGGGCTGCCCGCGCCGCTCACCGGCGCTCTGCTGGCCGCCGAGCCGCGCGTCGACGAGGTGCATCTGACGGCGGACCGGGTCGTGGTCGTGAACACGTCGCCGGTGGCCAGCGGTGACCGGCGCGGCACTGTCGTCACCCTGCGCGATCACACCGAACTCCAGTCGGTGATGGGCGAGTTGGACTCGGAGCGGGGCTTCACGCAGGCGCTCAGGTCGCAGGCCCATGAGGCGGCGAACCGGCTGCACACGGTGGTGTCGCTGATCGAGTTGGGGCGGGCGGAGGAGGCGGTCGACTTCGCCACGGCGGAGCTGGAGCTGGCCCAGACGCTGACCGACCAGGTCGTCGGCGCCGTCAGTGAGCCCGTGCTGGCCGCCCTGCTGCTCGGCAAGGCGGCGCAGGCCAATGAGCACGGGGTGGAGCTGGTCGTGTCCGGTGATACGCGGATCGACGACGGGCTGCTGCCGCAGGCGCTGGCCGCCCGCGATCTGGTGACGGTGCTCGGCAATCTCGTCGACAACGCGGTGGACGCGGCGCAGGGGTCGCCGCGCGCCCGGGTCACCGTGACGGCCCGCGCCACCGCCGACGCCCTGCTGCTGCGGGTCACCGACACCGGGCCCGGCGTGGACCCGGAGCACACGGACGCCGTGTTCGAGCGCGGCTGGTCGACGAAGCCCGCGGGGCCCGGCGGTCGTGGGCTCGGCCTCGCGCTCGTACGACAGGCGGTGCGCCGCAACGGGGGCACACTGGAGCTGGCGCAGTCGGCGGAGGGCGGGGCCGAGTTCACCGCGCTGCTGCCCTTGACGACAACCCGGGACGGAACGCCATGACGGACCCGCGGATCAGAGTCCTGGTGGTGGAGGACGACCCGGTCGCCGCCGACGCCCACGCCCTCTACGTCGGCCGGGTGCCGGGCTTCGTCATCGTCGCCAAGGCGCACACCGCCGCCGAGGCGCGGCGCGCCCTGGACCGGGCGCCGGTCGATCTGATCCTGCTCGATCTGCACCTGCCCGACGGTCATGGCCTGGCGCTCGCCAGGTCGCTGCGTACCGCGGGGCATCAGGCGGACGTCATCGCGGTCACGTCGGCCCGGGATCTGGCGGTCGTGCGGGAGGGCGTCTCGCTGGGTGTCGTCCAGTACGTACTGAAGCCGTTCACGTTCGCCACGCTGCGGGACCGGCTCGTGCGCTATGCCGAGTACCGCACTTCGAGCGGTGAGGCGACCGGGCAGGACGAGGTCGACCGGGCCCTGGCCAACCTGCGCTCCCCCGCTCCGGCCGCCCTGCCCAAGGGGTTGAGCGCGCCCACTCTGGAGCGGGTCACGCAGGCGCTGCGCGAGGCCGCTCCCGAGGGCATGACGGCGTCGTCGGCCGCCGGGTCGGTCGGCATCTCGCGCATCACCGCGCGCCGTTACCTGGAGCACCTGGTGGACGCGGGCCTGGCCGTGCGCAGTCCGCAGTACGGGCAGGTCGGCCGGCCCGAGTTGATCTACTCCTGGAAGTGACAGCAGGTTCTAGCGGACCCGGAAGCGGGTGAGCTGGTCCTCGCCTGTCGGGCCCGTGCCGGACTTGTCGACGACGTAGGCGGTGCCGCCGGCGATCTCGACGTGGTTGGGGTTGGCGCCGGTGGGGACGGTCTTGACGACGGTGCCCTTGCGCGGGTCGACGACGGTCGCGGTGGCGTCCGTGCGGTTGACGGCGACGACGCGGCCGGAGCGGTCGTCGGCGGCCACGGAGAGCGGTCCGGCGCCCGTCGGCACGGACTTGGTGACGAGTCCCTTGTCCAGGTCGACGACGGAGACGGTGCCGCCGGTGTTGTCGGCCGTGTACGCGGTGCGGCCGTTCTTGGAGAGGGCCACGGAGATGGGTCCTTCGCCGGTCGGGACGAGGCGCGGCGTCGTGGACTTCCGGTTCACCACGATGAGTTGGTCGTTGGTGAGGTCGGCGGCGTAGACCGTGCCGGTGTGCTCGTTCACGGCTATGCCGGTGGGGCCCGCGCCCTCGACGGTGACGCGCCGCTTCTCCTGATACGTACGGCTGTCGAAGGCCACGAGGCTGCCGTCGCCGAAGCCGCTCGCCCAGACGGTGTCGTGCTTGTCGTCGACGACGATCTCGCGGGCGTGCGCGACGTTCGGCAAGGTCGCGAGGTGGGCGCCGTCGCGTTGGCTGTAGACGGCGACGCTGTTGTTGCGGGTGTTGGTGACCCAGACGGTGTTGTGCTCGTCGTCGACGGCGACGCCGTAGACCGCTTCGACGGCGCCGGTGGCCGCGTCGGTGACCGGCGGGGTGTAGGTGGCCAGGACCTTCAGCGTCCTCGGGTCGACCTTGCTCAGGGCGGAGGTGGTCACCGGGGGGCGGCCCACGGCCGACGCGGTCCACAGGACGTGGTTCCGCTCCGAGTACGCCGACTGGTAGAGGCCTTTGGCGACGGGGGCGGCGATGGAGGCGGGTGCTCCGGTACCGGTGGAGGCGACGGCGGCCGGGGCCGTCGTCGCACCCGCGACGAGGGCCACCGCGACGGCGGCGGAACGGCGGATCCTGGGCGTGATGCGAGGCATGCGGCGTCAATCTCCTTCTGCGACAGGGGTGTTGCTCAACCACCCGGAGATTAACTTAGCTTAGGCTAACCTAACTTTCCACTTCGGCCCCATGGCCCGGTTACAACGTTGTCACCGATGTGACGAGGGTCCGCGCACACCCATTGACCTTGCTCCGAACCGGCCCGTACGTTCACGGGCAGCCCCGCGTGGCAACGATGCCCGCGAGCGTCGTAGGAGGTCGTGCCCGTGCGCCCCACCGCCCCTGTGCTCGTCGCCACCGCCCTGCTGGCCGCCGGAACGCTCACCGCCTGCGGCGGCGGCTCCGGCGGCGACGCGAATACGGTCCGGGTCTCGTACAAGCAGTCCACGGACAACGAGAGCAAAGTCCCGGACATCTATCTCGCCGCGATGAAGAAGCAGTTCGAGAAGGACCACCCGGGCAAGAAGGTCGAACTCGTCCCGATCAAGGCCGCGGACGCCGACTACTACACGAAGCTCCAGCAGATGCTCCGCTCGCCGAAGACGGCACCGGACCTGGTCTACGAGGACACGTTCCTCATCAACTCCGACATCACCAGCGGGTACCTGCGGCCGCTGGACAAGTACCTGGACAAGTGGTCGGACTGGGACCAGTTCATCGACACGGCGAAGACCGCCGCGAAGGCCGAGGACGGCAAGACGTACGGCGTCCCGGACGGCACCGACACCCGCGGCCTCTGGTACGACAAGGCCATCCTCAAGAAGGCCGGCATCGCGACGCCCTGGCAGCCGAAGAACTGGGCCGAGATCCTCGACACGGCCCGCACCATCAAGGAGAAGGTCCCGGGCGTCACCCCGCTGAACCTCTACACCGGGAAGCCGGGCGGCGAGCAGTCGACGATGCAGGGCTTCGAGATGCTGCTGTACGGGACGGGCGACGGCGGTTCGGACCCGCTCTACGACACATCCAGCAGCAAGTGGGTGGCCGGCTCCCAGGCGTTCAAGGACAGCCTGAAGTTCGTCGAGACCGTCTACAAGGAGAAGCTCGGCCCCGACGTCTCCGACGCCCTCGACCCGAACGTCGGCACCAACGTCCGCGGCGACCTCCTGCCCAAGGGCAAGCTCGGCATCGACCTCGACGGGTCCTGGCTCCCGCAGGACTGGATCAAGGGCGCGGGACACGAATGGCCCGAGTGGTCGCAGAAGCTGGGGCTCGCGCACATGCCGACGCAGAACGGCCAGGCGCCCGGCAAGGTCAGCATGTCCGGCGGCTGGACCTGGGCCGTCCCGGCCAAGGCGAGCAACCCGGACCTCGCCTTCGACTTCATCAAGACGATGCAGACGAAGGCCAACGCGCAGCGCTGGTACATCGCCAACTCCGGCATCTCCGTCCGCAAGGACGTCGCCGCGGACCCGGCGTACGTGAAGGCGCAGCCCGGCATCAAGTTCTTCACGGACCTGGTCGCGACGACCCACTACCGCCCGGCCTATCCCGCGTACCCCAAGGTGTCCACGGCGATCCAGGAGGCGATGGAGTCGGTGACGACAGGGGACTCCTCGGTGGACAAGGCGGCGTCGACGTACGACGAGCAGGTGAAGACGGCCGCCGACGGCAAGGTCGTCAACAAGCCCTGATCGCAACGGCGTTGAGGAAATGGAAGGTGACCACAGCCCCGTGACCCGCCGCCGCGCGGCACTCCGCGCCCTGCCCATCGCCCCGGCCACGATCATCATGGCCCTGTTCCTCGCGGGCCCGATCGCCTACTGCGCGTACATCGCGTTCACCGATCTGCAGCTGACCGGCCAGGCGGAGTCGTCCTTCGTCGGGTTCGACAACTTCAAGGCCGCGTTCCAGGACGACGCCTTCCTCAACGCGGTCCGGCTGACGCTCGTCTTCACGTTCCTGTCGTCGATCGTCGGCCAGAACACCCTGGGCATGGCCCTCGCGGCGCTCATGCAGCGCGCCTCGAAACCGGTCCGCACGGTCACCGGCGCGGTGGTCGTCACGGCCTGGGTGCTGCCGGAGGTCGTCGCGGGCTTTCTCCTGTACGCGTTCTTCCGCCGCGAGGGCACGCTCAATGCGATCCTCGACTGGCTCCATCTGCCGAGCCAGAACTGGCTGTACACGCTGCCGATCCTCGCGGTGTCGTTCGCGAACATGTGGCGCGGCACGGCCTTCTCGATGCTCGTCTACTCGGCGGCGTTCTCCGAGATCCCGAAGGAGGTCACGGAGGCCGCCGAGGTCGACGGCGCGAACGCCTGGCAGCGCCTGTGGCACGTCACGCTGCCGATGATCCGCCGCTCCATCGGCACGAACCTGATGCTCAACACGCTCCAGACCCTGTCCGTCTTCGGGCTCATCTGGGTGATGACCCGCGGCGGGCCCGGCAACCACAGCCAGACCCTCCCCCTGTTCATGTACGAGCAGGCCTTCCAGAAGAGCATGATCGGCTACGGCACCGCGGTCGCCCTGCTCCTGCTGGTGGTCGGCTCCCTGTTCTCGCTGGTCTATATGCGCCTGCTGCGCTCGGAGGCCTGAGTGACCCGCCGCGCCACCAGAAACCGGCTGACCGCCGACGCGACCCTGATCCTCGTCACCTTCGCCTTCGTGCTCCCGCTGGCCTGGGTGGTGCTGTCCTCCCTGGACGCGGACGCGAACCTCAAGGTGAAGTTCCCGACGCATGCCACGCTCGACAACTTCGACGCGGTCCTGAAGCCGGACATCACCTTCACCCCGCTCCTGAACAGCCTGATCCTGTGCGGCGGTGCGACGGCCCTCACGGTCGTCGCCGCGGCGCTCGCCGCGTATCCGCTGTCCCGCTACCGCTCGCGCCTGAACAACCCGTACCTGGCGACGATCCTCTTCGCGACGTGTCTGCCGATCACGGCGATCATGGTCCCGGTGTACGCGCTGTTCGTGCAGGTGAACCTGATCGACACGATGGCGGGCACGATCTACTTCTTCACCGCCTCCCAACTCCCGTTCGCCATCTGGCTGATGAAGAACTTCATGGACGGTGTACCGAAGGAGCTGGAGGAGGCGGCCTGGACGGACGGCGCGAACACCTTCCAGTCCCTGCTGCGCATCGTGCTGCCGCTGATGGGCCCGGGGGTCGCCGTCGTCACGGTGTTCTGCTTCGCCATGATGTGGGGCAACTTCTTCGTCCCGTTCATGCTGCTGCTCTCCCCCGACCAGATGCCGGCGTCGGTCAGCATCAACGACTTCTTCGGCAACCGCGGCACGGTGGTCTACGGCCAGCTCGCGGCGTTCTCGATCATCTACTCGACGCCGGTGATCCTGCTGTACGTCCTGGTCTCGCGGCGCTTCGGCGGGGGCTTCGCGCTCGGCGGCGCGGTCAAGGGCTGACGGCCGGGACGCCGGCCCAAGGACCTGTACGTTCCTACGACATGTCACGCAAGACGAACGCACCGTAGCCAAGCGGGCCGTTCCCCCCTACTTTGTGCCCGTGCAGCACACCGCCGCGTCGCATCAGCAGCCCACCCCGCCGTTCAACGCCCCCGCCGCCCGCCGCCTCCGCGAGGCGCTCGGGATGGCGCCGGGCCATGTCGCGTACGGCATGCGCGCGTCCTATGGACTCGCGCACATAACCCCCGAGACGATCATCGCCTGGGAGCGCGGTGACGCGGCACCCTCGGCGGGTGAACTCACCGCGCTCGCCGGGGCGTTGTGGTGCTCACAGGGCGAACTCATCGGTGCGCCACGGACGTTGAGGGAGCACCGGCTCGCGCTCGGGCTCGCCCCGGAGGACGTGGCGCGGGAGGTCGGCGTCGAGATCCACGCGTATCTGCGCATGGAGGAGACCGGCGAATGGCGGGGCAACGACCGTCAGTCGAGCGCGCTCGCCGGGACGCTGCGGCTCGCGCCGCGCGCGTTCTCGACGGTGACCGGGCGGGACGCGCAGCTGGCGGAGCTGCTGCACAGTGCGGCGACCACGCGCTGGCAGGCGTACGTGCGGCCGCTGGCGCGGCTCGTGCCGGTGCAGCGGCGCGAGGCGGAGGACGTGCTGCACGAGATGCACCTGGAGTACCAGGCACTGATGGCCGCGACGCTGAGCTGGGGCGGCGGTGCGTCGGCCGGGGCGGGGGACGCGGGCCGGGACTTCCTGGACCGGATCCTGGACGAGTTCTGGTCGAGGATCCGCAACCCTTAGAAGCGACGCCCCTGAGGAAGCGCACGGAGTGCGCACCTCAGGGACGCGGGGAACTGCGCGCAGCAGGACCACCGGCGGAAAGCCGGTGAGCCGCCTCGCCCGGCAGACGAGAATCCGAGCCCGACGCGGGGCGCCTAGAAAACGGACTCCGCCTCATCCATCCGGTCCTTGGGGACCGTCTTCAGCTCGGTGACGGCGTCGGCGAGCGGCACCATCTCGATGTCGGTGCCGCGCAGCGCGGTCATCCGGCCGAACTCGCCGCGGTGCGCGGCTTCCACGGCGTGCCAGCCGAACCGGGTGGCGAGCACCCTGTCGTACGCGGTGGGGGTACCGCCGCGCTGCACGTGGCCGAGGATGACGGGCCGCGCCTCCTTGCCGAGGCGGCTCTCCAGCTCGTAGGCGAGGGCGGTGCCGATGCCCTGGAACCGCTCGTGGCCGAACTGGTCGATGGCGCCCTTGCCGTAGTCCATGGTGCCGTCGGCGGGGTGCGCGCCCTCCGCGACGCAGATGACGGCGAACTTCTTGCCGCGGGCGAACCGCTCCTCGACCATCTTGACCAGGTCGGCCGGGTCGAAGGGGCGCTCGGGCAGGCAGATGCCGTGGGCGCCGCCGGCCATGCCGGACTCCAGGGCGATCCAGCCCGCGTGCCGGCCCATGACCTCGACGACCATGACCCGCTGGTGGGACTCGGCGGTCGTCTTGAGGCGGTCCATCGCCTCGGTGGCGACGCCGACAGCGGTGTCGAAGCCGAAGGTGCGGTCGGTGGAGGAGATGTCGTTGTCGATCGTCTTCGGGACGCCGACGACGGGCAGGCCCGCGTCGGAGAGCATCCGGGCCGCGGTGAGCGTGCCCTCGCCGCCGATCGGGATGAGGACGTCGAAGCCGATCTCCTCGGCGAGCTGCTTGGCGTTCTCGCAGGCCGCGCGGAACTTGTCGCGCTCCAGGCGGGACGAGCCGAGGATGGTGCCGCCGCGGGCGAGTATGCCGCTGACCGCGTTGAGATCGAGGGTCCTGGCGCGGCCGTCGAGCAGCCCCGCGTAGCCGTCCTCGAAGCCGAGCACCTCGTCGCCGTAGTGCGTGACGGCTCGGTGCACGACCGACCGGATCACTGCGTTCAGGCCAGGGCAGTCGCCGCCTGCGGTGAGAACTCCGATACGCATCGTGCTGTGTCTCCTGCTCGCTGCCGGTACGTGTGAGCCACTGTGATTCTTCCACGCTCCGGGAGGGGCCGCGTTCGCGCACGCCACGCAAGGGGCTTCGGCATGCTGTCGGAGGGCACGGGGACCCTGCTTTACAGGACTTCTGTCCGGCGGGCGACCTAGCCACCGCCAGAGGTATTGTCAAGAGGGCACGGCTTCCATTACGGCCATTTTTTCAGCGCGGCCTTTTCGGCCGCCGAGGAAACCACCGAGGAAACGGAGAGCACGCGTGACGCGCAGCGTGTACGTGACCGGGATCGACCGGGGTGACGGCCGGCAGGTCGTCGAGCTGGGAGTCATGGAGCTCCTGACCCGCCAGGTCGACCGGGTGGGGGTCTTCCGCCCGCTCGTCCACGACGGCCCCGACCGGCTCTTCGATCTGCTGCGGGCGCGTTATCGGCTGTCCCAGGACCCGGCGAGCGTGTACGGCCTCGACTACCACGAGGCCTCCGCGATCCAGGCCGAACAGGGCACCGACGAGCTGCTGTCGCGCCTGGTCGACCGGTTCCACACGGTGGCCCGCGACTACGACGTCGTCCTCGTGCTCGGCACCGACTTCGCCGACACCCAGCTCCCGGACGAGCTGGCGCTCAACGCCCGGCTCGCGAACGAGTTCGGCGCCTCCGTGCTGCCGGTCGTCGGCGGCAAGAAGCAGACCGCCGAGTCGGTGCGCGCCGAGGCCCGCAACGCGTACCGCGCCTACGAGGCCCTGGGCTGCGACGTCCTCGCGATGATCGTCAACCGGGTCGCCGCCTCGGACCGCGACGAGATCCATCAGCAGCTCGAAGCGCATCTCCCGGTGCCCACGTTCGTGCTGCCCGACGAGCCCGCGCTCTCCGCGCCGACCGTCTCGCAGATCACCCACGCCCTCGGCGGCACGGTGCTGCTCGGCGACGGCGCGGGCCTGGCGCGCGACGCCCTGGACTTCGTGTTCGGCGGCGCCATGCTGCCGAACTTCCTGAACGCGCTGACCCCGGGCTGCATGGTCGTCACCCCCGGCGACCGCGCCGACCTGGTGGTCGGCTCGCTCGCCGCGCACAGCGCGGGCACCCCGCCCATCGCGGGCATCCTGCTCACTCTGAACGAGCGGCCGGGCGAGGAGATCCTCAAGCTCGCCGACCGGCTCGCACCGGGCACGCCGGTGGTCGCGGTGGCGGGCGGCTCGTTCCCCACGGCGGGCGAACTCTTCGCCCTGGAAGGCAAGTTGAACGCGGCGACGCCCCGCAAGGCGGAGACGGCCCTGGGCCTCTTCGAGCGGTACGTCGACACGGCCGGGCTGCTCAAGACCATCCAGGCGCCGGCCACGGACCGCGTCACGCCGATGATGTTCGAGCACAAGCTGCTCGAGCAGGCCCGTTCGGACAAGCGCCGCGTCGTGCTGCCCGAGGGCACCGAGGAGCGGGTACTGCGCGCCGCCGATGTCCTGTTGCGCCGCGGGGTCTGCGACCTGACGCTGCTCGGGCCTGTCGAGCAGATCCGCAAGAAGGCCGCCGATCTCGGCGTAGACCTGGCAGACAGCCAGCTCATCGACCCGCGGACCTCCGAGCTGCGGGACCGTTTCGCCAGTGAGTACGCCGAGCTGCGCGCCCACAAGGGCGTCACCGTGGAGCTGGCGCACGACGTGGTCGCCGACGTGAACTACTTCGGCACGCTGATGGTCCAGGAGGGCCTGGCGGACGGCATGGTGTCGGGCTCCGTGCACTCCACGGCCGCGACCATCCGGCCCGCCTTCGAGATCATCAAGACCAAGCCGGACGCGGCGATCGTCTCCTCCGTCTTCTTCATGTGCCTGGCCGACAAGGTCCTCGTCTACGGCGACTGCGCCGTGAACCCGGATCCGAACGCCCAGCAGCTCGCGGACATCGCCATGCAGTCCGCGGTCACCGCCGAGCAGTTCGGTGTGGACCCGCGCATCGCGATGCTGTCGTACTCCACCGGCACCTCCGGCTCCGGCGCCGACGTCGACAAGGTCCGCGAGGCCACCGAGCTGGTGCGCTCGGTGCGGTCCGAGCTGAAGATCGAGGGGCCGATCCAGTACGACGCCGCGGTCGAGCCGAGCGTGGCGGCCACCAAGCTGCCGGGCTCCGCGGTCGCGGGCCAGGCCAGCGTGCTGATCTTCCCGGACCTCAACACCGGCAACAACACGTACAAGGCCGTGCAGCGCTCGGCCGGCGCGATCGCCGTCGGCCCGGTCCTCCAGGGCCTGCGCAAGCCGGTCAACGACCTGTCCCGCGGCGCGCTCGTGCAGGACATCGTGAACACGGTCGCCATCACGGCGATCCAGGCCCAGACGCCGGCCGGCTGAACCTCGTAGGCATACCTCGTAACGCATACCTCGTACCCGACGAAAAGGCAGCTTTTCCGTGACCGCGACCCGAGTCCTCGTCCTCAACTCCGGCTCCTCGTCGGTGAAGTACCAGCTGCTCGACATGCGCGACGGTTCGCGGCTCGCCGCGGGCCTCGTCGAACGCATCGGCGAGGAGACCTCACGCCTCAAGCACACGCCGCTGACCGGCGGGGGCGGCGAGGCACGGGAGCGGGAGCAGCCGATCGCCGACCACGAGGAAGCCCTCAAGGCGGTCGCCGACGAGCTGGCGCAGGACGGGCTCGGTCTCGACTCCCCCGAGCTGGCCGCCATCGGCCACCGCGTGGTGCACGGCGGCCTGTTCTTCTCCGAGCCGACCGTGATCGACGACGCGGTGCTCAAGGAGGTGGAGCGGCTCATCCCGGTGGCGCCGCTGCACAACCCGGCGAACCTGACGGGCATCCGTACGGCGATGGCGCTCCGCCCCGACCTGCCGCAGGTCGCGGTCTTCGACACGGCGTTCCACACGACGATGCCGGAGTCGGCCGCGCGCTACGCGATCGATGTGAAGACCGCCGACGAGCACCGCATCCGCCGCTACGGCTTCCACGGCACCTCGCACGCGTACGTGTCGCGCAAGACGGCGCAGCTGCTCGGCAAGGAGCCCGAGGACGTCAACGTCATCGTCCTGCACCTGGGCAACGGCGCCTCGGCCTCCGCTGTGCGCGGCGGGATCTGCGTGGACACATCGATGGGCCTCACGCCGCTTGAGGGCCTGGTGATGGGTACGCGTTCAGGAGACGTCGACCCGGCCGTCATCTTCCATCTGATGCGGGTGGGCAATATGTCCGCGGACGAGATCGACGTCCTTCTCAACAAGAAGAGCGGCCTGATCGGTCTCTGCGGCGACAACGACATGCGCGAGATCCGGCGGCGGATCGACGAGGGCGACGAGGAGGCACGGCTCGCCTTCGACATCTACATCCACCGCCTGAAGAAGTACATCGGTTCGTACTACGCGGTGCTCGGCCGGGTGGACGCGGTCGCGTTCACCGCCGGGGTCGGTGAGAACGCGGCGCCGGTGCGGGAGGCTGCGGTCGCGGGCCTCGAGGAGCTGGGGCTCGCGGTCGACGGTGAGCTGAATTCCGTACGTTCCGACGAGGCCCGGGTCATCTCGCCCGAGTACGCCCGGGTCACCGTCGCCGTGGTCCCCACGGACGAGGAGCTGGAGATCGCGCAGCAGACCTACGCACTGATCGCCCCGCCGGAGAACCGCAACGCCTGAGCACCTGTCCGCCCATTTGTAGTTTCCACCAGACGGAATATTCCGTAGCGAAACAAACCGATAGGATCGCCCCCATGCGCCGTTCCAAAATCGTCTGCACGCTGGGCCCCGCCGTCGACTCCGAAGAGCAGCTCGTCTCGCTGATCGAAGCCGGTATGAACGTGGCCCGCTTCAACTTCAGCCATGGCTCGCACGCCGAGCACCAGGGTCGTTACGACCGGGTGCGCGCCGCTGCCGAGAAGACCGGCCGCGCGGTGGGTGTCCTCGCCGACCTCCAGGGCCCGAAGATCCGTCTGGAGACCTTCGCCGAGGGCCCCGTCGAGCTGGTGCGGGGTGACGAGTTCACCATCACCACCGAGGATGTGGCGGGTGACAAGTCGATCTGCGGCACGACGTACAAGGGCCTGCCCGGCGACGTCTCCAAGGGCGACCAGGTACTGATCAACGACGGCAACGTCGAGCTCAGGGTCGTCGAGGTCGACGGACCGCGGGTCAAGACGATCGTCGTCGAGGGCGGCGTCATCTCCGACCACAAGGGCATCAACCTGCCCGGCGCGGCCGTCAACGTACCGGCCCTGTCCGAGAAGGACATCGAGGACCTGCGCTTCGCACTGGCGATGGGCTGCGACATGGTCGCCCTGTCCTTCGTGCGCGACGCCGGCGACGTCAAGGACGTCCACAAGGTGATGGACGAGGAGGGCCGCCGGGTCCCCGTCATCGCCAAGGTGGAGAAGCCGCAGGCCGTCGCCAACATGGAGGGCGTCGTCGCGGCGTTCGACGCGGTGATGGTGGCCCGTGGCGACCTCGCCGTCGAGTACCCGCTCGAGAAGGTCCCGATGGTGCAGAAGCGCCTCGTGGAGATGTGCCGCCGCAACGCCAAGCCGGTGATCGTCGCGACCCAGATGATGGAGTCGATGATCACCAACTCGCGCCCCACGCGCGCCGAGGCGTCCGACGTCGCCAACGCGATCCTGGACGGTGCCGACGCGGTCATGCTGTCGGCCGAGTCCTCGGTGGGCGCGTACCCGATCGAGACCGTCAAGACGATGTCGAAGATCGTCCGCGCGGCCGAGGAGGAGCTGCTCTCCAAGGGCCTGCAGCCGCTCGTGCCCGGCAAGAAGCCGCGTACGCAGGGTGGTGCGGTGGCCCGTGCCGCCGCCGAGATCGCCGACTTCCTGGGCGCCGAGGCGCTGGTCGCCTTCACGCAGTCCGGTGACACGGCCCGCCGGCTCTCGCGCTACCGCGCGGCCCAGCCGATCCTGGCCTTCACCACGGACGAGAGCACGCGCAACCAGCTCTCCCTGACCTGGGGCGTCGAGTCCTACGTCGTGCCGCACGTGGACAACACGGACGCCATGGTCGAGCTGGTCGACGCCGAGATGGTCCGGCTGAACCGCTTCAACGACGGCGACACCGTGGTCATCACGGCCGGCTCGCCTCCCGGCATCCCCGGCTCCACCAACATGGTCCGGGTGCACCACCTGGGCGGCGGCGACCGCGACTAGCGGCTGCTTCCGGAACACGCGCCGAGGGCGCCCCCTGTACGAGACAGGGGGCGCCCTCGGCGTTTGTGCGGCTCCCGGACGGGTCCTGAACCTTTACCGGTAGGTCAGCTGTCCTCGATCGTGGACCGCAGACCGGGTACGTGCAGAGTCCCGCCGAACTGCGCCGCCTGCGTGACCTTCACGTTGGTGAAGTACAGGATCGGCAGGTTGACCGGCGGCGGGTTCTTCGCGTTGAACGTCATGGGGATGAGCCCGAGCAGGTTGCCCGAGAGCTCCTCCGTGTACATGGTCGTCGTCCCGTTCCGGATGGTGGACGTGGAGCCCTTGTCCGAGCGGATGTGGAACGACTTGCCGTGCGCGCCGGGGGCGATCTGGTGCAGGTCCCCGATGTCCGTGCCGTTCGAGATGACGTACTTCATGACGCGCTTGACGGTGCCGTCGGCCATCTTGACGTCCACCAGGCCCTGGTAGTCCGCGCCCTTCAGCAGGAGCGAACTGGCCTCCAACTTCCAGGATTCGTTGGGCAGTTGGACCGGCGTCTTCTCGTCGGCGCCCTCGGCATCGGTGGCGGCCGGGCAGTCGTCCGGGACACCGGTGGCGCCGGGGGACGGGGTCGCCGCCTCCGCCGCCTTCTTCTTGGCGTCCTCGGCGGCCTTGTCGAGGCCGTCCTTGGTGTCCTTGACCGCGTCGCCGGCCTTGTCGGTCGTGTCCTTGACCGTGTCACCGACACCGTCGACGGTGTCCTTGACCGCGGAGCCCAGATCCTTGTCCTTGGAGCCGGACTCCTCCTTGGAGCCGGACTCCGACGCCGAGGGGCTGGGAGTCGGGCTTGCCGTCTCCTTGTCCTTCGGCGTGAACAGGTCCTTGAGCGCGTCGCCGACACCCAGGGGGTCGAGCGGGTTCTTGGTCTCCGACGCGGAGGGCGACGGCGTGGCGGCGTCCTGAGCCGCGCTGCCCTTGCTCTCCTCGTCGGCGGTGGAGCCCGACTTGGTCCCGGCGGAGGCCGAGGGCGAGGGCGTGGCCTCGTCCTTCTTGTCCCCGCCCTTGTCGGTGTCCTTGCCGGTGTCCTTGTCCGTGGACTCGGACGCGGACGGCGACGGGGAGGTGGACTCCTCGGCCTTGTCCTTGTCCTTGTCGTCCGTGGCTTTGCCGTCCTTGGCGTCGCGCTCGGCCTGCACCGCGTCGGCGCAGGCCTTGTAGTCGTCCGCCGAGAACTTGGTCGGGTTGTCCTTGGCCGCCGCCAGCGTGGGCGTCATGCCGAGGCCCATCAGTACGGCCGTGGGCATGGCCGCGATGGCTATCGCCTTGCCCGCGGGCATGTGCAACCTGGTGAACAGGTGCTTTCTGGCTGCTGCATGCCGCGGCCCGGTTCTCGCACGGGACTCCCCCGCGGAGCCCTCGTGGTGCACCTCGTCAGCCGGCACGGTGCCTCCCGTTCGTCCCGTTGTCCGGGCTCTTCCCTGACTCGTCGTGGTGTGCGCCCGCGACCTGATAGGTGGCGCCCGCGATGGGCGGCACGGGGGCCGCGTCATCGGGCCCGGCAACGCCGGCGTCCGCCGCAGTGGCCTTCTCCTGCGGCTTGGCCGCACTCCAGGAGATACCGAGGGCGCCGCCGATCAGGGCCAGCAGGAAGCCGATGACGAATCCGCCGAAGTTGGAGACGACAAGGGAGACCAGGGCGAGCAGGATCGCCGCGACACCCGCGAAGACGCGGGACTGGTATTGGAACCACATCGTGAGGCCGAGCACGACAAGCAGGGCGCCGATGATCAGCGATCCGGCGCCGGCCGTGGTGGCCATCCGAATCGTCATCGTGCCGAGCGTCAGGTTCGCGTACGGGAAATACATGATCGGGATGCCGCCGAGCAGGGTCAACAGACCTGCCCAGAAGGGGCGTTGGCCGCGCCAAGTGCGGAACGTCCGGCGTGCGTGGCCGAACCTGTCGTCCACCCCTGCTTGCGCTTCGGCGCTCATGTCGTACAGCTCCTCAGGACTGGCGTTTTGTTCGGTGGTGATGTGTGCGGTACGGGCACGGGGACCTCGGCCGAGTGGTGCGGGCCATGCCCCCGCGCCCCTCCGTGCGACGCGATGCGGCGAGAGATCGCTAGGCGGTGAGGCCTAGAAGCACTCGATGCCCTTGCCGCTGCCCTTCTTCAGGCTCATGTTCAGCCCGTTGAGCTTGAAGGTGCCGGCACTCGTCGCCCAGGCCGTCTGTTCGACGTCCTTCAGGTTGGCGTGATCCGCTTCCTGCGCGAAGCCGTTGGGGTCGGATTGCTCCTTGCCCCCCTTCATGCCCGGACCCTTGCTGGAGGTCCCGGCGGCAACACCGATGTTGATGTTGGTGAACTCGGCGTCCGCCTTGAGCTGCGCGACGTCGATGTAGATCTTGTCGGCATGGGCCGGCGTGCCATTGCCACCGGCGTTCAGCCGCAGCGTGACATCACCGAGGACCGGCACGTGGGTCACCACGGACTGGCACATGTCGGTGAGGTCGGCCGAGTTGAACGCGGAGACCGAGACCGGGTGAGGGGTCCCGTTCTTCTCAGCGTCGACGGCGCCGTACTGGATCATGCCATCGGCGTCGAGCTCTTTGACCTTCACCTTGAACGACTGACCCGACACACTGAACGATGCCGCAAGCGCGCCCTGCGAGAGGGCGACACCTATCGCGGCTGTAGCCGCGACGCTCGGCACCATGACTACGGCGAACCGCTTCCATCTGGTTCCACCACGAGTCACGGACTTCATGACTTTCCTCCTTCTCGGACGTACATCTCCGGCCCTGACTGCCCAATGCAGCGGCTCAGCCGGGCAGGGATGGGAGAAGTGCTACGTCCTCGGGAAGGAGAGCGCCCGAATCGGAGGCGCATCCGCACCTTGATCACCGGCGATCACCCCCGAGCGACAACCACTGGTCGCACCTGAACCATCACGCGCAACCTGCTGGACAGGCTCAACCAGAAAATGGCCGAGACCCCCCTGTCCCAGACCGGCGGCGCTCCCCAAGGCTTCACCGCCGACCTGCCCGGTGGGGACCCAAGACCCCCGCTGTCCGAGTGGCTGTCGGACGGTGGGGAGTGGACCGAGCGTGCCTGATCGTGGTGCATTCGCGGCGCTCGCACAAGGGGGTTCGTTACTCACGGGTAACGGAGGGATAACCGAACAACGACCGCCCGGCATCGAACGGCAACGCAGGGTGTTTCCGACGCGGTCGTTATGTTGGTTGATTTCGGTACGAAACCAGGCGGAACGACGCCCTCGACTTACTCCAAGTAACAGCGGCCGCGTTTACCAAGTTTTGGTAAAGCGCGGCCGCTGTGCGTCCCTGGGGACAGAATTTTCACCCCGGCATCACAAGCCGTGGCGTTTAGGAACAGGTCACCGGTGGCTCAGAAGAGAACGCGGGCCAGAGCCGTACGCGCGGTGCTCACCCGGGGGTCATCGGCCCCCACGACCTCGAACAACTCGAGAAGCCTGACGCGGGCCGCGGTGCGGTCGTCGCCGGCCGAGCGGGCCACGGTGTCGACAAGCCGTCCGAAGGCGTCCTCGACATGGCCGCCGACCAGGTCCAGGTCGGCGGCGGCGATCTGCGCGGCCACGTCACCGGGCTTCTCGGCCGCGTCCCTGCGGACCGCCTGCGGGTCGAGACCCTGCACGCGCTGCAGCAACTCGGCCTGGCCGAGACCGAGCTTGGCCTCGGTGTTCGCGGGGTCGTCGGACAGCACGTTCTTGTACGCCTGGACGGCGCCCGCGAGGTCGCCGGCGTCAAGGGCCTGGACCGCCGCTTCGAGCAGCGCGTCGTGAGGTCCGGCCGGGGTCTCCACGACCGGGGCGGCGTCCTCCGCATCGGAGTCGACGGCGATACCCGTGAGGCCGAAGCGCTCCTCGCCGACCTGGATCAACTGGTCGAGGGTGCCGCGGATCTGGTCCTCGGGGGCCGCGCCCTGGAAGAGGGGCAGCGCCTGCCCGGCGACGACGGCGAAGACGGCCGGGATCCCCTGGACCCCGAACTGCTGCATCAGCATCTGGTTGGCGTCGACATCGATCTTGGCGAGCACGAAGCGGCCGTTGTACTCGGCGGCGAGGCGCTCGAGCAGCGGGCTCAGCTGCTTGCAGGGCTCGCACCACTCGGCCCAGAAGTCGATGACGACGGGCACTTCGGCGGAGCGCTGCAGTACATCGCGCTCGAAGTCCGCCTCACTGACGTCGATGACGAGGCTCGACGGGGACACCGCTCCGCCGCCGCCCTGCCGGGCCGCTTCGGCGCGCGCCTGCTCCGCCTTCGCCTTGGCCTCCTGGGCCGACTTCACGGCGGCGAGATCGACGACTCCGCTCATGGACATGTTCCGTGGCTGCATGCGTACAGTCTCCCCCTTCCGCGGACGGTTGTGGGCCGGGTCCGGCTCCGTCGCCTCCCGCCGGATTGCGAGACGTACGGAGCGGACTCGGCGTAGTGCTTCGGCGCCGGGTCCCCACCCGGCACCTGGTGGTTGCCGCTCGTCGGTGCCACTCGGGTGCAGATCCGAGAGATGGTCGTACGAGATCGAGCTTTCGCTACGAGTCGTAGCGTATCTGTCGGAGGTACGGCGCCGGAGGGGACCTCCGAGTGATCTGCCTCACTCGCGCCACGATGCCTACTGGCCGGTATGGTCGCGACCATGCAGAGCCGCACGCCGCCCCCACCTGGCCGCCTCGGCCGCCCGCGGTCCGCGGCGGCCGACGAGGCGATCCTCGAGGCGACCCGTGCGGCCCTGGTGGACCTCGGCTGGTCGAAGCTGACGCTGGGCGATGTGGCGACGCGGGCGGGCGTCGCGAAGACGACGCTCTACCGGCGCTGGGCCGGCAAGAACGAACTCGTCGTCGACGCGGTGGCCGTCCTCTTCGATGAACTCCAACTCCCCGACAGAGGTTCCCTGGCCGCCGACATCGAGGGCGTGGTGCTCCAGTTCGCGGCGATCCTGGACCGGCCGGAGACGAAGACGGCGCTGATGGCGGTGGTCGCCGAGTCCACGCGGGACGCTCCGCTGCGGGAGCGGATCCGCACCTCGATCGTGGACCGGCAGAAACGACTCGTCCTGGAGGGCCGGACCCGCGCCGAACGCCGCGGAGAGCTTCCCGCGGCCCCGGATCCGCACGTCGCCGCGGCGACGGCGGACCTGATTTTCGACGTGGCGGCGGGGGCGGTCGTGCACCGGACGCTGGTGAGCGCGGAGCCGGTGGACGCGGAGTGGGTCCGCCGGTTCACGGCGCTGTTGCTGGGCGGGCTGGCGGCGGCGTCGGGGTGAGGTGTGGTGCTGAGCGATCCGGCTCGGGTGGCTCACACACGAAGAAACCCCGCCAGGGATCACCTGGCAGGGTTCGACTCGGCCTCACGGATCTGCCGAGATCATTCTTCGGTCAGGGCAGTTCGGAGGTAGGCGATGAGGTCGGCGGCCGGTACCTCGGTCCAGACGGCTTCCGGGACGCCGACGCGCATGACCTCGTAGCGTTCCCCGGTCTCCTCGGTCACCAGAACCTGACGGCTCCTTGCGTCCATCGGTTCGACCCGCAGGCGCACCGCGCCATGCGTGATCGTGGGAAACATGTGCTGCAGCACCTCATCCGCGTGCAGGCGGCGCAGAAGTGCCCATTGCTTCCGGTGGAATTCGGACGACAGAAGGCCGGTCCACTGCAAGGAGGTCGGTTCGCCGCTTTCGAGAGCCCCAGCGAATGTGTCGAGCTCCATGAACTCGAAGCGTGCCGCCAACCCGTCCAGGGAAAGGCCTTCTCGCCATGCGGCGACGGCTTCCACAAGCAGCCCGAGATCCTCCGTCTCGCCGATCTCCCAGATGAACCCGGGAATATCGACACTAAGCCGGAAGAGACGTTTCTCGGTGGCCGTGGCGACCGACAGGTAGCCTCTCACTGTTTGGATACTGATGACGTCAGATGCCCAGCGCTCGAGTCCGATGTCACATCCTCGCAGCTGCGCCTCCTTTCTCATGGCGGAGGCGAGATCGCCCGAGGCGGTCACGTCCGGATACAAATCTTTCCCGTGGGCGTTCATATGCCGTAGCCCCTTCAGCAGCCGCACCACGGGTTGACCCCGCCCCTTACGGGATCCAGCTTCCCCAACTCTGACAGATCCGGCATTTTCGTCGGTGGGTCCAGCCGCATGGCGCCACCCGATGGGGAATAGAACTTCACCGATTCCCAGGGGCGTTGACCATTGGCGACCGCTCTGGCGATCAGAGACATCTCGTAGTCTGTGGCGAACCCATCCTCACCCGCCAGCAGACCACGTTTGGCGGCTTTCATGAAGCCTCCTTTTTCGATCAACCCCGTCATGTTGACGTGTAGCACGACACCCGGATCAGCGACGATCTTCCGCACCATAGCGGCGAAGTTCCGTGCATCCACCCCCTCCAAGGTGAAGAACTTGTTGTCGGGGAGCTTGGCCCACTCGTCGAAGTTCGCATTGAACCACCCCAGGGCGACCTTGCAGTTGTGGACGAGGACCGGGGTGGTGCCCGCAAGCACGAAGAACGTGTGCAGATCGCTGACCGTGAGGTCGTACACCGTGCGCGGAGAAAGACCCGAGCGGTCGAGAAGGGCCGTCACCGGGCGGACGGAGCCGTCCGGGGTGCGGAGGCGGTCACCGACGCGCAGGTCCGAAACCAGAGTCCACCCGCGGTCCACCACGTAGAACCGGTGGCCGGCGGTGCTGCTCAGCCTGCCCCCGTCGGCGACGGTGATATCCACCAGCCGCTGGGTGTCGTGCTTGAACGTGTCGGTGACCTGCTGGCTGCGCACCTGGCCGGAGGCCGGATTCATGGACCTGACACGGTCTCCTACACCCAGCTGACTGATGGGCCGGTGTGAGCCGTCCGCCATGAGCACCTGGGTGCTACCGGGGAAACTGTTGGCCCGGCAGCCGACCCGCAGCGCCTCGGTGAGCTGCGCCTCGCGCTCAATACCCGCAAGTGCCGCCGCGTCGATGTCCAGCGTGCGCAGCAAGGCCAGCGCTTCAGTGACTCCGGTGCCGGTACGCATCGAGATGTTCACGGCTTTGACCGCGTCCGCGATCGCGGCCAGAGGCGCATCGAGCGGAATGAGGGTGGCGAGGCTCCAGGCGCAGGCGGACTTGTCGCCGTGCCAGCAGTCCATCAGGTCTTCGGCGAAGAAGGCGAACAGGATCGTTCCGGGGATGTCACCGAAGAGGCTCTGCCATCCGGCGCGGACGATGTCCTTGCCGGAAAAATGATGTGTCCAACCTTCGATGGTGACCTTCTTCAGCGTCGCCCGTTTCAGGAACTGCCACGCTGCCTTCGGGCACCCGTCGGCCGTGGCCTGAGCCTGGCCGTCGGCGCACAAATAGAAATCGGCCTCATAGGTGACGACCAGGTCATACATCGCGTCGCAGCCCAAGAAGGCCGCATCCGGCATGCCCGGGCACGTGCCGATCTGCTTGGAGCTGACGATCTTGACGGTGGACTCGTCCGGAACGGCGAACACACCGGGAATGCCCGTACCGACTCCCGTAGAGCTCGCCTGGTTTGCCTCTTCCCGCTCGGTGCGGTCGGAGGCCTCTTGTGCCTCCTTGGCGTACTTGTCCGCGTCCTTGGCGGCTTCTTCGGCTGCTGTCGCGTCCGCGTCCGCCTGGTCCGCTGCCGTACGGGCGTCCTTCGCCGCCGCTTCGGCCGCGGAGGCGGCGTTGCGGGCGGCTTCGGCGTCCAGGGCTGCTTCGTCGGCCGAGTCGCGGGCGTCCTTGGCATAGCCCTCGGCGCGGCCGGCTGCCGCGTCGGCCGCTGCCGCGTCGGCGGTGGCCTGGCGGTCGTACTCGATGGTGCGGGTCAGGGACTGGGTCGCCTTGGACGCTGCCAGGGCGGCTGCCGCTGAGTAACCGAGGGCCTCCTTGGCGTAGCCCTGGGCTTCGGCGGCGTAACCAGCCGCGCCCGCTGCCGCTTGGAGTGCGGCCTTAGCGTCGGCCGAGGCCTTGTCGGCCAGGGACTTGGCGAGCGCGGCCTCCTTCGTGGCGTTCGCGGCGTGCGCGTCGGCGACCGCCGCCTGCTGCTCGGCGATGGTCTTCGAACCCTGGCCGGCCAGGACGACCAGCCCGGCCGCGGAGTCCTTGGTGACGTAGGGGGAGCCCAGCTGGATCGCGTCGTTGGCCGGGTCGGCCACGCGGGCCGCCGACTGGCGGGCGTCCACCGCCGCCTGGGCGGTGGTGTACGCGAAACCGGCGGCCTTGGCCGCCGCCACGCGCGCGATGACGGACTGTTTCAGCGCCTCGTCGGCCTGGGTCCTGGCTTCCTTGGCGTGCTTCTCCGCCTCGGCGGCGTCCTTGACCGCGAGAGCCGCCTCCGCAGCCGCGTGCTTCGACGCCGCGATCGCATCGGCGGCCGCGCTGGTCGCCACGCGCACCGCTGCGTCGGCCGTCGCCTTGTCGGCCTGCGCCGCGTCGGAGTCCGCGCGGGCCCGGCCGGCCGCCGCCTCGGCGCGGGTGGCTGCCGCGTCCGCGTCAGCTGCCGCCTGCGTGGCCGCGTCGGCCGAGGCGCGGGCGTTCTTCGCCGCCGTCTCCGCCGTGGTGGCCTGGCGGTCCGCCTCATCTGCCGCCGTGCGCGCGGCGGTTGCCGCATCGCCTGCGTCGAGCGAGTCGGCGTAGGCGTCCTTCGCGTCCGCCTTCGCCCGGGCGGCATCCGCCTTCTGCTCGGCATCCCAGGCGTCGTCGCGCTTGTCCTTGGCGTCGTCGCGCGCCGTCTCCGCGTCATGGCGCCGCGCGGACGCGGTACCGGCCGCGGTCTCGGCCTTCTTCTTGGCGTCCTGCGCCGTGGTGTTGTAGCCCTCGGCGTCCTTGCGGTGCTGAGCGGCCTCCGCCTGTTTGGCGGCCGCCGTCTCCTTCTCCGCCTTGGCCGTCTTCTCCTCGGACTCGGCCGCCAGACGCTTCTTGTGCGCGTCCTCCGCCGCCGCCTTGGCATCACCCTCGGCGGTCAGCGCCTCCTGCAGCGCGGCTTCGGCGTTCTCCTTGTCCTTCTTGGCATTGTCGCGGTGCTGCTTCGCCGACGCCGCCGACCACTTCGCCTGCAACTCGGCGTACTGCGCCGACTCCTTGCGGAACTCCGCCTTGGACTGCGCCGCCTGCGCGATCGCACGCTGCGCGATCGTCGCACTGTCAGCGGCGGACGCGTGTGTGGCTGCCTCGGTTGTCTGCCCGGCAATGACCATGGCGTCCAGCGCGGCAGCGATGCCGTGCGTGACCTGGGCCTTCTGCTGAGCCACCAGCAGGCCACGGCCGCGCGGCGCGCCGTTCGCGTCGGCGATGGCGTTCGCTTCCTCCACCGCGGTGTCGCTGGCGGTCACCGCTCGTTTCGCCGCTGCTGCCTGCTGCTTGAGGAGGATCAGCTGCGCTTTGGTGACCGACTGCGCTTGGGCCAGACCGTTCTTCGCCTTGGTGAACTGGGCCGCGTCCGGCGGGAACGCATCGTCCTTGCCTCCACCACCGGGCGCCCACCAGGCCTGCCAGCGCACGACATGGTCGGCCACCCAGGAGTTGCCCAGCATGTTGCCGAGAATCTTCGAGCCTGAAACGAGCGCCTTGGCCGCTGTGGTGTTGGCGTTCAGGATCTGGTTGCGCTGCGTGACCTGGGAGGTGATCTCCTGCTGCCACTCCGCGGCCGAAGCGTTCTCCTCCTCGCTTAGCACCCCGTCGGGGTCGATCGGGTCACGCCACGCGCAGGCGGCAAACCGGGTCTTGAGGTTTTCGACCGCGATCCGGAACTCGGCGCTGTCCGGCTGGGGCGCCGAGGTGGGGAAGCCGCCCGACTCCAGGAAGACCCGGGCGTTGTCCGCGCCGGTCGGCTCCAGGCTCCAGTTCGTGAGGTAGTCGTAGGCCTCGTGACGCTCGTAAGCCGGACTCACACCACCCGTGTCGCCGCCGTATAGAGGGGCACCGAGGGTCGTCACCGCGTTCTTCGTCGCCGTGTCGGCGAGCGGGGTCGGGTCCTCGTAGAAGTCGCTCTCGTTCTTCGAGAACGTGTCCGAGACCCACTGCCCAAGCCCGGTCTGATCGTAGAAGTCCTGTTTGCCGTCGCCTCCTGAGCCGGGCGGCCAGTGGAACCCTGCATCCGTGAACCCGCCTGGCGCGTCCAGGCCGTCGAGCTTGGCCTGCCACCCTGCCTTCAGGGTGTCGAAGTCATCCATGGCCTTGCGGGCGACAGCCTTGTCCGCCTCGTACGCCTTGTTGAGGGGCGTGTCGTCCCAGTAGTCAGGGTTGGCCAGCACATGCAGCTGGTCCGCCGGCTGGTTCAAGGCGTCTTGAGCGACTGCTGCCATGGACGTGCCGCCTAGCTGCAGCACCCCGTTCATCAGGCACTGGTCCTGCCGCAGCTGTTCGGCAGCAGTGTCCTCGTTCCAGTCCTGGCTGACCTTGCCCGTACGGTCGTCCTGTTTCGGCGGCAGGGCACCCGGTTGTGCGCCCAGCCCTGCCATGAGAGCCAGCGCGGTGACGGAGGTCAGTGCCGGCGCGAGCCGCACAAGTCTCCGTTTTGCACGTCCACTTAACGATCTGTCGAGTCTCAACCCGATTCCCCCCGCGCACCGTCATCGACGGCCGCATATGTCATGAGCCTGACATAACAACCTCAATCCGGCTGTGCAGCAATCAAGTCGACGGCACGACGAACCGGCGCGAGGCGGTCGTCCGGCCGCATCAATAAGGCGCGATCTTCACGGTCGGCCCCGCGTCGGCGGACACCGGTGCGGCGTCCAGGTCGTCCGACGCCTTCCGGATCACGCAGGCCGCCCAGGACATCGCACCCGCTCGCACCCGAACCCTCGTAGCTGCAGACTCCCAACCCGCCGCTGTCTTCGGCATGTTTGCCATCGACACCAGGGGCGCCCTGTACTCCTACGCCGCCGATAGCACCACGGTCCTCGCCCCGCGCGAGCAGCTCGCCACCGACTACGGGGACGTCCGCACGGCCAGCAGCGCCGACGACGACGGCGACGGAGTCGCCGACAACACCTGGGTCTGGACCACCAATGGGGGGTTGTCCAGCAGTTACGGCTACGTCGGAGGCAGCTGGAACATCTACAACAGCGTCTTCTCGCCCGGCAACCTCGGGGGCGCCCAGGGGTACGACGTGATCGGCCGCGACGCCGACGGCGTGCTGTGGTTCTACTACGGCTACAGCGACGGCACCCTCACCGCCCGCCACAAGGTCGGCTCCGCCTGGGACCAGTTCACCCAGCTCACCGGCAAGGGCGACCTCACCGGCGACCAGTGGCCAGACCTCGTCGCGCGGGACACTTCCGGCGTCCTATGGCTCTACAAAGGCACCGGAGACGGCAACGCCCCCTTCGAGGCACGCACCAAGATCGGATCCGGCTGGAACCAGTTCGACGCCCTCGTCGCCACCGGCGACATGGACCTCGATGGCAAGGCCGACCTCATCGCCCGCCAACCCAACGGCGACCTGTACTTCTACCAGGGCACCGGTAACGCTGCCGCTCCCTTCGCAGCGAAGAAGCAGGTCGGGACCGGCTACCAGACTTATCGCGTCATGTTCTCCTGACCCGATCGGATCGCCCTGGGAGCTGCGCCCCGCGACGGGCGAGAGCGTGGCTCCTACCGGTCAGACCTGATACCGCCCCGGCGCGAACACCCCCAGGTTCTCCGCCACCCACTCCGAGGTCCGCTTCAGCCCTTCCTCCAGCGTGAACTCCGGCTCCCACCCGGCCCACTCACGTGCCCGCCCGTTGTCCGACAACAGTCGCTGGACCTCACTTCCCGAAGGGCGAAGACGGGCCGGGTCGACGACGACCCGGGCCTTGTGGCCCGACGCGTCGATGAGCGCCTGCGCCAGGTCGCCGATCGAGATCTCCTGGCCGGTGCCGAGGTTGACCACCTGGCCGAGCGCGCGGTCGCACTCCGCCACCGCCATGAAGCCCCGCGCCGTGTCGGAGACGTACGTGAAGTCGCGGGTCGGGGTGAGGGAGCCGAGCTTGATCTCCCGGGCGCCGGAGTGGAGTTGGGCCAGGATCGTCGGGATCACGGCGCGCGCCGACTGACGCGGGCCGTACGTGTTGAAGGGGCGCACCACGGTCACGGGGAGTTCGAAGGCGTGCCAGTGGGACAGCGCCATCATGTCGGCGCCGATCTTCGACGCGGAGTACGGGGACTGCGGCTGGAGCGGGTGGTCCTCGGAGATCGGGGCCGTCAGCGCGGTGCCGTAGACCTCGCTGGTCGAGGTGTGGACGAGTCGGCGCACGGAGTGCCTGCGGCAGGCTTCCGCGA
The DNA here is from genome assembly GCF_044765445.1 of Streptomyces sp. NPDC102467. Classification (NCBI taxonomy): domain Bacteria; kingdom Bacillati; phylum Actinomycetota; class Actinomycetes; order Kitasatosporales; family Streptomycetaceae; genus Streptomyces; species Streptomyces sp. NPDC102467. Next base: position 662,748 of record NZ_JBIWKA010000001.1, on the reverse strand, counting down.
TGTTCTCCGTGCCGACGACGTTCGTCTGTACGTACGCGCCCGGGGAGTCGTAGGAGTACGGGATGCCGATCAGCGCGGCGAGGTGGAAGACCGTGTCGCAGCCCGCGACGGCGTCGGCGACGCGGCCCGCGTCGCGGACGTCGCCCGCGAGCAGCTCCACCCGGGGGTCGTCGAGCACGTGGGCCAGATGGCCCTTCTCGGCGTACGGCTTGTAGTGGACGAAAGCCCGGACGTGCGCGCCCGCGTCGAGGAGCAGGTCGACGAGTGTCGAGCCGATGAAGCCCTCGGCGCCGGTGACCAGGACGGTACGGCCCGCCCAGACAGAGGTGGCGTGGGTGGTCATATGTACTGCAACTCCCTTGATTGTCCTGCCAGTTCGAGTACGTGCCGCGCCAGGAGGTCGGCCGCCCTGGCGTGCGGCCCCGCGGGTGCGGCCGCCGACATCGCCGCGAGCCGCGCCGGATCGGCGAGCAGTGGTTCGGCGAGGGCGGCGAGGGTGTCGGGCGTCGTGTCCGCGTCCGCGAGCAGCAGTCCTGCGCCCGCGTCGGAGAGCACCCGCGCGTTGTGGGTCTGATGGTCGCCGGGGGCGTGGGGGTACGGGACGAGGACGGCCGGGACCCGGGTCGTGGCGAGTTCGGCGACCGTCGCGGAGCCGGCCCGGCACACCACCAGGTCGGCGGCGGCGTAGGCGAGGTCCATCCGGTCGAGGTACGGCACGGCGACGGCGGAGGTGCCGAGCAGGCGGCGCCGGGTCTCCTCCAGGGCCGCCGGGCCGGTCTTCACCAGCAGATGCACATCCGTGCGGCCGCGCCAGCGCGCGGCCAGGCCGACCGACGCTTCCGTGAGGCGGGCCGCGCCGAGGCTGCCGCCGTTGACGAGGACGAGCCGGGCGCCGTCGGGGACGCCGAGTTCCCGGCGGGCGGCCTCGCGCAGCGCGGGCCGGTCGAGGTGCGCGAGGGACGCGGCGATCGGCATGCCGGTGGTGACCGCCCGGGTGCCGCCCGGCAGATGGGCCCGGCTGCGGTCGAAGGCGACGGCGATGTGCGGGGTGAGGCGGGCGGCGAAACGGTTGGCGCGGCCCGGGACCGCGTTGGACTCGTGGATGAGGCTGGGCAGTTTGGCCATCCGGGCGCCGACGATCACGGGCGCGCTCGGGTAGCCGCCCATGCCGACGGCGACCTGGGCGCCCTGTTCGCGCAGGATGGCCCGGCACTGGGCGCCGGAGCGCACGAGGTCCGCGGGGAGGAGGTAGCGGCGGGCGCCGAGGGACGGGTCGAACGGGATCATGTCGACCGTGTGCAGCCGGTACCCGGCGGCCGGGATGAGCCGGGTCTCCAGGCCGCGTTCGGTGCCGACGAACGAGATCACCGCGTCGGGGACGGCCCGGCGCAGCGCGTCGGCGAGGGCGAGGCCGGGGTAGATGTGCCCGCCGGTGCCGCCCGCGCCGATGACGACGGAGAGAGGGGTGCGCAGGGCGCTGCGCAGATCGCTTCGCATGAGAAGTGAGCGTCGCGGGGTGCTCTAAGAGGGTTTTAAGAGCCGGGTTTGGCACCTTTATGACCATGACAGCAGCGAGCGCAGGAGGAACGGCCCGGATCCTGGTCGTGGACGACGACCCGGAGGTCCGCTCGGCCGTCGAGGACGCGCTGACGGTGGAGGGGTACCGGGTGGCGTCCGCGCCCGACGGTCAGCGGGCGCTGAGCGCGCTCGCGCGCTGGGAGCCGGACGCCGTCGTCCTCGACGTGATGATGCCGGTCCTGGACGGGCTGGCGGTGTGCCGCCGGATGCGCGCCATAGGGGACCGCACACCGGTCCTCGTGCTCACCGCGCTCGACTCGGTGAGCGAGCGCGTGGACGGCCTCGACGCGGGCGCGGACGACTACCTGGTGAAGCCGTTCGCGCTGGACGAGCTGGCGGCGCGGGTGCGGGCGCTGCTGCGCCGGGCGGCCCCCGATCCGCAGCCGGACGACTCCCCCGGCTCCCTCGCCTACGGCGAGCTGGTCCTCGACCTGGGGACGCGCACGGGCCGGCGCGGCGGCCGGGCCCTGGAGTTCAGCCGTACGGAGTTCGCGCTTCTGGAGGTGCTGGTGCGCAACGCCGGGCAGGTCCTGCCGCGCGGGGTGATCCAGGAGGCGGTGTGGGGCCGCGACTTCGGACCCGACTCCAACTCCCTCGCCGTGTACGTGGGGTACCTGCGGCGCAAGCTGGAGGCGCCGGGGGAGCCACGGCTCGTGCACACGGTCCATGGCATCGGCTACCGGCTCGGCACGCCGTGAGCCGGGCCCGGATCAAGGACCGCACGCCGCTGCGCACCCGGCTCGCGCTGCTCGCCTGCGCCACGGTCGCGCTGATCACGGTGGGCGTGTGCGTGGCCTCGTACGCCGTGATCCGCTACGAGCTCGGCCACCAGCTCGATCTGCAGCTCACGCAGGCGGCGACCCTGGCCACGCAGCAGAACCGGGCCGAGCCGACCGGTGTGCTGGCCGGCGAGTGCCGCTTCCTGGCGGCTCCGGCCTGCGCCCAGCTCGCCCCCGCCGATCCGGTGGGCGATCCGGAAGAGCCGTACCTCCTGCCGGTCACGGACGCCACGCGCGAGGTCGCGGCGGGCACCCGCGCGCCGTACTACACGAACCTCACGCTTCAGGGGCACCGGGTGCGGATGCTCACCACCGCGTACACGGGCGGGGGTGCGGACAAGGCGCTTCAGGTGGCGCTGCGTTCGGACACGACAGCGAAGGGGCTGCGGCAGGCGACGGCGCTGCTGGCCGCGATCAGCGTGGCGGGGGTCGCGCTCGCGGCGGCGGGCGGGTACTGGGTGGCGCGGCGGGGTCTCGCGCCGGTCGCCCGGCTGACGGCGACGGCGGAGCGCATCGCGGCGACCCGAAACGCCCGTACGCGCATCGACCTGCCGCCGGGCCGCCGGGACGAAGTGACGCGCCTTGCCGCCTCGTTCAACACGATGCTGGGCGAACTGGAGGACTCCGTGACAGCCCGCCGCCGGCTCGTCGCGGACGCCTCCCACGAGTTGCGTACGCCGTTGACGGCCCTGCGCACGAACGCCGAGCTGCTGGCCCGCGCGGACCGTCTGACGACCGCCCAGCGCGACCGGGCCTCGGCCGCGCTGGGCCGTCAGATCCACGAAGTGACGTCCCTGGTCAACGACTTGATCGAGCTGGCCCGCGACGAGGAGCCGCAGCCGCTCGTCGAGGAGGTGGCCCTGGCCCCGCTGGTCACCCACGCGGTGCGGTTGGCCGATGCCCACTGGCCGCAGGTCGCCTTCTCGCTCACAGTGCTCCCGGAGGCGGCGACGGGCACGCTCCCGGGCGTCCCGTCCCGCCTCTCCCGCCTCCTGGCGAACCTGCTCGGCAACGCGGCCAAGTTCACCCCGCCGGGCGGCGCCCCCGTCGAGGTGACGCTCTCGGCGCGGGAGTTGACGGTCCGGGACCACGGTCCTGGCATCGCCGCCGAGGACCTCCCCTATGTCTTCGACCGTTTCTACCGCGCCGAGGTGTCCCGCGCGCTGCCCGGTTCGGGGCTCGGTCTGGCGATGGCCCGGCAGATCGCGCTGGCGCACGGGGCGGAGCTGTCGGCGGAGGCGGCGCCGGGCGGCGGGGCGCTGTTCCGGCTCACGTTCCCGGCCGACGCCTTCCGTCCCGCGTGACGGTGCCGGTCAGTCGTTCCAGGCACAACTTCCGAGCGTCGCCTTCTTCTTGTCGACAAGGCGGTCCGCCTCGGCCGCCGGGAGCGTGCTGGTGTGCTTGCCGTGGCAGACGACGGTCCGGTCCGCGCGTCCTGCCAGGTCGACCAGGATCTGGTCCCAGTGGCGGTACTGGACGTCATGGGCCGAGTCGGCGTACGTACGGGTCTTGACGCGCGCTCCGGCCGGGAGGCTGGCCCGCCAGGTCTTCAGCGTGGCGGGCGGGACCGTGGTGTCCTTGTCGCCGCCGTACAGGAAGACGGGCGCGGAGAGCTTCGACAGGTCGGGGCCCGGGCGCTGGCAGTACAGCTTCTGTTCGTGCACCTGCGGCGCCGGGTCGGCCTGCTGGCCGCGCTGGTTGTACGTCCGGGCGCCGTCCTCGTACGCGGTGTCGGCGAACCCCGGAATGGACTTGACCGGGCTGTCGTCGGGGAACGCCCACCAGGTGCGCGGGTCCCTGATCTGGTCCTTGACGGCGTCGGCCAGCTTGTCGTCGGACAGTCCGCAGTAAGCGGGCTTCGTGCCGTAGGGCGGGAGGGCGGCGGCGAGGTGCAGCGCGGTGACGCGCTCGGGCGCTCGGGCCGCGAGCTCGGCCGCGTACGGGCCGCCGCCGGATATCGCGACCACCTTGAAGTTCCGTACGCCGATCCGGTCGAGGACCTCGAGCGCGTCGGTGGCGAAGTCGGCCTTGCCGAGGGCGGGGTCGTACTCCGTGTCGCCGAAGCCGTTGCGCTCCACGGAGATGAGCCGCAGCCCCAGATCCGCTCTGGTGGTACGGAAGAAGTCGGTCATGTGGACGGCGCGGGCGCTGGTCCCCGTGCCGCCGATGTAGAGGACCGGGGTGCCGCCCGCGGGGCCCGAGTCGGTGTAGTGCGCGGTACGCCCGCTCGGCAGCTTCGCCGCGTGCACGTCCGGGCCGAGGGAGTCGAACGTGTTCTGCACCTTCGGCTCCGCCGGCGGACTCGCGCTCACCGCTCCCGAGCCGCCGATGACGATGCCTCCGAGCAGGGTCAGGGCGGCGAGTCCCGCGGTGGTCGTGGTGCGGGTGAAGGGGGGCCGGGGCAGCGGCACGGGGTACTCCGTGGGTTACGGGGACAGTTGACGTGCCCGCGCCTACCCTGTCGGGGGGTTGTGATGCCGTTTGTGTGTGCCGGGTTCGGTTTCGCCGTCCGCTGCGGGCCGGTGGGGACTTCTCGCGCAGTTCCCCGCGCCCCTGAAATGCGCACTGCGTGCGCCATTTCAGGGGGCAGCGGCGAAGCCGCACGCCCCAGGGGCGCGGGGAACTGCGCGACCAGCCACGACGATGCCCGCACCCGGCAGACGGGACCCGCTAGAACCCGGCCGGCTCCGTGTACACGCCCCACTCCTCGCGGAGCACCCCACAGATCTCCCCGAGCGTCGCCTCCGCCCGCACAGCGTCAAGCATCGGGCCGATCATGTTGGACCCGTCCCGGGCGGCACCCAGCATCCGGTCGAGCGCGGAGCGCACCGCGGCGTCGTCCCGGGCCGCCTTCCGGTCGCCGAGGGCCTGGACCTGGTCCCGCTCCACCTCGTGGCTGACCCGCAGGATCTCCAGGTCACCGGTGACGGACCCGTGGTGGACGTTGACCCCCACGACCCGCTTGTCGCCCTTCTCCAGCGACTTCTGGTACTGGAAGGCGGACTCGGCGATCTCACCGGTGAACCAGCCGTCCTCGATCCCGCGGAGGATCCCGGACGTCATCGGGCCGATGGGGTGCTGCCCGTCGGGGTGCGCCCGCAGCCCGCGCTCACGGATCTGCTCGAAGATCTTCTCCGCGTCGGCCTCGATCCGGTCCGTGAGCTGCTCCACGTACCAGGCACCGCCCAGCGGATCCGCGACGTTGGCGACGCCGGTCTCCTCCATCAGTACCTGCTGCGTGCGCAGCGCGATCTCGGCCGCCTGCTCGCTGGGCAGCGCGAGCGTCTCGTCGAGGGCGTTCGTGTGGAGCGAGTTGGTCCCGCCGAGCACCGCCGCGAGCGCCTCCACCGCGGTGCGTACGACGTTGTTGTACGGCTGCTGGGCGGTCAGCGAGACGCCGGCGGTCTGGGTGTGGAAGCGCAGCCACTGCGCCTTGTCGCTCCGCGCCCCGTACACGTCGCGCATCCAGCGGGCCCAGATCCTCCTGGCCGCGCGGAACTTGGCGATCTCCTCGAAGAAGTCGAGGTGCGCGTCGAAGAAGAAGGACAGGCCCGAGGCGAAGGCGTCCACGTCGAGGCCGCGCGCCAGCCCCAGCTCTACGTAACCGAAGCCGTCCGCCAGCGTGTACGCCAGTTCCTGCGCGGCCGTCGAACCGGCCTCGCGGATGTGGTATCCGGAGACCGAGAGCGGCTTGTACGCCGGGATGGACGCGGCGCAGTGCTCCATCAGGTCGCCGATCAGACGCAGATGCGGCTCGGGCTGGAAGAGCCACTCCTTCTGCGCGATGTACTCCTTGAAGATGTCGGTCTGCAGCGTGCCGTTGAGGACGGCGGGGTCCACCCCTTGCCGCTCGGCCGCCACCAGGTACATACAGAAGACCGGGACCGCCGGGCCGCTGATCGTCATCGACGTGGTGACGTCGCCGAGCGGGATGTCCTGGAAGAGGACCTCCATGTCGGCGGCCGAGTCGATGGCGACGCCGCAGTGCCCGACCTCGCCGAGCGAGCGCGGGTCGTCGGAGTCGCGGCCCATGAGCGTGGGCATGTCGAAGGCGACGGAGAGCCCGCCGCCGCCCGCGGCCAGGATCATCTTGTAGCGCTCGTTGGTCTGCTCGGCGTTGCCGAACCCCGCGAACTGGCGGATGGTCCAGGTGCGGCCCCGGTAGCCGGTCGGGTGGAGGCCACGGGTGAACGGGTACTCGCCGGGCCAGCCGATCCGCTCGAATCCGTCGTACGTGTCCCCCGGCCGCGGCCCGTAGACCGGCTCGACCGGATCGCCGGAGAGCGTCGTGAAGTCGGCGTCCCGCTTGCGGGCGGAGTCGAACCGGGCCTGCCAGCGGCGGCGGCCCTCCGCGATGGCGTCAGCGTCCATGCTTCCCATGCCCTCCAATTTACTAGGACGTCCTAGTAAATGTCGATGGCTGACGGCCCCGGGCTCCCCCTGCCCTGGAGCCGGCCGCCAGGAAGCGGCCGCTACGCCTTGGCGAGATTCCCGGCGTCGCCGGCGACCTTCGCCTCCAGCTCCGCGGAGATCTTGCGCTCCACGAAGAACGCGGCGGTCGGGATGGTGCCCGCGAGGAGGACCCAGAGCTGCTTGCCGACCGGCCACTTCGCCTTGGACCCGAGGTCGAAGGCGACCACCAGGTAGACGACGTACAGCCAGCCGTGCGCGATGGCGATGACCTGCGTGGCGTCACCGGCGCCGTCCATCTTGAACGCGTACTTGGCGATCATGCCGAGACACAGGAGGACCAGAAGCACACCGGTCACATAGGCCATGACGCGGTAGCGGGTCAGCACGCTCTTCTTCATGGGTCGAGCCTAACTGCCCGTTTTGCGCGATCTTCAGCCGGGCCCGCTCACTCCTCGTCGAAATCCTTCGCCGCCACCCGCAGCGGCCGCAGCATCGCGAAGATCTCGCCGCACTCCTCCGCGTCGTACACCCCGAGCCCGAAGTCCATCGCCATCAGGTCGCGCGTCGCCGCCTCGACGACCTCGCGGCCCTTGTCGGTGATGGTGGCCAGCGTGCCGCGGCCGTCGTTCGGGTTGGGGCGCTTGTCGACGAGGCCCGAGCGCACCAGCCGGTCGACCGTGTTCGTCACGGACGTCGGGTGCACCATGAGCCGCTCGCCGATCTTCGACATGGGCAACTCCCCCTCCTTGGAGAAGGTGAGCAGCACCAGCGCCTCGTAGCGCGCGAAAGTCAGTCCGTACGGCTTGACGACGGTGTCGACCTCGGCGAGCAGGATCTGGTGCGCGCGCATGATGGAGGTGATCGCGCCCATGGACGGCACGGACCCCCAGCGCTGCTTCCAGAGTTCATCGGCGCGGGCGATCGGATCGAAGGCAAGGCTGAGCGGCTTTGACACGGCCCCGACCTTACCGGCCGGTCACATGGTGGTCAGCCCCGTCTCGGCCTTTGGCCGATTGGCTCTCCACACGGCCCGGTGCACCGCGGCGGCAATCCCCCTCAATGAGCATCCCTTATGCCACGATTGCCAGAAAACAGCCGATGCGTTGATCGAACCGCTCCGAACGAGGGGTCAGGATGTCCGTCCCGTCCATCCACACACCGGCGCGCACGCTCGCCCTCGCCGGCGCCGCGCTCCTCGTAACCGTGCTCGCCACCGGCTGTTCCGCGATCGACGGCGGACGCGGCACCGCCGCGGAGGCCGCCGGCCAGACCGCCCCCTCGGGGAGTGCCGCGGGCGACTCGTCCCCGTTCTGGGTCGACCCGGCCTCCGCCGCCGCCGGCCAGGCCGACCAGTGGGAGAAGCAGGGCCGCTCCTCCGACGCGGCCGCCATCCGGCGCATCGCCCGGCGCCCGCAGGCCATGTGGGTGCCGGGCGACTATCCCCGGCCCGCGATCGCGCAGGCCGGCGCCCAGGCCGAGAAGGCGGGCAAGACGCTGGTCCTGGTCGCGTACAACATTCCGCACCGCGACTGCGGGCAGCACTCGGCGGGCGGCGCGCACGACGCCGACTTCTACTACCAGTGGGTCGACGCGTTCGCGACGGGCATCGGCGACACCAAGGCGATGGTCGTCCTCGAACCGGACGCGCTCGGGCACGTCGTCGACGGCTGCACCCCGGCCGAGTACCAGGAAGAGCGCTATCAGCTGATCTCGGCGGCGATCGACCGCCTGAAGAAGCAGCCGCACACCAAGGTGTACGTCGACGCGGGCAACCCCGACTGGATCCCCGACGCCGGCAAACTCGTCGAGCCGCTGCGCCGCGCCGGGATCGGCAGGGCGGACGGCTTCTCGCTGAACGTCTCCAACTTCCAGACCGACCGGGCCAGTACGGAGTACGGCCGCCGGCTCTCACGACTGCTCGGCGGGGCGCACTTCGTGGTGGACACGAGCCGCAACGGCGTCGGCCCGTACCAGGACGACCCGGCCGACGCCTGGTGCAACCCGCCCGGCCGGGCGCTGGGCTCCGCCCCGACCACGGACACGGGTGACGCCCTGGTCGACGCGTACCTGTGGGTCAAGCGGCCGGGCGAGTCCGACGGGACCTGCCGGGGCGGCCCCGCCGCGGGGACCTGGTGGGCGGAGTACGCGTTGGGGCTGGCCCGGAACGCGACGGCCTGAACCGCACGGATCGCACGGACTGCACGGACTGCACGGACTGCACGGGCTCCCGGCGGGGTCACTTCACCTGGAGCCACTTCGCCTCTGAGGTCACACCGTCCGCGTCCGACACGAACAGCATGTACCAGCCCGGCGGAACCAGCGTCGGGTCCCGGGGGACGTCGACCGTCACCGAACCGGCGGTCTTCGTCAGGCCCAGTGCGATCGAGCGCTGCTCCACGTCCGTCGTGTGCGTCACGGAGGACGGCCGCAGCAGCCTCGCCCTGACGATCCGGTCGGCGTGCTCCGTCCGGTACGTCGCCCTGCCGTCCGCCGGAAGGATCTCGGGGCCCGCGCCGAGCCCGGGGCGTTTGCCTGCGCCGCGGTGCAGCGCGGGCGGCGTGTAGATCTCCATGCGCTGCTCGAAGTGGCCGAGCTTGGTGTTCTGTTCGTTGTCGTAGAGCGGGTCGGAGCCGAAGGTGGCCACGCGTCCGTCGGGCAGCAGCAGCGCCTCGGAGTGGTAGTTGCGGCCGACCCTGGGGGACGCGGCGTCGTGGAACGCGTTGTCCGCGGGGTTGTAGAACTGCGCCTTGAGGATGTTGCTGGCGCTGCGCCCGCGGTAGTCGGAGGAGCCGTTCGTGGTGAAGACGGAGTCGTCCGGCATGATGACGCTGTTCAAGTACCGCGTGCCCTGCGGGAGTTGGGGGCCGGTCCGGAAGGACGGGCTGTCCTTCTTCAGGTCCACCACCGCCGTGCGTGAGGTGGCCCTCTCGGACTCGCCGACGCCACCGCCGCCAAGGATCATGACCTTCTGATCCTGCGCCGGAGGCAGCAGCAGCGACGCCGACGTCTCCGTCGCGTCCTGCTCGGTCAGGCCGGGCACCCGCTCGAACTTGTTCGTCCTGAGGTCCCACAGGCCCGGCACCCGGCCCTTGTCGGCGGGCCCGTACCCGGCGTTGGAGGCCGGGTAGAAGAGCTTGCCGCCCTTGGTCAGGAAGAGGGCGGGGTAGGTGGGGAAGTACCGCTTGGGCCCCATCGTCCACTTCTTGGTCCGCGGGTCGTAGATCTCGTTGTCGCCGGGGTCGATGACGCCGACGTCGTCGAGCCCGGACACGGCGAGCACCTTGCCGTCCTCCAGGCCGACCAGGGTCGGGTACCAGCGGGCCTTCGCCATCGGGTCCACGGGCAGGTACTTCTCGGCGACGGGATCGAACTCGTAGGCCGCCTTGATCCCCTGGAAGTCCTGCTTGTCCATGGTGATCTTCTCGGAGAGCCCGTACGCGTTCTCGGCGTCGTCGCCCCTGAGGCCCTCGATCTCGTACTGGGCCTGCTTGTCGGTGACGTACTCCTCGCCGTCGGCGGCCGCCTCGACGAAGACGCGGACCTCGCTCGCCTTGGTCCTCGTCCTCCACGGCTGCATGACGCCGGCCCGGTTGTACGTGACGTCGAAGGCGCGCTCGGCCTTGGGCACCGTCACGTCGAACTTGGAGCGGTACTCGACTCCCGACGGCGAGCGGAACGTGGTGCCCTTCTTCAGCACGAGCGGGCGGTCGGGGTTCTCGTTCTTGACGCGCATGCCGCCGCCGGCCCGCTTGACCTCACCGTCGAGCAGCTCGTAGCGGGCGGTGCCGCCCGCCACCAGGAGCCGCCCGTCCGGGAGTTGGGCGTGCCCCGAGCAGAAGAAGTCCTCGGGGGTGGCGATCTTCTTGAAGGTGTTCGCCGTGGGGTTCCACAGGATGGTGTCGAAGGACCCGGCGTCGAACTTCTTCTGCTCGTTGCCCGAACCGGCGACGATCAGCACCTTGCCGGTGTGCAGCAGCGTGGCGTGGATGGCGTTGGTGCGGAACTCCTGGGGGATGTCGAGCTGGGACCAGGAGCCGTACTCGGCCCGGTAGCCGGGCTGGGCGATCTTCCAGTCGTAGTACCGCTCGGAGGCGAAGTTCCAGGCGGCCGGGGCGTTCAGGCCGACGAGGAGGGCCACGCCGCCCGCTCCCAGGACCGTCTTGCGCATGCGCGCGGAAGGTCTGTACGACATCGGTCTGTAAGGCATCGGGGCCATTGCTCAGTTTCCTCCTGTGCCGGTCGTGCTGGAGACCGGCAGCGGCACGGCGAGGGGGCCCGGCTCCGGTTCGGCTTTGGGTGCGGGCGCGCGGCGGCGCTGCGTGGCCGCCCACACCACGGCCGGCGCGAGCGCGATGCACAGGGCGAGGACCGCCCACGTACGCATGGCCGCATGGGTGTGGTCGAGGACGACGGACGCCGCGAGCGAGGTCGCGAGGACGACCGCCCAGAAGATGTGGATGCGGAACGTCGGCAGCCGGTCGGGGCTCACGTCGCCGCCCTTGGGGGTGACGACGAAGCGGCTGGGACGGCCCAGCAGCGCCGCGCCGAGCGACCTCAGATAAATGGGAGCGGAGATCGCCGACATCGCCATGCCCGCGAGGCCGCCCGAGCCCTCGGGTTCGTGCGGGGAGACGTTGTGCCGCCGGTTCCACAGATAGAGGCCGATCTGGAGCGCGGCCGCGTCGCTGTAGAGCATCAGCCAGACGGCGGCGGAGACTTCCGTGCCGCTCGCCCCGAACCACAGGAACAGCACGCAACTGATCACGCCGAGCAGCCAGTTGACGGCCGTCATGGGGTAGTAGACGAGCATCATCGTGTACGAGAAGAGGCGGCCCGGCGGCATCGTGAAAGGTGCCTTCCAGTACTGCTTGAACAGCGTCTCGTACGTGCCGCGTGACCAGCGCATCTGCTGGGTGAAGAAGTCCGTCCAGGAGGCGGGGCCCTCGCCGACGGCGAGCACGTCGGGGGTGTAGACCGAGCGCCAGTTGTGGCCGGTGGCCGGGTTCTTGCGGCGGTGGATCTCGAAGCCGGTCGCCATGTCCTCGGTGACCGAGTCGACGAGCCCGCCGATCTGCTGGAGCGTGGAGATCCGCACGATGTTGTTGGTGCCGACGAACATGGGCGCCCGGTAGCGGTTGCCGGCCCGCTGGATCAGCGCGTGGAAGAGGAACTGCTGCGACTCGGCGGCCTTGGTGACCGGGGAGTCGTAGTTGCCGTAGACCTGCGGTCCGACGACGAACGCGATGTCCGGGTCGCGGAAGTAGCCGAGCATCCGCTGCAGGAACTCCGGAACGGGCACGTGGTCGGTGTCGACGGAGGCGAAGAAGTCGTAGTCGTCGCCGTGCATCGCGAGCCAGGCGTTGTAATTGCCGTGCTTGGTACGGGCCTTGTGGGGGCCCTTCTTCTGGTTCCACTCGGGGATGCCGCGCCGGGTGAAGTGCCGGACGCCGAGTTCGGTGCAGAGCGCCCTGGCGGCCTCGTCGTCGCCCTCGTCGAGGAGCCAGACGTCGAGCGGCCCGTCGTGTGTGACGCGCACGGCCCCTTCGAGGGTGGCCCGCACCATCGCGAGGGGTTCCTTGCCGGGGACGTACGTCGTGAGGAACGCGACCCGGGTGTCCTGCTCGGGGGTGACGGGGACGGGGTCCCTGGCCACGATCGTCGCGTGGGCGATCGAGAGGACGTTGACGAGCATGAACAGCTCGATGAGCCCGATCGCGACGAGCATCGCGATGTCGAGGGAGACGAGCCAGCTCTCGCCTCCCTCGCGTTCCACCCAGTGGGTGGGCCAGACGAGATAGACGAGCAGCACCCCGGTGAGCACGGGGGCCAGGGTCATCAGCAGGACGGCGCGTATTCGGTGGGGCGCGCGGGAGAGCAGCGATATGTACCGCACCTCGTAGCTGCCGCCGCCGGGCGGCTCGGTGAGCGGCCCGGCGAGCCTGCTGTACGTGTTGTAGTCATAGCCCTCAGGCCGCACAGCGCCCTCCAGGTTCTGGTGATCGAACGTGCCGATAACCTCACAAAAGGTGAGTTTTCTCGGCGTGTCGAACCAGAGGGCGCATGCGAGTGAGGTAAAGGGCCTCTGTCCAGGACGCGGACGGCTCAGCCGTCGGCGAGGTGCCGCTCCACGGTCGCCACCTTCGAGGACAGACCGTCGGTGACCCCGGGCCTGATGTCCGCCTTCAGCACCACAGAGACCCGGGGCGCCCGCGCCTCGACCGTGGCGACGGCGCGCTTGACGACGTCCATGACCTCGTCCCAGTCGCCTTCGATGGAGGTGAACATCGCGTCGGTGTGGTTCGGGAGGCCGGATTCGCGGACCACGCGGACCGCGTCGGCCACGTACTCCCCTACGTCCTCGCCGACCCCGAGGGGGGTCACGGAGAAGGCGACGATCATGCGTTCACGATCCCTTCCTGGCGGGCGCGGGCGGCGATCGCCAGGTTGACCGCGTTGTCCGCCTCGCGCTTGAGCTTGCGCTCGGCGAAGAAGCCGCCGGTCGGCAGGACGGAGAGGATGAAGTAGAGCGCGGCGCGGCCGAAGCTCCACTTCGTACGGTTCCAGGCGTCCAGCCAGAAGAGCACGTAGAGCACGAACAGCACACCGTGCACCATGCCCATGACCGGCACCGCGTTGAACTCGGTCGTGCGCTTCAGGACCGAGCAGACGATGAGCAGGAGGAACGAGACGGCCTCGGGCGCGGAGACCAGGCGGAGGCGGCGGAGGGCGGAGGCGGTCTTGATGTCCACGGGGCACCTTCGGCAGAAGCGGCGGGCGGGCGTTGGTACGGGCTGTTGGTACGGGTGTCGGTACAGGGTGTTACTGCGTGCGGTGATGCAGGCGGTGATGCGCACGTTGATCTTGTGAATGTGCGCACAAGCGTTTCTCATTGTGGCATCGCCTCCTACGGGGCCTGTCGGCGGGCTCCCCGGGGCGGCTACCTTCGACGCGTGGCAACGTTCCGGCTCCAGGGCAGCAAGATGCTCGCCGTCGACATGACGGGCGACAGCGTGAAGGCGAAGAACGGCTCGATGGTCGCGTACGACGGCCGGATGGCGTTCAAGAAGCTGAGCGGGGGTGGCGAGGGGGTACGAGGGATGGTGACGCGCCGCATCACCGGCGAGCAGATGGTGGTGATGGAAGTGAAGGGGCAGGGGACCTGCTGGTTCGCCGACCGGGCCAGTGAGATCAATCTGGTCGCGTTGCGCGGGGACAAGCTGTACGTCGAGTCGAGCAATCTGCTGTGCACGGATGCGAACCTGCGGACCGGCACCTCCTTCACCGGGATGCGCGGCGCCTCGCAGGGCAACGGCCTGTTCACGACGACCGTCGAGGGGCACGGGCAGGCGGCGATCATGAGTGACGGCCCGGCCGTGGTCCTCCGGGTCAACCGTGACTACCCGCTGACCGTCGACCCGGGCGCGTACATCGCGCACCAGGGCAATCTGCACCAGTCGTTCCAGGCGGGCGTCACCTTCCGTACCTTCCTGGGCGAGGGCGGTGGCGAGGCGTTCCAGATCCGGTTCGAGGGCGACGGGCTCGTCTACGTACAGCCCAGTGAGCGCAACACGATCGCGGGGGATGTGTGAGATGCCCTTCCGTGAGATCAACTCCAAGGTGATCGAGGCGGCCGTCCTGCCAGGTCAGCGCCTCTACAGCCAGCGCGGCGCGATGCTCGCGTACAAGGGCGACGTCTCCTTCACGCCCAACGTCCAGGGCGGGCAGGGAGGGGTGATGTCCATGCTCGGGCGGCGGGTGGCCAATGAGGCGACGCCGCTGATGACCGTCGAGGGCAGCGGGACCGTGCTGTTCGGGCACGGCGGGCATCACGTGCAGGTGATCACGCTCTCCGGCGACACCCTGTACGTGGAGGCGGACCGGCTGCTCGCCTTCGACGGGACGCTGCAGCAGGGCACGATGTTCATGGGCGCGCAGGGCGGCGTCATGGGCATGGTGCGCGGGCAGGTCACCGGGCAGGGGCTGTTCACGACGACGCTCAAGGGCCAGGGGTCCGTGGCCGTGATGGCGCACGGCGGCATCATCGAGGTGCCGATCTCGCCGCAGAACCCGGTGCACGTCGACCCCCAGGCGTACGTCGCCCATCACGGGGACGTGCGCAACAAGCTGTCCACGGCCCTCGGCTGGCGGGACATGGTGGGCCGCGGCAGCGGCGAGGCGTTCCAGCTGGAGCTCAGCGGGAGCGGTGCGGTGTACGTCCAGGCCTCGGAGGAGAAGCTGTGACCGGCCCTGTGGTCTTCGACCCCATGACGCTGCCCGTCGACGACAACGTCAACGCGTACACCTTCTGCGTGGAACTCAAGAGCAGCCAGTGGTTCCTGCAGAAGGGCAAGATGATCGCCTACTACGGGCGGATGGAGTTCAACGGCATCGGGCACGGCCGGCTCGACCGGCTCGTGCGCACCTCGTTCCATTCGCCGCTGCACGCGAGCGACTGGGTGGTGGCGGAGGGCAGCGGCAAGATGCTCCTCGCGGACCGGGCCTTCGACGTGAACTCGTACGACCTGGACGACGGCAACCTGACCATCCGCGCGGGCAATCTGCTCGCTTTTCAGCCAACTCTCGCGCTCAAGCAATCGATTGTGCCGGGGTTTCTGACACTCATTGGCACCGGCAAATTCGTCGCCGCTTCGAACGGCCCCGTGGTCTTCATGGAACCGCCGTTGCGCGTGGACCCACAGGCTCTGGTCGGCTGGGCCGACTGTCCGTCGCCGTGCCATCACTACGACCACGCGTACCTGACGGGCGTGATCGGCGGTCTACGTGCGATGACGGGCGTCGGCGGGGTCTCCGGCGAGGAGCACCAGTTCGAGTTCGTGGGTGCGGGGACGGTGCTTCTGCAGTCCAGCGAGGCGTTGATGCCCGAGCGCTCGACGGGTGACGTGCCTCACCAGGCGGGCGTGCCCGGCGGCGGGCCGGGCGCGGGCCCGGGCCAATCGGCGGCACCGCGCCTTCCCGGACAGCTCGGAGACCTCCAGCGTCGCTTCGGGCTGTGAGCGGTAGTCTGCGGAGTGTGACGTCGAACGCGTGACCCCTTTTCGTGAGTCCTTGAGCACAGCTGGGGTGTGAGGTGTCACAGCCCCCACATTCGTTCGCTTTTCAACTTCTTAGGTAGAATCGATTTCATGGAGACCGAAACTGCCACGCCGTGGCTGACCGACGAGGAACAGTGCGCCTGGCGCACCCACCTGGAGGTCAACAGGCTGCTGAACTATCAGCTGGAAAGGGATCTCCAGCCCTTCGGCCTGACGATGAACGACTACGAGATCCTGGTGAACCTCTCCGAGGCCGAGGGGCTCCGGATGCGGATGAGCGACCTGGCTGCGGCGACCCTGCAGTCCAAGAGCCGGCTCTCGCACCAGATCACCCGCATGGAGAACGCGGGCCTGGTACGCCGTGAGAACTGCGAGTCGGACCGGCGCGGCCTCTATACCGTACTCACCGACTTCGGCCTGGAGACCATGCAGAAGGTCGCCCCGCACCATGTGGCGTCCGTGCGGCAGCACTTCGTCGACCTCGTCGCGCCGGAGGACCTCGGCAACCTCCACAAGGCGCTCACGCCCATCGCCGACCACCTGCGTTCGCAGCGCGGCAAACCGTGACACCTGCGAATTCCCGGGACCACGGAGGACCGCCGACTTCCCCCGTGACCCAACTTTTCCGCACGTTTTTCCCCAGCTGACGGCCGGCCCTCAAGGGCACCGGCCCAGCGGAAGCCCGAGTTCGAAAAGGGCTCCGCCGCCCGGCGCGGCGCGCACCGTCAGCGTGCCGCCGTGCCGCGCGGCCACGTCCCGGGCGATGGCGAGGCCGAGGCCCGCACCGCCGCCGTCCCGGGAACGTGCGTCGTCGAGCCGTACGAACCGCTCGAAGATCCGCTCCCGCTCGCCCTCCGGCACGCCGTCGCCGTCGTCCGCGACCGTGAGCACCACCCGGCTCCCCGCGGCGCCCGCGGCGCCCTTGCTGGACATCGCGACCTGCACGCCGGTACGGGCGTGCCGCTGCGCGTTGTCCAGCAGATTGCCGAGCACCCGCGCCAACTGGCTCCGGGATCCCGCGACTTGAGCGCCACCCGTGATTTCTGCGGTGATCGGGTGACGGTCGCCGGTGCGCTGCGAAAGCTCCTCGCGGACCAACGCCGCGAGATCGACCTCGGCGCCGCCGGGCTTCTCCCCCGCGTCGAGCCGGGCAAGGAGCAGCAGATCGGCGGCGAGCTCCTGCAGTCGTACGGTGTCCTCGACGGCGCCCCCCACATCGAGCAACCCGGGGTGCGCGGCGCCGACTTCGAGCTGGGTCCGCAGACTGGCGATCGGGCTGCGCAGCTCGTGCGAGGCGTCCGCGACGAACCGGCGCTGCCGCTCCACGGAATCCTCCAGAGCCGCGAGGGTCTCGTTCGTCGTCCGCGCGAGCCGTGCCACCTCGTCGTGCGTCCCCGGCTCCGGCACCCGGCGCGCCAGGTCCTGGGACGCGGTGATGGCGGCCATCTCGGCGCGGATGCCCTCGACGGGCCGCAGCGCGCGCCGCGTCACCAGCCAGGTGACGCCGCCGACGACCACGAGCAGCACCGGGAAACCGATCAGCATCGAGGTCAACGCCGTGGAGACAGCGCTCTGTTGGGCCGAGAGGGGGGCGCCCGCATACACGGTCAGGGTGCCGTACGCGGTGTCCTCCACCTCGACGGCGGCGAACCGGTAGTCGGCACTGTCCCCGTCGACGGTCGCGCTGCCTTCGCTGTAGTCGGTCGAGTCGGAGACCTTGCCACTGTCGTCGCCGCCGTGGTCGTCCCCGTCGTCGTCGGTCCGGGCCCGGACGGGCTTCACCGCATCCGTACCGGCGCCACTGATCCGTTCCAGGTCCTCGGATGCGGCCACCAACCTGCCGTCGTCGTCGACGACTTGCACCGGCTGGTCCTCATCATCCAGGTCGAGGGCGCCGGGCGCGGTACCGGTGGCCAGGGACGTGGCGACACGGTGCGCGCCCGAGTCGGCGGCGCTGCCCGCCTGCTCGGTGAGGTTGGAGCGCAGGGCGAGCAGTACGGCGGTGCCGGCCGCCAGCAGGGCGACGGCGACGACGAGGGTTGCGGCGAGCGCCGCGCGCGCTCTTACGGAGCCGAGGACCCGCCTCACCTGGGGATCTCCAGCCTGTATCCGGCTCCGCGCACGGTGTGGATGAGGGAGGCGCCGAGCTTGCGGCGCAGGGCGCTGACGTACACCTCGACGATGTTCGGATCGCCGTCGTACGCGAAGTCCCATACGTGGTCGAGGATGTCGCCCTTGGACACCACCTCACCGGCGCGCTGCACGAGCTGCTCCAGGACGGAGAACTCCTTGGCGGTCAGGGCGACTTCGCCGTCCTCGGCGTGGGTGACGCGGCGTGCCGCGGTGTCCACCGCGTACGGTCCGACGGTGTGCACGGGCGAGGCGCTGCCCGCGCTCCCCCGGCGCCGCAGCAGCGCTTTCACGCGGGCGACGAGGACGACGTACGAGAACGGTTTCGTCAGGTAGTCGTCGGCGCCCGTGTCGAGCCCTTCCGCCTCGTCGTACTCGCCGTCCTTGGCGGTCAGCATCAGGATCGGCACGTCGTCGCCCGCGGCGCGCAGGGCGGCGCAGACCCGGTAGCCGTTCATGCCCGGCAGCATGATGTCGAGGACGACCAGGTCGTACGTTCCCTCGCTCGCCCGGTGCAGCCCTTCGAGGCCGTCGTGGACCACGTCGACGGCGTAGCCCTCCGCGGTGAGCCCCTTGGCCAGCGACAGGGCGAGCCGCTTCTCGTCCTCGATTATCAGCAAGCGCATGTCGGTCAGGGTCGCAGGTCGAGCCTGAAGAAACCTTCAGGCTCCTTCAGCGGGGCTTCAGGGTCACTCGGGCAGGTTGGTTCCCGTCGCGCCGAGCACCACCAAAAGCGCGGCACCGGACGACGAACTGGAGAACCTCATGAAGCGCCGTACGACCGCCATCGCCGCCATCACCGCCGTCGCCCTGCTGGGAGCGGGCACCGCCACCACCGTGGCCGTCGCCGACAGCGGCTCGTCGGGCTCGTCGGGCTCGCACTCCAGTGTGCGGATCAAGGACGACGGCGTCAGCGACGCGCAGGAGAACACGAACGAGGCGAAGGGCGCCAAGGTCAAGGCCGAGGACGCGATCGCCGCCGCGCTGAAGCACACGCCGGGCGTCGCCGTGGGCGCCGACCTCGACTCCGACGACGGCCGCCTGGTCTGGGAGGTCGACGTCATCGGCTCCGGCAACACCTGGCACGACGTCGACGTCGACCCCGGCACCGGCAAGGTGCTCGGCTCCCATGTCGAGAAGGCCGATGACGATGACGCCGGTGACGCGGCGCGGGTCGCCTCCGCGCTGAAGGGGGCCTCCACGTCCGCGGAGGACGCGGCTCGCGCCGCGGCCTCCAAGGGGACGGTGACCTCCGTGGACGCGGACGACGACGGCTCGGTCAAGGTGTGGGAGGTCGAGACGACCTCCGCCGACGGGAAGCAGCAGGACTGGCACGTCGACTTCCAGTCGGGTGCGGTGTCGGTGGATCACTCCGCGGGTGACGCGGGTGACGACGGCGACGACGACTGAGGGGTTTTGGACGGTCGTCCCGAGCTGGGAGCGCGGGTCACGGGGCTCTGCCCCGGGCCCCGCTCCTCAATCGCCGGAGGGGCTTGGTTTTGCGGGGCTTGAGTTTTTGTCAGCGTGGTCAGGCCCGCCAGCAGCGGGGCCGTTGCCGCCGCCGCGAAGCACACGGGGAGCGGGTAGCGGCCCACCAGCAGGCCCACGCCGGCCGCGCCGCCCGAACTTCCCGCGTTCACCGCGGTGTTGACCCAGGCGCCCGCCTGGGTGCGCAGGCCCGGGTCCACCGCGTCGTCCGCGATGAGGTAGGCGGTCGTCAGTGCGGGCGCCACGAACAGGCCCACGCACGCCGCCGCCCCCGCGAGGGCGAGCAGCCCGGGGGCCAGGGCCGCCGCGCCCAGGGCCGCCGCGAGTCCGAGGGACAGCAGGGTCAGCCGGGAGCGGGCGGGGCGCCGCCAGTCGACGGCGCCGTTGGCGAGCCCGCCCACGGCGCTGCCCGCCGACAGGGCCGCCAGCACCCAGGCCGCCGCGTCGGCCCGCCCGCGGTCCTCGGCGAAGGCCAGCACGAGCAGATCGGCGGCGCCGAGCGCGATGCCGACCCCGAGCGTGACGATCACGGGCCGCCCGACCCGGCCCAGCACCTTCGCCCGCTCCTCCCGGTGACCCCGCCGGCCCGTCGGAGCCACCGCCCCCACCGCGGGCGAGGCCACGAACACCAGCGTGCCGGCCGCGACGAGCGCCGCGCTCAGGGCGACGCCGAACGCGGCGGGCGCGAACAGGACGAGCACGCCCACGATGAGCGGACCGGACACGAAGAGCAGCTCCTCCGCGACTCCGTCGAGGCTGTAGGCGCGCTGCAAAAGGCGTCGGTCGGGCAGGAGTTGGGACCACACTGTCCGCATCGTCGGACCGAGCGGCGGCATCGCGGCCCCCGCGCACAGGGCAAGGGCGACGAGCAGCCACCCGGGGACGCCGGGCCGCCAGGTCACGGCGGCGAGCACCCCGAGCAGGGCCGCGTATCCCAGGGCCATCGGGGTCAGCGCGCGGCGCGGCCCGTACCGGTCGATGAACCGGGCGCGCAGGGGCGAGAGAAAGACACCGGCGGCGCCGAACAGCGCCATGACGGTGCCCGCGACGGCGTAGGAGCCGGTGGCCGCCTTGGCCGCGAGCATCAGGGAGAGGGAGACGGTCCCGTACGAAAGGCGTCCGAGCAGGGCGGCGCCAAAGGTGCGCAGGGCATACGGGGTCCGCAGTACAGCGGCGTACATGATGGTTTTCCTCCGGGCATGCGAAAGAACTCAACGGGGCGTCGACGCACCGGAGTTCTAAGCACAGAGGAAATACATGCGGGTCAATCTAGCAGTGGCTCAGGACCCACAGAAGGTCTCAGGAGACAGCAGCTGGAACTCAGTTGCCGGTGATTCCCTCCACCAGTTCGTCCGCGGCCCGGTACGGATCCAGCTCGCCGGCCACGATCCGCTCGGCCAGCGCTCCGAGCCGCCGGTCCCCCGACAGATCGCCGATCCGCTCGCGCAGCGCGGTCACCGCGATCGTCTCCACCTCGCGGGCCGCGCGGGAGGCCCGGCGCTCGGCGAGCACTCCGCGCTCCTCCATCCACGCGCGGTGCTTCTCCAGCGCCTCGACGACCTCGTCGGTGCCCTCGCCGCGCGCCGCGACGGTCTTCACGATCGGGGGGCGCCAGTCGCCCGGCGCGCGGGCCTCGCCGAGGCCCAGCATGTGGTTCAGCTCGCGCGCGGTGGCGTCGGCGCCGTCCCGGTCGGCCTTGTTGACCACGTAGACGTCGCCGATCTCCAGGATTCCGGCCTTGGCCGCCTGGATGCCGTCGCCCATCCCGGGGGCGAGCAGCACGACGCTCGTGTCGGCCTGCGCGGCGATCTCGACCTCGGACTGGCCGACGCCCACGGTCTCCACCAGGACGATGTCGCAGCCGGCCGCGTCCAGCACCCGGATCGCCTGGGGCGCGGACCACGCGAGACCGCCGAGGTGCCCGCGGGTGGCCATCGAGCGGATGTAGACGCCCGGGTCGGAGGCGTGCTCGGACATCCGCACCCGGTCACCGAGGAGCGCGCCCCCGCTGAACGGCGAGGACGGGTCGACGGCCAGCACGCCGACCCGCTTCCCGGCCCGCCGGTACGCGCTGACCAGCGCCGATGTCGATGTCGACTTGCCGACGCCGGGTGAGCCGGTGAGCCCGACCACGTACGCGTTCCCGGTGAGCGGCGCGAGCGCGGCCATGACTTCACGCAGCTGCGGGGACGCCCCCTCCACCAGCGAGATCAGCCGGGCCACGGCGCGCGGCCTGCCCTCTCTCGCCTGGGCCACCAGCGTGGGGACGTCCTGCATCACAGCTCCGTTCACTCAGGCACGTACAGACAGCCGGGCAACAACGACTACGCCTTCGGTACCCGCACGACGAGCGCGTCACCCTGACCGCCGCCACCGCAGAGCGCGGCCGCGCCGACGCCGCCGCCGCGCCGCTTCAGCTCCAGGGCGAGGTGCAGCACGATGCGCGCGCCGGACATCCCGATCGGGTGGCCGAGGGCGATGGCGCCGCCGTTGACGTTCACCTTTTCCGAGGACACCCCGAGATCCTTCATTGACTGCACCGCGACGGCCGCGAACGCCTCGTTGATCTCGATCAGGTCGAGATCGCCGACCTCCAGGCCCTCCTTGTCCAGGGCGTGCCTGATCGCGTTCGACGGCTGCGACTGGAGCGAGTTGTCGGGGCCCGCCACGTTCCCGTGGGCGCCGATCTCGGCGATCCACTCCAGGCCGAGCTCCTGCGCCTTGGCCTTGCTCATCACGACCACGGCGGCGGCACCGTCCGAGATCTGCGACGACGTGCCGGCGGTGATCGTGCCGTCCTTGGCGAAGGCGGGGCGCAGCTTGGCGAGCGACTCCACCGTCGTCTCGGCGCGGATGCCCTCGTCCTTGCTGAACAGGACCGGGTCGCCCTTGCGCTGCGGGATCTCGACGGGCGTGATCTCGGCCTCGTACAGGCCGTTCTTCTGCGCGGCGGCGGCCCGCTGGTGGGAGAGGGCGGCGACCTCGTCCTGCGCGGGGCGGGCGATGCCGAGGCGGGTGTTGTGCTTCTCCGTCGAGGCGCCCATCGGGATGTCCTCGAAGGAGTCCGTCAGGCCGTCGTACGCCATCGCGTCGAGCATCTCGACCGCGCCGTACTTGTAGCCCTCGCGGGACTTGGGCAGCAGGTGCGGCGCGTTGGTCATGGACTCCTGGCCGCCGGCGACCACGATGTCGAACTCGCCGGCGCGGATGAGCTGGTCGGCGAGCGCGATCGCGTCGAGGCCCGACAGGCAGACCTTGTTGATCGTGAGCGCCGGCACGCTCATCGGGATGCCGGCCTTGACCGCGGCCTGGCGCGCCGGGATCTGCCCCGCCCCGGCCTGCAGCACCTGGCCCATGATCACGTACTGCACCTGGTCGCCACCGATACCCGCACGGTCGAGGGCGGCCTTGATCGCGAAGCCGCCCAGATCGGCTCCGGAGAATGACTTGAGGGACCCCAGCAGACGGCCCATGGGCGTGCGCGCGCCCGCGACGATCACTGAGGTGGTACCGGTCGTTCCAGACATGAGACACGGCCCCTTGAGGGAGGAGGAGTGAACGAGGGTTTACCCGAATGTACTGAGCGGTACGCCGCACGTCACCGCCCGGCAATTGTGATCGCGCGCACGTTGCGTAACCGCCGGGAACCGCGCTGCACTTACAGCATGCTGACGCGAATCGACCACATCGGGATCGCCTGTCACGACCTCGACGCGACCGTCGAGTTCTACCGGGCCACGTACGGCTTCGAGGTGTTCCACACCGAGGTCAACGAGGAGCAGGGCGTGCGCGAGGCCATGCTCAAGATCAATGAGACGAGCGACGGGGGCGCCTCCTACCTCCAGTTGCTCGAACCCACGCGCGAGGACTCCGCGGTGGGCAAGTGGCTGGCCAAGAACGGTGAGGGAGTGCACCACATCGCCTTCGGTACGGCGGATGTCGACGGCGATGCCGCGGACATCCGCGAGAAGGGTGTACGCGTTCTGTACGACGAGCCGCGACGGGGGTCGATGGGGTCCCGCATCACGTTCCTGCACC
This sequence comes from Streptomyces sp. NPDC102467, assembly GCF_044765445.1. NCBI lineage: Bacteria > Bacillati > Actinomycetota > Actinomycetes > Kitasatosporales > Streptomycetaceae > Streptomyces > Streptomyces sp. NPDC102467. The sequence goes on along the minus strand of NZ_JBIWKA010000001.1, from coordinate 639,269 downwards.
CCAAGGACTGCCACGGCGTGCTGACCGAACTCGTCACTGCTGCCCCACAGGAGTCGACGGAGCACTGACCTCCACATACTTGGGCCGGTAGGGTTAAGGGGTGGCTGTCGCGTGCAAGCGGGACGACGGGACAGCCGTGGGCCGGGGTCCGGGTATCGGGGGACGAGGGTCGGGGCAGGTCGGGCTGCGCACGAGCAAGCCCGGGGCGCCGGCGTTTTTGATCTGACACCATTCCCCGGGAGCCCCGTTCGGCGGACGGACGAGGCTCGTAAGGAAGAACTTGCGACCAGGGGACGGATGGGACCGCGCAGTGCGGGGCTACGAGAGCCAGGACGGCCACAAGCCGGCTGAGACCGACCATCTCTCGCGGTTCGAAGCCGAGATGGACCGGCTGAAGACCGAGCGGGAGAAGGCCGTCCAGCACGCCGAGGACCTGGGCTACCAGGTGGAGGTGCTGCGCGCCAAGCTGCACGAGGCGCGGCGCAGCCTCGCGACCCGGCCTGCCTACGACGGGGCGGACATCGGCTACCAGGCCGAGCAGCTCCTTCGTAATGCCCAGACGCAGGCCGAGCAGTTGCGTGCCGACGCCGAACGCGAGCTGCGCGAGGCCCGCGCGCAGACGCAGCGCATCCTCCAGGAGCATGCCGAGCAGCAGTCCCGGCTCCAGTCGGAGCTGCACTCCGAGGCCGTCACCCGGCGCCAGCAGCTCGACCAGGAGCTGGCCGAGCGCCGCCGCACGGTCGAGACCCACGTCAACGAGAACGTGCAGTGGGCCGAGCAGCTGCGCGCCCGCACCGAACAGCAGGCCAGACGGCTGCTCGACGAGTCGCGCTCCGAGGCGGACCAGGCGCTGGCCGCCGCCCGCGCGGAGGCCGAGCGGGTCGCGGCGGAGGCCCGCCGCCGCCTGGCCGGCGAGGCGGAGAACGCGAGCGCGCAGGCGCAGGCGATCCTGGCCCGCGCCCGGCAGGACGCCGAGCGCCTGCTGAACGCGGCAGGGGCGCAGGCCCAGGAGGCCACCGACCACGCCGAGCAGCTGCGGACGTCGACGACCGCCGAGTCGGACGCCGCGCGCCGCCAGGCCACCGAGCTGAGCCGCGCCGCCGAGCAGCGCATCAGCGAGGCCGACACCGCGCTGCGGGAGGCCCGTGCCGAGGCCGAGAAGGTCCTGAGCGAGGCCAAGGACGCCGCGAGCAAGCAGCTCGCGAGCGCCGAGTCGGCCAACGAGCAGCGCACGCGTACGGCCAAGGAGCAGGTGGCCCGCCTCGTCGGGGAGGCCACCAAAGAGGCCGAGACCGCCAGGGCCGAGGCCGAGCAGCTCGTCGCCACCGCACGCGCCGACGCCGAGCAGCTGATCGCGGACGCCAAGGAGAAGGCCCGTACGGTCACGGCCGAGGAGACCGCGGGCGAGCTCGCGAAGGCCGCCCGTACCGCCGAGGACGTACTCAACAAGGCGTCCGAGGAAGCGAAGACGACGACGAAGGCCGCCACCGAGGAGGCCGAGCGGATCCGCGCGGAGGCCGAGGCCGAGGCGGACCGGCTGCGCGCCGAGGCGCACGACATCGCCGAGGAGCTCAAGGGCACCGCGAAGGACGACACCAAGGAGTACCGCGCCAAGACCGTCGAGCTCCAGGAGGAGGCCCGGCGGCTGCGCGGCGAGGCCGAGCAGTTGCGGGCCGAGGCGGTCGAGGAGGGCGAGCGGATCCGGGCGGAGGCCCGCCGCGAGGCCGTCCAGCAGATCGAGGAGGCGGCCAGGACCGCCGAGGAGCTGCTCTCCAAAGCGCGCACGGACGGGGACGAGCTGCGGGCCTCGGCGACCGCCGAGAGCGAGCGGGTGCGCACCGAGGCCATCGAGCGGGCCACGTCGCTGCGCAAGCAGGCCGAGGAGACGCTGGAGCGCACGCGCGCGGAAGCGGAGCGGTACCGCACCGAGGCCGAGGAGCAGGCGGAGGCCACCAAGTCCGAGGCGGAGCGCGCGGCGCAGGAGCTCAAGGACGAGACCGAGCGCGCCATAAGCACCCGGCAGGACGAGGCGGCCCGCGAGCTGACCCGGCTGCACACGGAGGCCGAGGAGCGCCTCACCGCGTCCGAGACGACGCTGAACGACGCGCGCGCCGAGTCCGAGCGGCTGCGCAAGGAGGCGGCCGACGAGGGCGAGCGCCTGAGGTCCGAGGCCGCCGAGCGCGTACGCACGCTGCAGGCGCAGGCCGAGACGGAGGCCGAGCGGCTGCGCACGGAGGCCGCGGCGGACGCCTCGACGGCCCGTGCCGAGGCGGAGAACATCGCGGTGCGGCTGCGCTCCGACGCCGCCACCGAGGCCGAGCGGCTCAAGACGGAGGCGCAGGAGTCCGCCGACCGGATCCGTTCCGAGGCGCAGAACGCGGCGGAGCGGATCGCCACGGAGGCGGCCGAGACGCTGGCCGCCGCACAGGAGGAGGCCGGGCGCCGGCGCCGGGAGGCCGAGGAGACGCTCGGCAGCGCGCGCCAGGAGGCCGACCAGGAGCGCGAGCGGGCTCGCGAGCAGAGCGAGGAACTGCTCGCGGTGGCGCGGGCCCGGGTCGACGAGGCGCAGGCCGAGGCCGCCCGGCTCGTCGAGGACGCGGACCGCCGGGCGACCGAGATGGTGTCGACCGCCGAGCAGACGGCGCAGCAGGTCCGCGACTCCGTGGCGGGGCTTCAGGAGCAGGCCCAGGAGGAGATCACCGGGCTGCGCAGCGCCGCCGAGCACGCGGCGGAGCGCACGAAGCAGGAGGCGCAGGACGAGGCAGACCGGGTCCGCTCCGACGCCTACGCGGAGCGCGAGCGGGCCGGCGAGGACGCGAACCGGATCCGCAGCGAGGCGAACGCCGAGTCGGAGGCGGCCAAGTCCCTTGCGGAGCGCACCGTCTCGGAGGCCATCGCCGAGTCGGAGCGGCTGCGCACAGAGGCGTCCGAGCACGCCCAGCGGGTGCGCACGGAGGTGTCGGATCTCCGTACGGGCGCCGACCAGGACGCTTCCCGTACGCGGGCGGAGGCCCGCGACGACGCGAACCGGATCCGCAACGAGGCGGCCGCCCAGGCCGACAGCCTCATCGGTGAGGCCGTCAGCGAGGCCGAGCGCCTGACGACGGAGACGAACGCGGAGGCGGAGCGGGTCCGCGCCGAGTCGACCGCGAAGGCCGAGGAGCTCGTCACCGGTGCGACCGCAGAGGCGGAGCGGCTGCGCGCCGAGTCGACGGCGGCCGCCGAGCAGTTGACGAACGAGACGCGGACCGAGGCCGAGCGGCTGCGGACCGAGTCCGTCGCCCATGCCGAGAAGCTGATCGCGGACGCGACCGGCGACGCGGAGCGGCTGCGCGCCGAGGCCGCCGAGACGGTCGGTTCCGCGCAGCAGCACGCCGAGCGGATCCGCACCGAGGCCGAGCGGGTCAAGGCGGCGGCCGCGGCGGAGGCCGAGCGGATGACGGCGGCGGCGCGGGAGGAGTCCGAGCGCACGCTCGACGAGGCCCGCAAGGACGCCAACAAGCGGCGTACGGAGGCCGCGGAGCAGGTCGACACGCTCATCACGGAGTCCACGGTGGAGGCCGACAAGCTGACGCGCGAGGCCCAGGAGGCGGCGCAGAAGACGACCGCCGACGCCGAGGCGCAGGCCGACATGATGGTCGGCGCGGCCCGCAAGGAGGCCGAGCGGCTGATCTCCGAGGGCACCAACGAGGGCAACTCGCGGGTGGAGAAGGCCCGTACGGACGCGGACGAGCTGCTCGTCGGCGCCCGCCGGGACGCGACCCAGATCAGGGAGCGCGCCGAGGAGTTGCGCGACCGCGTCACGGGCGAGATCGAGGAGCTGCACGACCGCGCCAGACGCGAGTCGTCGGAGGCGATGAAGAACGCGGGCGAGCGGTGCGACGCGCTGGTCAAGGCCGCGGAGGAGCAGCTGACCGAGGCGCAGACCAAGGCCAAGGACCTGCTCAACGACGCCAGTTCGGAGGCCGGCAAGGTCCGGATCGCCGCGGTGAAGAAGGCCGAGGGCCTGCTCAAGGAGGCCTCGCAGAAAAAGGCCGAGCTCACCCGCGAGGCGGAAAAGATCAAGGCCGATGCCGAGGCGGAGGCCACGGCCATGATCGAGAAGGGGCAGCGTGAGCTCGATGTGCTGGTCCGCCGGCGCTCGGACATCAACGCCGAGATCTCCCGTGTCCAGGACGTGCTGGAGGCGTTGGAATCCTTTGAGACGCCGTCCGGCGGCGGGGGCAAGGACGGTGGCGTCAAGGCGGGCGCCACTGCGGGGGCCACACGTTCGAGTGGCAAGGGGTCAGAGGGCTAGCCAGGAGGGCAACTGTCGTGCTTCGCAAGGACCTTCGACCCTTCGTCTGGCAAGCGCTCCGCCGCTACGCCACTCAAAAGGGGTGTCATTCTCCAGATCAAACGGGCATCTACTCGTTGACACGCCGCTTTGACCCCTAGGATTCCCTCTATCACCTCACCGGTCTCATTCGACAGGAACCCCATGAGCGACACTTCCCCCTACGGCTTCGAGCTTGTGCGGCGTGGGTACGACCGCGCTCAGGTGGACGAACGTATCTCCAAGCTCGTCTCCGACCGTGACAGCGCTCTTGCTCGAATCACTGCTCTGGAAAAGCGCATCGAGGAACTCCACCTCGAGACACAGAACGCCCAGGCCCAGGTGAACGACGCCGAGCCGTCGTACGCCGGCCTCGGCGCGCGCGTCGAGAAGATCCTCCGCCTCGCCGAGGAGGAGGCGAAGGACCTGCGCGAGGAGGCCCGCCGGGCTGCCGAGCAGCACCGCGAGCTCGCCGAGTCCGCAGCCCAGCAGGTGCGCAACGACGCGGAGTCGTTCGCCGCCGAGCGCAAGTCCAAGGCCGAGGACGAGGGCGTCCGGATCGTCGAGAAGGCCAAGAGCGACTCCTCCGCGCTGCGTTCCGAGGCACAGAAGGACGCGCAGCAGAAGCGCGAGGAGGCGGACGCCCTCTTCGAGGAGACCCGCGCCAAGGCCGCCCAGGCCGCCGCGGACTTCGAGACGAACCTGGCCAAGCGCCGCGAGCAGTCCGAGCGCGACCTGGCCTCGCGTCAGCAGAAGGCCGAGAAGCGCCTCGCGGAGATCGAGCACCGCGCGGAGCAGCTCCGCCTGGAGGCCGAGAAGCTGCGCACCGACGCCGAGCGCCGGGCCCGTCAGACGGTGGAGACGGCCCAGCGTCAGGCCGAGGACATCGTGGCGGACGCCAACGCCAAGGCGGACCGTATCCGCAGCGAATCGGAGCGCGAGCTGGCGGCGCTGACGAACCGTCGCGACTCGATCAACGCCCAGCTGACGAACGTCCGCGAGATGCTGGCGACGCTCACGGGTGCGGCTGTCGCCGCCGCCGGTGCGCCCGCCGAGGACGAGCCGATCACCCGGGGCGTTCCGGCGCAGCAGTCCCGCTGAGGTGCGCCTCATCATGACGACGGAAAAGCCCCCTGCCACGCCCGAGTGGCCGGGGGCTTTTGCCCGTTCTACGGTGACCGCATGATCGAGCTCGAGGGGCTGACCAAGCGGTATGGCGAGAAGACGGCTGTCAACAACCTGACCTTCTCCGTGCGGCCGGGCATCGTGACGGGTTTCCTGGGGCCGAACGGCGCGGGCAAGTCGACCACGATGCGGATGATGCTCGGCCTCGACAACCCGTCCGCGGGCTCGGTGCGCATCGACGGCAAGCACTACGCCCAGCTGAGGAACCCGCTCAAGTACATCGGCGCGCTCCTCGACGCGAAGGCGATGCACGGCGGTCGCAGCGCCTACAACCACCTCCTGTGTCTTGCGCAGTCCAACGGCATCCCCCGCGGCCGGGTGGACGAGGTCCTGGACACGGTCGGCCTGACAGCGGTCGCCAAGAAGAAGGCCAAGGGCTTCTCGCTCGGCATGGGCCAGCGGCTCGGCATCGCGGGCGCGCTCCTCGGCGACCCGCAGATCCTGATGTTCGACGAGCCGGTCAACGGTCTCGACCCCGAGGGCATCCACTGGATCCGGAACCTGATGAAGTCCCTGGCGACGGCAGGCCGTACGGTCTTCGTCTCCTCGCACCTCATGAGCGAGATGGCGCTCACCGCCGACCACCTGGTGGTCATCGGCCAGGGCAGGCTCCTCGCCGACACGTCCATGGCGGACTTCATCCAGGAGAACTCCCGCAGTTACGTCCGGCTGCGTTCGCCCCAGCGCGAGCGCCTCCTCGACGTGCTGCACGGGGCCGGCATCACAGTGATCGAGTCCGGCAACGGCACGCTCGAAGTGGACGGCCACTCCGCGGAGGAGCTCGGCGAGCTGGCCGGCAGCCACCAGCTCGTCCTGCACGAACTCAGCCCGCAGCAGGCCTCGCTGGAGGAGGCGTTCATGCAGCTGACGGCGGAGTCTGTGGAGTATCACGCGCACTCGGGTACCTCGGGACCGGTGCCACCCGCTCCCGCCCCGCAGGGCTGGGGCGGCAACTGGCAGCAGCGCGACGTGACGAAGAACGACGAGAGGGGGGCCTGAGATGCCCGCGGCCCAGGTCCTCCGCTCCGAGTGGACCAAGATCAAGTCCGTGAACTCGACGGCCCTCACGCTCAGCCTCGCCGTCATCGTCTCCGTCGGGCTCGGGATGCTGATCAGCGCCCTGTCGAAGAACGAGTTCAAGAACCTCTCCACCGAGGACAAGCTGACCTTCGACCCGACCTTCACCGCCTTCTCCGGCCTCACCCTCGGCCAGCTCGCCCTGGTGGTCTTCGGGGTCCTGGTGGTGGGGAGCGAGTACAGCACGGGCATGATCCGCACCTCGCTCGCCGCGGTCCCGCAGCGCGCCACGTTCCTGTTCTCCAAGGTCGCGGTCGCCGCGCTGCTCGCGCTCGTGGTCGCGCTGATCACCAGCTTCGCCGCGTTCTTCCTCGGCCAGGCCATGCTCGGCAACCACAGCACGGACCTGGGCTCGCCGAACGTGCTGCGCGCGGTCCTCGGCGCGGCCGTCTACATGACGCTGATGGCCGTCTTCGCCATGGGTGTCGCGTCGATCCTCCGCTCCCCCATGCTCTCGCTCGGCATCCTCATGCCGTTCCTCTTCCTGGTCTCCCCCATCCTCGGGAACGTCTCGGCGACGAAGAAGGTCGCCCAGTACTTCCCCGACCAGGCGGGCCTGAAGATCATGCAGGTGGTGACGCCGCCGAACGACGACGCCCCGTACGGGCCCTGGGGCGGCCTCGTGATCATGCTGGTGTGGGTGGCGGCTGCCCTGCTCATCGGGTACGCGCTGCTGAAGAAGCGGGATGCGTAAGGCCTTGCACCGGAATCCTCGGGTCTAACCTGGCGCCCTATGGCGCTCAGCGACCCCAGCCGCACCCTCATCTCCCTCGGCTACGACACCGTCCCCGCCCTCGCCCCGCTCACCTACCCGGGCCGGCCGGTCCCCGCCCCGTCCCTGCTGCTCGGCGACGAGCTGCTCGCTCTGGACGCGACGGATCCGGACCCGGCCCACTGGACCGCCCCGGCCCACGGCCGCCTCGACGACATGCTCGCCGCCGCGGGACAGGCGGGCACGGCCGACCGCACCCCCGTCCTGGCCGTCGGCTCCAACGCCTCTCCCGCGCAGGTCGCCTACAAGCTCGGCGTGCTGAACCTCCCGGTGGCCGTCCCCATGGTCCCGCTGCCGATCCGCGGCATCGGCGTCGGCTGCTCCGCGCACATCGGGCGCAACGGGTACGTGGCGGCGGCCCCCTACCTCTCCCCCGGCGCCGAGCGCACCCTGGTCGTCTCCTGGCTCGACGACGCCCAGCTGCGGGCCATCGACGCGACCGAGCTGCCCAGCTATCGCAGGACGGCCCTCGCCGACGCCCCGCTCCCCGGCATCCAGCTCTACGTCAGCGAGTACGGCGTCCTGCGCGATCCGGCCACCGGCACCCCGCGGCCCGGCGGCGGCCCCCAGGCCGAGCTGCTGACCGCCCTGATGGCCGACTCCCCCGCGCTGCGCGCGCTCCTCGGCCCGACCCCGAAGGACTGGGTGCGACAGGCGGCCGCCTCCGCCGCACTGCGGGAACAGGGCACACAGCTGCTCCGGGCCACCGGGCCCCTCTGAGAGCTCCGAACCCTTTACTCACTCTTGGCCGGAACCGTCAGCGCCCCGTTATCCTCCTAACTCTTACGGGGGTGTGTGCCCCGACGTCCTGAACCTTTCAGAACATTTCAGAAACTTCCGATGGGTGCGGAGAATGATCGAGGCAGTCGGCCTGACGAAGCGCTACGGCGCCAAGACGGCCGTGTACAACCTTTCCTTCCAGGTGCGGCCGGGGACCGTCACCGGCTTCCTCGGACCCAACGGTTCGGGCAAGTCGACGACGATGCGCATGATCCTCGGCCTCGACCGGCCGACCTCCGGCCACGTGACCATCGGCGGCCACGCGTACGCACAGCTCCCGAACGCCCCGCGCCAGGTCGGCGCCCTCCTCGACGCGAAGGCGATGCACGGCGGCCGGGCCGCCCGCAGCCACCTGCTGTGCCTGGCCCAGCTGGCCGGTATCCCGGCCCGCCGGGTCGACGAGGTGCTCGGCGTCGTGGGCCTCCAGGACGTCGCCAAGCGGCGCTCGAACGGGTTCTCGCTCGGCATGGGCCAGCGCCTCGGCATCGCGGCCGCGCTCCTCGGCGACCCGCAGGTACTGCTCTTCGACGAGCCGGTCAACGGCCTGGACCCCGAGGGCATCCTCTGGGTCAGGAACCTGATGAAGTCGCTCGCCGCCGAAGGGCGCACGGTCTTCGTCTCCTCCCACCTCATGAGTGAGATGGCGCTCACCGCCGAGCACCTGATCGTCATCGGGCGCGGGCAGCTGCTCTCCGACATGAGCGTCAAGGACTTCATCTCGCACAACTCGGCGGACTTCGCCCGGGTCCGCACCCCGGACGCCGAGCCGCAGCAGCGCGAGAAGCTGACCGCTGCCCTGACCGAGGCCGGCGGCCAGGTGCTGCCCGAGCAGGACGGCGGCCTTCGCGTCACGGGCCTGCCGCTGCCGCGCATCAGCGATCTGGCGCACGGCGCGGACGTCCGGCTGTGGGAGCTGTCGCCGCACCAGGCCTCGCTGGAGGAGGCGTACATGCGGATGACGCAGGGCGCCGTCGACTACCGCTCGACCACCGACCAGCTGGCGGGCTTCCAGCAGCCGTTGCCGCCGGGCGTGCTGCCGCCGCAGCCGATGCCGGTGGCCGGGCAGGGGCAGCCCGGCTGGTACGCCCCGCCGCCCCCGGCACAGCAGCCGCAGCCGGCCCCGGGCCAGAACCCGTACGCGGCCGCGCCGCCGCAAGCGCCGCCCGCCGCGGCCGCTGCCCCGACCATGGACAAGGACGCCCGATGAGCACGCCGCCCACGCCCTACGCCGCTCCTCAGCAGCCCCCGGCGACGCCCGACCGGCAGGCGGCCCCGGCCTCGTACGCGCCCTCGTACACCTCGCCGATCCCGATGCGCCGGGCGCACCTGGGCGACGCGATCGCCTCGGAGTGGACGAAGATCCGCTCCGTGCGCTCCACGATGTGGACGCTCGGCGTGATGATCCTGCTGATGGTCGGCATCGGCCTGGCCTCGGCGGCGATCGTCTCCTCGACCGCCACCGAGCAGCCCCACCCCGACGAGGTGATCAGCTTCGGTTTCTTCGGCGTGCTGCTCGGCACGATCTGTGTGCTCACGCTCGGCGTCCTGACCATCGCGTCGGAGTACGGCACCGGCATGATCCGTACGACGCTGACCGCCTGCTCCAGCCGCAGCCGGGTGCTCGCCGCCAAGGCCATCGTCTTCTTCGCGCTGGTCTTCGTGCTGACCACCGTGCTCGCGGCGCTCGTGGCCGCGCTGCAGGTGGGCATCGTGGGCGTCGGCTCGCCCAGCGGCGCGCTGTGGTTCAAGGCGACCGTCGGCGTCGGCCTGTTCCTCGGTCTCATCGGGCTGCTCGGGCTCGCCGTCGGCACGCTGGTGCGGCACTCGGCGGGCGCCATCACGATCATGATCGGCATCGTGCTGCTGCCGCTCGTCCTCGCGATGTTCATGTTCTCGGACTCGCTCAAGGACGTGCAGCAGTTCCTGTTCGAGTACTCGGTCCCCAGTCAGCTCGCCGTGCTCTACGACAACTCGGTGGCCGGCGGCTCGGGCCCGTCGGGCCTGGACCCGCTCTGGATCATGGGCGTGGTCACGGCGGCGGCGCTCGGCGGCGCGTTCCTCTCGCTCAACAACCGCGACGCGTAAGGCACTTGACGCGTAAGGCACTTGACGCGTAAGGCACTTCAGAAGGGCCCTAGGGGCCCTCAGTACCGCGGTGCGCTCCGGGACCGCTGCACCTTCGTGGTGCGGCGGTCCTTCGCGTTCCAGCACGCCTTGTGCCAGTGCCGCCGGTCGTCCACTCCCCCGTACTCCGGCCACGCCACGACGTGCGCGACCCCGGAAGGGATCTCCTGGTCGCAGCCCGGGCAGCGGTAGGTCTTGCCGGCCGCGCTCGCGCCCGCCACGTGACGCACGCACCACTCCTCGCCCTGCCAGTTCTCGGTGGACTGGAACCCGCCGTAGCGCCGCCCCTCGACCTCACTGCTGTCTGTGGACGGTCCGCCGATCTTCGGGCGGTTGCGACGCGGGGACACGGCTCACCTCGCGGGGTGTGTGTACGGGGTAGGGGTTCCCGTCCAGCGTACGCCGAAGGGGCCGGTGTACATGCCGGGCGCCGCCCCATGCGCCGTGTCAAGGTTTTCCGGAAAATCTGCCAATCTTCATGCCGAGCCGTGCCCTTGGCACTTGTCATCCGTTAATGCCTTCAGGGGGAATGCCCGCGTCGGCACCAAGGAAGGCAGGAGTGCGATGCGCGTAGGAACGTTTGTACTGGCCGCCCAGTTCCCGGGGCAGGGGCAGGGGGAGGCACTGCACCGCGCGGTGCGGTCGGCCGAGGTCGCCGAGGAGGCGGGCCTGGACTCGGTGTGGCTGGCCGAGCACCACTTCGTGCCGTACGGGACGTGCCCGTCGGCGGTCACGCTGGCCGCGCTGCTGCTCGGCCGCACCCGCACCCTGCGCGTCGGCACGGCGGTGAGCGTGCTGCCGACGGCGCATCCGGTGGCCCTCGGCGAGCAGGCGGCCCTGCTCCATCTGACCTCCGGCGGGCGGTTCTCGCTGGGGGTGGGACGCGGCGGGCCGTGGGTGGACCTCGAAGTCTTCGGCGCGGGCATCGAGGCGTACGAGCAGGGCTTTCCCGGCTCTCTCGACCTGCTGCTGCGCTGGCTGCGCGATGCCCGTGTGGCGGGCGAAGGGGACCGGTTCGCCTTCCGCGAGGTGCCGGTCGTGCCGCGGCCCGCGGAGGCGATCGGCGCGACGGACCCGGCAGGACCCGAGGTCGTCGTCGCCTGTACGTCGCCGAAGAGCGTGCGGCTCGCCGCGGAGCGGGGGCTGCCGATGCTCCTCGGCATGCACATCGGCGACGAGGAAAAGGCCGAGATGGTCGCCCTGTGGCGGCGTCTCGCGCGCGAAGCCGGCCGCCCGGCCGCGGAGACAGCCGCGGCGTCGCACGTCTCCGCCGGTGTCGCCCAGATCGGCGACCGCCGCGCCGAGGCCCGTGAGGCCCTCCTGAAAGCGATGCCGGGGTGGCTGAAGCAGGGCCTGGACGCCCATGTGACGGTGGACGGGCGGACGCGGTCGATGCGGGACCCTGTCGCGTACACGGAACTGCTGTGCGGGATCCACCCGGTCGGCACGCCGCGATGGTGCGCGGACCGGCTCGCCGCCACCTCCGAGCGGACCGGCATCACCCGCTTCGCGCTCCTCGTCGAGGGCTCGGGCGACCTGGCGACAACAGAAGAGAACGTGCGGCGGCTCGGCGCCGAGGTGCTGCCTCAACTCGCTTTGTCCTGAAAGGATTTGAGGAGCGCCGGCGGCCCCACCCCGGGCTGCTCGACTCACGATGCCTGTCGTCCCGTACTGATGCACCTCCCGCGTACGGGACGGCAGACATTCCGGTTCAGCCGTCAGCAGTCACGGAATTCCGGTGACTGGTTGAGCAACTGGTTGCGGACCGAGGTGAAGCGGGCCAGCGTCTCGTCCACCGACGGGTCCTGCGGGAACACAGCGACCCGGTGGCAGTTCTGGAACGCCAGCCGTACACCGAAGTGCCGCTGCAGTGCGCCACGTATCGCGTCACTCGCGAGCGCACGCAGCAGCTGCCCACGTGCCTGCTCGTCCGGCGGCGGCGTCTGGTTGTCGGCGAACTCTCCGCCGTCGACCTTCAGCTGTGCCACCAGGGAGCTGACCATCTCCCACGCATAAGGCAGGGAGGTCCGGACGCAGTCGACGAATTCCGCTTCGTCGACCTCGCCTCGCTCGGCCTGTTCCAACAGTGCCGGTGAGACGTCGAGCGACATGGGTTCTCCTCTCGCACCCCCAGGGAGCGGGGGATGACGGACAGGCCAGGAGCCCACGGACGTACGTCGAACACGCAGCGTGCACGCGCCGCGACCTCCTGCTTCTACGGTAAGCAACGCATCGGAGCGGCAACAGGGCGTGAAGCGCATGGTTCGCACACAACCGGCCATTAACGAACGGGTGAGTTACGAAACAAAAGGGGCGCCCCGAAGGGACTCGGTCCGGGCGGAGGAGGGCGACGGGTGGGCGAATCGCGTGGACCTATGAGAGTCGAGTAGCGTTGCCGACCATGCGTCTTGTCATCGCCCGCTGCTCCGTGGATTACGCGGGCAGGCTCACCGCCCATCTCCCTCTCGCCCCCCGCCTGATCCTCGTGAAGGCGGACGGCAGCGTGTCCATCCATGCGGACGACCGGGCTTACAAGCCCCTCAACTGGATGTCGCCCCCGTGCACCTTGAAGGAGGGGACCGGGGACGAGGCAGGCACCTGGACCGTCATCAACAAAGCGGGCGAGAAACTCATCATCACGATGGAGGAGATCCTGCACGACTCCTCACACGAACTGGGCGTCGACCCGGGCCTGATCAAGGACGGCGTGGAAGCGCACCTCCAAGAGCTGCTCGCCGACCGCATCGACACGCTCGGCGAGGGGTACACGCTCATCCGGCGCGAGTACATGACGGCGATCGGCCCGGTCGACATCCTCTGCCGCGACGCCGAGGGACAGACCGTCGCCGTGGAGATCAAGCGCCGCGGTGAGATCGACGGCGTCGAGCAACTCACGCGCTACCTGGAACTGTTGAACCGCGACCCGCACCTCGCGCCGGTCCGCGGAGTCTTCGCCGCCCAGGAGATCAAGCCGCAGGCGCGAGTACTGGCGACGGACCGCGGCATCGGCTGCACGGTCCTCGACTACAACGCCATGCGCGGCATCGAGGACGACAAGCTCCGCTTGTTCTGATCACTCGTCGGGCGGCATGCCGAAGGGGCTGGATTTCTCCAGCCCCTTCGGCATGTGCGCGTCGTCACATCACGGCGCTGCTGCTACCGGCCCCGCTCCCGCTCGGCGAGACCGGCGCGCTGCTCACCGGCGCGCTGCCGACCGGGCTGCTCGCCGAGTCGGACGTGTCCGGAGGCGAGGGCTCCGTGGTCGGATCGGTCGGCGTCGGGTCGGGAGTCGGCTCACTGGTCGACGGGTCGGGGTCGCTCGGCGTCGGTGACTTGGTCGGAGGCTTCGTCGGCGGCTTGGTGCTCGGCGGCTTCGAAGGCGACTTGCTGGGCGACTTCGTCGGGTCGTCCGGCTTCTTGGAGCCGGACGGATCGTCCGACGGCTTGCCGTCGGACGAGGTCGACGGCGCCGGATCGTCCGCCGTGCCCGCGATCCCGTCCTTGCCGGGGTCGGCCGGGCCCGAGGTGGCACCGCCGCCGCTGTCGCCGCCCTGATCCGCCTTGTCGGCGCCCAGGTCGCCGCCGCTCTCCCCCGCCGTGGCCGAGGGGTTGGTGCCCACCCGGTCGGACGGCGGTTCGTCGTTGTTGGACGTGGCGCCGAGCGTGACGACCGTGCCGAGTACGGCCGCGAGCAGCGCACCGGCACCGGCCGCGACCAGGTTGCGCCGAGTGCCGCCGACGATCGACTTGCGCGTGGGGGCCTTGCCGGTGCCGGGCGCCGGGGCGGGCACGGGGGCCTGCCGGGACACCAGCGTCTCCGGTTCCCTGGGCGGTACGGGCAGCGCGTACGCGGCCGGTACACCACGGGGCGGCGACGCCGACTCCTCGTACATCGCGTCGGGGACTTCCTCGCCCGCGGCCGTGCGCCCGCCGGGCAGTGCGCCGCCCGAGCGGTCCGCGACGAGCGCGAGGGCCCGGCGTCCTGCGATGGTGCCCCGCTTGTCGGCGAGGGCGCCGCGCAGGCCGATGGAGGCCTCCAGCTCGGCGCGGGCCCGGTCGAGATGGCCGCCGAGCAGCGCCAGTATCCCCAACTCGTGGTGGAAATAGGCCTCTTCGGGGACGTCACCGGCGAGCCGGGTCGCCTCCTGGCCGGAGCGCAGCGCACGCTCCCAGGCGCTCCAGGCGAACCCGGCGGCGAACGCGGGCGCCGCCGCGCGGGCCAGCTCCACGGAAGGGCTGGTCTCCTCCTCTGCGGGTGGCGTCGTCACCGGTACGAGGGCGGAGAGCGCGGCCAGCACCGCGTCGGACTCGGCGGCGACCCGCTCGGGTCCGACGGACGGATGCCCGGCCCACCAGGCGTAGTGCCGGGCGGCGGTGCCGGCGTACTCGAGGGCGTCGTCGCCGTAGCCCGCGGCCTCCAGCTGCACCTGCACCCCGGACGCGAGGCGGTAGCGCCCGCCGACCGCGGTGACGAGCGCGCAGGAGGCGAGCTCGGCGAGCGCCGCGTCGGCGTGCGTGTCCCCGACGAGCGCGGGCAGGTGCGCCTGGTGCGGGATCTCCCCGCCGAGCGCGACGGCGAACCGCAGGGTGGCGCGGGCCGACTCGCTGAGCCGGGACGCGAGCAGCGCGGCGGGCGCGGCTCCGTCGCCGAGCGAGGGCAGCGGTACGTCGTGGCCGTCCTCGACGAAGGGCGCGTCGACCGGCGCGGCCCCGGGCCCTTCGAAGTAGCCGTACGCGTCGAAGGCGCCCGGGTCGGCGCGGAGCAGATCGCGCTGGCGCAGCAGGGAACCGGCCTGCGCGAACCGCAGCGGCAGGCCCTCGGACTCGAACCAGAGGTCGCCGGCCCACTGCGCCTCGTCGTCGGTGAGGACGCGGCCGACGGCGCGCTCGAGGAGTTCCAGGCTGCTGCCGCGGCCGAGCCCGCCGAGGAAGACCTCTTCCACGTGGGAGTCGGCGGTCGGCGCGGCCACGTCGGGCGTCGCCGACAGCAGGAAGGCGCACTCGGGTGTCGCTTCGAGGAGTTCGTCGAGGGCGGGGCCGCCGAATTCGAGGTCGTCGAGGACGACGACGGCGCCGACCTCGTGGACGAGTTCGAGCAGCAGGGCGCGGTCGGGGCGGTGCAGTGGCGCGTTGTAGACCGCGCCGAACAGGTCGTACAGGACGTCGCTCGCCGAGC
Source organism: Streptomyces sp. NPDC102467 (assembly GCF_044765445.1). Lineage (NCBI taxonomy): Bacteria > Bacillati > Actinomycetota > Actinomycetes > Kitasatosporales > Streptomycetaceae > Streptomyces > Streptomyces sp. NPDC102467. The sequence goes on along the minus strand of NZ_JBIWKA010000001.1, from coordinate 623,840 downwards.
GTCGGTGGCCGGACAGGCGGATGACGCCGTCGGGCGCGATGTCGAGGCAGTCCTCGGCGATCTGGTCGAGCAGTGCGGTGCGTCCGGCGCCGGACGGTCCGGTGAGCCGTACGGAGCGGCCGCGGGCGAGGAGCCTGACGAGCCGCTCGCGCTCCTCCTGGCGCTCCAGGAGCGGCAGCCTGGGCAGTGCGGGCCCGGGCGGCAGCGGCGGGCGGGCGGCGCGCGCGAGCTCGGCGCGCTCCGCGGCGTCGTACTTGACGGGCCTGCCGGGGCGCTCGCCCGGCGGGCAGATTTCGATCTCGCTGCCGTCGACAGGGTTGACGGTCAGCAGGTAGTCGCCGGAGACGAGCTGCACGGTGCGTGCGAGCGCGGGCGACGGCTGGCCGAAGTCGGGCGTGATCTGGTCACGCGGCGGGCGCTGGCGGCCGCCGCTGCCGGACATGTCGTCGCGCCGGTCCTGGCTGAAATCTTCGGGTCCCCGGTTCATCGGGTCCATGGTCAAAGCCCCCCAAAAGCGTGGTGTGCCCCTTGCCCCTCCCGGCCTGTGCACACTGCGCTGTCGCTTCTGGTCCGGTCCCCGCGCGGCGGGTTCGTCATTCCGCGGGCGACCGAACCCTAGACCTTCGCACAGTATCTACGAACACTCGGGGTCCCGGGCCGCCCGAGACGTCACAGTCTCGTGAGGATTGTGAGCGCTTCCCACAGGAACGATCCATTCATCCCTGAGGTCCGGTTCGCCGCCCGGCTCAGCCGGGTGTCATACCCGCGGCAGCGACTCGACGCCGATGCCGCCCTCGATGGCGAGGATGCGGTGCAGCCGGGTCGCGACGAGCAGGCGCTGCATCTGGGGCGGCACCCCGCGCAGCACGAGTCGGCGTCCGCAGCGGCCGGCGCGGCGGTGGGCGCCCATGATGACGCCGAGTCCTGTCGCGTCCCAGGAGTCCAGTTCGGACAGGTCGAGCACCAGGTCGCCGAGTCCGTCGTCGACGGCGCTGTGCAGGACCGTACGGGCGTCCGCCGCGCTGCGGACGTCGAGGCGGCCCCCGACGACCAGCTCGGCGTGGTCGCCCCTGATGTGCATATGCGCTCCCCGTGAAAGGCAGAAGTACTCGGGTACTCAGTTGGTCAGGTGATCCGGATGATCCAGGTGATCTGGGTATGTCACTGCAACTGACTGGCTGGAGTGGCCATAAGTTGCCGTCTGTAAGCGAACCGATACCGAATTCACTCCGACGGGTGACGTCGCGTCAGGCGTGCGTCACGCGTGCTTGTAGAAGCCCTGCCCGCTCTTGCGCCCGATGTCACCGGCGTCAACCATCCGGCGCATCAATTCGGGCGGAGCGAACTTCTCGTCCTGGGACTCGGTGTAGATGTTGCCGGTCGCGTGCAGCAGGATGTCGACGCCCGTGAGGTCGGCGGTGGCCAGCGGTCCCATGGCGTGACCGAAGCCGAGCTTGCAGGCGGTGTCGATGTCCTCGGCGCTGGCGACGCCCGACTCGTACAGCTTCGCGGCCTCGACGACGAGGGCGGAGATGAGACGGGTGGTCACGAATCCGGCCACGTCGCGGTTGACGACGATGCAGGTCTTGCCGACGGATTCGGCGAACTCCCGTGTGGTGGCGAGGGTTTCGTCGCTCGTCTTGTAGCCGCGCACCAGTTCGCAGAGCTGCATCATCGGTACCGGCGAGAAGAAGTGCGCCCCGACGACCCGTTCGGGGCGCTCGGTCACTGCCGCGATCTTGGTGATCGGGATGGCAGAGGTGTTCGAGGCGAGCACGGTGTCGGCGCGCACGATCTTGTCGAGCGCCCGGAAGATCTCGTGCTTGACCTCGAGCTTCTCGAACACGGCCTCGACGACGATGTCGGCGTCGGCGACCGCGTCGAGCTCGGTGGTCGTGGTGATGCGGGCGAACGCCGATCGAGCGTCCTCGGCGTCCAACTTGCCCTTGCTCACGAACTTGTCGTACGACGCCTTGATGCCATCGGTACCGCGGGCGAGGGCCTCGTCGGTGACGTCGCGCAGGACGACGTCCCAGCCCGCCTGGGCGGAGACCTGGGCGATGCCCGATCCCATGAGACCGGCGCCGATGACGGCGAGCTTCCCTGCCACGTGCGAATCCCCTAACCGCGTACCCGCATACCGCTCGACCACTGTTTACGTTGCTCGTTCGTACGTTGCTCTTTTGCGGACCCTAGCGCCCGTGAGGGGCCGTGTGACCGCTTAGAGATGCGCGTCACGTCTCGAATGACGGACATCACACCGGTACGGACCCGTCGACGTGCATCAGGCGTCGCGCACGGCGTAGTTGAGCACCTTTTCGCTCAGGAGTTCCTCGATGTCGTCGAGGACGCCGAGCATGTCGCGGGAGACCGCGGCCGGTGTGCCGCCCGCGAGCATGCGCCGCCCGATGGTCGCCATGACGGTCTGGTGCGCCCAGCCGATCTGACCCGCGATCAGGTCGGGCAGCGGGTCGGCGGCGGCGGCGCCGGTCTCCTGGCGCAGCGCCTCGGCCAGGTTGTCGTGGACCTCCTGCTGGATGGCCCACAGGCGGGAGCGCAGGGCGGGGGCGGCGTGCACGACGCGCATGAAGTCGCTGTAACCGTCCATCAGGCCGACACGCGGCGAGACCGCCTCGATCTCCTCGCGCAGCTCCCGCAGGACGGCGGCGGCCGCGGACTCGCCCGGCGAACGGCCGCGCACCCAGCGGGACATCCGGTCGACGACGCCCCTGGAGCGGTCGAGGAACAGGTCCTCCTTGGCGGGGAAGTAGTTGTAGACGGTGTTCACGGAGACGTTCGCGGCGTCCGCGACCTCCGCGACCGTCACCGCGTCGAAGCCCCGTTCCAGGAAGAGCCCGGTCGCGACATCCGAGATGTACTGCCTGGTCTGGCGCTTCTTCCGCTCCCTGAGCCCCTCTGCCCGGCCCTCTGCCTGTCCGCCTGCCCGTCCCTCTGCCATGGAGCGATCCTAGCCATTCGCTGGCGTCCCTGAAATTTTGGGGGCGTTGCAAAATTTAAGTGACTCTGTTTTTCTGACTCCCATGCCAGTCATCAGCGCGTCCGGCCTCGCCCGGACCTTCCAGACGAAACAGGGCCCGGTGGCAGCCGTCCGCGGCGTCGACCTGCGTGTCGAACCCGGCGAGATCCTCGGCTTCCTCGGCCCGAACGGCGCGGGCAAGACCACGACCCTGCGCATGCTCACGACCCTGCTGCCGCCGACCGGCGGCGCGGCCACCATCGCGGGCCACGACCTGGCGGCCGACCCGGCGGGGGTACGGCGCGCGGTGGGGTACGTGGCCCAGTCCGGCGGCGTCGACCCGTCCGTCTCCGTACGCGAGGAGCTGATCACCCAGGGCCGCCTGTACCGCCTGACGAAGCCTCAGGCGCACGCGCGAGCACGGGAGTTGGCGGCTCGCCTCGATATCGCAGAACTGCTGGACCGCAAGACCGGCGCACTCTCCGGCGGGCAGCGGCGGCGCCTCGACATCGCGATGGGGCTCACGCACCGCCCGGAGGTGCTCTTCCTCGACGAGCCGACGACCGGGCTCGACCCCGGCAGCCGCGCCGGCCTGTGGGACCTGGTGCGCGGGCTGCGCGCCGAGTACGGCACGACGGTGGTCCTGACCACGCACTATCTGGACGAGGCGGACGCGCTCGCGGACCGGATCGTCGTGGTGGACCAGGGCGTCGTGGCGGCCGAGGGCACGCCCAGCGCGCTGAAGCTCGCCCATGGCGGCTCGATCGACGCGACGCTCCAGGACACGTTCCTGGCGATCACCGGGCGCGGACCCGCGCCCGTGGACACGACCCCGGTGGCGGTGTGAGCACGATGAAGGACCTCGCTTCGGACACCCTCCTGATCTTCGGGCGGTACGCCCGCCAGACGCTCTCCTCCCGGTTCCAGATGCTCTTCGGCATCCTGATGCCGCTGCTGTACCTGCTCTTCTTCGGGCCGCTCCTGACCGATCTGCCGCTAGGCCGCTCGGGCAGCTCCTGGCAGGTCCTGGTGCCCGGGCTACTGCTCCAACTCGGCCTGTTCGGGGCCGCGTTCTGCGGTTTCGGGATCATCCTGGAGAAGAACTACGGCGTCGTGGAGCGAATGCGCGTCACCCCGGTCAGCCGGCTCGCGCTGCTGCTCGGCCGGGTGCTGCGGGACACCGCGCTCTTCCTCTTCCAGGCGGTCCTGCTGGTGCTCGCCGCGCTCGTGATGGGGTTGCGGGCGCCGCTCGCCGGTGTCCTCATCGGCTTCGCGTTCGTCGCGCTCCTGACGGTCTCGCTCGCGTCGCTGTCGTACGCGCTCGCCTGCAAGGTCCGTACACCGCAGGAGTTCGGGCCCGTCATCAACGCGGTCACCATGCCGTCGATGCTGCTCTCCGGCCTGATGCTGCCGATGGCGCTCGCACCCGGCTGGCTGGACGCGCTCTCGCACGTGATGCCGGTGCGCTATCTGGTGGACGCGATGCGGGACGCGTACGTCGGCCAGTACGCGACGGCGCACATGCTGTACGGGTCCCTGGCCGCGGTCGCCTTCGCCGCATTCGCCGTGACGGTGGGCACACGTGTCTTCCGCGGGGCCGGGTCGTAACTACGCTGGCCGCATGGTCAATCTGACGCGCATCTACACCCGTACCGGAGACAAGGGCACCACGGCCCTCGGCGACATGAGCCGCACCGCCAAGACGGATCTGCGGATCTCGGCGTACGCGGACGCCAACGAGGCCAACGCCGTCATCGGCACCGCCATCGCGCTCGGCGGTCTCGACGAGGAGGTCGTCAAGGTGCTCACCCGCGTCCAGAACGACCTCTTCGACGTCGGCGCCGACCTGTCGACGCCGGTCGTCGAGAGCCCCGCGTACCCGCCGCTGCGCGTCGAGCAGTTCTACATCGACAAGCTGGAGGCGGACTGCGACCGCTACAACGCGGAGCTGGAGAAGCTGCGCTCCTTCATCCTGCCCGCCGGCACCGCCGGAGCGGCGCTGCTGCACCAGGCGTGCACCGTGGTGCGGCGCGCCGAGCGCTCCACGTGGGCCGCGCTCGAAGTCCACGGCGAGACGATGAACGCGCTGACGGCGACCTACCTCAACCGCCTCTCCGACCTCCTGTTCATCCTGGCGCGCACGGCGAACAAGGAGGTCGGGGACGTGCTGTGGGTGCCGGGCGGGGAGCGTTAAGCAGCTCAAGCAGCGCCGACCGGCTTCTTCTTCGGGAACACCGTGTAGCTCACGGCGATGATCACGTTGATCGCGATCAGGAACAGCATGCGCTGCTGCCACTGCTCCAGAGACCCGGTGTCCCCGCTTCCGTCGACGTACCAGATCGCGCCCTGGAGCAGGCCCATCGCGATCAGCGCGGCGGCGATCCAGCGCGCGGCGACCTTCCACTCGTGGATCGCGCGCGGCGCCCCGTACTTGGGCGTCGACGGGGGCGGGCCGCCCGCGAAGCGGTGCGCGACGCGCACGTCGACCCACTTGACCGTGGAGTGGCCGAGCGCGACCGAGTAGCCGATGTAGACGGCGGCCAGGCCGTGCTTCCAGTCGGGCTCGGCGCCGCTCTTCAGGTCGATGGCCGTGACGACGAACAGGAGCACCTCCAGGAGCGGCTCGCACAGCAGCACCGCGACACTCGTGCGCGGCATCTTCGCCCAGTAGCGCAGGGCGAGGCCCGCGGCCAGCAGCACCCAGAAGCCGACCTCGCAGATGATGATCAGCGTGACGATCACGGTGAACTCCTCTCGTCCTCCTTCCAGACTCGTCGCGGGACCGCCCGTGATCGTCGTCGCCAGTGACGAAGTACGACTGCATCCTTCGATGTAGCGGCCGCACGCCGGGCCTCGTCCCGCGGCACCATGCCCGGCCCGCGCCGTACGTGTTGGATGGAGTCATGCACCTGCCGCCGCCCCGACCGCACCGCGACGACGTCCGGATCGCCGCTGTGGGCCTGCTGGGCGGCCTGGCCCTGTGGGGCATCGGACTCGGCATGAACACCGGGCGCCCGCTGGACGGCGCCTGGCTGCTGATCCCGCTCGTCGTGATGTCGGCCCTGGAGCTGCTGCGCCGCAGCCGGCCGCGGTTCGCGGTGGTGGTGGGCACGCTCGTGCTGATCGCCGACCAGTTCACCCAGGGCAGCCTGGCGACGGTGCTGATGTTCACGGACCTGATGTACGCGGGCGTGCTGTACGGGACCCCGGCCGCGGCCCGGCGCCTGCCGGTGACCACCGGCCTGGTCACGGTCGCCGCCACGCTCGGCTTCCTGGCCTGGTGGCGGCAGCCGGAGGCGATCCTGGTGGGCGTCATGACCGGGCTCGTCTCGTTCGGGCCCGCGGCGACGGGCGTACTCGTCCGCAACCACCGGGACCGGGCCGCCGAGGAGCGGCTGCGGGCCGAACAGACCGCGCTGCTCGCCGAGATGGACAGGGCGCAGGCGGTGACAGCCGAGCGCGCGCGGATGGCCCGCGAGCTGCACGACATGGTGGCGAACCATCTGTCGGCGATCGCCATCCACTCCACGGCCGCGCTCTCCATCGACGAGCCGGCCACCACGCGCACCGCCCTGGAGACGATCCGCGAGAACAGTGTCGACGGACTCGCCGAGATGCGCCGCCTCATCGGCATCCTGCGGGACTCCAGCGGCGACACCGAACCGGCCGCGGCGCCCACCCTGGACAGTCTGGCCGCCCTCGTGGAGCAGGCGCGCGCGAACGGCCTGGACGTCGGCCTCACGCTGTCCGGGTCCACCGCGGGCCTGCCCGCGCCCGTCGAGCTGGCCGCCTATCGCATCGTCCAGGAGTCCCTCACGAACGCGCTCAAGCACGCTTCGGCGGGGCGCGTCACCGTCACCGTCGAGCGCGCGGGCGAGTGGATCGAGGTGTGCGTGATCAGCCCTTACGGGGATCGGGACGGGCCGCGCGCGCCCGGCTCCGGCGCCGGGCTCGTCGGTATGCGCGAGCGCACGGCGCTGCTCGGCGGCACGTTCGAGGCAGGGCCTGAGAGCGAGATGAACGGCAAGGTCTGGCGGGTCCTGGCCGCCCTCCCTCTCGAAACCCCCTCACCCGAAGGAGAGCCGGCGTGATCCGTGTACTCGTCGCCGAGGACCAGTCCGCCGTACGCGCCGGGCTCGTCCTCATCCTGGACAGCGCGGCCGACATCGAGGTCGTCGGGGAGGCCGAGGACGGCGAGCGGGCGGTGGCACTGGCCCGCGAACTCCGCCCCGACCTGGTGCTCATGGACGTACAGATGCCGCGTCTCGACGGGGTTTCGGCCACCCGCGCGGTCGTCGGCGAGGGGCTCGCGGACGTCCTCGTCCTGACCACGTTCGACCTCGACGAGTACGTCTTCGGGGCGCTTCGGGCGGGGGCGTCCGGGTTCCTCCTCAAGAGCACCGACGCGAAGGACCTGATCGAGGGCGTGCGCACGGTCGCGCGCGGCGAGGGCCTGATCGCACCCGCCGTGACGCGCCGCCTGATCGCCGAGTTCGCGGCGGGCGCCCAGCGCGCGCAGCGGCGTCCCGCTCCGCCGGAACTGGCGAGCCTGACGCGACGCGAACGGGAGGTACTGGGCTGCCTCGGCGAAGGGCTGTCCAACGCCGAGGTCGCGGTACGTCTCGACATGGCGGAGGCCACCGTGAAGACCCACGTCAGCCGCCTGCTCGGCAAGCTGGACCTGCGCAGCCGGGTGCAGGCGGCGGTGCTCGCGCAGGAGTTGGGCCTGTAGCGCGCGGCGCCCCGCGCGGAAGGTTGGCCGAAAGCTGTAATTGGTTTAGACCTTGACCGCTGGTCCAGACCTTTCTATTCTCACCGCACTGCGGTGAGCACATCCCCCACTCCGGTGCTCACGGGCGTCGCAGGGTTCCGTCCCCCGTCAGCGAACCCAGGACCACCCGAGGAGCTCTCCATGCGCTCAAGTGACGTACCCCGGCGAAGACTTCGGCACAGAGCAACCGCGGCACTGACCACGCTGCTGCTGCCCGCCGCCGCTCTGGTCGGCCTCGCCACCCCGTCCCACGCCGCCGCCGAGGCCACCGCGGTCACGGCCACGTACGCCAAGACCCAGGACTGGGGCACCGGCTTCGAAGGCAAGTGGACCATCAAGAACTCCGGCACCACGAGCGTCAGTTCGTGGACCGTCGAGTGGGACTACCCCTCCGGCACCAAGGTGACCTCCGCCTGGGACGCCACCGTCACCAACTCCGCGAACCACTGGACCGGCAAGAACCTCTCCTGGAACGGTTCGCTCGCCCCCGGCGCCTCGATCTCCTTCGGGTTCAACGGCTCCGGGTCCGGCGCCCCCAGCGGCTGCAAGATCAACGGCGCCTCCTGTGACGGCGGCGACGTGCCCGGCGACGCAGCCCCCTCCGCACCCGGCACCCCGACCGCGTCGGCCGTCACCGACACCTCGGCCAAGCTCTCCTGGTCCGCGGCCACCGACGACAAGGGCGTCAAGAACTACGACGTGCTGCGCGACGGCGCCAAGGTCGCGACAGTCACCGGGACCACGTACTCCGACACCGGCCTCACCGCGGGCACCGACTACTCGTACACGGTCCAGGCCCGCGACACCGCCGACCAGACGGGTCCGGCCTCCGGCGCGGTCAAGGTCCACACCACTGGCGGTGGCGGCACCGACCCGGGCGACCCCGGCACCGGCGGCAAGGTCAACCTCGGCTACTTCACCGACTGGGGCGTCTACGGCCGCCAGTACTACCCGAAGAACCTGGAGACCTCCGGCTCGGCCGCGAAGGTCACCCACATCAACTACGCCTTCGGCAACGTGCAGAACGGCCAGTGCACGATGGGCGACTCCTACGCCGACACGGACATGGCCTACACCGCGGCCAACTCCGTCTCCGGCCAGGCCGACACCTGGGACCAGCCGCTGCGCGGCGCCTTCAACCAGCTCCGTCAGCTCAAGGCCAAGCACCCGAACCTGAAGATCCTCTGGTCGTTCGGCGGCTGGACCTGGTCCGGCGGCTTCGGCCAGGCCGCGCAGAACCCTGCCGCGTTCGCCGACTCCTGCTACAAGCTGGTCGAGGACCCGCGCTGGGCCGATGTCTTCGACGGCATCGACATCGACTGGGAGTACCCGAACGCCTGCGGCCTGACCTGCGACACCTCCGGTCCTGCCGCGCTGAAGGGGCTCACCTCGGCCCTGCGCGCCAAGTTCGGCTCGAAGAACCTGGTCACCGCCGCGATCACGGCCGACGGCTCGTCGGGCGGCAAGATCGAGAAGACCGACTACGCGGGCGCGGCCCAGTCCCTCGACTGGTACAACGTCATGACGTACGACTTCTTCGGCGCATGGGCGGCCCAGGGTCCGACGGCCCCGCACTCCCCGCTCACCTCGTACTCCGGCATCCCGACGGCCGGCTTCGACTCCGCGGACGCCATCGCCAAGCTGAAGGCCCAGGGCGTGCCCGCAGCCAAGCTGCTGCTCGGCATCGGCTTCTACGGGCGCGGCTGGACGGGCGTCACGCAGAAGGAGCCCGGCGGCACGGCGACCGGTCCGGCGGCCGGCACGTACGAGCAGGGCATCGAGGACTACAAGGTCCTGAAGACCAAGTGCCCGTCGAACGGGACGGTGGCCGGCACGGCCTACGCGTTCTGCGGCTCGGACTGGTGGTCCTACGACACCCCGGCGACGATCAACTCGAAGATGAGCTGGGCGAAGTCGCAGGGTCTGGGCGGGGCGTTCTTCTGGGAGTTCTCGGGAGACACGTCCAACGGTGAGCTGGTCAGCGCGATCAACTCCGGGCTGAAGTAGCCCCGAAAGACTGAAGCCGGGCTGGTGGGAACGCCCCCCACCAGCTCGGCTTCTTCCATGCCCGGGTCACGGGGTTCCGCCCCGGACCCCGCTCCTCAATCGCCGGAGGGGCTGGATTTCGGCTAAGCCACGTTCACCCGTTGGCCGGGCGGCGCCGCCTCCAGCCATGCCAGGAAGCCGGTCAGCGCGTCCTCGCTCATGGCGAGTTCGAGCTGGGTCCCCCGGTGCGTACAGGCGAGAACGATCGCGTCCGACAACAGCGCGAGTTCCTCCTCGCCGTCCGGGGCCCGCCGCCCGGTGACCTCGATGGCGGCCCGCTCGAGGATCCGCTTCGGGCGCGGCGCGTACGAGAAGACCCGGAACCACTCGATCCGGTCACCGTTGTAGCGGGCGATGCCGTACCCCCAGCCCTTGCCGGAGGTGTCCTCGGCACCGGGGCCCGGCGCGTCCCACCGCAGCGAGCAGTCGAACGTGCCCCCCGAGCGCTGGATCAGCCGTCGCCGCAGTCCGAAGACAAAGAGTCCCAGCAGTACGAGTACGACGACCGCGACTACGCACAGCACGAGAACGAGGACCATCTGCACCGACCTCCTCGCTTCTCGACAGATCCAAACGCCAGATAACGGAACAGCAAAAACAGTTGTAGATCGCCTCAGCCGCGACCCCGTCCGGAGAGGTTATCTCCAGACCGGGCCGCGGCTGAGTCGCGTCTTCGGGCTCGCTGGGGTCAGCGGGCCGCCACCGCACGCAGTCGGACGTCCGCGCGACGCTCGGCAGAGGCATCGCCCTCCGCCTTCGCGCGCTCGAGCTCCCGCTCCGTACGCTGGACATCGATCTCGTCCGACAGCTCGGCGATCTCGGCCAGCAGCGACAGCTTGTTGTCCGCGAACGAGATGAAGCCGCCGTGGACAGCCGCCACGACCGTTCCACCCTCGCTCGTCCGGATCGTCACCGGGCCCGACTCCAGCACACCGAGCAGCGGCTGGTGACCGGGCATGACGCCGATGTCGCCGGACGCGGTGCGCGCGACGACCAGGGTGGCCTCGCCGGACCAGACACTGCGGTCCGCGGCGACGAGCTCGACGTGCAGCTCAGCAGCCAAGGTGGGCTCCTCGGGTCACCACCCGGCGGCACTCGCTGCCGGGTGTTGGGTCAAAGTCTAGTGGGCGTACGACGGGGGGCGGGGCACCCGCCCCCCGTCACGAAGTCACAGACGGAATGTCAAGACTTCAGGATCAAGAACTTCAGGAGACGCCGAGCTCCTTGGCGTTGGCCTTGAGGTCCTCAATGCCACCGCACAGGAAGAACGCCTGCTCCGGGAAGTGGTCGTACTCACCGTCGATGATCGCGTTGAAGGCCACGATCGACTCGTCCAGCGGCACGTCCGACCCGTCGACGCCGGTGAACTGCTTGGCGACGTGGGTGTTCTGCGACAGGAAGCGCTCCACGCGACGGGCGCGGTGGACAGTGAGCTTGTCCTCCTCGCCGAGCTCGTCGATACCGAGGATCGCGATGATGTCCTGGAGGTCCTTGTACTTCTGCAGCACCGTCTTGACGCGCATGGCGGTGTTGTAGTGGTCCGCCGCGATGTACCGCGGGTCCAGGATGCGGGACGTGGAGTCCAGCGGGTCCACGGCCGGGTAGATGCCCTTCTCGGAGATCGGACGGGAAAGCACCGTCGTCGCGTCGAGGTGGGCGAAGGTCGTCGCCGGGGCCGGGTCGGTCAGGTCGTCCGCGGGCACGTAAATGGCCTGCATGGACGTGATCGAGTGACCACGGGTCGACGTGATGCGCTCCTGGAGGAGACCCATCTCGTCGGCCAGGTTCGGCTGGTAACCCACGGCCGAGGGCATACGACCCAGCAGGGTCGAGACCTCGGAACCGGCCTGCGTGAAGCGGAAGATGTTGTCGATGAAGAACAGCACGTCCTGCTTCTGCACATCGCGGAAGTACTCCGCCATGGTCAGACCCGCGAGGGCCACCCGCAGACGCGTGCCCGGCGGCTCGTCCATCTGACCGAAGACCAACGCGGTCTTGTCGATGACGCCGGACTCGCTCATCTCCTCGATGAGGTCGTTGCCCTCACGCGTGCGCTCGCCGACACCGGCGAACACGGAGACACCGTCGTGGTTGTTGGCGACGCGGTAGATCATCTCCTGGATGAGCACCGTCTTGCCGACGCCGGCACCACCGAACAGACCGATCTTTCCACCCTTGACGTACGGGGTGAGGAGGTCGATGACCTTGACGCCGGTCTCGAACATCTCGGTCTTCGACTCGAGCTCGTCGAAGTTCGGAGCCTTGCGGTGGATGCCCCAGCGCTCGCCCGTGTACTGCTCGTCGGTGTTCAGGACCTCGCCGAGGGTGTTGAACACCTTGCCCTTGGTGAAGTCACCGACGGGGACGGTGATGGAGGCACCGGTGTCGGTCACCGCGGCCTGGCGGACCAGACCGTCGGTGGGCTGCATGGAGATGGCGCGGACCAGACCGTCACCGAGGTGCTGGGCGACCTCGAGCGTCAGGGTCTTCTGCTGGCCGTCCTGCGCCGGGTCGTTGACCTCGACGTGCAGGGCGTTGTAGATGTCCGGCATCGCGTCGACGGGGAACTCCACGTCGACGACCGGGCCGATGACCCGGGCGACGCGGCCCGTGGCCGTCGCGGTCTCAACTGTGGTCGTCATTACTTGTCACTCCCCGCGGTCGCGTCGGCCAGGGCGCTGGCGCCACCGACGATCTCGCTGATTTCCTGGGTGATTTCGGCCTGGCGGGCCGCGTTGGCAAGTCGGGAGAGCGTGTTGATCAGATCTCCCGCGTTGTCGGTCGCCGACTTCATCGCGCGGCGCGTGGCGGCGTGCTTGGAGGCAGCCGACTGGAGCAGCGCGTTGTAGATACGGCTCTCGACGTAGCGCGGCAGCAGGGCGTCGAGGACGTCCTCCGCCGACGGCTCGAAGTCGTACAGCGGAAGGATCTCGTCCTTGGACGTGGACTCCTCCGCCACCTCTTCGAGGCTGAGCGGCAGCAGGCGGCCGTCGACCGCCGTCTGCGTCATCATCGAGACGAACTCGGTGTAGACGATGTGGAGTTCATCCACGCCGCCGTCCGCCGTCTCCTTCTCGATGGCCTCGATCAGCGGACCCGCGACCTTCTTGGCGTCCGCGTACGTGGGCTCGTCGGTGAAGCCCGACCACGACTCCGCGACCTTGCGCTCGCGGAAGTTGTAGTGGGCCAGACCGCGGCGGCCGACGATGTACGTGTCGACCTCCTTGCCCTCGGCCTCGAGGCGCGCCGTCAGCTTCTCGGCGGCCTTGATCGCGTTGGAGTTGAAGGCGCCGGCCAGGCCGCGGTCGCTCGTGAGGAGCAGCACCGCGGCACGGGTCGCCGTCTCGGCCTCGGTCGTCAGCGGGTGCTTGGTGGTCGACCCGGTCCCCACCGCCGTGACCGCGCGCGTGAGCTCGGTCGCGTACGGCGTGGAGGCCGCCACCTTGCGCTGCGCCTTGACGACACGCGAGGCGGCGATCATCTCCATCGCCTTGGTGATCTTCTTGGTCGCGGTGACGGATCGGATGCGACGCTTGTAGACCCGGAGCTGGGCTCCCATGAGTCAGGTCCCTTCCGTCGTCACTTGCCGGCGGCGGCCGGAGCGTCCTCGCCGAGAAGCTTCCCGTCCGAGGTCTCGAACTGCTTCTTGAACTCCGCGACCGCGTCGTCGATGGCCTGGATGGTGTCCTTCGACATCTTGGCGCCCTCCTTGATGGAGGTCATCAGCCCCTGCTCCTTGCGGTGCAGGTGCTCGAGCAGCTCGCGCTCGAAGCGGCGGATGTCGGCGACCGGGACCTCGTCCATCTTGCCGTTGGTACCGGCCCAGATGGAGACGACCTGGTCCTCGGTGGCCATCGGCTGGTACTGAGCCTGCTTCAGCAGCTCGACCAGACGCTGACCACGCTCCAGCTGCGACTTCGACGCGGCGTCCAGGTCGGAACCGAAGGCGGCGAACGCCTCCAGCTCGCGGTACTGGGCCAGGTCGAGACGGAGTCGGCCGGAGACCTGTCGCATCGCCTTGTGCTGGGCGGAACCACCCACACGGGAGACCGAGATACCGACGTTCAGCGCGGGGCGCTGACCGGCGTTGAACAGGTCGGACTCCAGGAAGCACTGACCGTCGGTGATGGAGATGACGTTGGTCGGAATGAACGCCGAAACGTCGTTCGCCTTCGTCTCGACGATCGGCAGACCCGTCATCGAACCGGCGCCCAGCTCGTCCGAGAGCTTCGCGCAGCGCTCGAGGAGACGGGAGTGCAGGTAGAAGACGTCACCCGGGTAGGCCTCGCGCCCCGGCGGGCGACGGAGCAGCAGGGACACGGCGCGGTAGGCGTCGGCCTGCTTCGAGAGGTCGTCGAAGATGATGAGGACGTGCTTGCCCTCGTACATCCACTGCTGACCGATGGCCGAACCGGTGTACGGCGCCAGGTACTTGAAGCCGGCCGGGTCGGACGCCGGAGCGGCGACGATGGTCGTGTACTCCAGCGCGCCGGCCTCTTCCAGGGCACCACGCACGGAGGCGATGGTGGAGCCCTTCTGACCGATGGCGACGTAGACGCAGCGAACCTGCTTCGACGGGTCGCCGGTGCGCCAGTTGTCACGCTGGTTGATGATCGTGTCGACAGCCAGGGCGGTCTTGCCGGTCTGGCGGTCACCGATGATCAGCTGACGCTGGCCACGGCCGATCGGGGTCATCGCGTCGACGGCCTTGTAGCCCGTCTCCATCGGCTCGTGCACCGACTTACGGGCCATGACGCCCGGAGCCTGCAGCTCAAGGGCGCGTCGGCCGCTGGTCTCGATCTCGCCGAGGCCGTCGATCGGGTTGCCGAGCGGGTCGACGACGCGGCCGAGGTAGCCCTCGCCGACGCCGACGGACAGGACCTCACCGGTGCGCTGCACCGGCTGGCCCTCCTCGATACCGCTGAACTCGCCGAGGACGACGGCGCCGATCTCGCGCTCCTCGAGGTTGAGGGCGAGACCCAGGGTGCCGTCCTCGAACTTCAGCAGCTCGTTCGCCATGGCGGAGGGCAGGCCCTCCACCTTGGCAATGCCGTCGCCGGCCACGGTGACCGTACCGACCTCCTCGCGCGAGGCCGCGTCCGGCTTGTACGCCTGGACAAAGTTCTCCAGCGCGTCCCGGATCTCCTCCGGCCGGATCGTGAGCTCCGCCATCTGGGTTCCCTGCTCTCCTTGTTGGGCCCGAAGTGTTCTTGGGGGGTGGTCTGGGGTCAGCCCCCAGGAATCCTCTGCACGGCCCAACTAGGGCCGTAGGTTGTACGTGGTTGAGGGGTCAGCCGGCCATACGGCGGCTGGCTTCCTCGATGCGGTCCGCGATGGAGCCGTTGATGACCTCGTCGCCCACCTGCACCTTGATCCCGCCGAGGACCGAGGGGTCCACGTCCAGGTTCAGGTGCATCTGGCGGCCGTAGAGCTTCGCCAGGGACTGGCCCAGGCGCTGCTTCTGCTGGTCGCTCAGCGGCACCGCGGTGGTGACGATCGCCACCATGCGTTCCCGGCGATCGGCGGCGAGCTTGGAGAGGGACTCGAGTCCCGCTTCCAGGCTACGTCCCCGGGGCGCGGTCACAAGACGCTCGACGAGTCGCTCGGTGGTGGGCCGGGCCCGTCCGCCGAGAAGCTCCTTGACCAGGGTGCCGCGGGCCGAAGCCGAGGCGCTCTTGTCGGTGAGTGCGGCGCGCAGCTCGGGGTTGGAGCTGACGATCCGCCCGAAGCGGAACAGCTCGTCCTCGACGTCGTCGAGTGTGCCGTTCTGCTGCGCCGCGGACAGGTCCGCGAGGTTGGCCAGCTCCTCCAGGGAGTCGACCAGGTCACGCGATGCCGACCACCGGGAGCGGACCAGACCGGCCACCAGGTCGACGGCTTCGCCGCTGACCTGGCCGGCGAGCAGTCGGCCCGCGAGCTCGGCCTTGGCTTCGCCGGCCTGTGCCGGGTCGGTCAGGACCCGACGCAGCGACACCTCGCGGTGCAGCAGCGCGGTGACCGCGGCCAGGTCGCCGGCGAGCGCCTCGGCGTCGACCGACGTGGAGTCGGTCAGCGCGTCAAGACGCTCACGCGCGGCGGCGAGGGCCTCGCGGCTCGCTCCGTGGACGGTCATCGAGCAGCCTCTGCCTTCGTCGCGGTCTCGTCGAGACCATCGAGGAAGCGGTCGATCGTGCGCGACTGCCGGGCGTGGTCCTCGAGGGACTCGCCGACCAGCTTGCCGGCCAGGTCGGTGGCCAGCTGGCCGACGTCCTGACGCAGCGCCTGAGCGGCGGCCTTGCGGTCGGCCTCGATCTGGCTGTGGCCTGCGGCGATGATGTCCTCACGCTGCCGCTGGCCTTCCGCGCGCATCTCAGCGATGAGCGTGGCGCCCTGCTCCTGCGCCTCCTGGCGCAGCCGCGCGGCCTCGTGCCGGGCCTCGGCGAGCTGAGCCTTGTACTGCTCGAGCACGCTCTGGGCTTCGGTCTGAGCGGCCTCGGCCTTCTCGATACCGCCTTCGATGGCCTCGCGGCGCTCGTCCAGAACCTTGCTGATGTTCGGGAGGAGCTTCTTGGCGAGGAAGCCGAAGACGATGACGAAGGCGATCAGGCCGATCACGAGCTCTGGGATCGGCGGGATCAGAGGGTTCTCAGCCTCTTCAGCCGCCAGCTGAACCAGGGGGCTCATATCAATGCCTTTCGTCGAAAGGGGCGGTCCGACGTCTGGGTCAGGAGGAGGTCGGGTAGACGAACGGCATGACCAGACCGATGAGGGCGAGCGCCTCACAGAAGGCGAAGCCGAGAATCTGGTTGGCGCGGATCAGACCGGCAGCCTCGGGCTGACGGGCGAGCGCCTGGGTGCCGTTACCGAAGATGATGCCGACGCCGACGCCCGGGCCGATGGCCGCAAGGCCGTAACCGATCGAGCCGAGGTTGCCCTTGATTTCGACGCCAGCGGCGAGGGTCTGCGCGAGAGCGGACATGCCGGTTCTTCCTTCTCTTTCAAGTACCGGTGGGGGTTGGCCACCGGATGTCTATGGAATGTGGTGCAGGTACGGACTCAGTGGCCTTCGGCCATCGCGCCCGAAAGGTAGCTGCACGCCAGAAGCACGAACACGTAGGCCTGGACGGCCTGGATGAACAGCTCGAAGGCGGTCATGACGATGACCATCACGAACGAGACGGCCGAGTACGCGATGCCGATGCCGTTGAGCATGTACCAGCTGGCGATCGTGAAGAGCAGCAGCAGGGTGTGACCCGCGAACATGTTCGCGAAGAGTCGCACGGTGTGCGTGAACGGCCGGACGAGCAGGTTCGAGAAGAACTCGATCGTCATCGACAGGGGCAGCACCGCGCCGAGCGACTTGTCGTAACCCGTGAAGTTCTTGAAGGCGCCGACGAAGCCGTGACGCTTGAAGGTGAGAGCCACCCACATCACGTACACGATGCCCGCGATGGCCGCCGGGTACGAAATGATCGCCGTCACCGGGAACTGGGCGATGGGGATGATCGACCAGAGGTTCATCATCCACACGAAGAAGAAGAGCGAGACCATGAAGGGGACGTACTTCTCGCCCTCACGCTTGCCCATCGTCTCGTAGACGATGCCGCGGCGGACGAAGTCGTAACCCGCCTCCGCGATCATCTGGAGCTTGCCGGGGACGATCTTCGGCTTGGCGAAGGCGGCCCAGAAGAAGCCGATGATGACAACCGAGCCGAGCAGCGCCAGGAGCATCGTCTTGTTGAAGTACACGTTGCTGTCCGCGTCGCCCCAGAGGGGCTCGAACAGGAACGAGTGCAGGCCGGGAGCCGGGAAGCCACACCCATCAAAAAGGTGGCAGTCGGTCTCGAAGGCGAGCACCTGCGTCGGGTCAGCACTCACCGCGGGCTCCTTCAGCGTGGCGCATAGGTACGGCAACCTCGTTGTGTCGGCGCGGCGCGCGGCCGCAGTTCGGCACGGGACTGGTGTTACGGATGTGGGGGCGGCAGTCGGGCATCGAGCCTCGCGTTACAGCAGGCGTCAGCTCAGTTGCCCGCGCCCGCGATGCCGCAGTTGGCACCGGACGATAGCAGGGTCGCGATCCCCCACTTATCCCGCCCCTACGCTTCACGATTTCGGCCCCGTCTTCTCGGGCTTGTCGCCCTTCTGGGCGTCGGGCTCGACGTAGAGGATCTTGGCCTTCATGTGGGCGCGCGTCTGCGCGGCGATCCACGCGAGGGTCGAGACCACGAGGGCGATCGCGAACGCCCTCGGGTTGAAGAGTGTCGTGTCCTTGAAGAGCGCCATGAAGATGACCATGAGCAGCAACTGGGCCGCGTAGAGCATCAGGCCCATCATCTGGAACAGGTGCGGAAGTGATTTGGCCGTGCGCTCGAGAACCACGAGTCCGAGCCCCATGAAAACGATCGCCACCAGCGTCCCGACAAGCGCACCGAGGGCCCCCTTGCCACCCGCCGCAGCGGCGCTGACCACGATGGTGATCACGCCAACAGCAGCTGTGGGTACGGCAGTTTTGAGAAGGGTCCGTGCGTCGTTGGACGGCATGGCGGCAGCTCCGCTTATTGATGGGGGCAGGGTGTCGTCATGGACGAGCGTAGTCCGGGGCCGAGACTGAACTTCGGGCCAAGGGACCGTCGCACTACGGTCTTTCGGCTCTATCCCCGGGTTTCGTGAACGGTATCACAAACTATTTGATGCGGTCTTTACCTAGAAGGTGTGCCAACCGTCACACGTGAGGGGGAACCTGCGCGTCTGTGCACTCGCCGGGTCAACTTGTCTGGTATTGCCGCGTTTTCCGCCACGCGTCAGCGTGACGACTCCGCTTTACGCCGATCAGTGAAACGCGAACGAGCGCCAATTGCTGTCGCTCCGTTGACTCCTGCGGGCACCGGGGCCGGCTCCTGCTCGTCCTCGGGCGTCTCGTGCGCCTCCGCGGCCTCCTCCGTCGCGGCGCGGCGGCGGTAGCGCGGCGGCACCAAGTGCTGGGCCCAGCGCGGCGCGTGCGGGGTGAAGCGCGGGAGCAGGAGCAGCACCAGGCCGACGAAGCTCAGCGCGACAATCGTGAGCACAACCCACATTCCGGACGCGGAGTGCACGGAGTAGGCGACCGCGCCGAAGGCGATGAGCGCCGACCAGAAGTACATGATCAGCACCGCGCGGCTGTGGGAGTGCCCGATCTCCAGGAGCCGGTGGTGGAGGTGGCCGCGGTCGGCGGCGAACGGCGACTGCCCGTTCCAGGTGCGGCGCACGATCGCGAGGACGAGGTCCGCGAACGGGATCGCGATGATCGTCAGCGGCATCACGAGCGGGATGAAGACCGGAAGCATCGCGTGCGTGGTGTCCCGCGTACTGCCGCCGAGGTTCAGCTTGAGGGCGTCCGGGTCGATCTGCCCGGTCATGGAGATGGCGCCGGCCGCCAGCACGAGCCCGATGAGCATCGAGCCGGAGTCGCCCATGAAGATCCGGGCCGGATGGATGTTGTGCGGCAGGAAGCCCAGGCACATGCCCATGAGGATGGCCGCGAAGAGCGTCGCGGGGGCCGCGGCCTCGATGCCGTAGCCGTACCAGATCCGGTAGGCGTAGAGGAAGAAGGCCGCTGCTGCGATGCACACCATGCCCGCCGCGAGGCCGTCGAGGCCGTCGACGAAGTTCACCGCGTTGATGGTGATCACCACGAGCGCCACCGTGAGCAGCGTGCCCTGCCACTGGGTCAGGCCGACCGTGCCGACCCCCGGGATCGGCAGCCACAGGATCGTCAGACCCTGCATGACCATGACGCCGGCGGCGATCATCTGGCCGCCCAGCTTGATCAGCGCGTCGATCTCGAACTTGTCGTCCAGCACACCGATCAGCCAGATCAGCGCGGCTCCGGAGAGCAGCGCCCGTGGCTCGTTGGACGAGTCGAAGACCTTGTCCAGGTTGGTGAGGTGGTCGGCGACCAGGAGGCCCGCGCACAGGCCGAAGAACATGGCGATACCGCCGAGCCGCGGTGTGGGTTCTCGGTGCACGTCCCGCGCACGGATCTCCGGCATCGCGCCGGCCACAATCGCGAACTTCCGCACCGGGCCTGTGAGCAGATAGGTCACCGCGGCCGTGATGCAGAGCGTCAGCAGGTATTCACGCACGGGCTTCCCCACAGGTATCGCTGGCCATCTCAGCCCCACACCCTAGCTTCGCGTGCTTGATAGTGGAGACTTCCGGGTAGCGACGATGGTTGCACGAGTTACCGTGCGGTGACGTTCGCGGTCCCGCTCGCGGTGCCGGGCGAGGGTGTTCCGGGTGGGGCTCCTACCCGTTGTCCGGCGGCGTACGGCGGAAATCTCGCGGTGAGTCCGCGGATCTCCTCGCGGACCGTGCGGGCGTCGAGATCACCGCGTACGACACCTGAGAAGAGCATGGCGATCCGTGCCATCTCCGCCTCCGTCATGCCTTGTGTGGTGACGGCGGCGGTGCCCAGGCGCAGGCCGCGGCCGTCTCCGTGGGGCAGGGCGCAGGTGTCCAGGACCATTCCGGCGGAGGCCAGACGGCCGCGGGCCACTTGGCCCAGTACGCCGAGCGGCGCCGAATCCACGGTGACGAGGTGGGTGTCGGTGCCGCCCGTGGTGACGGCGAAACCCTGCGCGCCCAGCGCTGCGGCCAGCACCCGCGCATTGGCGACGACCTGATGCGCGTACCCGCTGAAGGCGGCCGTCGCCGCCTCGCCGAACGCGACGGCCTTCGCGGCGATCGTGTGCATCTGCGCGCCGCCCTGCGTGAACGGGAAGACGGCCCGGTCGACCCGGTCCGCGAGGTCGGCGCCGCACAGCAGCATGCCGCCGCGCGGGCCGCGCAGCACCTTGTGCGTGGTCGCGCAGACGATGTCGGCGTACGGGACCGGGTTCGGGGCCGCTCCCCCGGCGACGAGCCCGATGGGGTGCGCGGCGTCGGCGATGAGGTGGGCGCCCACCTCGTCGGCGATGGCGCGGAAGGCCGCGTAGTCGATGTGCCGGGGGTAGGAGATCGAGCCGCACACGATGGCCTTGGGGCGGTGGGCGCGGGCGGCGGCACGAACCTCGTCGTAGTCGATGAGCCCGCTCTCGGCGTCGGCGCCGTACGGCACGAAGTCGAACCAGCGGCCGGAGAAGTTGGCCGGTGAGCCGTGCGTGAGGTGGCCGCCGGACGGCAGGCCCATGGCGAGCACGGTGTCGCCGGGGCGCAGCAGCACCGCGTACGCGGCGAGCACGGCCGAGGAGCCGGAGTGCGCCTGTACGTTGACGTGCTCGGCGCCGAAGAGGGCCTTCGCCCGGTCGATCGCGATGCGCTCGGCCACGTCGACGAGTTCGCAGCCGCCGTGGTGGCGGGCGCCGGGGTAGCCCTCCGCGTACTTGTTCGCGAGGGGGGAGCCGAGGGCTTCGAGGACCGCGGGCGAGACGAAGTTCTCCGCGGCGATCAGCTGGAGGGAGTCGGCCTGGCGGGCCGCCTCGCCGTGGATGATCTCGGCCAGTTCGGGGTCCTGGCGCGTTAGCTCCGCAAGGGGTGCGGGGTGAGGCGTGACCGGCATCTTTCCAATGTAGGTCCGGGGGGCTCGGGGCGCCTGGGGGTGCCGCCACGGGGCTCCGCCCCGGACCCCGCTCCTCAATCGCCGGAGGGGCTGGTTGTGGAAACGCCGGAGGGGCTGATTGTGGAAACGCCCGGAGGGCTGGTTCGGGCTACTTCACGCCCGTCAGGGCGCGGACCACCGGCGCCAAGGCCTCGTTGATCTCGCCGCCCACCGAGCGGAAGAAGGGCAGCGGGGCGCCGTACGGGTCGTACACCTCGTCCGCCTCGACGCTCGGGGCGAGCAGCCAGCCGCGCAGCGCCGCCGCGGCCCGCACCAGGGACCGTGCGCGCTGCACCACGCCGCTCTCCAGCGGGTCGGGGAGGGTCGCGGGGTCTATGGCCTGCACGAGCCGCGTGAACTCCTTCAGCGTGAACGTGCGCAGGCCCGCGCTGTGGCCCATGGAGATGACCTGGGCGCGGTGGTCCCGGGTCGCGGTCAGCACGAGGTCGGCTCTTATGACGTGGTCGTCCAGGAGCTCGCGGCCGACGAAGCCGGAGGCGTCCGCGCCGAAGTCGGCGAGGACCGTCTCCGCGTTGGCCTCCATCGGGGCTCCCTCGTGGCCCCAGGTGCCCGCGCTCTCCACGATGAGCCCGCCGGCCAGCGGGTCGCCGAGCCGGTCCGCGAGGGCGTGCCGGGTCAGCCGCTCGGTGATCGGCGAGCGGCACACGTTGCCGGTGCTGACGTGGAGGATGCGGAAGGAGTCGCCGGGGAGCGAGAGCGCCCCGTAGTCGGTGCCTATGCCACGCCCCGTCTCAGGGGCTGTCAATTCGCCACCTCGAGGTCGGGTACGACCTTGCGCAGTTCGTCGGCGGTGAGCGCACCGGCGCGCAACAGCACCGGGACCTTGCCGGTGACGTCGACGATCGACGAAGGGACGATGCCGGGGGTGGGGCCGCCGTCGAGGTAGACGGAGACGGAGTCGCCCAGCATCTCCTGGGCGGCGTCGCAGTCCTCGGGAGCGCGGTGGCCCGTGAGGTTGGCGGAGGACACGGCCATCGGGCCGACCTCGGTGAGCAGTTCGATGGCGACCGGGTGCAGCGGCATGCGGACGGCGACGGTGCCGCGGGTCTCGCCCAGGTCCCACTGGAGGGACGGCTGGTGCTTGGCGACGATCGTCAGGGCACCGGGCCAGAACGCGTCGACGAGCTCCCAGGCCATCTCGGAGAAGTCCGTGACGAGGCCGTGCAGCGTGTTCGGGGAGCCGATGAGGACGGGGCTCGGCATGTTGCGGCCACGGCCCTTGGCCTCCAGGAGGTCACCGACCGCCTCGGCCGCGAACGCGTCGGCGCCGATGCCGTAGACGGTGTCGGTGGGCAGCACGACGAGCTCACCGCGACGAACGGCGGAGGCGGCTTCACGCAGACCGGTAGCGCGGTCGGTCGCGTCGTTGGTGTCGTAACGCCGTGCCATTTAGCGGGCCTCCAGCTCTGCGTACTGCTCTGCGTACTGCTCTGCGTTGTGCTCGATGTGGTGAAGCGCGGTGTGGGTCACGGCATCGCCTTGCGGGCGGTCGCGAACCGCGGCCGGTTGTTCAGGTCGGGGTGATCGGCGGCGTCCGCCCAGCCCCGCTCCTCGGTGAAGATCCACGGCACCAGGCCGCCCTGCGTGTCCGCGTGCTCGATGACGACGACGCCGCCGGGGCGCAGCAGACGGTGGGCGGTGCGCTCGATGCCGCGGATCAGGTCGAGGCCGTCCTCGCCGGAGAACAGCGCCATGTCCGGGTCGTGGTCGCGGGCCTCGGGAGCCACGTACTCCCACTCGGTGAGCGGGATGTAGGGCGGGTTCGAGACGACGAGGTCGACCTGTCCGTCGAGGTCGGGGAAGGCCTCCAGGGCGTCTCCCTGGCGCAGGTCGACCCTGGACCCCTCGACGTTCTTCCGCGTCCACTTCAGGGCGTCCTCGGACAGCTCCACGGCGTGTACACGCGAGCGCGGGACCTCCTGGGCGAGCGCGAGCGCGATGGCGCCGGAGCCGGTGCACAGGTCGACGATGAGCGGCTCGACGACGTCCATGGCGCGTACGGCGTCTATGGCCCATCCGACGACCGACTCGGTCTCCGGGCGCGGCACGAAGACGCCGGGCCCGACCTGGAGCTCCAGGTAGCGGAAGTACGCGCGCCCTGTGATGTGCTGGAGCGGCTCGCGGGCCTCGCGGCGCGCGGTCACCTCCCAGTACCGGGCGTCGAAGTCCGCGTCCTTGACGGTGTGCAGCTCGCCCCGCTTCACGCCGTGCACGAAGGCGGCGAGCTCCTCGGCGTCGTTGCGCGGCGAGGGCACGCCCGCGTCGGCGAGACGCTGGGTGGCCTGCGCCACTTCCGCGAGCAGCACGCTGCGGGGGTTCGGGGGCCGCCCCCCAAGATGTTGCTGCACGCTGGTCCTCCGAGCTGTCTTACGGGCCGTACGGGCTGACGCGCGCCTGCCCGTGCTTACGCGGCGGCGAGCTTGGCGGCCGAGTCCGCGTCGACGCACGCCTGGATCATGGCGTCGAGATCACCGTCGAGCACCTGGTCCAAGTTGTACGCCTTGAAACCGACACGGTGGTCCGAGATGCGGTTCTCCGGGAAGTTGTACGTACGGATCTTCTCGGAGCGGTCGACGGTGCGGACCTGGCTGCGGCGGGCGTCCGCGGCTTTGCTCTCCGCTTCCTCCTGGGCCGCCGCGAGCAGCCTGGAGCGCAGAATACGCATCGCCTGCTCCTTGTTCTGCAGCTGGCTCTTCTCGTTCTGGCAGGAGGCCACGACTCCGGTGGGCACGTGCGTGATGCGCACCGCGGAGTCGGTCGTGTTGACGGACTGGCCGCCGGGCCCGGAGGAGCGGTAGACGTCGATCCGCAGGTCGTTCATGTTGATCTCGACGTCGACCTCCTCGGCCTCGGGCGTGACCAGCACACCGGCCGCGGAGGTGTGGATACGGCCCTGCGACTCGGTCGCCGGGACGCGCTGCACACGGTGCACGCCGCCCTCGTACTTCAGCCGCGCCCAGACGCCCTGGCCGGGCTCGGTCGCGCCGTTGCCGCCCTTGGTCTTCACGGCGACCTGGACGTCCTTGTAGCCGCCCAGCTCCGACTCGGTGGCGTCGATGATCTCGGTCTTCCAGCCGACGCGCTCGGCGTACCGCAGATACATGCGCAGCAGGTCACCGGCGAACAGCGCGGACTCGTCGCCACCCGCGCCGGCCTTGACCTCGAGGATCACGTCCTTGTCGTCGGACGGGTCGCGGGGCACCAGCAGAAGCCGCAGCTTCTCGGTGATCTCCTCGCGCGACTTCTCGAGCTCCTTGACCTCGGCCGCGAAGTCCGGGTCGTCGGCGCCCAGTTCACGTGCGGTCTCGATGTCGTCGCCGGTCTGCTTCCAGGAGCGGTACGTCGCGACGATCGGGGTGAGCTCTGCGTAGCGCTTGTTCAGCTTGCGCGCGTTGGCCTGGTCGGCGTGGACCGACGGGTCCGCGAGCTTCTGTTCCAGATCGGCGTGCTCACCGATGAGGTCCTCGACGGCCTCGAACATCTCCGGCTCCTGCGGGTACGGGGGTCAAAAGGGGGGGCTGCATCGCAAAGCGCCGGTCCCGGTGCCCCTGCGATCGGGGCACCGGAGACCGGCGCTGGAGCCTCGCTACTTGTTGGCAGCCGCAGCCTTGCCGAAGCGGGCCTCGAAGCGGGCCACACGGCCACCGGTGTCGAGGATCTTCTGCTTGCCCGTGTAGAACGGGTGGCACTCGGAGCAGACCTCGGCACGGATGGTGCCGGAGTCGATGGTGCTACGAGTGGTGAATTCCGCGCCGCAGGTGCAGCTGACCTGGGTCTCGGTGTACTCGGGGTGGATGTCGCGCTTCAAGGTGTCTCCTAGGTTCGGGAGGGCGCCGGGTCGCTGACGCGGATTGCGGGAGCGTGAACCGGAGCCGACGGACCAGTCTGCCAGGACTGGGCGCATCTCCCAAAACCAGGGTGGGTCCTCAACTATTCCCGGCGGCTTTCAAACCTGCTTCACCGGCTATTTGAGAACGCCGTCCGCGGTGCCGGAAGCGGTGCCCTCGCCGGCCGACTTCGGGATCGCCTTGTCGGACTTCAGGGCCTTCCAGACCTGGTCGGACTTGGTCCGGTCGACCAGGACGCGGTTGGCGTCGGCCGTGTCGTACTGCACCGGCATCGTCACCATGTTCATGTCGTTCGAGCCGATGCCCTTGAGCCCGCCCGCGAACGAGGTCAGGTCCTTGACGGAGGCCAGGTCGGAGTCGGTCGTCACGGACTTCGTGGCCGTGTCCGCGAGGTCGTACAGCTTCTTGGGGTTGCTGAAGACGCCGACGTGCTTGATCTGGTCCATCAGGGCCTTCATGAACGCCTGCTGGAGCTGGATCCGGCCCAGGTCACTGCCGTCGCCGACGCCGTGCCGGGTCCGTACGAGACCGAGTGCCTGCTTGCCGTCGAGCTTGTGGGTGCCCGCGTCGAGCTGGAGGTGGCTGTCGGGGTCGTCGATCGCCTTGCTGGTCGTCACCTCGACGCCGCCGAGGTCGTCGATCAGGTCCTGGAAGCCGCTGAAGTCGACCTCTACGTAGTGGTCCATCCGGATGCCGCTCATCGACTCGACGGTCTTGACCGCGCAGGCCGCGCCGCCGGTGGAGTAGGCGGAGTTGAACATGACGTCGTTCTGCGCCGGGTGCTCGGTGCCGTCCTTGTCGGTGCACGACGGCCGCTCTATGAGGGTGTCCCGGGGTATGGAGACGATGCTCGCCTTCTTGTGCCCCTTGTAGACGTGGACGACCATCGCGGTGTCCGAGCGGGCGCTGCCGTCATCGGTGCCGCCGCCGGCCTTCTTGTTGCTGCCGGCCCGGCTGTCGGAGCCGAGCACGAGGATGTCCTGCGAGCCGTTGTCGACGTTGTCGGGCCGGTCGGCGCCCAGGGCCTGGTTGATGTCGACGCTCTTGATGTTGCCGTTGAGCTTGAAGTACACGTACCCGAGGCCGGTGCCGCCGAGGACGACGATGCCCGCCGCGCTCCACGCCACGACGCGCAGCGCCTTGCCGCGCCCGGCGTTCGGCTTGCGGCGGCGGCCCTTGGCGCGGTGGCGCCCGGGCTTGCTGTCACTGTCGGGCATGTGCTCCTCGCAGGTCTGTCTTCCTTCGGTCCGCTCTGCTCTTCACTCGGTGTGACGGCGAACCGTCCTGAAGGGTTGCACAGCGCGATGTGCCCGCAGCGGGGCGAACGGATCATGAAACGGCGCGGGACGAAAGTCCCCCACCGCTCTCACCTGCACCTTTGTCACCAGCAACCGCATGCTTCACAGGGGCACCGGATTCTTATGCCTGTGGTGAAGGTCTCGGGCGCAAACGAAAGGGCTGGGCCCCGCCGCAGGTGCGGCGGGGCCCAGCCCTGGTCCGTGCGCGTCCGTGCTTGTCTGTGCTTGTCTGTGCTTGTCAGAAGCGTCAGTCGTTGCCGTTGCCCGGCGCCGGCGTCGTCTTCTGGATCTGGAGCAGGAACTCCGCGTTGGACTTCGTCTGCTTCATCTTGTCGAGGAGCAGCTCGATCGCCTGCTGCTGGTCGAGCGCGTGCAGCACGCGGCGCAGCTTCCAGGTGATCGCGAGTTCGTCGCTGCCGAGCAGGATCTCTTCCTTACGGGTACCGGACGCGTCGACGTCCACCGCCGGGAAGATGCGCTTGTCGGCGAGCTTGCGGTCGAGCTTGAGCTCGGCGTTGCCGGTGCCCTTGAACTCCTCGAAGATCACCTCGTCCATGCGGGACCCGGTGTCCACCAGCGCGGTGGCGAGGATGGTGAGCGAGCCGCCGTCCTCGATGTTGCGCGCGGCACCGAAGAAGCGCTTCGGCGGGTACAGGGCGGTCGAGTCGACACCACCGGACAGGATGCGCCCGGAGGCCGGGGCCGCCAGGTTGTAGGCGCGGCCCAGACGCGTGATGGAGTCGAGCAGCACGACGACGTCGTGGCCCAGCTCGACGAGGCGCTTGGCGCGCTCGATGGCGAGCTCGGCGACCGTCGTGTGGTCCTCGGCCGGACGGTCGAAGGTCGAGGAGATGACCTCGCCCTTGACCGACCGCTGCATGTCGGTGACCTCTTCCGGACGCTCGTCGACCAGGACGACCATCAGGTGGCACTCGGGGTTGTTGATGGTGATCGCGTTGGCGATCGCCTGCAGGATCATGGTCTTGCCGGTCTTCGGCGGGGCCACGATCAGACCGCGCTGGCCCTTACCGATCGGCGCGACGAGGTCGATGATGCGGGTCGTCAGCACGCCCGGGTCGGTCTCCAGGCGGAGCCGGTCCTGCGGGTAGAGGGGCGTCAGCTTGTTGAACTCCGGCCGCCCGCGCCCGGATTCGGCCGCCATGCCGTTCGCCGAGTCGAGGCGGACGAGCGCGTTGAACTTCTCGCGGCGCTCGCCGTCCTTGGGCTGGCGGACCGCACCGGTGACGTGGTCGCCCTTGCGCAGGCCGTTCTTGCGGACCTGGGCGAGGGAGACGTAGACGTCGTTGGGGCCCGGGAGGTAGCCCGACGTACGGATGAAGGCGTAGTTGTCGAGGATGTCGAGGATGCCCGCGACGGGGATCAGGACGTCGTCCTCGGAGACCTGCGGCTCGTTGCCGAAGTTGCCGCCCTCTTCGCGCCCACGACGCCCGCGGCGGTCGCGGTAACGGCCCCGGCGGCCGCGCCGGCCACCCTCGAAATCGTCGTCGTCCTGCGGGCCGTTGTTGCGGTCGCGGTCCCGGTCCTGACGGCCGCCGCCCTGCTGCTGCCGGCCGCCGCCCTGGTCCTTGTTGCCCTGACCGCCCTGGCCGCCCTGCTCCTCGCCCTTGCCGCGGCGGTCACGGTCGCGGCCACCACGGTCACCGCGGTCGCCACCCCGGTCCCCGCGGTCGGCACGCTCGCCACCACGGTCACGGCGGTCGCGACGGTCACGACGGCCGTCGTTGCTGTTGTCCTGGCCGCCGTCGCCCTTGTTCTCGGCGCCGTCCTGCTTGTCCTGCTTCGGCTCGGCCTTCGCGGCCTCGGCCGTGGCCGTCTCGGGGCTGCCCGCCTCCGAGGTGGCACGCCGACGACGGCGCTCGTTGGCCGGCTGCTCGTCCCCCGCGCCCTGGCCGGGGATGTCGATCTGCTGCTGGTCGGCGGTCTTCTTCGCCTTGGCCGAGCCGCTGTCGCCGGTCTCGGCCTTCTCCGCCTTGGCCTGCGCGGCGTCGGCCGCGGGCTCGTCGCCGGTGCGGGCCTTGGAGGTGGCCCGGCGCTTCGGCTTCGTCTCGGCGGCGTCGGCGCTCTTCGCGGGGGCGCCGCCACCCGACTGCGCCTCCTTGATGACCTCGATCAGCTGGCTCTTGCGCATCCGCGCGGTGCCCCTGATACCGAGGCCCGATGCGACCTGCTGCAGCTCGGCCAGCACCATGCCGTCAAGGCCGGTACCGCGGCGCCGCCGGGAGCCCGAAGCACCGGCGGCAGGCGCGGCAGAGGCATCCGTGGAGGGCGCCGCAGCAGAGCTGTCGGCAACGCCCATCAGATCGGTGGTGTCGCTCACGAAGGGTCCTTCCCTGGAGCGGACGTCGGCCTGTCTGGCTCGGCGACCGGTCGTGCTGTCCGGCGGTGGTCCTGCCTGTACGGACCGTGCCGGGGCGGTTGTCCGCCGATGAGGCGGAAGAATTCAGTGGTGACGGCGATTCGCGAACGCGCGGGTGCACTGGATTTCTGTGTCACGCGGCTCGGTCACGCCGGTTCCGGAGCATGCTCGCCAACGCTCAGTACCGCGTCCCGGCATAGAAGGACGCTGTACGGAATTGCTGGGGAGGCTCCCGGAAGAATGGTTGTCCCGGACGGGGACACACAGCACCTCGCCATGGTGGGGTCGGGTGCAGACTTGAGGTTAACACTACCGGATCCAACAAACATTCCCCCTCTCGTAATCCGGCAACCGTACGTTTTTGATCAATCGGGAGAGGAGCCGAGCGGCAGCACGCTGGCTCCGCGGGCGTCGAGGGCCAGACGGTTCGCGGCCCATCCCTCTCCGGCCAGTCGGGCGACCTTGTCGGCCGTTCCGTCCTCCACCAGAGCGATGACCGTCGGCCCCGCCCCGGAAATCATTGCGGGAACCCCGTCGGCCCGCAGCCGCTCCACAAGTGCCGCGCTCTCCGGCATGGCGGGAGCCCGGTAGTCCTGGTGGAGACGGTCCTCGGTGGCCGGCAGCAGCAGCTCGGGGCGCCTGGTCAGGGCCTCGACGAGCAGGGCCGCCCGGCCCGCGTTGGCCGCTGCGTCCACATGGGGGACGGTGCGCGGCAGCAGTCCTCGCGCCATTTCGGTGAGGACCGGCTTCGACGGTACGAAGACCACCGGCACGACGGACGGCGCGGCGTCCAGACGGATCGCCCGCCCCGCGCCGGACTCCATCCAGGCGATGGTGAAGCCGCCGAGCAGACAGGGGGCCACGTTGTCGGGGTGGCCCTCGATCTCGGTGGCGAGTTCGAGCAGGGCCGCGTCGTCGAGCCGGGCGTCGCCGCCTATGGTCACCGCGCGCGCGGCGACGACCGCCGCGACGATGGCGGCGGAGGACGAGCCCAGGCCGCGGCCGTGCGGGATGCGGTTGGCGCAGACGATCTCCAGGCCGCGCGGCTGCCCGCCGAGCAGGTCGAAGGCGGTGCGCAGGGACCGTACGAGAAGGTGCGACTCGTCGCGCGGCAGGGTCTCGGAGCCCTCGCCTGCGATGTCGATGTTCAGCCCGGAGTCGGCGACCCTGACGACGACGTCGTCATAGAGCCCCAGCGACAGGCCCAGGGCGTCGAAACCCGGGCCGAGATTGGCGCTGGTGGCAGGGGTGCGCACCCTGACGGCGGCGGCGCGGAACGCGGGACCGGCCATCGCTCGATGACTCTCCTTGAGCTGCGGGACGTTCCGGGCGTCTCCGAAAACCGGTGGGACTGACGAGATCCGCGAGATCCGCGGGATCGGGGAGATCCGCGAGATCGGCGAGATGTGCGACGGTCGAGGTATTCGGGAACTTCCGAGACTTCCGATGTCTTGTGCTGCGTACGACGACACCCGGGCCGCGAACGACGGAACCACGGCGGAATTGCGCCGGAAAACGACGGAACGGCGGCGGCACCGCGGCATATGCGGCGGGCGGGTTCGGTACAGCCTATCGAAGGAAGGTTCTGTGGCGACATAGGGCGCACAGGAGGCGCACGATGCGTGTCGTAAGCCCCCTGTGCACCCCCCGTACGGATACGCCCGGTTGACGGGATATCAACGCCGGGTTTCGACTCAGGCGAGACCGAGCCGCTCGGCGGCCGCGGCCGCGTCGACCGGCACGGTGACCGGCTGCGGAGCGCCGGAGACGGCCCAGTCGGGGTCCTTGAGGCCGTTCCCCGTGACGGTGCAGACGATCTTCTGACCCGGGTCGACCTTGCCCTGCTCGGCGGCCTTCAGCAGACCGGCGACCGACGCGGCGGACGCGGGCTCGACGAAGACACCCTCCTGGGCCGCCAACAGCTTGTAGGCGCGCAGGATCTCACGGTCCGTCACCTCGTCGATGAAGCCGCCGGACTCGTCGCGCGCGGCGAGCGCGTAATTCCACGACGCCGGGTTTCCGATACGGATCGCGGTCGCGATCGTCGACGGGTCCTTGACGATCTCGCCGCGCACGATCGGCGCGGAACCGGAAGCCTGGAAACCCCACATGCGCGGCGTACGGGACGACACCGAGTCGGCGGCGTACTCCTTGTAGCCCTTCCAGTAGGCCGTGATGTTGCCCGCGTTGCCGACCGGGAGGACGTGGATGTCGGGTGCGTCGCCGAGCGCGTCCACGATCTCGAACGAGGCGGTCTTCTGGCCCTCGATACGGAACGGGTTGACCGAGTTGACCAGCGCCACCGGGTAGTTCTCGGAGAGGCTGCGGGCCAGGTTCAGGCAGTCGTCGAAGTTGCCGTCGACCTGGAGGATCTTCGAACCGTAGACGAGCGCCTGGCCCATCTTGCCGAGCGCGATCTTGCCGCGGGGCACGAGGACGGCGCAGAGCATGCCGGCGCGCACGGCGTAGGCCGCGGCGGAGGCGGAGGTGTTGCCGGTGGACGCGCAGATGACGGCCTGCGCGCCTTCCTCCTTGGCCTTGGTGATGGCCATGGTCATGCCGCGGTCCTTGAAGGAGCCGGTGGGGTTGGCGCCTTCCACCTTCAGGTGGACCTCGCACCCCGTGCGCTCGGAGAGGACCTGCGCGGGCACGAGCGGCGTGCCGCCCTCGCGCAGCGACACGACCGGCGTGGTGCCGGTCACCGGGAGCCGGTCCCGGTACTCCTCGATGATGCCGCGCCACTGGTGGGTCATTCCGGTCATCCCTGCTACTCCCCTTCAACACGCATGATGCTGGCGACACCGCGCACGGTGTCGAGCTGACGCAGCGCGTCCACGGTCCCGGTGAGGGCCGCGTCCGCCGCGCGATGGGTGACGACGACAAGGGAGGCCTCGCCGTCCTTCCCCGACTGCCGCACGGTGTCGATGGACACCCCGTGCTCGGCGAAGACCGTCGCCACCTGGGCGAGCACGCCCGGCTTGTCGGCCACGTCGAGGCTGATGTGGTACCGCGTCACGGAGTCGCCCATGGGTGAGACGGGCAGTTGCGTGTACGCGGAGTCGCCGGGTCCCGTCGCGCCGTTGAGGCGGTTGCGGCAGACGGCGACGAGGTCGCCGAGTACGGCGGACGCGGTCGGCGAACCGCCGGCACCGGGCCCGTAGAACATCAACTGCCCGGCGGCCTCGGCCTCGACGAACACGGCGTTGTAGGCGCCGCGCACGGAGGCGAGAGGGTGGTCGAGCGGAATCATCGCGGGGTGCACGCGGGCCGTAACGGAACCACCGTCGAGGGCGCGCTCACAGATGGCGAGCAGCTTGATGGTGCACCCCATCTCGTTCGCTGACGCGAAGTCGGCGGCGGTCACCTCGGTCATGCCCTCGCGGTACACGTCGTCGAGACGTACGCGCGTGTGGAAGGCGATCCCGGCGAGGATGGCGGCCTTGGCCGCCGCGTCGAAGCCCTCGACGTCGGCGGTCGGGTCGGCTTCGGCGTACCCGAGGGCGGTGGCCTCGTCGAGGGCTTCCTGGTAGCCCGCCCCGGCCGAGTCCATCTTGTCGAGGATGAAGTTGGTCGTGCCGTTCACGATCCCGAGGACGCGGTTGACCTTGTCACCCGCGAGGGACTCGCGCAGCGGCCGGATCAGCGGGATGGCCCCGGCGACGGCAGCCTCGTAATAGAGGTCCCGCCCCTGCTCGACGGCGGTGGCGTGCAGCGCGGCACCGTCCTGCGCGAGCAGCGCCTTGTTGGCCGAGACGACGGAGGCGCCGTGCTCGAAGGCGGTGGTGATGAGGGTGCGCGCGGGCTCGATCCCCCCGATGACTTCGACCACCACGTCGATGTCGCCCCGTTTGACGAGGGCGGTGGCGTCGGTGGTGACGAGGGCCGGGTCGATCCCTTCGCGCACCTTCGAGGGCCGCCGCACGGCCACCCCCGCGAGCTCCACCGGGGCACCGATGCGGGCGGCGAGGTCGGCGGCGTGCGTCGTCATGATGCGCGCCACCTCTGAGCCGACGACCCCACAGCCCAGCAGCGCCACCTTCAGCGGACGCGTACGCATCATCCGACCTCGTTTCCTCTGTTACTACATCTACTTCTGTTGCTACATCTGCTGCTGTTACTACGTACTACGTCTGCAGCTGTTACTACATCTGCAGCTGTTACTACATCTGCAGCTGTTGCTACATCTACTGCTGTTACTACATCTGCTTCGACGTATCTCTACGGTGGAACCAGTCTCACGCACCGGACCGGTCTTATTGTCCCCGGTCCGGTGGGTGAGACAGATATTTCATCACCCGACATCGAGACGCAGGAGATCTTCCTCCGTCTCACGCCGGACGATCACCCGGGCCTCGCCGTCGCGCACGGCGACGACCGGCGGGCGAAGCGCGTGGTTGTAGTTGCTGGCCATGGAGCGGCAGTACGCGCCGGTGGCCGGCACGGCGATCAGATCGCCGGGCGCGATGTCCGCCGGCAGGAATGCGTCCTTGACCACGATGTCGCCGCTCTCGCAGTGCTTACCTACGACGCGGACCAGCATGGGCTCGGCATCCGAGCGACGGGAGACGAGGGCGACCGTGTACTCGGCGTCGTACAGGGCGGTCCTGATGTTGTCGGACATACCGCCGTCGACGGAGACGTACGTACGCAGCCCTTCGAGCGGCTTGACCGTGCCGACGGTGTAGAGCGTGAAGGCGGTCGGCCCGACGATGGCGCGACCGGGCTCCACCGAAATACGCGGCGTACTAAGCGACGCCGCCTCGCACTCCCGCGTGACGATCTCACCGAGCGCCTTGGCGATCTCCTGCGGCTCGCGGGGGTCGTCGTCGCTCGTGTACGCGATGCCGAGGCCGCCACCGAGGTCGATCTCCGGGAGCTCGACGCCGTGCTCGTCCCGCACCTCGGCGAGCAGCCCGACGACGCGGCGCGCGGCGACCTCGAAGCCGGCCATGTCGAAGATCTGCGACCCGATGTGGCTGTGCACGCCGATGAGCTCGATGCCGTCGAGCTTCAGGGCCCGCCGCACGGCCTCGGCGGCCTGTCCCCCGGCCAGCGCGATGCCGAACTTCTGGTCCTCGTGCGCCGTGGCGATGAACTCGTGCGTATGGGCCTCGACCCCGACGGTCACCCGGATCTGCACGCGCTGCCGCTTGCCGAGGCCCTCGGCGATGTGCGCGACACGGACGATCTCCTGGAAGGAGTCGAGGACGATGCGCCCGACACCGACGGAGACGGCGCGCTCGATCTCCTCCTCGGTCTTGTTGTTGCCGTGGAAAGCGATGCGCTCGGCGGGCATGCCGGCGGAGAGGGCGGTGGCGAGCTCGCCGCCGGAGCACACATCCAGATTGAGCCCCTCCTCGTGCAGCCACCGCACGACGGCACGCGACAGGAAGGCCTTGCCCGCGTAGAAGACATCGGCGTCGGGCCCGAACGCGTCACGCCACGCGGCGCACCGGGCCCGGAAGTCGGTCTCGTCGAGGAAGTAGGCCGGGGTGCCGAACTCCTCGGCGAGCCGGGCCACTTCGATCCCGCCGACCCGTACACCACCGTCGGCGGTACGCGCCACGGTCTGCGCCCACACCTTCGGGTCGAGGACGTTCAGATCGGCGGCCGGGGCGGTGTAGTGCCCCTCGGGCAGGACGTCGGCGTGGCGGGGGCCTGCGGGGTGTGCGGAACGGCTCATGACTGCGGGGCGCTCTCTTCGTCTTCTCTACAACTATGTCTACAGGTACGCGGGGGCGTCGATGCCGAGCAGGGTCAGGCCGCCGGCCAGCACCGTCCCGGTGGCTTCGGCGAGCGCGAGCCGGGCGCGGTGGGCGGCCGAGGGTTTCTCCTCACCTTGGGGCAGCGCGCCGACGGAGATCCGCGTGTCGGCGAGAAAGGCGTCGGCTACGTCGACGAGATGCCGGGCGAGGCGGTCCGGGGCGCGGTGGCGGGCGGCGGTGAGGAGGATGCGGGGGTGGTCGGTCAGGGCGGCGACGAGGTGGTGAAGGGGGTGTGGGTCGTGGTGTGGGCCGTGGTGGGGGTCGTCGTCTGTGGCGGCGACGAGGTGATGAGGGTGGTGATCGTCGTCCATGGCGGCGAACGCGCCGGGATCGCTCGCGAAGCCGAGGTCGGCGGCGTTGCGGGTGAGGGCGCGGGTGCGGGAGTGGGCGTACCGGACGCGGAAGAGCGGGTTCGACTCCCGCTGGGCGAGGTGCCCGGCCCGGTCCTCGACGGATTCGGTACGGGGCCGGTCGTGCGCGGCGGGGTACAGCAGGGCCCAGCGACCGGCGTCGACCCCGAGCCTGCGCGGATCCAGGTCGGCGGGAACGGGCCTGTACGTGACGTCGCCCGGGTCCTCGGGGTGCTCGACCTCGACTTCGGCGCCCTGGCTGCGGCCGATACGGGCGACTGCGTCGGCGAGGATCTCGGCGCGGGGCTCGCGCGGGATGCGCAGGTCGATGCACTGACCGCGGAGGGCTTCCCCATGCCCGTAGGCGAGGCCGCTCTCCCGGATGCTTCGCAGCAGGCCGGCGGCGTGCGGGTCCCGGGCGCTGAGGGTGAAATTGAGGAACCCCGGCCCTGTCACATCGACGGCCGCGATACCCGGGCTGCCGGCAAGCCGCCGGGAAAGGACCTCGGCGACCTGCCGCGGCGACCGTCCCGCAGGCCGGGACAGTTGCAGGGCCACGTTCGTGGCGTAGTCCCCGTGACCACCGGGCCGAGGCCGCTCGACGACGATCCGCTCGCTCCCACGCCCGACCGCCCCCGGGCCGAGCTCACCCTCGTCCACCGCACGGCGCACGGCGCGCAGCACGGTGTCGGAGAGCTCTGCGGGGGTCACGGGGTAAGCGTAGGGGAGGAGGGGGGTGGGTAGGCGAGTCGGTTTGGCGGATGGTCCGGGATGCGGACGGTTGGGGGCGTCGGGGCGGGGGCGGTGGGGTGACCGGTGATCGTGGGTGGCTGGGGGTGCGGGTCTGGGCTGGAGGCGGGTGATCGATGGGGCCAGGCCAGGGGTGCGCGGGTAAATCGGCCGATGAACATGCGGCAGCAGGCGATCGGTAGGTACGCCACGACCGAGCGCGAGCCATCGGAGGGAACTGAATCTTCCTGAGGAGCTGAAGCTGCCGGAGGAACTGACCGGCGGGGGAAACGGAGCTGGTGGAGGACTTGAAGCTGCCGGGGGGCTGGAGCTGCCGGAGGATCAAGGCTGATGGAGAAACTGACCGGCGGAGCTGATTGACGTCGCTGATCGGTGGAGCTGACTGTCGTCGCTGATCGGTGGAGCTGATTGACGTCGCTGTCAGGCGTCCGCGGTGCGGCCGGCGCGCTCGGACTCATCCGCGGTGGGGTCGGAGGTGCCGAGCCTGGGGCTACCGGCGGCACTGCTGCCGTCCTCACCGCCATGTCCCCCCGCTACCGCTGCCGCTGCCGCGGTCTCCGACGCCGCCCGCCCGCGCTCACTCAACTGCCCTACCAGGCGCACGAGTTCATTGGGCTCGAAGGGCTTGGCCAGGAAAGCGTCGATGCCGACATCGAGCCCGTTCTCCACCTCGTACTGGGTGCACGCACTGACGACGACGATGGGCAGGCCGCTGGTCCGCGCGTCCCCGCGCAGCCGCGCGGCGGTCCGCAGTCCGTCGAGACGCGGCATGACCACGTCCAGAGTGATGACATCGGGCCGCACCTGATGCACCACGTCCAGGCATTCGACACCATCGGCCGCGGTCACGACCTCGAAGCCCTCCAGCTCGAGATTGACCCTGATCAACTGCCGGATGACCTTGTTGTCGTCCACAACGAGGACCCGGCCCGACGCGCCTGGCACAACTCGAGAGTAGGTCGGCCCCCACCATCGCGTCCGGGTTTTCCCCACTTCCGCCCCGTACAGGGGACCCGACCCGCAGCCTGCCCCCCGCAACTACAGGCGACCAAGATCGGCCCCTACCCCTCCACTACAGGCGGCCAGCGCGGGCTATGCCCCCTCGGCTACAGGCGGCCGGACGCGGGCCCTGCCCCCTCACCCCTAGGCGACCAGGCTCGGACCCCGCCCCTCCAACACCCGCCGCCCGACCCTCTCCCCAACCCCTGCCGAACCTTCCGTCCGGGCCGGAAATACCTGTTCACGAGGACCCCGGATCAGCTGGTAGGGTTCAACCCGTCGCCGCTCACCAAGTGGCGGACGCCCCCGTAGCTCAGGGGATAGAGCAACGGCCTCCGGAGCCGTGTGCGCAGGTTCGAATCCTGCCGGGGGCACCTTGTATGAGGTGCCCAAAGACCCCGTCACCAGCGGAGACGCTGAGGCCGGGGTCTTTTGCGTGCGCCGCCCTATGCTGCTCTGGAGGGATCCGGGAGCCTCACGCGGCTCGCTCAGTGGTCACTCGCGAGCGCCCGGTCCGGCGTATCAGCGCAGTTGCTCGGCCAGGCCGACGATGATGCCCGCTGGGCCGCGGAGGTAGCAGAGCAGGTAGCTGTCCTCGAACTGGGCGATCTCGCCGAGGAGTTCGGCGCCGTGGGGGCGTAGGCGGGCAACCGTGTCCTTGATGTCGTCGACCGCGAACATGACGCGGTGCGTGCCCAGGATGTTGTGTGGCTGGTTGCGCGGCCCGGCGCTGATCACCGCGGGGGTGCGGTACTTCGACAGCTCGAGTCGGCTGTGCCCGTCCGGGGTCCGGACCATCGCGATGTCGCAGTGGACGCCGTCGAGTCCGGTGCACTGGTCGGCGACGAGGCCCTTGACCTCCGCCCTGCCCTCCAGCTCCATACCGAGTTCCACGAAGAACGCGATGGCGGCATCCATGTCCTCGACGACGATGCCGACGTTGTCCATCCGCTGAATCGCCATGCTGCTTTCTCCTTCTTTTTCGTCCGGCCGGTGGTGGCCGCCGATATCCCTGGGACGGAGCTGATGGCACGTTCTCGACACCCGCGGACCGACGAACGACGAACGACGAGAATGGCTCCCGTGCCGGTCAGGTGGCGCGGGGCGGGTTGCACCAGGCGCCTTTCGAGCGGCGTGGAGTCGGTCTGCCCCGACCATAGGCCCCTCTGAGGGCGCCCGAGGCGAAAGTTCAACCGGTCGCCTCTGTCGCGCCGTACCGCCCCGACCAGCATGGATGCCATGGAGAATCCAGGTCGGGCGTTGATGGACGGGGCACGGGAGACGCAGGTCGAGCCGGTTGTTCGGCTTGTCGGGCCACCCGCCGCCAGATCCTGCAGATGATGTCGGTCGAGGCGGCCCTGGTGCCGTTGAGCAGGAGCGTCCTCGGCACGGCCCTGCCCGGCGGGACCCCGTGGGTCGCGGGGCGGCAGCCCTGACCCTGGTGACAACGCAGCTCGCCGCGGGCGCGGTGCTGCGCGGGGGGCCCATAGGAACCGCGGCCTTTGGGAGCAACGGCCGTTGGGGGCGCAGTTGTCCGGTCCCCTGCCCCGCCCCCGCCCTACAACGGTGTCGCCGCGTGCAGGATCACGATCAGGGTGACCACCGAGTTCGCCGACGCCATCGCCGAGATCATGGTGCCGGCCAGCGCCGCCCAGGCCGCCACTCCGACCGCCGTGCACAGCGGCGGCCAGGTGCGGGGCGCGGGTGGCGGGCCGAGCAGGGCGGCGACCCGGCGCGGCACCGGGCCCGGGGCGGCGAAGGCGGGTGCCCCGGACGGAGCGGGCGGCCCGGGGAGCGTCCTGCTCGGGGTGAGCAGGGCCGCTTTGCCGACCGCGCGGGCCGTCAGGCGCCGGTCGCCCACGGCGCGGGCCGCCTCCTCGTCGGCCCAGCGTTCCACGGTGTACGTCACGGAGGTTCGCAGGGGCCGTAGGAACGGGTTGGCGCGGGCCGTGAGGCCGGTCAGCAGGAGGTGGCGGTGGTGGCCGACCACGAGGTGGGCGCGTTCGTGCGCGAACAGGGCCCGGCGTTCCGGGGAGTTGAGGCCCGCCAGCATCCCGGTCGATACGACGATGCGGCCGTCCGGGAGCGCGCGGGCGTACGGGATCGCGTCGGGCAGGACCGCGATCCCGCGGCGCGGCGGGAGTCCCGCGAGGGCGCGGGTCGCTTGCCGTCCGGTCCTGCGGCGGTGCAGCAGGAACGCCGTGCACGACGCGAGGACCGCGCCGAGCGCACCGACCGCCGCCTTGCCGACGACCTCGTCGTGCGGCACCGCGGCCCGTACCTCAGGGTCGGCCCAGCCGTCCGGCAGCGGGTTGCCGGGCAACTGGGCCGTGCCGACGATCGCGAGCAGGCCCAGGCACAGCGTGCTGCTCAGGCCGAGGACGCCACCCACCGCGGTGAGCAGCAGGGTCGCCGCGCGCGGGTGGAGGTGCCGTTCGGCGAGGCGCGCGACCGGCCACGCGGTCAGCGGGAGGACAAGAGGGAGGAACACGGCGAAACCCATGATCAGCGGCCCTCGGTGTTCCCAGAGTTCCTGGTGTTCGTGGTGTTCCCGACGGCCTCCGCCTTATCCGCCTCGTCCGCCTCGTCCGCCTCGTCCGCCTCGTCCGCCTCGTCCGCCTCGTCCGCCGTCAACAGAGCGCGGAGCAGTTGCTCGTCGTTCGCCGAGAGGCTCGACACGAAGCTGGTCAGGACGGCGGCCCGGTCGCTCTCTCCGTCCAGGACCCGGCGCATGCGGTGGGCCGCAAGACCGGCTTCGTCGGACGCGGCGGTCCAGGTGAAGGAGCGGCCGACGCGTTCGCGGGTGACCGCGCCCTTGGCCTGGAGGCGGGTGAGGATCGTGATCACCGTCGTGTAGGCGAGTGTGCCGCCGAGGCGCTCGCGCACCCAGCCCGCGGTCACCGGGGACGGAGCCTCGCACAGGGCCGCGAGCACCTGGCCCTCCAACTCGCCCTGCCCGCGCCTGCGCCCGCTCTCGTCCTGGTTCGCCACGTCGCCCCTCCCCGTCACCGTTTCCGTCCCCGTCTCCGCCCCTGCCTCTGTCCCTGCCCCTGCCCCTGCCCCTGCCCCGATCCTCCTTCTACGCGTCGCAACTCATGGTAGAAGCACAGGATTCCGTCCGACTTGGGCGCCGAAGTCCGACTCCGCCCACCGTTGCGCTGTGACAGCCGCCACCCATGGCCGGCACAGGTTTACGTCAGCCTCGATGGGTGACTACCGTGCGTGGGATGTCTCGCAGCCACTGGAATCCCGCAAACCTGAGAAGACGTGAATTCAAGAGTCGGGGTTCCACGCGGGAGGGATCGTGAGCGAACCGGTACGGCTGGCCACTCCGCGGGCGCCTCTGCCCCCGCAGCGCGCCACCACTTCGACCGCTCCCTCGATCAACCCCGCCCCGGTCGCCGAGGGCAAGCCCGGCAAGGTGCGCGACGCGTTCTTCGACAACGCGAAGTACCTGGCGATCGTGCTCGTCGCGATGGGGCATTCCTGGGAGCCGCTGCGCGGTGACAGCCGGGCGGCGTCCGCGCTCTATATGACGGTCTACTCGTTCCACATGCCGGCGTTCATCGTGATCTCCGGTTACTTCTCGCGCAGCTTCGACGCGAGTCCGGGGCGTCTGAAGCGGCTGGTCACAGGCGTGGCCGTGCCGTATGTGGTCTTCGAGGTGGTGTACACGCTGTTCAAGCGGACGGCCGGGGGCGATCCCGACTATCCGTTCAGCCTGCTCGACCCGTGGTACCTGACCTGGTTCCTGATCGCGCTGTTCGTGTGGCGGCTGAGCACGCCCCTGTGGAAGGTGATCCGCTGGCCGCTGCCGGTGTCGCTCGCCGTCGCGGTCCTGGCGTCGGTCTCGCCCGACATCGGTGACGACCTGGACCTGCAGCGCGTGCTGCAGTTCCTGCCCTTCTTCGTGCTCGGCCTGTGCCTCAAGCCGGAGCACTTCCGGCTGGTGCGGCGCCGCGAGGCGCGGCTCCTGGCGCTGCCGGTGTTCGCGAGCGCGCTGCTGTTCGCGTACTGGGCCGCGCCGCGGATGAACGCCGCCTGGTTCTACCGGCGCGACAGCGCGCAGGAGCTGGCGGCGCCGGGCTGGAGCGGCGCCGTGATGACCCTCGCCATGTTCGGCTGCTCGGTGCTCCTTGCCGCCTGCTTCTTCGCGTGGGTGCCGGGGCGCAAGCTCTGGGTCACCTCGCTCGGCGCCGGCACGCTGTACGGCTATCTGCTGCACGGCTTCCTGGCCAAGGGCTCGCGCTTCTGGGACTGGTACGACGCGCACTGGATGCACACGCCGCTCGGCGAGATCGCGGTGACGCTGATCGCCGCGTCCGTGATCACTGTGCTCTGTACGCCACCTGTGCAGCGGATGTTCCGGTTCGTGATGGAGCCGAAGATGGAGTGGGCGTTCAAGCGGGACGCCGCCGCGGTGGCCCGCGGACGGTGACGGGCGGCGCGGGCCGGGGACCTGGGTGGTCACCGGCCCGCATCGGTTCGGAGCCGGCCTGTCCCTCCGGAGCCGCCCCCGCGCGCTACTTCCGCGCCATCAGATACGCCTGCCGGGTCCGCTCCCCCTCGTACGGCTCCCGCACCAGGTGCGCCTCGTACGTGAGCCCCGCGCCGCGCAGCAGGTCCGTGACCCGTTCCGGGGTGAGCCGGCGGAAGAGCAGGTCGATGTCGTGGCCGTACGCCTCCGTCAGGTGCAGCGGGTCGTCGCCGACCTGGAAAGCGAGCAACAGCGGGGCGCCCGGG
This sequence comes from Streptomyces sp. NPDC102467, assembly GCF_044765445.1. Classification (NCBI taxonomy): domain Bacteria; kingdom Bacillati; phylum Actinomycetota; class Actinomycetes; order Kitasatosporales; family Streptomycetaceae; genus Streptomyces; species Streptomyces sp. NPDC102467. Next base: position 582,341 of record NZ_JBIWKA010000001.1, on the reverse strand, counting down.
GCCAGTACCCGGTGGAACTCGGCGAAGACGCGCGGCAGCAGCGCCGGCGGCACATGGATGACCGAGTACCAGGCGACAGCCCCGCCCAGCGAGCCGTCCGCCAGGTCCAGGTCGGTCATCGAGCCCTCGGTGAAGGTGAGTCGAGGGTGGGCCGCGCGGGCCACCGCCAGCATCCCGGGTGACAGGTCGATGCCGAACACGTCCGCCCCGAGCCCGTCGAGCAGCGCCGTGATCGGTCCCGGCCCGCATCCCAGGTCGGCCACCGGGCCCGCGCCGAGCTCCGCGACCCGCTCCACGAAAGCGGTGAGCATGGCCCGGCCCAGCGACTTGCGCTCCGACTCGGAGCGGAATTGCTCCGCGTATTGCACGGCGATGGTGTTGTAACCCTCGCGAGTCCGGGCGATCTCGGTGCTGTCGGTGCTGTCGGTGCTGTCGGCGGTCGCAGCAGCTCCGGCCGAGGCCATAGCCGTGGAAGGGGAGGGAGAAGTGAAAGGGGAAGGGGAGGTCATGGGCGCGACCCTAGGGGCCGCCACTGACAGCGTCTCCGTCTCCGTCTCCGCCTCCGCCTCCGCCTCCGTCTCAGGCCGACGACTTCTTGCGGGGCGACCGGGATGACTGGGCCGACCTGGACGTCGTCTTCTTGGTCGTCGCGGACGTCGACTTCCTCGCCGCCGCGGACTTCTTCTTTGTAGTGGCGGAGTCGGATCGCTTCGCCGAACCGCCCTTCGCGGCAGCTGACTTCGCGGGCTTCTTCGCGGCCGCTGCCGATTTCGCCTTCGGCGCCGCCCTCTTTCGGGGCCGGTCCGCGAGGTGGGTCACCTCGGCCATGTCCCCGGACCCGGAACCGGCCCCGCCCCGCGCTTCCTTCGCCGCCCGCACACTGCTCTCCAGCGCGGCCATCAGGTCGATGACCTTGCCCTCTCCGGTCTTCGACGACGCCGGGGCCTGCGACACCTCGCCGGACGCCTTAGCCGCGATCATTTCCTCCACCGCGGCCCGGTAGTCGTCATGCAGGGCGGCCATGTCGGCGTCGCCGAGCGTGTCCATCAGGGCGTCCGCCAGGTCGAGTTCGGCGTCGCGCACCGTGACGCGGGTGTCGGGCGCGGCGTCCTGTGGGGCGCGGATCTCGTCCGGCCACAACAGGCCGTGCATCGCGATGACGTCCTCGACGACGCGCAGCATCCCGAGCCGCTCCCGGCCGCGCAGCGCGAACCTGGCGATGGCCACCTTCTGGCTGCGCCGGAGGGCCTCGCGCAGCAGCGTGTAGGGCTTGGTCGCGGGGACGCCGTTCGCCTCGAGGTAGTAGGCCGTGTCCATCTGGAGCGGGTCGACCCGGTCCGCCGGGACGAACGCGACGATCTCGATCGTCTTGGCCGTGGACACGGGCAGCGCCGCGAGGTCGTCCTCCGTGATCGGAATGATCGACCCGTCGGCATCCTCGTACCCCTTGCCGATCTCGGCGGCCGGTACCTCCTTGTCCTCCAGTTCGCACACCTTGCGGTAGCGGATGCGCCCGCCGTCCTCCAGGTGGATCTGGCGAAAGGAGATCGCGTGGTTCTCCGTGGCGTTGACCAGCTTGATCGGGATGCTGACCAGGCCGAAGGAGAGGGCGCCGTTCCAGATGGAGCGCACGATGGACCTCCGGTTTCGTCCCGTTCAGCTGCACAAGATTACGGTTTGGTGCGGATTGCCAGAGTATTACGGTATGACGCCCATCACAGAAGTGGAGGGGCGGCGGATCCCGCTCAGCAATCTGGAGAAGGTGCTCTACCCGGCCACCGGCTTCACCAAGGGCGAGCTGCTGCACTACTACGCGACGACGGCGGACGCCCTGCTCGCGCACCTCCGCGACCGCCCGGTCTCCTTCCTGCGGTTCCCCGACGGGCCCGACGGCCAGCGCTTCTTCGCCAAGAACGTGCCACCGGGCGCCCCCGCCTGGGTGACGACGGCGGAGGTGCCGCGCTCCGATGGCCCCTCCCGGCAGATCCTCGTGCAGGACCTGGCCACGCTCATGTGGGCGGCGAACCTGGTCACGGAGTTCCACACCCCGCAGTGGCGGGCCGACGCCCCGGGGCAGGCCGACCGGCTCGTCCTGGACCTCGACCCCGGGGATCCGGCCGACGTCGTCCAGTGCTGCGAGGTGGCGCTGTGGCTGCGCGACCGGCTGTCGGCCGACGGTCTCCTCTCCTTCGCGAAGACGTCCGGGTCAAAGGGCCTGCACCTGCTCGTCCCGCTCATTCCGGCCCCGTCCGAGCAGGTCAGCGCCTACGCGAAGGCGCTCGCGCGGGAGGCCGAGGCGGACCTGCCGCACCTGGTGGTGCACCTGATGAAGCGCAGCCTGCGCCCCGGCAAGGTGTTCGTCGACCACAGCCAGAACTCCGCCGCGAAGACGACGGCCGCCCCCTACACGCTGCGCGCCCGCCCCGAGCCGACCGTGTCGACGCCGGTGACGTGGGACGAGGTCGAGGCCTGCAGGGCCCATGGAGACGCCCGTGACCTGGTGTTTCTGGCCGACGACATCGCGCCCCGGCTCCAGCGGCACGGGGATCTGCTCGGCCCGCTGATCGACCGCGACCGGGCCGGGCGGCTGCCGTCGTGAGGACCGCCGTGCGGCCTCCGTTGCAGGTGGCCCTGGCCGAGTCCGTGGAGGCGCTGCCGCCGGGGGACGGCTGGGCCTTCGAGCCGAAGTTCGACGGGCACCGGATGGTCGTCTTCCACTTTCGGGACGACGGCCGGGACAGCCAGAGCGGCCACGACGGCGACGTGCTGCTCCAAGCCCGGTCGGGGCGGCAGGTGGCGCGGGCGTTCCCCGATCTCGTCGCCGCCGCGCGAGCGCTGCCCGCCGGGACCGTGCTCGACGGTGAGGTCGTCGTCTGGCACGAAGGGCGCACCGACTTCGCGGCGGTGCAGCGCCGGGCCGCCGCCGCGTCGCCGGCCCGGGCCCGCGCCCTGGCGCACGAGCTGCCCGCCTCGTACGCGGCCTTCGATCTGCTGGCCGAGAACGGCATCGACCTGCGCGCCCTGCCGTACGCCGAGCGCCGCGCCCGCCTGGTCCGCCTCCTGACGCCGCTGGGCCCACCCTTGCAGCCCGTCCCGTCGACGACCGACCGGGAGACGGCCCTGACCTGGTACGAGATGCTGCCCGCGACCGGTGTCGAGGGCCTGGTCGCGAAACGCCTCGACGGCCCGTACCGCGGCGGCCGCCGCATCTGGCGCAAGCTGCGGCACAGCGACACCCGGGACGCGCTGGCCGTGGGCTTCACGGGCCCGCCGACAGCGCCGCGCGCCCTGGTCATCGCGCTCCCCGGCGACGGCACCCCGATCCTGACGACCCCGCTGCCGGCCGCTCTGCGCGCGGACGCGGCGGTCCTGCTGCCGCCCGCGACGGGCGAAGAGGCGGTGGTGACGGCGGTGGGCATCGGCGACGTCACGTATCAACTCCTGCCGCCCGAGCCCCAGGTGACCCTGGAGATCCGGCAGCGCACCACCCGCCACGGCGCCTTCTCCGCGGAGCCGGTCAGATTCCGCTGAGCCGACAACCGATCAGGACCGCTGAGCCAATAACCGATCAGGACCGCTGAGCCAATAACCGATCAGGACCTCAGACCCGCGCCCATGTCCCCCGGTCCCGGGCCATCGCATGGAGACCTTCCACGTCCGCCGGCTTCAGCACCCCCCCTGACCTGGCGAGCCCGGCCAACTCCGAGTCCGTCAGCAGGTGCACGTCCCGGGGCGGCGCCAGAACGTCCAGCGCGGCCGGCTGGACGAGGACAAGACCTGCCCGCACCTCGGCCGTCAGCGCGAACGAGGCCCGCGACGCGTCGGCCCGCACCCGGCGCAGCAACGGCTGCGGCTCGCCCCGCCCCGCCGTGACCACCGGGTCGCTCACCCGCACCCGCTGCCGGTGCGCCGGCAGCACGTGCAGCGCGAACAGGCCCCCGGGCCCGATCAGCAGATGGTGGACGCACGCCCCGCCGGGCAGCGGCACCGAGTGCAGGACCCGCCAGCCGGCCCCTTCGAGCCCGTCGAGCGCCTCGCCGACCAGCTGCTGCGCGGCCAGCGCCCGGCGCCGCGGATCGCTGCGCAGCCTGCGCTGCGGCGTCGGGTCCCGGTCGAGGGCGATGACGAGGGCTTCGCCGGGACGGTTCGGCGCGAGGTCGTCGTCGGGGTGGAGGCCGAGCCTGGCCAGCTCGGCGGGCGTGGGCACCGGGGGCGGCCCGACGGTGACGTGCCCGGTGACGAACGGGCCGAGCACGGCGAGCACGGCCTCCCGCCGCGACTCGGTGAGCAGGCTGATCCGGCCCGCCTCCCGGTCGTACCAGGCGAGGTTCCGGCCATCCTCCCCGTAGACGTAGAGCCGCTCCTGACCGTGCTGCCAGGTCGGTACGACGCGCAGTCCGTTCATGCCCCATCACCCCCTGACCATGGGAGCAGCAAGCCCGCCGCAGGGCAAGAAGGCCGCAGAGCGTCGGCCCGCTGTTACACAGCTGCCGAATCGCCGTGATGGCCGGCTTTTACGGTGAGGGAGCCGCACCGGACACACCTGGACCAAGCACCCTGAAAGCGATCGGAGCCCTCATGCGCCGCCCCGCCCTCCTCCGCAGCGCCGTCATCACCGCCGCTCTCGGCGGCGCGGTGCTGGTTCCCACCGCCGCGTCCGCGGATCCTGCGGTCCACGCCCATGAGGTCACGACGGTCGGGGTCTCCGCGCCGTCGGCCCCGCGGGAGCGGCCCACGGCCCAGGCTCCGGACGATGCCGGGGACGACGCCACGGCCAATCCGTACTTCCTGGTGGCGGGCGGTGCGATGGCCGCCGCCGGCGCCGCGGGCCTGGTGTACTCCACGGTCCGCCGGGGCCGCGCCGACGCGTAACCCCCCGATAAAAAGGACTTCCCCGCCAATAAGGTGTACGCAGCGACAGCATCATTCTCTACGCCGACCTCGCCCGGCCCCGACGCGAGCGGCCGACAGGCAGGAGTGCAGTGACGCCCAGGCGCCTCGGTGTTTCGGCTCTCGCGGTGCCCGCCGCCGCCCTGGCCCTCGCGGGCTGCGGGGACAGCGGCGGCCTCGAAGGCGCGGGTCCGACCCCGACGGCGGTGGGGCCGCGCCACCTGTGGCCGTCGCTGACCCCCGCGTCCGCGCCCGCCGACGACTACGGGGCGGGCGAGACCCAGGTGGTCAAGGGCATCGCCGTGCCCGGCGGCGACCTGCGCAAGGTCGACCCGGTGGCCGTGATCCGGGCCCAGGCCGCCTCGGACCCGGACACGTACAAGGAAGTGAAGAAGGGGCTTGGCGACTGTGGCGACCCGGGCCCCAGAGGGCCGAACTGCCCGGTGCTGCACGCCTATTACTCGGATCTGACGGGCAACGGCAAGGACGACATGGTCGTCGGCGTGCGCGCGCCGAAGGGACAGCTCGTGGTGCGTGTCTACATGTTCGCGGACGGCAAGCTGACGCAGATCATGAACGACGAGGACGCGGTGATCAGCGTCCAGTTGTCCGACCGCAGCGTGGTGGTGCGCGCGGTCGCCGATCTGTCCGGTTACGAGTACCGGACCTCGTGGTCGTACGACAGTCACCAGCGGGCGATGCTGCCGACGCGCGACGAGATCGTGCGCACGGGTCCGCCCACGACGCCCGTACCGGAGACCCCGTCCGCGGAGGCGTCGTCCCCCGCGCCGGCCACTCCCCCGGCCACTCCCTCCGCCTCCCCCTCGGCTTCCCCGAGCGCGTCATGACGCGTCGGCCGCGGTTGCCCTCCTGGACCGCGTCGCTGACCTGGAAGGCGGCCGCGTTCCTCGCGGTGATCTGCTGTGCGCTCGCCGCGCTGCTCGGCATCCTCGTGCACGTCTCGGTCACCGATCAGACGGTGCGCGAGGCCCGCGAGCGGGCGCTGAGCCGGCTCGACGAGGCGACCGACGCGTTCCGGGTCGGCGGGCGGCTCGGCCCGGGCGCCTCTCTCGATCCGCCGGGGCTGCCCGCCTCGCTGCGCGACCTCGCGGTGAGCGGGCAGCGCGGCACGATGGTCGGCAGCCACCACACGCATCCGACGATGTGGGCGGCGGGCCCGGCGGCGGGCGGCAAGGCGCTGGGCGTGGAGATCGACTATTCGCAGGGCGCCCGCACCATCGACGGCCTCGACCAGGCGATCCTGGGTTCGTCCGTGCTGGCCATCGGGGCGACGCTGCTGGTCGGCGCGTTCGCGGTGACCCGGGTGACACGGCGGCTGCACACGACGGCCCGGGTGGCCCGCAAGATCAGCGCGGGCGACCTCGACGCGCGGGTCGGCGATCCGCGGACCCGGGATCCGGCCCGGCACCAGGACGAGGTCGCCTCGGTGGCCGGCGCCCTCGACAGCATGGCGTCCTCCTTGCAGGCCCGGATCCTGACCGAGCAGCGGTTCACCGCCGATGTCGCCCATGAGCTGCGTACGCCGCTGACCGGACTGCACGCCGCGGCGGAGCTGCTGCCGCCGGGCCGGCCGACCGAGCTGGTGCGCGACAGGGTGGCGGCGCTGCGCACGCTCACCGAGGACCTCCTCGAGATCTCCCGGCTCGACGCGCGCAGCGAGCGCGTCGATCTCGACGCGACCTGGCTCGCCCCGGTGGCCGAGCGGGTGGTGCGCGCGTCCGGCACCGGCACGGGCGCCGTCACGGAGGTCGTCGTGGCCCGTGACGTGTGCGTGGTGACGGACCGGCGCCGCCTGGAGCGTGTCCTCGGCAACCTCGTGGCGAACGCGCACCGGCACGGCGGTCCGCCCGTCGAGCTGACGGTGGACGGCCCGGTGATCACGGTCCGGGACCACGGCGAGGGCTACCCCGCCTACCTGGTGGAGCACGGGCCGCAGCGCTTCCGTACGGAGGGCGGCACGAAGGGCCACGGCCTCGGCCTGACCATCGCGCTGGGGCAGGCCGAGATCCTGGGCGCGCGCCTGCTGTTCGCGAACGCGCCGGACGGCGGCGCGCTGGCGACGCTGACCCTGCCCTACGAGGAGCCTGTCTAGGGCCCCTTCGAACCCGGTCCGGGTCACCCTGGCGGCGCCCGCCGCCGTGCGCATCCCCCGCGCGGCGCATTAGGTGAGAGGCAGGGCTCTGCCTACGGGCCCTGTCCCACGCTCCGCTCCCCCAGGAGGCCCTCGTGACCGCACGGTCCGCCACCACCCGTCTCGGCATAGCCGTCGCCGCCCTCGCGACGCTGACCGCCGCCGCGTCCCCCGCCCTCGCCGACGGTTCCGCGAGCGACGCGGGCAGCCGCCCGCCGGTCTACAAGGGCCGCGTCGTCGCGAAGTCCGGGCTGCTGCTGCGCGACAACCCGACCCGCGGCAGCCGCGTCATCCGCAGCGTGCCGTACAAGGCGGTCGTCACGATCTTCTGCAAGACGAGCGGCGGCGATGTGGCCGGCAACCGCCTCTGGTACCTGCTCACGGACGGCACCTGGGCCTGGGGTTCGGCGAAGTACATCGACAACATCGGCGCCGCGCCCCGCTGGTGCTGACATAAGCGGATATCGCGGGCGGGCTTGCTACGTTCCCGCCATGACCGGTTCAACGGGCTCGGCAGGAAAAACAGCGCCGTCAGCGCCGTCAGCGCCGTCCTCAGTGCCCGCCGTACGCGTCCCCCGGCGCCGGGGGACCGAGCTCGCCCTGATCGTCCTGGCCGTCCTGCTCAGCGTCTACGGCTACTGCGACGTCGGGCTCGCGAAGAATGGTTCCGTCCCGCCCGGCGCCGCCGGATACGGCGCCGGGCTCGGCGTGCTCGCGCTCCTCGCCCACCTTGCGGTCCGCTTCCGTGCCCCGTACGCGGACCCGCTGCTGCTGCCCATCGCGGTGCTGCTCAACGGCCTCGGTCTGGTCCTGATCTACCGCCTCGACCTGGAGACCCCGAGCGACGAGGCGGCCCCCACCCAGCTGATCTGGTCGACGCTCGGCATCGGCCTGTTCATCGTGTTCGTGGTCTTCCTGCGTGATCACCGGGTGCTCCAGCGGTACGCGTACCTCAGTGTCGTCGCGGCCCTGATCCTGATGATCCTGCCGATCTTCTTCCCGGCCGTGAACGGCGCCCGGATCTGGATCCGGATCGGCGGATTCTCCATCCAGCCCGGCGAGTTCGCCAAGATCCTGCTCGCGATCTTCTTCGCCAGCTACCTCGCGGCCAACCGCAACGCCCTGAAGTACACCGGCAAGAAGATCTGGCGGCTGCAGCTGCCCACGATGCGGGTGTTCGCCCCGATCCTCGCGATCTGGCTGATCAGCGTCGGCGTCCTGGTCCTGGAGACCGACCTCGGTACCTCGCTGCTCTTCTTCGGCCTGTTCATCGTGATGCTCTACGTCGCGACGGGGCGCGGGAGCTGGATCGCGATCGGGCTCCTGCTCGCCGCGGCGGGCGCGTTCGTCGTGGCGTCCTTCGAGCCGCATGTGCACAGCCGCGTAGAGGACTGGCTGCACCCCTTCGCCACCATCGACGCGGGCGACGGAGCGACCCAACTCGCCCAGTCCCTCTTCGCGTTCGCGGCGGGCGGGATGCTCGGCACCGGGCTCGGGCTCGGCCACTCGATCCTCATCGGTTTCGCCGCCAAGTCCGACTTCATCCTGGCGACGGCGGGCGAGGAGCTCGGCCTGGTGGGGCTGACCGCGATCTTCCTGCTCTACGCCCTCCTCGTGGAGCGCGGCTACCGGGCGGGCCTCGCGCTGCGCGACCCGTTCGGCCGGCTCCTGTCCATCGGTCTCGCCTCCATCATCGCGCTGCAGGTCTTCGTCATCGCGGGGGGCGTGATGGGGCTCATCCCGCTGACCGGCATGGCGATGCCGTTCCTCGCGCAGGGCGGCTCGTCCCTCGTGACCAACTGGGTCATCGTCGCGATCCTCGTCCGGGTCAGCGACCGGGCGCGCAGCGCGCTGCTGCCCGACACTCCCATGAACGCCGCGGACAAGGCGGAGGCAGCCAAGTGACCAAGTACATCCGCCGCGCGTCGGTCTTCTGCCTGGTCCTGCTGGTCGCGCTGCTCGTCAACGCGGCCCGCGTCCAGGTCTTCCAGGCGGGCTCCCTCGACGACAACTCGGCCAACCGCCGCTCCACGATCCAGCGGTACGGCCAGCCGCGCGGCGACATCCTCGTGCAGGGCAGGACCGTCACCGGTTCGAAGGACAGCGGCCAGTCGCTGCGCTACGAGCGCACGTACAAGAACGGCCCGCTCTACTCCCCCGTCACCGGGTACGCCTCGCAGACGTACGGCACGACGTTCGTCGAGAGCGCCGAGGACGACATCCTCTCCGGGACCGATCCGATGCTCTCCCCGATCCCCTTCTGGCACGAGATCTCGCGCACGCAGGAGCCCGGGGGCAACGCGGAGACCACCATCAACGCGGCCGCGCAGCAGGCCGCGTACGCCGGGCTCGGCGGCAAGAAGGGCGCGGTCGCGGCGCTCGACCCGTCGACGGGAAAGATCCTGGCGCTCGTCTCCACGCCGTCGTACGACCCCGGGGACATCGCGGGCACCGGTTCGGCGACGACGGACGCGTGGTCGCGGCTGAACGCCGACCCCGACCAGCCGATGCTCAACCGGGCGATCCGGCAGACGTATCCGCCGGGTTCGACGTTCAAGGTGGTCACGGCCGCGGCCGTGCTGGAGAACGACGTCGTCGACGGCATCTCCACGGCGACCGACACGCCCGACCCGTACACCCTGCCCGGCACCACCACGCAGCTGACCAACGAGTCCGCCTCCGACGCCTGCAAGAACGCGACGCTGGAGTACGCGCTCCGGGTCTCCTGCAACACCGTCTTCGCCAACCTCGGGGTGCGGGTGGGCCTCTCGGGCATGGTGAGAACGGCGCAGAACTTCGGCTTCAACGACACCGGCATCAAGGTCCCGATGACCGCCGCCAAGTCGAACTTCGACACCGACATGAACAAGTCGCAGCTGGCTCTCTCCTCCATCGGCCAGTACGACACCGCGGCCACGCCGTTGCAGATGGCGATGGTCTCGGCGGCCGTGGCCAACGGCGGGACCCTGATGTCCCCGCACCTGGTGGAGAGGACGACGGCCAGTGACGGCGACCCGGTGTCCACCACCGGCGGCAAGACCTACAAGCAGGTCATGTCGGCGTACACCGCGAGCCAGTTGCAGCAGATGATGGTCGACGTCGTGACCAAGGGCACGGGGACGAACGCGCGGATCGGCGGGGCGACGGTGGGCGGCAAGACGGGCACCGCGCAGAACGGCGTGAACAACGAGGGCGTCCCGTACGCCTGGTTCCTCTCCTACGCCCAGGCCGACGACGCGTCCTCGCCGCAGGTGGCGGTGGCCGTGGTCGTGGAGGACGCGTCGGCGGACCGTTCGGACATCAGCGGCGGCGGCAGCGCGGCGCCGATCGCCCGGTCGGTGATGGAGGCCGTGCTCAACTCCCGTGACCAGTAGGGCAAGTGGTCCTGCTCCCACATGCCGAAATGGCCCTGTGCGGGGTGCGCGCGGCGATCTACCGTCGCGGCCATGACCATGTACGAGCTCGCACAGGTGAACATCGGCCGACTCAAGGCCCCGCTCGACACCCCCGAGATGAAGGACTTCACGAACAACCTGGAGCCGGTCAACGCCGTGGCCGACGCCTCCGACGGATTTCTCTGGCGGCTGCAGGGCGACTCGGGCGACGCGACCGATCTCCGGATCTACGGCGACGAATGGCTGCTGGTGAACATGTCCGTCTGGCGCGACACCGACGCGCTGAAGGCCTTCATGTACCAGGGCATACATCGCGAACTCCTCGCCCGTAGACGGGAGTTCTTCGAGCGGCTGAGTGAGGCGGTGACGACGCTGTGGTGGGTACCGGCCGGGCACCACCCCACTGTCGGGGAGGCCGAGGACCGCCTCACGCACCTGCGCGAGAACGGCCCGACCCCGTACGCCTTCACCCTCCGCACGTCGTTCAGTCCTCCGCGCCCGCGCTGATCGCCGCCTCCACCTCCGCGACCCGCTCGTACTCCTCCGCCGCGAAGCGTTCGGCGTCGAGCTTCTCGGCGATCTCCTCGTCCTGGGTCATCAGCAGGTCGAGGTTGGAGTCGCCCATGTCGAAGACGCCCATGTCGACGTAGGCCTGTTGCAGCCGCTTGCCCCACAGGCCGATGTCCTTGACGCAGGGCACGATCCGCGAGAACAGCAACTTGCGGAACAGGGCGAGGAATTCGGACTGTTCGGTGTACTCGTCGGCCTGCGCCTTCGGGATGCCGAAGTCCTCCAGGACCTCGACGCCGCGCAGCCGGTCGCGCATCAGGTAGCAGCCCTCGATGACGAATTCCTCGCGCTCACGCAGTTCGGCGTCGGTGAGCTGCTTGTAGTAGTCGCGCAGGGCCATCCGCCCGAAGGCGACATGGCGGGCCTCGTCCTGCATCACGTAGGCGAGGATCTGCTTGGGCAGCGGCTTGTCGGTGGTGTCGCGGATCATGCCGAACGCGGCGAGCGCGAGCCCCTCGATGAGGACCTGCATGCCGAGGTAGGGCATGTCCCAGCGGGAGTCGCGGAGCGTGTCACCGAGCAGGGCCTGCAGATTGTCGTTGATCGGGTAGAGCATCCCGATCTTCTCGTGGAGGAAGCGGCCGTAGATCTCCGCGTGCCGCGCCTCGTCCATGGTCTGCGTCGCCGAGTACAGCTTGGCGTCGAGGTCGGGGACGGACTCGACGATGCGCGCCGCGCACACCATCGCGCCCTGCTCCCCGTGCAGGAACTGGCTGAACTGCCAGGAGGTGTACTGCCTGCGCAGCTCGCCCTTGTCCTTCTCCGTCATCTTCGCCCAGTGGGGCGTGCCGTACAGGGACATCGCCTCGTCCGGGGTGCCGAGGGGGTCGTACGGATCGACCTCCAGCTCCCAGTCGATGCGTTTGGCGCCGTCCCACTGCTTGTCCTTGCCCTTTTGGTAGAGGGCGAGCAGCCGGTCGCGCCCGTCGTCGTATTCCCAGCTGAAGCGAGCCGAACTGGCCGACGGTATCTGCCAGTTGGGCTCGCCCGGGGCCCTGGTGTACAGCTCATGCGTCGACATACCGGCAGGCTCACACGTTGGTAGACGTGGGGTCAACAAGTCGTGCGCAAGGGATTGACGCCCTTGCTGACGCGCAGTCTCATAAGACGTGAGCACAGTTGTGACTGCCGGTAACTCCTAACGACCAACAGGGATGGGGAGTCAGCGATGACGACCATGACGGAAGCCGACGCGGTGGAAGGGCTGCGTGACGCGCTCGGTCTGCTCAAGGACCGGGAGCAGGTGGCCGAGCGGCTGCTCGACTCCTCCGCCAAGCACTCCTTCGATCCGGACAAGGAGCTGGACTGGGAAGCCCCCTTCGAGGACGGCAAGTGGTTCTGGCCGCCGGAGCTCGTGTCGCTGTACGGCACCCCGCTGTGGAAGCGGATGAGCGAGGAGCAGCGGATCGATCTGTCCCGGCACGAGGCCGCGGCGCTGGCCTCGCTCGGCATCTGGTTCGAACTGATCCTGATGCAGCTGCTCGTCCGGCACGTCTACGACAAGGCGGCGACGAGCGCGCACGTCCGGTACGCCCTCACCGAGATCGAGGACGAGTGCCGGCACTCGAAGATGTTCGCGCGGCTCATCACCCGCGGCGAGACCCCGCACTATCCGGTCTCCCCCGCCCACCACAATCTGGGGCGGCTCTTCAAGACGATCTCCACCACCCCCGGGTCGTTCACGGCGACGCTGCTCGGCGAGGAGATCCTCGACTGGATGCAGCGCCTCACCTTCCCGGACGAGCGCGTCCAGACCCTCGTCCGCGGCGTGACCCGCATCCACGTGGTCGAGGAGGCCCGCCATGTCCGGTACGCGCGTGAGGAGTTGCGGCGCCAGATGGTGACGGCGCCGCGCTGGTCGCAGGAGTTCACGCGCCTCACGTCGGGCGAGTTCGCCCGCGTCTTCTCGGAGGCCTTCATCAACCCCGAGGTCTACCCGAACGTCGGCCTCGACAAGAGGGAGGCCGTGGCCCAGGTCAAGGCGAGCGGCCACCGCCGCGAGATCATGCAGACCGGCGCGAAGCGGCTCACGGACTTCCTGGACGACATCGGGGTACTGCGCGGCGCGGGACGGCGGCTGTGGAAGTCGTCGGGGTTGCTGGCCTGACGGCACACCGGCGGACCTGGGCGACGACTGGGGGGAGGATCGTGCAGCACTGGAGCAGTACGTCGCGGAGAGCCGTTGGCGCGTCGCCCGGACCCGCTGAGGCGGGGCGCGGCGGTCCACTGTCCGCCCCGCTTTCGCCTGACGGCGCACGGCCCCGGCCGGATACGCTCTCGGGCATGACGTCGGCAACCGGTACGCCCGCCTATCGAAGGCTCAGCGTCGAGGAGCGGCGTGCGCAGCTGCTCGAAGCGGCGCTGTCGCTGTTCGCGCACCGGGCGCCGGAGGAGGTCTCCCTCGACGATGTGGCGGAGGCGGCCGGAGTCTCCCGGCCCCTCGTCTACCGCTACTTCCCCGGCGGCAAGCAGCAGTTGTACGAAGCCGCGCTCCGGTCCGCCGCCGACGTGCTGGAACAGTGCTTCGCCGAGCCGCCGGACGGCGCCCTCACGACCCGTCTCGCCCGGGCGCTCGACCGCTACCTGGCCTTCGTCGACCAGCACGACATGGGCTTCGCCGCGCTGCTCCAGGGCGGCAGTGTCGTGGAGACCTCACGTACGACGGCGATCGTCGACGGAGTGCGCCGGGCGGCGGCCGACCACATCCTCAGCCACCTGTCCGTGACGGCCCCCGGCCCGCGGCTGCGGATGACCGTCCGCATGTGGATCACCGCGGTGGAGGCGGCCTCCCTCATCTGGCTCGACGAGGAGAAGCAGCCGCCGCTGGACGAGCTGCGGGACGGCCTGGTCGACCAGTTCATGGCGGTCCTGGCGGCGACGGCGGGCCGCGACCCGGAGACCGCGGCCGTGGTCCGCCACGCCCTCTCCCTGGAAACCTCCGAAGGACCCGTCGGCGAACTGGCCCGGCGGGTGCTGCCGGTGGTGAGCGACGCGGCGCATCTGCTGTGACGGGCGCCGCGCGCGGGCCGCTGCCGTCGCGGAGCTCCGGAGACCTGTGACACGGGTGTGACGGCCGCGCCATTGCCGTGAGCAGAGTGTGGTCGTGATAATGGGCGGTATGTCTGAGCACGGGGGTGCGGCGGGCGAGCCGCAGCAGATTCCGAGGTCGCGGCTCTCTGAGTACGCGGAGATGAGCACGGCGGCAGCTGCCGATCCACCGGCGACGCCTTCGCCGGAGCAGGAGCAGGAGCCGGAGCCGCAGCCGGAGCCGCAGCCGGACGTTCGCGACACTGAGCCTGTCCCGCCGGAACCGGTGGCCGAGGATCCCGAAGCAGCCGCGCGCAAGCGGGCGTTCGCCGAGTTGCTCGGGGAGTTCCGGCGCACGGCGGTGCTGGTGCCGCTGGGCGAGGAGCCGCACGGCGACGGCGAACACAGCATGCTGACGGCCGATCTCAACGGGATCCGGTTCATTCTCGCGTTCTCCGACGAGCAGGCGCTGGCCCGCTATGCGCAGGCACGGGGCGAGTTCAGTCGCGAGTGGACGTATCGCAGGGTTCTGGGCGCGAAGCTGCTCGATGTCGCGGTGCCCGCGGCCGGGGTGCCCTGCGGGGTGGCTCTGGACTGCGCGGACGGGCCCGACGGGATGGTGTTCCCGCCGGTGATGGGCATCGTGCCGGACGAGGCGGCCGTGGACCACGAGGAGGGGATCGCGTGACCGGCGGCAAGGACCTCGGAGCCGCCGGCCTGGATCTGGTCGCCAAGGGGCTGACCGAGGCACTGGCGGAACTGAAGGAACTCGGCATGGTCGGCGAGGCCGGAGCCGGCCGCGGCTTCGGTGACATCGCCCTGTCCGGCCTGGAACTCGGCCACGAAGGCCTGACCGGCGACTTCAAGTCCTTCTGTGAGCGCTGGGAGTGGGGCGTGCGGTCGCTGGTCAACGAGGGCAACGCGTTCGCGGCCAAGACCGGCCTGTCGGCGGGTACTTACTACGAGACCGAGCAGTACGTCGAAGGCTCCCTCAAGGTCATCACCAACTCCGCGATCGGCAACCCCTACGCCTCCGAGGAGGACGTCACCAAGCAGGGCTGGGGCGACATCGCCACCTCCGGCGTGCTCTCCGGCCCCGACTACAGCAAGGAGTCCTTCGACCAGGCGTTGGCCAACAGCGGTCAGGGCTGGAAGGACGCCGGCCGCGACGTCATGACCTCGCACACGGTCGGCCCGCTGGGTCTCAACCCCGAGAACCTGCACGGCGCGGCCGGAATGTCCGACGCCGAGTACAACCAGATGCTCGACGACACCTTCGGCCCCTCCCCCGAGGCCCGCGCCAAGGCCGCCGAACAGCAACAGGGCGGGGGCGAATAGCCGTGGGTCTGCTCGGAGACATCGGCAACGGCCTCAAGGACGGGATCAACGACGGCCTCGGCAAGCTCGAGGACGGTATCGACGCGGGCAAGAAACTCGTCGGCGAGGGCGTCGACTGGGGCACCGACAAGGTCGGCGAGGGCCTGGACAAGGTCGGCCTGCACGACGCCGCCGACGCGGTGGAGGACTGGGGTGATGAGGTCGCCTCCGACCTCGGCGCCACCCCCGGCGAGCAGCAGCTCGGCCAGACCGAGGAGGCCAACGAGCTCGTCCACGGCAACCCCGACAAGATCCGCGAGTCCGGCAAGCACCTCAAGGACTTCCACACCGCCTTCGACCACGTCGCCGCCGGCATGCGCAAGGTCGACTCCTCCGGCTGGGCGGGCGAGGGCGGGGACGCCTTCCGCAAGAAGTTCGGGGTGCATCCCACCAAGTGGGCCGAGGCCTCCGACGCCTGCGAGACGGCGGCCGGTGCGCTGGAGGCGTACGCCGACACCGTCAAGTGGGCGCAGGGCAAGGCCAAGGAGGCCGTCGAGCTCTACAAGAAGGGCAAGAAGACCTCCGAGGAGGCGGTCACCGCCTACAACAAGAAGGTCGACGCCTACAACGGCAAGATCAAGGCGAACGAGGACCCCGGCCCGAAGCCCGAACCGTTCCAGGACCCGGGCACGGCCGACATCAAGAAGGCGCACGAGACCCTCGCCGAGGCCCGCAAACAGCGCAACACCGCCGCCTCCGACGCCCAGGGCAAGGTCAAGGCCGCTCTCGCGCACGCCCCCGCCGAACCCCCGCCGCTGGACCGGCTCGGCAACACGGTCGTCGACGGCTACAAGGCCTACAACACCGAACTCACCCACGTCGTCGGCGGCGTCCTCAAGGGCACGGCCGGGCTGGTCAACTTCGCCCGCGGCCTCAACCCCACCGACCCCTACAACCTCACCCACCCGGCGGCGTACCTGCAGAACGTCTCCATGACGCTCTCCGGCCTCGTCTCCACCGCCGCCCACCCCGAACGCATCGTCACCGCCGCCGTCGACGGCTTCACGAAAGACCCCTCCGAATTCGTCGGCCGCCTCATCCCCGAACTCATCGGCACCAAAGGCGCAGGACTCGCCCGCAGCGGACTGCGCATGGGCCTCAAGACCGGCGCCAAGGAAGGACTGGAGAACGGGGCGCGCAAGGCGGTCCAGAAGGAGCCGCACGGCCGTACCGAGCCCTCGCGCGAGAAGTACGAGCACGACCCCAGCGACCCGATCGACCTGGTCACCGGCAAGATGTACCTGCCGGAGACCGACATCGAGCTGCCGGGCACACTGCCGCTGGTGTTCCGCCGCCGGGTGGAGTCGGGCTCCCGGCTCGGCCGCTGGTTCGGACCGTCCTGGACGTCGACGCTGGACCAGCGTCTCGAGGTCGACACCGAGGGCGTCATCCTCGTCACCGAGGACGGACTGCTCCTGGCCTATCCGCACCCGGCGCCCGGCGTCCCGACGCTGCCCACGCACGGCAGCCGCCACTGGCCCCTGGACCGGGTCGACGGCGGCTATACGGTCACCAACCCGTACACCGGTCGCACCTGGCACTTCGCCGACCTCGGCGAGGACCGGGCCGCACTGGAGCAGATCGACGACCGCAACGGGAACTGGATCACCTTCGAGCACGACGCCGAGGGCACCCCGCTCGCCGTCGTCTCCTCCGGCGGCCACCGCATCGAGGTCACCGTCGACGGCGACCGGGTCACCGCCCTGCACCTGGCCGGCGCGGGCCCGGACGGCACGGACCAGGAGATCAAACGCTACGGCTACTCCGAAGCCGGTGACCTCACCGAGGTCGTCAACTCCTCCGGTCTGCCGTTGCGCTTCACCTACGACGACCGTGGCCGCGTCACCTCGTGGACCGACAGCAACGACCGCTCGTACACGTACGAGTACGACGACCGGGACCGCTGTGTCGCCGAGGGCGGCGCCGCCGGGCACATGACGCTGCGGCTGTCCTACGACGAGGTGGACGAGGCCACCGGGTACCGGGTCACCACGACGACCGATGCGCGGGGCCACCGCATCCGTTACCTGATCGACCATGACGGCCAAGTGGTGGCGGAGACCGACGCCCTCGGCCACACCACCCGTTTCACCCGGGACCGCCGCGGCCGGGTCCTGACCCGGACGGACCCGCTCGGCCACGTCACGTCGTACCGGTACGACGAGGCGGGCGACGTCCTCGCGATCACCCGGCCCGACGGGCGTGAGATCACCGCGGAGTACGCCGAGTCCGGCCTGCCCTCGCGCATCAGGGCGGCGGACGGCACGGTCACGCACCACACCTACGACGCACGCGGCAACCGCACCTCCACGACCGGCCCCACCGGGGCCACCACCGTCTTCGATTACGACGAGGCGGGGCGCCCGACCGCGGTCACCGACCCGCTCGGGCACGTCACCACCCTGCGCTGTGACCGGGCGGGCCTGCCGGTGGAGATCACGGACCCGCTCGGCGGCGTCACCCGCTACGAGCGCGACGCCTTCGGCCGCCCGGTGCGGCTGACCGACCCCACCGGGCTCGTCACCCTCCTGGAATGGTCGGTCGAGGGGCACCTGACCCGCCGCACCGCACCCGACGGCACCGGTGAGGCCTGGGCGTACGACGGCGAGGGCAACTGCGTGCGCCACACCGACCGGGCCGGCGGCACCACCCTCTTCGAGTACACCCACTTCGACCTGCTCACCGCCCGCACCACCCCGGACGGCGTCCGCCACACCTTCGCCCACGACAGCGAACTGCGCCTCACGCAGGTCGCCGGCCCCCATGACCTGACCTGGAGTTACTCCTACGACCCGGCCGGCCGCCTGAGAACCGAGACGGACTTCGACGGTCGCACCCTCACCTACACCCACGACGCCGCGGGTCGTCTCACCTCCCGGACGGACGCCCTGGGCCGGACCACCTCCTTCGAGCACGACGCCCTCGGCCGCACGGTCCGCAAGGACGCCGACGGCCAGGTCACCACGTACGCCTACGACCTCACCGACCAGGTCGCCGAGTCCGCAGGACCCGACGGGACGCGGCTGACGATCCTGCGCGACCAGTACGGCCGTGTCCGCTCCGAGACCGTCGACGGCCGCGAACTGAGCTACGAGTACGACCTGCTGGGGCGTCGCATCGGGCGGACCACGCCGACGGGAGCGCGCACCACCTGGTCGTACGACGCGGCGGGCCGCCCGGTGGATCTGACCGTGTCCGGGCGCGCGCTCGACGTCACCTACGACGCCGCCGGACGTGAACTCACCTGCGGAATCGGCGACTTCCTCACCCTGGAGAACGCCTACGACCCGCTGGGCCGGCTCCTCGCGCAGTCCGCGACGGGCCCGGACGGCGGCACGGTGCAGCGCCGCGCCTACACCTACCGCGCGGACGGCCACCTCGCGGCCCTGGACGACCACCTCGACGGGCCGCGCACCTTCGACCTGGACCCGGGGGGCCGCGTCACCGCAGTCCGTGCCACCCACTGGACGGAGACGTACGCCTACGACGCGGCGGGCAACCAGACCACGGCCTCCTGGCCCGCCTCCCATCCCGGTCATGAGGCCACCGGTGAGCGCGACTACACGGGCACCGGCCTCACCCGGGCCGGAGCCGTCCGCTACGAGCACGACGCGCTCGGCCGGGTCACGCTCCGGCAGAAGACGCGCTTGTCCCGCAAGCCGGACACCTGGCGCTACGAGTGGGACGCCGAGGACCGGCTGGCCCGGGTCACCACACCCGACGGGACGGTGTGGCGGTACACGTACGACGTGAAAGGGCGCCGTACGGCGAAGCTACGGATGGCGGCGGACGGCACGACGGTCGCCCAGCGCACCACGTTCACCTGGGACGACACGACGCTGTGCGAGCAGACGACGTACGCGGCAGAGCTGCCGGGCCCGGTCACCGTCACCTGGGACCACAAGGGTCTGCACCCCGTCGCGCAGACGGAACGCCTCGGCGTCGCGGACGCCCCGCAGGAGGAGATCGACTCCCGGTTCTTCGCCGTCGTCACCGACCTCGTCGGCACCCCCCGCGAACTCGTCGACGAGAGCGGCGCGGTCGCCTGGCGCACCCGGTCCACCCTGTGGGGCACCACGACGTGGAACAAGGACGCCACGACGTACACACCGCTGCGCTTCCCCGGCCAGTACTTCGACCCCGAGACGGGCCTGCACTACAACTACTTCCGCCACTACGACCCGGAGACCGCCCGCTACCTCACCACCGACCCGCTCGGCCTCGCCCCCGCCCCGAACGCGTCGGCGTACGTCACGAATCCGCACACGGTCTGTGACCCGCTGGGCCTGATGCCGTCCGACTACAAGAAGGTCACCTACGGCGAGTCCAAGGGCGCGGGCAAGGACCTCAAGCGCACGGCGCAGGTCGGCGACGACGGCTGGCAGTTCAACACGGGGCACGGGTACGACCGGCCGCACACCGGCCCGAACGGGGTGAACGACCTGCGCACCACCGGGCTCACCGCCGACCAGATCGAGCAGGGGATCGTCAACTCCGTCTACGACCACATGAAGAACGGCGGGACGGTGCCGAAGGTCGGGCCGGGGTTCACCGGACCCATGGACGGGTCCATGAAGATCGGCGGTCATGACATCGGCTACCGCGTCTCCCAGACACCCGACTCTGTGTACCGTGTGGCGACCTATTGGCTCAATCCCTGAACCGAGCCGACGAGACCCGAGACCCGACGAAAACGGATCATGCCTGACCTGACACAGCCGATGCGGGACCTGATCGACTCGACGGAGCGGACGGACGCCCCGCGCATTCCCGAGCCCGTCCGGGACTTCATCGAGAAGATCACGTTCGCCACTCCCGAGGAGATCCTTCCGGCGCTGCGCGGCGCGCTGGCAGAGGACTGGATGGCCATGCCGGTCTGGGCCCGCAACCTCGCCTTCCGGCTGGCCTGCCTGCAGCGGCCCGACGACGCGGAGCTGCTGCGGGAGGCGGCGGCCGACCTGCTCTCCTTCGGCCCCGACTGGGACGCGCACGCGGAGGAGCTCAAGGAGCGGGCCGCCCGCCTGGACGGCTGAACCGGCGGCCGGTGCGCGACAATCACGTCGTGAAGAGCGAAGACATCCCCTTTGTCGGTGGGCCCCTCGACGGGCGGACGCTGCCCGTTCTGGTGACCGCCACCGGCAATCCGCCCAAGGTGTACAAGGTGCCCGTGCCCGATCAGGGCGGCGGGCCCGACACCGTGCTCGTGTACGTGCGTGAGCCCGTGCCCGACGGGAAGGCCGTGCGGCTCGTGCAGAAGTGGCGGTACGCGTTCGTGCCCGGCGGGAAGGTGGAGCGGAGCGTGAAGTGGCCGTGGTCGAAGAAGGGCGACGCCGGGACGTAAAGGCGGCTCGCCGGGGGGCCACCGGAGGAGTGGTGGGGTTGGGCCGAACCGCGCAGTCCCCGGTGTGAACAAGGTGTCTGTCTGTTGATGTTCACGGTGCGGGGCACGGATGCTGACCCCGCACCGGAGGTGATGAGGTGTCAGGCAGGCTGGTGCGGTGGGTGTGCACGGCGGCCGTCGCGGGGCTGCTGCTCGCCCCGGGTCCGGCGGGCGCGGTGCCCGAGCCGGGGCCTGGCGGGGAGAAGTCCGTCGCCGGGCTGCTGACGGATCTTCAGACGCTGTACCAGGAGGCCGAGGAGGCCACCGAGACGTACAACGCGACGGAGGAGAAGCTCAAGAAGCGCCGCGCGGAGGCCGAGTCCCTGGCCGAGAAGCTGGCCGCGGCGCGCGGCTCGCTGCACGGCAGCCGCCTCGCCGCGGGGCGCCTCGCGCGGGAGCAGTACCAGGGGCGCAGCGAGATCGGCCCGTACGTACGGCTGCTGCTCGCCCGCGATCCGCAGCACGCGCTCGACCAGGGCCGGGTGCTCCTGCGGGCCGCCAAGGAGCAGGAGGCCACCGTCGACCGGCTGGTCGGCGACGAGAAGAAGGCCGACGGTCTCGCCACGACGGCGCGGGCCGCCCTCGACCAGCAGCTGCAGCTCGCGGCGGACCAGAAGAAGGAACGGGACGCCGTACGGAAACGGCTGAAGGGCGTCGAGGAACTGCTCGCCTCTCTCACGTCCGACCAGCTCACCGCGGTGTCCCGGCTGGAGGGCGCCGGGGTGGCCGACGCGCAGCGGTCGTTCATGGCGTCGGGGGCGCTCAGCTCGGTCCGCAGGGCACCGTCGAAGGCGGGCCGCGCCGCGCTCGCGTACGCGGTACGGCAGATCGGGAAGCCGTACGTGTGGGGCGCGGAGGGCCCCGGGGCCTTCGACTGCTCCGGGCTCACGTCACAGGCCTGGGCGCACGCGGGGCGGGTGATTCCGCGGACCTCGCAGGAGCAGTGGGCCACGCTCCGGCGAGTGCCGCTGTCCCGGCTGCGGCCCGGTGACCTCGTCGTGTACTTCCCCGGGGCCACGCACGTCGCGATGTACCTCGGCGACGGGATGGTGGTGCAGGCGCCGCGGCCGGGGGCGCGCGTGAAGGTCTCACCCATCGCGGCGAATCCCCTGCTGGGGGCTGTGCGGCCGGATCCCGGGGCCGGGTCGATGCGTGGATACCGGGCGCCGAAGCTGCCGCGCGGGGCCAGGTCCGGGGGCGACGCGGGGTACGGCTCTGCCGGGGCGCCGGGAAGCTAGCGGGTCCGGGGTGAAGGTCACGGGGCTCCGCCCCGGACCCCGCTGCTCAATCGCCGCAGGGGCTGGAAATGCTCGGCCCTGGGCCCAGATGTTCAAGTGCCGCAGGGGCTTGAAATGCTCCGGCCCGGGCCCAGATGTTCAAGTGCCGCAGGGGCTTGAAATGCTCCGGCCCGGGCCCAGATGTCCAAGCGTTCGCAGGGGCTTGAAATGCTCCGCCCTGAGCCCAGATGTTCAAGTGCCGCAGGGGCTGGAAATGGCTAACCCAGGGATGCCAGGTACGCGTTCGTCTTCTCCGGCTCGTAGAAGAAGTTCTCGAAGTCCGCCGGGTTGTTGAAGCCGTTCGCGAAGCGGTCCGCGACCGGCTGGAGCTGCCCGCCCGCGCCGATCAGGTTGAGGACGTGCTCCGGCGGGGGACCGAGCATCGCGTTCGTCCACTTCGTGACGTGCTGGGCGGTGTCCCAGTACCGGTCGAACGCGGACTGCATCCAGTCCTCGTCGAACGGCTTGTCGCCGTGCTCGACGATCGCGGCGAGGTAGGAGGCCGCGCACTTGGACGCCGAGTTGGAGCCCTGCCCGGTGATCGGGTCGTTGGCGACGACCACGTCGGCGACACCGAGGACCGCGCCGCCGCCGGGCAGCCGGCCGATGGGGTTGCGGACCGTGGGGGCGTAGCGGCCGGCCAGCGTGCCGTTGGCGTCGGTCAGTTCGACCTTCGTGGCGCGCGCGTACTCCCAGGGCACGAACTTCTCCATCAGCTCCAGGGTCAGCGCCAGGTGCTCGGAGGGGTCCTTGACGCCCCTGAACGCGTCGAGCGGCCCGCCGGGGACGCCCTCCCAGAAGAGGATGTCGGCGCGGCCGGTCGTCGTCAGCGTGGGCATGATGAAGAGCTCGCCGACGCCGGGCACCAGGTTGCAGCGGACCGCGTCGAAGTCGGGGTGCTCGGGGCGCACGCCCAGGCCGTGCACGTAGGCGACGGCGAGGGCCCGCTGCGGTTCGCTGTACGGGGAGCGGGAGGCGTCGCGGCCGAACATCGAGACCAGTTCGCCCTTGCCCGCGGAGACCAGTACGAGATCGTACGTACGCGAGAAGTAGTCCAGGTCGGAGACGGCCGCGCCGTGGATGACGAGCTGGCCGCCGCGCTGCGCGAACGTCTCCATCCAGCCGGCCATCTTCACGCGCTGGTCGACGGACTGGGCGAAACCGTCGAGCTTGCCGACCCAGTCGATCGCGCGCTGCGAGGGGCCCGGGTCGAAGGAGCCGGGGGCGGCGACGGAGACGCCGAGGCCCTCTATCCGCGGGGCCTGCGACTCCCAGAAGTTGAGCTGGAGGTCGCGTTCGTGCTGGAGCGCGGTGTGGAACATGCACTGCGTCGACATGACCCGGCCGGAGCGGATCTCGTCGGCGGTGCGGTTGGACATCAGGGTGACCTCGTAGCCGTGGGACTGCAGTCCCAGGGCCAGCTGGAGACCGGACTGGCCGGCCCCGACGACGAGTATCTTCCGCGACATACGGCTGCCTCTAACTAATAACTGATCACTGGCGTAAAGGGGTTATTCGGGGGTGACGTCCAGGGCGTGGCCGACCAGGGCGAGCAGTGTCTCGATCGCCGATATCCGGCGGCGCGCGTCCATGACCAGCACGGGTACGTGCGGCGGCACCGTCAGGGCGTCGCGCACGTCGGCCGCCTCGAACTCCTCCGACCCGTCGAAGTGGTTGACAGCCACGACGTACGGCAGTCCGCAGCTCTCGAAGTAGTCGAGGGCGGGGAAGCAGTCCGGCAGCCGGCGGGTGTCGGCGAGGACGACGGCGCCGATCGCGCCGCGCACCAGGTCGTCCCACATGAACCAGAACCGCTGCTGGCCCGGCGTGCCGAACAGGTACAGGACCAGGTCGTCGTCGAGCGTGATGCGGCCGAAGTCCATGGCCACGGTCGTGGTCGACTTGCCGGGCGTCGCTGTGAGGTCGTCGGTCTCCTCGCTCGCCTCGGTCATCAGCGCCTCCGTCTGGAGGGGCTCGATCTCCGAGACGGCGGTGACCAGGGTCGTCTTGCCGACGCCGAAGCCGCCCGCCACCACGATCTTCGTGGCGATGGGGGCCCGGGTGCGGTCCGTCTGCCAGGCCTGCAACTGCTCCTCTTCACCCGGGAGTTCGGCGAAGAGGTCAGAGACGGCGGAGTCCACTCAGCACCCTTTCCAGGAGCGCGCGGTCCGGCTGTCCAGGGCCGTGACCGGTTCCGTACACGCGGATCTTTCCCTGGTCGGCGAGGTCGCTCAGCAGTACGCGGACCACGCCCAGGGGCATCTTGAGGAGCGCGGCGATCTCGGCGACCGTGCGCATGCGGCGGCACAGCTCGACGATCGCCCGCATTTCCGGCATCACACCGGCGAGCGTGCCTTTCCCTATTTCCAGGCGCTCGTCGGGCCCTTCGATGGCGGCGGTGCTCGCGATGAACGTCTCCACGAGCAGCACGTGCCCGAAGCGGGTGCGGCCGCCGGTCAGGGAGTAGGGGCGGACGCGGGCGGGTTTGCGATCGCCGCCGCGGACGGGAAGTTTCGGAGTGGTCACCGGGGGCTCTCCATCGACTGGCGCAGTTCGCTGCGGAGTTCGGGCGTCAGGACGTGCCCGGCGCGGCCGACGAAGAGCGCCATGTGGTACGCGACGACGCTCATGTCGCAGTCCGGGGTGGCGTGCACGCCGAGCAGGGAGCCGTCGCTGATGGACATGACGAAGAGGCTGCCCTCCTCCATCGCGACCACGGTCTGCTTGACGCCGCCGCCGTCCATCAGCTTGGCGGCGCCGATGGTGAGGCTGCCGATGCCCGACACGATGGTGGCCAGGTCGGCGCTGGAGCCCTTGGGTCCGCCGCTGTGGTCGGCAGGGGCCTCGGTGTTCCTCCCGGGGTCGGAGGAGAGCAGGAGCAGTCCGTCGGACGAGACGACAGCGACGGAGAGAAGCCCTGGTACCTCCTCTACGAGATTGGTCAGCAGCCAGTGCAGATTGCGTGCTTCGGTGCTGAGCGCGGGGTTGTTGAGTGCAGGGGTGGGCGCAGTCAACTGCTTGCCTCCTCGGCGGTGTCCCCCTTGGCTTCTCCACTACGTTCCTGAGCTCCGGCCTTGGTCATGGCCGT
The DNA here is from genome assembly GCF_044765445.1 of Streptomyces sp. NPDC102467. Lineage (NCBI taxonomy): Bacteria > Bacillati > Actinomycetota > Actinomycetes > Kitasatosporales > Streptomycetaceae > Streptomyces > Streptomyces sp. NPDC102467. The sequence goes on along the minus strand of NZ_JBIWKA010000001.1, from coordinate 557,185 downwards.
ACCGTCCGTGCTGTCTGTGTTGTCCGTGCTGTCTGCGTTGTCTGGGGTGTCTGGGGTGCCCGCGTTGTCTCCGAGCTCCGCCTCCACGTCGCGCCGGCCCTCCGTGGCACCGCGGTGGAAGCCGCCGAGCCTACGCCGCAGCGCGTCCGCGTCGACGGCACCGGCGCGCAGCTTCGGAGCGGCCGCGGGCGCGCTCACCTTCGGGGTGCGCTTGGGCAGGCCCTTGTCGGTGACGCGCTCCCACTGGGGGGCGCGCTGCGCCGGGACCTCGGCGACGGGCTCCACGGCGGGCTCCGCTATGTCCCGCACGGGCGCCGGCTCTGCGGGGCTCTCGTCCGGGGTGCGCTCGTGGGTGTCCGGCTCGCGGGCGACCGGCTCGTCGGGCGGCAGCGGGGCGATGAGCTCCATCGTGGTCTCGGACTCGGACGGCTCGGGTGCGGAGGGCTCGGGCGCGGGCCCGGTTTCTGCCTCTGCCTCAGCCTCTGCCTCGCGTACGGCCTGCTCGGCGGCCTCGATGAGCGGGTCCGCCTCGATGAGCGGGTCCGCGGCGTCCGGGTCGGGGGCGGGCGCCTGGTCCGCCGATCGGCCGCCCAGCACGTTGGAGTTGGCCTCGGCCTCGGAACCCGGCAGATGCACGGCGGGGGCCCCGCCCGGCACCGGGACCGGCGGCGGCGCCGCGACGGCGGGCGCGGCGGCGAGCAGCGCGGTGGGCAGTACGACGACGGCCGCGATGCCCCCCTGCTTCTGCTCCCGCAGGCGGACCCGCACGCCGTGCCGCGCCGCGAGCCGCGCGACGACGTACAGACCGAGCCCGAGCCCCTCGGCGTCCTCCGGGTCGTGGGCCTGCTCGGCGGCGAAGGAGGAGAGGCGTCCGTTCAGCTCCCGCATCCTGTCCTCGGCCATGCCGATGCCCTCGTCCTGGACGGAGAGCATGACCTCGCCGTTCTCCAGGAGCCAGGCGGAGACCTCGACGGCGGCGTCCGGCGGGGAGAACGACGTCGCGTTCTCCAGGAGTTCGGCCACGAGGTGGCTGAGGTCGTCGGCGGCGAACCCGGCGATGTGGGCGTGCGGCGGCAGTGCGGCGATCCGGACCCGCTCGTAGCGCTCGATCTCCGAGACGGCGGCGCGCAGGACGTCGACGAGCGGCACGGAACCGGCGTGCTGCTGCCCGTGGTCCGCTCCGGCGAGGACCAGCAGGTTCTCGCTGTGCCGCCGCATGACGGTCGCGAAGTGGTCCAGCTTGAAGAGCGTGGCGAGCCGCTCGGGGTCCTGCTCGCGGTCCTCGAGGCCTTCGATCACGCCGAGCTGCCGCTCGACGAGGCCGAGCGTGCGCAGCGCGAGGTTCACGAAGGTGCCGTGGATGGAGTTCTTGACGCGCGCCAACTGTTCGCTCGCGTCCGCGAGTTCGGCGCGCAGGGCGTCGCGGTCGTCGGCCATGCGCTGCCGCTCGCCGATGAGGTGTTTGCGGTCGGACTCCAGGGTGGACTGCCGCTCGTGGAGTGCGACGGCGTGCGCGTGCAGGGCGTTGACCGAGCGGACGACCTGGGCGAACTCGTCGTTGCGCCCGGTGAACTTGACGGGCTCCTCGGTCGCCGGGGCGTCGGCGATCCGGGCCGATCCGATGCGGAGCACGGCGAGCGGCCGGGTCAGCGAACGGGCCGCGCCCATGGCGACGCCGACGGCCGCGAGAAGGCAGACGCCCAGCAGCGCGATCCGGATCTCGAGGCCGTTGACGTCGTCGTCACGCAGCCGCTCCAGGCTCTTGACGCGCCGGTCCCCGAGCGCGGACTCGGCGCCCCGCATCGAGTCGATCCGGGCGGTCAGCGCGGCGTCGACGCTCTTGCTGCTGTAGGCGAGCTCGTCGTCGGAGAGCGTCGGGGCGTCGGTCAGCCGGGTCAGGTACTTGTCGGCCTTCGTGACGTCGGGCCCGGTGACGGTGGAGTCGTACGCGGCCACGGACGCGGCCGGTGCGGAGTCGCGGAAGTCGTCCAGGGCGGCCTGCTCGCGCACCCGGGCCTGCTGGGCGGCGGCGCTGAGCTCGTCGCGCTGTTTCCCGTCGGCGGAGTTCTCGTTCAAAACGGTGCTCGGCAGGCCGGTGACGGGGTCGAGGGTGGTGGTGGTGGTGGACGTCGACTTCGGTACGGCGTACACGGCGAGCAGCAGGCCGCGGGCGGCGGAGGCCTGGTCGACGGCGCGGTCGAGGTCGGCGAGGGCGTGCGCGCCGGAGCCCGCGCGGGGCGGTGTCGCGTCGGCCAGCTCCTCGGCGAGCCGGTGCAGTTCGGTGATGGCCTTGGAGTACGCGGTGTGCGCCTCCAGGGCGGAGCCCTTGCCGGTGAGGGCGGCGCGCCGCACCGCGGCGACGTCGTCGACGGTGCGGCGCAGCGATCCGGTCGCGTCGACGCGCAGTTCGTCCACCTGTCGGTCGACGCGGGCGCTGCGTGCCTCGCTCAGCCCCCGCCCCTTGGGACGTCCGGCGGCGATGTAGGCACTGACCTCGTCGCGTTCGTCGGCGAGCGCGTGCGACAGCGTGAGGGTCCGCTGGGTGCGCTCCGCGTCGTCGACGAGGCCCTGGGACTCGCCGACCCGTTCCGAGGCGGCCATGACGGCCGGGGCGCCGGCCCCGACGATGGCGGCGGCCACGACGGCGACGGCGATGATCAGCCGGTTCCGCACCCGGGCCCGCTTGCCCTTTCCGGCGCTCTTTCCGGAGCTCTCTCCTGCGTCTTTGCCGGCACCTTTTCCGGCACCTTTTCCGGCGCCGCTCTCGTCACCGTTCCCGACGGAGTCCGGCCGGGGGGTACCCGAACCCTCCGCGTTCAACGCCACCGATTCCAAGCCACCCGCACCATCCGGCCCACCCATCCCACTGGCCTCGTTACTGCCGGAGGTGTTCCGCACCTGGTGCTCGCATTCCTGACTCGTCCTACGCATGGACCCGGTGACGGTCTGTCAACAATTGGGCCCCTCTGGCATGGCCCCTGACCCTTCCAGTGCCGGTGAGCAGGGGGCGTACATCACCTTGCCCGCCACCCGAAGGAGTGAACATCGCGCGGGAGTTGAGGAGCAAGTTCCCTCGTCGCGGATGCCGCTCGGGCACGGCGTGCCGGTTGGACGTCGTTCACAGGCTTTGGCAAGATGCCCCGCCACGCCTCACCGGAGTTGATCATTCCGCCCCAAAACAGGCGTCCGACCTGCTGGTACAGGCCAACCCGCGCAGACCGGCCGGTCCCGTGAAGACCTCATGCAGACTGGCCGAATGCGCATCGAACTGACCACCGAACCCGGTGACCCCGGCCGCCCGAACGAGGACTACGCGTCGGTCGCGGTTCCGGCCTGCGGACAGGGTGGAACGCTGGTCGTCCTCGACGGCGTCACGCCGCCGCCCGCCGAGGTCGGCTGCCTGCACTCCGTTCCCTGGTTCACCGCCCGCCTCGGGGGCGCGCTGGCCGAACTGTCCGCTTCACGCCGGGATATGACCTTGCGTGACATCCTCGCGGCGGCGATCGCCCGCACGGCCGACGCCCACCGTGCGACCTGTGACCTTTCTCACCCGCGCACTCCACAGGCAACCGTCGTCCTCGCCCGCTGGGACGCGGAGCACGTCGAACATCTGGTGCTCTCCGACTCGGCGCTGCTCGCGGAGGCGCCGGACGGCTCGGTGACGGCTCTGCTCGACGACCGCCTCGACCGGGTCCCGCGTGCCTCCTTGGTCTCGGACGCGGTGGCCGACGCGACCGTACGCAACAAGGAGGGCGGCTTCTTCACGGCGGCCGCCGACCCCACGGTGGCGACCCGCGCCGTGACCGGCACGCTCCCCCGCACCGAGGTCCGGGCACTCGCCGCGCTGACCGACGGGGTGACGCGCTGGGTGGAGAAGTTCCAGGAGGGCGACTGGGCCGAGCTGTTCACGCTCGTACGCAAGGAGGGGGCGGAGGCGGTGGTGGCCCGGGTCCGCGCCCTGGAGCGGGCGGACGCGCAGGCCCGTACGTATCTGCGCCGCAGCAAGACCCACGACGACGCGACGCTGGTCTACGCGGAGCTGTGACGGAACTCAGCCCCCTCCGGCAACACTCAAGCCCCTCCGGCGATTGAGGAGCGGGGTCCGGGGCGGAGCCCCGAGGCAGTGAGCCCAGCGGGCGCCCGCTACTCCGCCCCGGCGTTCAACTGATGCAGCAGCCGGGCCAGTTCAGCGACCTCCAGCCGATCCCACCCGGCCAGCTGCCGCACGTACCGCATGCGCCGAGCCTCCCGCACCTGACTGAAGTCGGCGCGCCCCCGCTCGGTGAGGGAGATGAGCCAGGCCCGCCCGTCGGCCGGGTCGGGCTCCCTGGCGACGAAGCCGAGCTCCTCCAGGGCGCGCAACTGGCGGCTCATCGTCGCCTTGCCGACACCGATGTACGCGGCGAGTTCGGTGGCCCGCTGCGCCCCGCACTCCTCCAGGCGCACGAGCAGCCCGTACGCGGCCGGCTCCAGATCGGGGTGGACCTCGCGGGCCATCTCGCCGGAGGAGGCCCGGGCGCGGCGCAGGAAAACCGTCAACTCCCGTTCCAGGGCGAGGAATTCGTGGTCCACACCAGTCGGCGCGGCCGCGGAATTCGCGTCACGTTCGGCGGTCCGCCGCTCGCCGTTCCCGTCTTCGTGCACGTCAGCACCCATGGTCAGAGTTTCCCCGGGTTTCCCTGTTCTGAAAGTTTTCGCCAAACGCCGCTATTACCGCAGCTCCGTCAGTATTTCGCAGGAGTAGACCAACGGCAGCATCCAGGACCCCTTCCCTCCCCCAGGTCTACATGCGTAGCGTCATGCATGGCATGTCCACACCAGCACGATCACAAGCATCGCCAGAGTGACATGTCGACAGGTCGCACACCCGGCACAGGTCCCCGATCAGCGACGCGCTGATCCCCCACGAGGCCTTCATGGAGGCATGCAATGCCCGTGCACAGACCCGGAACCCCCAAGCGTAGGAGCATCGCGGCCGGCGCCCTGCTCGCCGCGCTCTCCCTTCTGTTCTCCCTGCCGAGCGCCGCGCAGGCCGCCGACGTCCCTGCCCGGGGCGAGGCCCATCTGGGCATGGGCGTGGCCGAGCACGACGGCGACACCGGCCAGGGCCCGGTCGGCAGGGTCACGCAGACCGAGGGGGTCGACGTCAGCAGCCACCAGGGCAACGTGGCCTGGTCGACGCTGTGGAGCAGCGGCGTGAAGTGGGCCTACACCAAGGCCACCGAAGGCACGTACTACACGAACCCGTACTTCGCGCAGCAGTACAACGGCTCGTACAACGTGGGCATGATCCGCGGGGCCTACCACTTCGCGACGCCGGACACCACGAACGGTGCCACCCAGGCCAACTACTTCGTCGACCACGGCGGCGGCTGGTCCAAGGACGGCAGGACGCTGCCGGGCGTGCTCGACATCGAGTGGAACCCGTACGGCGCCGCCTGCTACGGCAAGACGCAGGCCGGCATGGTGACGTGGATCCGGGACTTCGTGAACCAGTACAGGGCGCGCACCGGCCGGGACGCCGTGATCTACACGGCCACGAGCTGGTGGACCGACTGCACGGGCAACTCCGCCGCGTTCGGGTCCACCGACCCGCTGTGGATCGCCCGTTACGCCTCCACGGTGGGCGCTCTGCCGGCCGGCTGGGGCGTCCAGACGATCTGGCAGTACACGTCGTCGGGCCCGACGGTGGGCGACCACAACAAGTTCAACGGCGCCCTGGACCGGGTCCAGGCACTAGCCAACGGCTGAGCCGTTCAAGCCCGAATCCAGCCCGTCCGGCGCTTGAGGACCGGGGCCCGGGGCAAAGCCCCGTGACGGTACGCGGAGGCCCGGGCTCCCAAGGGAACCCGGGCCTCCGCCATCCGATCGCACCCGTCACGCCGCGACCGGAACCTCCAGCCCCGCCGAAGCCGGAGCAAGCGCCAGCTCCAGAACCTGCCGCACATCTGTCACCGGATGCACATCCAGCTTCTCCAGCACCTCGGCCGGCACATCGTCCAGGTCGGCCTCGTTGCGCTTCGGGATGATCACCGTGGTGATCCCGGCCCGATGCGCGGCGAGCAGCTTCTGCTTCAGGCCGCCGATGGGCAGCACCCGCCCGGTCAGTGACACCTCCCCGGTCATCGCCACATCCGTACGGACCAGACGGCCGCTCAGCAGCGAGGCGAGGGCGGTCGTCATGGTGACGCCCGCGCTCGGCCCGTCCTTGGGCACGGCCCCTGCCGGGAAGTGGATGTGCGCGCCGCGCTCCTTCAAGTCGCCGACGGGCAGCTCCAGTTCGGCGCCGTGCGAGCGCAGGAAGGAGAGCGCGATCTGGGCCGATTCCTTCATGACGTCGCCCAGCTGACCGGTGAGGGTCAGTCCGGACGCGCCGGTCTCCGGGTCGGCGAGGGACGCCTCCACGTAGAGCACGTCACCACCGGCGCCGGTCACGGCGAGCCCGGTCGCGACGCCCGGCACCGCGGTGCGCCGCTCGGCCGGGTCCTGCGCCGACTCGGGCACGTGGTGCGGCCGCCCGATGAGCGCCCGCAGGTCGGCGTCGGTCACCGTGAACGGCAGCTTCCGCTCGCCCAGTTCGTGCTGCGCCGCGACCTTGCGGAGCAGCCGGCCGACGGAGCGCTCCAGGTTCCGGACGCCCGCTTCGCGGGTGTACTCGCCCGCGAGCCTGCGCAGCGCGCTCTCGTCGAGGGTGACCTCGTCCTTCTCCAGGCCGGCCCGCTCCAGCTGGCGCGGGAGCAGGTGGTCGCGGGCGATGACGACCTTCTCGTCCTCGGTGTAGCCGTCGAGCCGCACCAGTTCCATCCGGTCGAGCAGCGCCTCGGGGATGGCTTCGAGGACGTTCGCCGTGGCCAGGAACACCACATCGCTCAGGTCGAGTTCGACTTCGAGGTAGTGGTCGCGGAAGGTGTGGTTCTGCGCCGGGTCGAGGACTTCGAGCAGGGCCGCGGCGGGGTCGCCGCGGAAGTCGGAGCCGACCTTGTCGATCTCGTCGAGCAGGACCACCGGGTTCATCGACCCGGCCTCCTTGATCGCCCGCACGATGCGGCCCGGCAGGGCGCCCACGTACGTACGACGGTGGCCGCGGATCTCCGCCTCGTCGCGCACGCCGCCGAGGGCGACGCGGACGAACTTGCGGCCCATCGCGTGGGCCACGGACTCGCCGAGCGAGGTCTTGCCGACGCCGGGCGGGCCGACGAGGGCGAGCACGGCGCCGCCGCGCCGGCCGCCGACGACACCGAGGCCGCGGTCGGAGCGCCGCTTGCGCACGGCCAGGTACTCGGTGATGCGCTCCTTCACGTCCTGAAGGCCCGCGTGCTCGGCGTCGAGGATCTGCTGGGCGCCTTTGATGTCGTACTCGTCCTCGGTCCGCTCGGTCCACGGCAGTTCGAGGACGGTGTCGAGCCAGGTGCGGATCCAGGATCCCTCGGGGGACTGGTCGCTGGACCGCTCCAGCTTCTCGACCTCCTTGAGCGCGGCCTCGCGGACCTTCTCGGGCAGGTCGGCGGCCTCGACGCGGGCGCGGTAGTCGTCGGACTCCTCGCCCTCCGCCTCGCCGTTGAGGTCGCGCAGTTCCTTGCGGACCGCGTCGAGCTGGCGGCGCAGCAGGAACTCGCGCTGCTGCTTGTCGACGCCTTCCTGTACGTCCTTGGCGATCGACTCGGCGACGTCCTGCTCGGCGAGGTGCTCGCGCAGGTGCTCGGTGGCGAGCTTGAGGCGGGCGACCGGGTCGGCGGTCTCCAGGAGTTCGACCTTCTGGTCGGTGGTGAGGAAGGGCGAGTACCCGGAGTTGTCGGCGAGGGTGGACACGTCGTCAATTTGCTGGACGCGGTCCACGACCTGCCAGGCGCCGCGCTTCTTCAGCCAGTTCGTGGCGAGCGCCTTGTACTCCTTGACCAGCTCGGTGACGGCGCCCGGCAGGGGCTCGGGCACCTCCTCCTCGACGGTCAGGCCCTCGACCCACAGGGCGGCGCCGGGCCCGGTGGTGCCCGCGCCGATCCGCACGCGGCCACGGCCGCGGATCAGGGCGCCGGGGTCGCCGTCGGCGAGGCGTCCCACCTGCTCGACGGTGCCGAGCACCCCCGTGTTCGCGTACGTGCCGTCGATCCGCGGAACAAGCAGCACCTTCGGCTTGCTGTCCCCACTGGACCGGGCGTCGGCCTGTGCGGCTTCCACCGCGGCGCGTACGTCGGTGTCGTTCAGGTCCAGGGGCACCACCATGCCGGGCAGCACGACCTCGTCGTCGAGCGGCAGCACGGGCAAGGTGAGCGATGTGGACGTCGAGGTCATGATCTCCCCTTTGGCAGTGAAGTTGAGCTATGTCGACTCAATGCACGGGCGCCTCCGAATGTTCCCCGCCGCGCGTTCGCTCTGAGCGATCACGTCTGTCGCTGCCGGAATCGCGCTGAGTAAGGTTCGCATGCCGATAAGAACCATTACGGACTGGGGAGCGCGCGCATGGCGGGGGACGATTTCGTACGAGCCTGGGTCGACGGCTGGACCGTCTCGCGCGGGGCCGCTCCCCCGCTCGTCGAACCCTGGGGATACACGGTCCATGTGGGCCTGCCCGAGCAGCCCGGCCGCCATGTGCTCGGCGCCACGAACGACGGTGTGCGCGAGGACGACGTCCGCAAGGTCGCCGGGTCGACGCGCGCCCGCGCCTTCCACCTCAAGGTCTTCGCCGACCCGGAGCGGGTGCTGCCGTGGCTCGGTCCCGAGTGGCAGCCGTACGGTTCGGGCGACTTCCTGATGACGACGGAGCTGACGCCCGCCGCCGCGCCGGAGGCCCCGCCCGGCTACCGGCTGCACGCCTGGAGCCGCGGCGGCGTCACCCGGGTCCTGCTCACCGACGCGGACGGGGCGTTCGCCGCGCGCGGGCAGACCGCCGCGACCGGCGCGAGCGCGGTCGTCGACCAGATCGAGACGTCGGAGCTCCACCGCCGCAAGGGCCTCGGCAGGGTGGTCATGGGCACGCTGCAGGAAGCGGCCCGCGCCCGGGGAGCCACCCGCGCCGTCCTCGCCTGCACCCCCGAGGGACGCCTCCTGTACGAGGCGGTGGGCTGGCGGATCGTGGCGCCGCTGACGAACGCGAAGCACCTGGGAGCGGTCGAAGCGGCGGCCTGAGAGCACCGCTATTCCTTTGCCGGGAAGGGCCGGGCCGCTCGATACTGCGGCGATGACCGCCCCCGCGCTCCCGCTCACCGGCGCCCAGCAGGCTGCCCTGCGGCACTTGCGCGCGGCGGGGCGCGCGGACCGCGACCGCGCGCTCGACCGGCTCGGAGCGCACGGCGTCACCGCAAAGGCCGCCGCCGCTCTGATCGCGGATCTGTGCGCCCACGCGCGCGTGACCCTCAATTTCCATCCGGACCGGCTGCTCCCCGACGGGCGCACCACGGTCGCCGAGCGGCTCGCGGCCGACGGCCGTTACCGCGGCCAGTACGAGACGGGCCTGTCGAACGGCAGCCGCAGCGCGCACCCGGGCGGCCTGCGCGACGGCTGGGAAGAGCGGTTGTTCGGCGGGGCGTACACGGGCGCGGCCGCCGTGGAGCGGCCCAAGTACGGCGCGCTGAACGTGATGCGCCACGCGGACGGGGCCGCACCGCGCTTCGGGTCCTGCCATGTGCGGCTGCGGCCGGAGGCGACCGCGCGGGCCACCTTCTGTTTCGGGGACAGCCATGTCGGGCCCGCCGATGTGGGCACAGCCGATGCGCTGTACCCCGTGCTGGCCGCGCTGGTGGAGGACGCGGGGACGAGTGGGCAGTCCCTCGGCGTCGCGCGCGCGGACCCGGTGGCGGTGATCCGCGGACTGCCGCGCCCGTCGGGCCCGTCGGGTCCGTCCGGAGTCGGGCGTTCGCTGGACTTCTATGTGGAGGCGCAGGTGCACGGCGACGTGGACCTGGCCAGGGACGCGGAGGCGCTCGTCCTCGATCCGTCGTTCCGCGGCACCCGCGCCGGCGAACTCCTCGTCGGCCTCGGGCCCCCGGTGGAGTGGCACGCCGGGTACGTGCTGCGACCCGAGGGCCGGGACGCCGACCTCGCGGACTTCCGCGGGCCCGTGCTGCCGGCGGTCGCGGCGCGCGTCCGCGCGGAGTTCACCTGCGACGGCGGCGTGGACGCGGCCGCCGTCGGGCGGGCCGCCGCGGACGCGGTCAGGTCACCGCAGGGCTGGGCGGCGTACGGGACCCGGGACGAAGTGGCGCAGTACCTCAAACAGTTGTGGCACTGCGTCGTGCGCTTCGGGACGAGCGCGCGGGAGCGCCGGCCCGCCCGGACAGCAGGAAGTGGCGGCGGCGCAGCAGCGGCCAGGTCGCGACGCCGATGGCCAGGGCCAGCAGGTGACCCCAGCTCGTCATCGGGTCGGTGAACGCGATCAGGTCCTGGAGGAGCATCGCCGCGAACCCGCCCAGCACCAGCAGGCGCGGCCACGGTGTGAGCAGCCCGGCCAGCGCCCCGATGCTCGCGGCGACGCCGAAGCTGATGCCGTAGTCGAGGCGGTGCAGCGAGCTGTCGGGGAGGTGTCCCGCCATCACCGAAAGGCCCACGGGGATCTCGGTGGCCAGGGTCGCCAGGACATGGCCGAGCAGGAAGACACCGGCTGTGCGCAGGCCGCCTATGCGCCGCTCCAGAGCGGTCAGCACGACGACGAACGCGATCACGAACGGTGAGGTGATGCCGCCCGCGATCCACAGTGCGCTGGCCACGAGCACCAGTACCGGCGACTGCGCCAGATGGGTTACATCGGTGCTGGATGCACGGAGTGCGGCGGAGACCGTGTCCGGGTCGGCGAACTCCATGAACAGGGATGTGCCGAGGAGGACGAGGGCGTACGTGAAGGTGAAGGGGGTCCCGGCCGGTGCGGGCAGCAGCCGCCAGGGCCGCAGGCGGCGGCGCGGGCCGGTCTCCGCGACCGGGGGCCGCGGCTGTGCCGGGATGCCGTTCAGCGGACGCGGTGCCTCGGGAGCGGGCGCCGTCTCGACGGCGGTCGTCACGCCTGGTTCCACGTGAGCCACCCCTTTCCGAACCTTTCGAACGGATCCGCACCGGCGGATCCAGCCCAGACTTCGCCCCACCCGGCGCCCCTGTCTATGACAGGCGCCATGTGAGACCCGAATCACAGCAACCTCACAGATGCGGATGGCGTCCGCAACGGGCGCCCGGAAACGCACAGTAGCCTCGCGCCGACCTCAAGTAACGGAGTGCAATCCGCGGCCGCCCGAGAACAATGGCCGCATGCCCGACAGCTTCCCCACCGAACCGCCCACCGTCCTCGACCGCCGCACCGGCCCGCACGGCGAAGTCGTCCTGCGCCGCCACGGCGACCTGCTCCAGATCATCGCCAACGGCACGTTCCTGATGGACACCTCCGACGGGCGCTCCGAGCGGCTGCTCATCGACGCGGCACTCGCCGAACTCCCCGCCGCCCGGCCCGGACCGAGCCTCCTGATCGGCGGGCTCGGCGTCGGGTTCTCCCTGGCCCACGCGGCGGCCGAGCCCCGCTGGGGCCGCATCACCGTCGTGGAACGCGAACCGGCCATCGTCGACTGGCACCTGACAGGACCGCTGCGCGCCCTGTCCGCCGCGGCCGTCGCGGACGAGCGCACGGAGATCCTCGAGGCCGACCTGGTCCGCCACCTGCACACCACGTCGGTCACGTACGACGCCCTCTGCCTCGACATCGACAACGGTCCCGACTGGACCGTCACCGAGGACAACAACGGCCTTTACTCCCCCGCCGGAGTTGGCACGTGTCATGCCCGTCTGAATCCCGGCGGTGTACTGGCCGTCTGGTCCGCACAGCCCTCCGCAAATTTCGAAGGAACCTTGCGGAATGCCGGATTCCGGACGGTCCGCACCGAAGAGATCCCCGTTGTCCGAGGCGTACCCGACGTGGTGCACCTCGCAGTACGGGCCGCGTAGCCGACCGGCGGTAACTCCCCGTACGCTGACGTCCGAAACCCAGATCATTCAAGCGTCAAGCGCGTCAGGACGGCGCGCATTCAGGGGCGGGGCGATGGAGCAGACACACACCTCCCACAACGGCGGCACGGCGACCCCCGGCGCTCAGCGCCGGGTTCTGGTCGTCGAGGACGACCCCACGATCGTGGACGCCATCGCCGCCCGGCTACGGGCCGAGGGATTCCTCGTGCAAACCGCACAGGACGGACCGGCGGCGGTCGACACGGCTGAGGCATGGCAGCCCGACCTGCTGATCCTCGACATCATGCTGCCCGGATTCGACGGCCTGGAAGTCTGCCGTCGCGTACAGGCGCAGCGACCGGTGCCGGTCATGATGCTGACGGCTCGCGACGACGAGACGGACATGCTCGTCGGGCTCGGCGTCGGGGCCGACGACTACATGACCAAGCCGTTCTCCATGCGGGAACTGGCGGCGCGGGTCCACGTACTCCTGCGCAGGGTCGAACGGGCGGCGCTCGCCGCGGCGACCCCCCGCAGCGGCATCCTCCGCCTCGGCGAACTGGAGATCGACCACGCACAGCGCCGCGTGCGGGTCCGGAGCGAGGACGTCCATCTCACTCCGACCGAGTTCGACCTCCTGGTGTGCCTGGCGAACACCCCCCGTGCCGTCCTCTCCCGTGAGCAGCTGCTCGCCGAGGTCTGGGACTGGGCGGACGCCTCGGGCACCCGCACCGTGGACAGCCACATCAAGGCGCTGCGCCGGAAGATCGGCGCGGAGCGGATCCGCACCGTGCACGGTGTGGGGTACGCGCTGGAGACGCCGACCCCGTCATGAGCCCTGGCGCCGGGGACCGGGCACCGTACGGCCGCCCGCACAGGCCGCATCCCCTCAACCAGTGGGCGTCGGGCGGCCTGCGCCCCTTCTCGATCAAGGCGAAGCTCGGCACGCTCGTCGTCGTCTCCGTCTTCATCACCACGGGCCTGCTCATGGTGGCGATGTACACGGCGACGGAGCTGCGCTTCATCACCGTGTTCTCGATCATCGCGACCCTGCTGATCACGCAGTTCGTGGCACACAGCCTCACCGCACCGCTCGACGAGATGAACACGGTGGCCCGGTCCATCTCCAACGGCGACTACACCCGACGGGTCCGGGGCGCGGACCGCCGTGACGAGCTCGGCGACCTGGCGGTCACGATCAACCGCATGGCCGACGAGCTGGCGGCGCAGGACCAGCAGCGCAAGGAGCTGGTGGCGAACGTCTCGCACGAGCTGCGCACCCCGATCGCCGGGCTGCGCGCGGTCCTGGAGAACGTGGTCGACGGCGTCATGTCGGCCGACCCCGAGACCATGCGCACCGCGCTGAAACAGACGGAGCGGCTCGGCCGGCTCGTCGAGACCCTCCTCGATCTGTCCCGCCTCGACAACGGCGTGGTCCCGCTCAAGTCCCGCCGCTTCGAGGTCTGGCCGTATCTGTCCGGCGTGCTCAAGGAAGCGAACATGGCGGTGTCCCAGCGCGCGGGCATCGCCTCCGGCTCCGGCACCCATACGCGGACCGACGTCCATCTCCACCTCGACGTCTCCCCGCCGGAGCTGACGGCGCACGCCGACCCGGAGCGGATCCACCAGGTCGTGGCGAATCTCATCGACAACGCCGTGAAGCACTCGCCGCCGCACGGCCGCGTCACCGTACGGGCGCGGCGCGGCCTCACCCCCGAGTCGCTGGAGCTCGAGGTGCTCGACGAGGGGCCGGGTATCCCGCAGTCGGAGTGGCACCGGGTCTTCGAGCGCTTCAACCGGGGCAACAACGGCAAGGGGAAGGGTGACGGCGGCACGGGACTCGGCCTCGCCATCGCGCGCTGGGCCGTGGACCTGCACGGTGGCCGGATCGGCGTGGCGGAATCCGAGCGCGGCTGCCGCATCAAGGTCACCCTTCCGGGAGAGCCGCGAACGCAAAGTTGACGTAGGGTTTCGGTCAGGCGGAGGTCAAGCCGTGCCCTGACGTTTCCGAACGTGCCGGGCGCGTGTCCGAACGTACCGAAACCCCGGTTGTTTCCCGCCATTTCCCGTCGCGAAACGTACCTTCCGATGTGACTTACGCTACGGATCACCGGCCCGGTCTGCACGTCCCGCTGATGGAGGCGTAGCCTTTATTCCCGCTGTCCATCACCTTGTGAGAAGCGGAAGAGGGCGGTTACCGCCGTGTCGCCACAGTCCCCCAGTAACTCGAGTATCTCGACCGAGACCGACCAAGCCGGGCAGGGAAAAAACCCTGCCGCCGCCTTCGGTCCCAATGAGTGGCTCGTCGACGAGATCTATCAGCAGTACCTCCAGGACCCGAATTCGGTTGACAGAGCCTGGTGGGACTTCTTCGCCGACTACAAGCCAGGTGCCGCAGCCGCGGGGGCTGCGCCGACCGCGGCGCCGGCCCAGAAGCCCGCGGCCCCGGCCCAGCCGGCACCCGCCGCGCAGGCTCCGGCCGCCGCCACACCGGCCCCGGCCCCAGCTCCCGCGAAGCCCGCCGCCGCGGCGCCCGCACCTGCTGCCGCCCCGGCCCCCGCGCAGCCCGCCGCCGCGAAGCCCGCGCCCGCCACCCCCGCTCCGAAGAAGGCTGAACCAGTGACGACCGAGGCCCCCGCCGGCCCCGAGTTCGTGACGCTGCGCGGTCCCGCCGCCGCCGTCGCGAAGAACATGAACGCCTCCGTCGAGGTCCCCACGGCCACGTCCGTGCGTGCGGTCCCGGTGAAGCTGCTGTTCGACAACCGCATCGTCATCAACAACCACCTCAAGCGCGCCCGTGGCGGGAAGATCTCCTTCACGCACCTCATCGGGTACGCGATGGTGCAGGCCATCAAGGCCATGCCGTCGATGAACTACTCCTTCGTGCAGAAGGACGGCAAGCCGACCCTGGTCAAGCCGGAGCACATCAACTTCGGCCTCGCCATCGACCTGGTGAAGCCCAACGGCGACCGTCAGCTGGTCGTCGCGGGCATCAAGAAGGCCGAGACGCTGAACTTCTTCGAGTTCTGGCAGGCCTACGAGGACATCGTCCGCCGCGCTCGCGACGGCAAGCTCGGCATGGACGACTTCACCGGCGTCACGGTCTCGCTGACCAACCCCGGCGGCCTCGGCACCGTCCACTCGGTGCCGCGTCTGATGCCCGGCCAGTCGGTCATCATGGGCGTCGGCTCGATGGACTACCCGGCGGAGTTCCAGGGCACGTCCCAGGACACGCTGAACAAGCTCGGCATCTCGAAGGTCATGACGCTCACGTCGACCTACGACCACCGGGTCATCCAGGGCGCCGCCTCCGGCGAGTTCCTGCGCGTCGTCGCGAACCTGCTCCTCGGCGAGCAGGGCTTCTACGACGAGATCTTCAAGGCCCTGCGCATCCCCTACGAGCCGGTCCGCTGGCTCAAGGACATCGACGCCTCGCACGACGACGACGTCACCAAGGCCGCGCGGGTCTTCGAGCTGATCCACTCCTACCGGGTCCGCGGCCACGTCATGGCCGACACCGACCCGCTGGAGTACAAGCAGCGCAAGCACCCCGACCTGGACATCACCGAGCACGGTCTGACGCTCTGGGACCTGGAGCGCGAGTTCGCCGTCGGCGGTTTCGCCGGCAAGTCGATGATGAAGCTGCGCGACATCCTCGGTGTGCTGCGCGACTCGTACTGCCGCACCACCGGCGTCGAGTTCATGCACATCCAGGACCCGAAGCAGCGCAAGTGGATCCAGGACCGCATCGAGCGCTCGCACTCCAAGCCGGAGCGCGAGGAGCAGCTGCGCATCCTGCGCCGGCTGAACTCGGCTGAGGCCTTCGAGACCTTCCTGCAGACGAAGTACGTCGGCCAGAAGCGCTTCTCCCTGGAGGGCGGCGAGTCCGTCATCCCGCTGCTCGACGCGGTCATCGACTCCGCCGCCGAGGCCCGCCTCGACGAGGTCGTCATCGGCATGGCCCACCGCGGCCGGCTGAACGTGCTGGCCAACATCGTCGGCAAGTCGTACGCGCAGATCTTCCGCGAGTTCGAGGGCAACCTCGACCCGAAGTCGATGCACGGCTCCGGCGACGTGAAGTACCACCTGGGCGCCCAGGGCACCTTCACCGGCCTGGACGGCGAGCAGATCAACGTCTCGCTGGCCGCCAACCCGTCCCACCTGGAGACGGTCGACCCGGTCATCGAGGGCATCGTCCGCGCCAAGCAGGACATCATCAACAAGGGCGGCACGGACTTCACGGTCCTGCCCGTCGCCCTGCACGGTGACGCGGCCTTCGCGGGCCAGGGTGTGGTCGCCGAGACGCTCAACATGTCGCAGCTGCGCGGCTACCGCACGGGCGGCACGGTCCACATCGTCATCAACAACCAGGTCGGCTTCACCGCCGCCCCGGAGTCCTCGCGCTCCTCCATGTATGCCACGGACGTGGCCCGCATGATCGAGGCGCCGATCTTCCACGTGAACGGCGACGACCCCGAGGCCGTCGTCCGCGTTGCCCGTCTGGCCTTCGAGTTCCGCCAGGCGTTCAACAAGGACGTCGTCATCGACCTCATCTGCTACCGCCGCCGCGGTCACAACGAGTCGGACAACCCGGCGTTCACGCAGCCGCTGATGTACGACCTGATCGACAAGAAGCGCTCGGTGCGCAAGCTCTACACCGAGTCCCTCATCGGTCGCGGCGACATCACCCTGGAAGAGGCCGAGCAGGCGCTGCAGGACTTCCAGGGCCAGCTGGAGAAGGTCTTCACCGAGGTCCGCGAGGCCGTCTCGGCCCCGGCCGAGGCGCAGCTCCCGGACCCGCAGGCCGAGTTCCCTGTGGCCGTGCAGACGGCGATCACCCAGGAGACCGTCAAGCGGATCGCAGAGTCCCAGGTCAACATCCCCGACAACGTCACGGTGCACCCGCGTCTGCTGCCGCAGCTGCAGCGCCGCGCCGCGATGATCGAGGACGGCACGATCGACTGGGGCATGGGCGAGACCCTCGCCATCGGCTCCCTCCTCCTGGAGGGCACCCCGGTGCGCCTGTCCGGCCAGGACTCGCGCCGCGGCACCTTCGGCCAGCGCCACGCGGTCCTCATCGACCGGGAGACCGGCGAGGACTTCACCCCGCTGCTCTACCTCTCGCCCGAGCAGGCCCGCTACAACGTCTACGACTCGCTGCTCTCCGAGTACGCGGTCATGGGCTTCGAGTACGGCTACTCGCTGGCGCGTCCCGAGTCGCTCGTGCTCTGGGAGGCGCAGTTCGGCGACTTCGTCAACGGCGCGCAGACGATCGTCGACGAGTACATCTCGGCCGCCGAGCAGAAGTGGGGCCAGACGTCCGGCGTCACCCTGCTCCTGCCGCACGGCTACGAGGGCCAGGGCCCGGACCACTCCTCGGCCCGTATCGAGCGCTTCCTCCAGCTCTGCGCGCAGAACAACATGACGGTGGCCATGCCCACCCTCCCGTCGAACTACTTCCACCTCCTGCGGTGGCAGGTGCACAACCCGCACCACAAGCCGCTGGTGGTCTTCACCCCGAAGTCGATGCTGCGCCTCAAGGCCGCCGCGTCGAAGGTCGACGAGTTCACGACGGGCGGCTTCCGTCCGGTCATCGGCGACGAGTCGGTGGACGCGAAGGCGGTCCGCAAGGTCGTCTTCGTGTCGGGCAAGCTGTACTACGACCTCGAGGCCGAGCGGAAGAAGAGCGGCGTCACCGACACCGCGATCATCCGTGTCGAGCGCCTGTACCCGCTGCCGGGTACCGAGCTCCAGGCCGAGATCGCCAAGTACCCGAACGCCGAGAAGTACCTGTGGGCGCAGGAGGAGCCGGCGAACCAGGGTCCCTGGCCGTTCATCGCGCTCAACCTGATCGACCACCTGGACCTGGCGGTCGGCGCCGACATCCCGGGCGCGGAGCGGCTGCGGCGCATCTCGCGCCCGCACGGCTCCTCCCCGGCGGTCGGCTCGGCCAAGCGTCACCAGGCCGAGCAGGAGCAGCTGGTGCGTGAGGTGTTCGACGCGTAAGGCTCTCCCGTAGCGGACACATGCCGAAGGCCTGGCCCTCTCTCTTCGCGAGAGGTGCCAGGCCTTCGGCGTGCGCGACCAGGGTCCTAGATGGGCTGTGGCTCGAAATCCCAGTAGGGCAGCCGTTGTTCGAGGATGTAGCGGGTCTGCGGATGATCGGGGCCGAGGAGTTCTCCGAGCTGGTCGGCCGCCTGCCGGCGCAGCTCCCTCGCTTCCGGCGCGCGGCCGACCTCTTCGTACGAAGCGGCGAGCCCGGCGAGCAGACTGATCGTCAGGACGTGGACGTCACCGAGCACCGTCCGCGCGAGCGCCAACGTCGTGTCGCCCAGTTCGACGGCGGACTCGTGGTCGCCCACCGACGCGTACGCGGCCATGGCGTTCTTCGCGCAGCCGACGGCCCACGGGTGCCCCCGCCCCACGGCGTCGGCCATCCGACGGGTCACGTCCTCGCAGATCCGCAGCGCCGCGCGCCCCTCCCCGCGTTGGCGGAGCACGGTCGCGATGTTGTCACGGGCCCCGATCGCGTACGGGTGTTCGTCGCCCTGGAGCACCGCGTAGTGCTCCGCCGTGGCCTCGGCCAGTTCCAGTGCCTCGGTCAGGTCACCCATTTCGCGCAGCAGCATCGCGTAGTCGCAGGAGACGAGGAGTGCGTGCGGGTGCTGCTCGCCCCATCGGCTGAGCACCTTCTCGCGTACCCCGCGCATCAGGGCATGGGCGACGTCGATCTCCCCGTCGCGCCGGGTGCACAGTGCGAGGTTGTGCTCCGCCTCCAGGGTCTGGCTGTGGTGCCGGTCGAGTACCTGGCCGTGCAGCCGGGAGTTGTGTCCCTGGATGGCGAGGGCCTCCTGGTAGCGGCCGAGCAGACGGAGCATCCAGGCGGTGCGCAGCGCGGAGTTGAGCGTGAGGGCGTGCTTGCCTCCGAGCAGCCGCACGCGCGTCTCGAACGTCTGCTGGTGCAGGACGAGCGCTTCCTCGTAGCGGCCCTGCAGACCGATGGCGACAGCGAGGTTGCTGCGGATGGAGAGCGTTCTCGGGACCTCGTCGCCCCCCAGTTCGGCGACGGCGCGGGCCTCCGCCTCCTTGAAGAGTGCGTGGGCCTCGTCGTAGCGGCCGAGTGCCATGAGGGTGCCACCGAGGCCGTCCTTCGCGCGGATGAGTTCGATGGGCCTGACCTCCGGACTGTTCGAGAGCAGGTCGTGGACCCGGATGCCCACGGCCTCCGCCTCGACCAGATGTCCCAGTGAGCGGAGGTTGTTGGCCAGCTGGTGCTCCGCCACGAGCACCTCCCTGTCGGCGGGGCCGTAGACCTTCCGCCAGGCCTCGACGGCTCGGTCGCTCAGCCACCGGCCGTCGGCGTGCTCACCGCGCATCCGCAGGTACTCGATGCAGTTGAGGATGAGCGCCCGTACGTCGGCGTCCTCGGCCTGCAGCGCGCCCGACGGTTCGAGATGCGGGATCAGCGCGGCATAGCGGGCCCAGTTGCCCGGCGACGCCGCATCGCGCGGGTCGGCGTCGACCAGGACCCGGCGGGCCACCCTCGCGTACTGTGCGGCGTCCTCGGGCGCCTGCACGGAGCGCACGTACCGGTGGAAAAGGCGGTGCATGCGGACCGTGCGCACCACCTGGATGTCCCGGGGGCCCTCCTCGTACTCGACCCACATGGACGTGACCTCGGAGAGCCGCCGCAGCGCGGCGTTCCAACTGCTGGGTTCCCTGACGAGGTCGGCGAGAGCGTCCGGCAGCCCGTGCGGCCGGGCCGTCTGCAGGAGCCGCACGGGGACGACTTCGGGGGAGAAACAGGCCAGCAGGTTCAGCAGCTGCCAGGCCGGGTCGGATTCCTGGCGCAGGGTGTTGAGCAGCCTGGCCCAGGCGACCTGGTAGCCGTAGGGGTACTCCGGCGACGGGACGACGCTGCCCGCGACGTCAGGGAGTCCTACTTCGAGGTCGTGGATGAACGCGTCCACGTCGGCCATCGGGTTGAGGTCGAGCCAGGAGGCCATCTGGTCGAGCAGCAACGGCACGTCCTGCACGGCGGCGGCCAGTTGGTTCGCGCGGGGCTCGGTGAGCCGCTCGGAGCGGCGCACGGCGAGGGCCACGGACTCCATGCGCTCGAAAGGCGGCACGGCGATCGGCTCGGCGTGCCGCGCCCACTCGGTGCTCAACGCGGTGACCAGGACGTGGCCGCCGCGGCCGCCGTCCCACTCGGGCAGCAGATCGGCGATGCGGTCGGGTGCGTCCGCGGCATCGAGCACCAGCAGCCAACGCCGGTCCGTCGTGGCCAGTTCGTGCTGCACGGCGCGGATCACCGCGGACAGTTCGCCCGGTGCTTCCAATCCGAGGCGCGGCGCGAGTTCGGCGAACTGCTGGCGGGCGGTGATGCGCCCGGTGGCGTCGACCCACCACACGATGTCGTAGTCGCCCGAGAACCGGTGTACGTACTCCAGCGCCACCTGCGTCTTGCCGATGCATCCCGGCCCGTGCAGCACGACGGTGCCGATGCCCTGCTCGGCGGCGCCGAACTGGTCGTACACCTGTTGAAGCAGGTCGAACCGGCCGAGGAAACGCGGGTTGCGGCGCGGCGCCTTCCACACGTCGAGCGGATCGTCGGGGAAGCGGGGCTCCGATGTGCCCGTCCCGGCAGGGCCGCCGTCCGGATCGTCGAGTGCGTCGAACGCGTCGGGTACGTCCATGCCGACGCACTCCAGGACCCTGGCGGCAGCCGCCGCGGGGCGCAGGCTGCGCAGGCCGACCGGGGAGAGCGGCATGACGGCGTCGGGAAGCGGACGGGTGGTGACAGAGACCGCCGACACCCGATCTTGGTACTGGGGCAGTACGTTGCTCACCACCTCGGTCCAGGCCTCGAAGCGGCGGGTATCGAGCCGCTCGAACCAGTCGTCGATGACGATGAGCACCCGCCCGGGGCCGCCGAGCAGATCGGTGATCGCCCCGGGCGCGGGTGGCCTGCGCAGCGGGTTCCAGCGCACCAGAGCGGTGGCGCCGCCGGCCTCGCTGATCCGGCTCTCGATCCACCGCGCCCACGACTCGCTCTGCCCCGCGAAGACCACCGTGACGTGGGCGGACTCACCCTGCATGTGCCTGTCCCCTTCGAACCGCCCTGTCACGAGCGTGCACAGGTAATTCAATTGTGTGTCAAAACCGTTTCAGTGGCAGCCAGTTGGGACAGATTTCGACAATTCCAACTCGTGGTTCAGTCGGCCGGCCACATGCCGGATCAGCCGCTCCAGATCGGCGCAGTACACGCTGGGGTTCTTGAACCCGGAGTGCGGCTCGTACCGGTGCACGTAATTGCCGCCCCCGCACATCCTCCCGACCGGACACGAGCGGCACTCCTCCGCCAGCGCACGCTCGCCGATCTGCCGCGCCGCCACACCGGGATGGCGGAGGGCGTCGTCGAAGCGGTTGCGGAACACGTCGAGCCCCGTCGCGGGCGCCCCTTCGTACGCCGATTTCAGCGAATCGACCTGTTCGATCGCCCCGTCCGTCTCCACGACGATGGCGGCCAGGGGCGACAGGCCGACGGCCTCGACGGCGCTGGGCGCCCCCAGCAGGACCGCCACGATCTCGTGGAACAGCCTGACCCGCGTCCCGCGGTCCGTCCCCCGGCCCCCCATGTCCCACCAGGCGTCGAAGACCCGCACCAGCCAGTCGCCGTACGGGCTCGCGTCCGGCCGGTGCCGTCCCGGCGCGCGGCCCGCGGTGAGCCCCTGCGGCACGGCATCCCAGTTCCCGTGCGGCAGAAGGAAGTCGATGCCGGGCGGCCGCAACTCGAGCAGCGACTCGAACACCGCGACGGGGTCGGCGGCGAGGTCGATGGTGCACAGGATCCCCGCGTACGCCTCGGGACGCCCGGCCAGCCTCCCGGCCGCCGCGCGCGCGGCCTGCCAGGCCGGGCGTCCCGCGTGATCGACCCTGCGGGTGTTGTGCCCGGCGCGGCCGCCGTCGAGGCTCAGCCCGACCCTGATTCCCGCGGCGTGCAGCCGCTCCAGTACCGGTTCCGTGAGCAACGTCCCGTTGGTCTGCACGGTGGCGAGGACACGGCAGGACGCCGGCACGGCCTCCCGCACGGCGGCGACGTAGTCGAGCACCGGGCCCGGCCCCCCGAGCAGCGGCTCGCCCCCGTGCAGCTCCACCCGGATGCGGGTCAGCCCGTGGGTGACGACGTGCTCCGCGATACGTGCGGCGGCCGCCCGCTGCGTCCGGCTGTCGGCCCGGGCCGGGCGGTCGCGCCAACTGCCGTCCCTGGAGTGGTAGATGTAGCAGTACGAGCAGTC
This sequence comes from Streptomyces sp. NPDC102467, assembly GCF_044765445.1. NCBI lineage: Bacteria > Bacillati > Actinomycetota > Actinomycetes > Kitasatosporales > Streptomycetaceae > Streptomyces > Streptomyces sp. NPDC102467. Next base: position 534,971 of record NZ_JBIWKA010000001.1, on the reverse strand, counting down.
CAGGTTGCACCGGCTGTGCACTTTCAGCACGAACTGCCGCAGCGGGACCGGCGTGTGCTGCCGGGTGTCCAGCGTGTCGTGCGGCCAGCGCGGGACGGGCGCGCTCACGGGGCGTCCTCGTACTGGGCCACGGTGCCGTCCTCGTCGTCCGCCCGGCGTCGTACGTCGAGGAGGACGGCCGCGAGGCGCGGGTGCGCGGTGTGGTCAGGGGGCGCGAAGGCGGGCAGCGGCGTGCCCGGGTCGGAGATGTCCTCGCCTCTGGGGGATGTCATGGGGCGGGTGCCGCCTCCGGGGGGAGGAGGCGGGCGCGGTCGGCTTCGAGCACGGCGCGCAGATCGGGGTCGCGTACGAGAGCGAGCGCTTCCTGGAAGGCGGCTTCGGCCTCGGGCTTACGGCCGATCTCGAACAACGCGCCCCCTCTGCTCCCCAGCAGTCCGGCGACCAGGTCGGCCTCGTCGGTCTCGCGCGCGGCTTCGAGCGCCTCGGCCAAGTAGCTCAGGGCGGAGCGCAGTTGGCCACGCCGGCCGGTGCGAGCGGCGAGCTGGATCGCCGCGTCCGCGCGCATGCCGAGGCACTGGGCACGCAGCACCGGTCGATCGAAGCCGAAGCCGCGTGCCGCTTCCGCCAGTATCCAGTCCGCCTCGTGCAGGTCGGTCACGACGCCCTCGACCATGTAGCGCGTGAGGCAGGCGTGGCCGAGCCTCATCCGGTGGTACGGCAGGTCCGGCCCGTCGGCAGGCGTCGCGGCGACGACCTCACGCAGCGCCTCGACAGCGGTGTACACATACGTCGCGTCGGGGCTGTCCTGGGAAAGTTCCAGCGTCGCCCGCTCAAGGAGCATCTCGCTGTAGTCCTGGAGCAATTCATGTCGGCGGTGATCGTCCTCGCCCAGCAGTTCCAGTGTCTGGGCGTAGGCGGCGACAGAAAGGTCCAATGCCTGCTGATCGGCGTCGGAGCGGTAGAGGCCACCGTACAGAGCCGCGATGCGACTCAAAGGTTCGTAGCGCAGCTCCGGCGCCTCCCCTGCGGCATCGAGCGCCCGCCGCAGTTCGGCGGCCGATTCGTCCGCCGCGTCTCCCAGCAGTTCCCCCGCACGGGCAAGGCCGAGGTGCGCTTCGGAGAGTGACTCACCGGGCTCATCGCCCAGTGCGTCCACCACTGCTCGATAGTCCTCCCTCGCGGCCTCGGCATGGCGGACCGTGGCAGCGGCGTCCACCCCGTCGGCACCGTCGAGCACCAGCTCACCGGCGTAGAGGTCCGCCAGATGAAGATGCGCCTCGGCGCGCACCTGGCGCCCCGCCACGGCGTCGTCCTCCAGCAGCGCGCCGGCCACTTCGATGCAGCGCTCCATGTGGTCGATGAACCAGGCCCGCTCACTCTCCGCAGGGAAGTGCCCTCCTGGCTCGGCAAGATGGACCTGCCACGCCAATAGAGCGTGCGTCTGCGCGAGGAGCCGCCGCGTCGTCGCCAACATCCCGCGCCCGACGGCCGCGTCGAGGTCGACCCGCACCGTGGCGCCGAGCACATCGGTGCAGCGCCGGAGAAGCTCTACGGCCGCCCAGTCCTTGGCGGGCCTCTCCTCGGTGGCGAGCGAGCGTGCCCAGTCACGCAGCTCGGCGGGAAGCTGCCCCACCTGCACCTGGTCCTGATCCGTTGCTACTGCCAGCCCGCTGAGCACCCCCGCGAAGTGGGCCTGTCCCACCACGGAGAGCTCCGGGGCAGCCGTGAACAACTGCAGGGCCCTGCTCACATCGTCCGGGGCCGACCTTGCCCGCCAGCGCTGGTACAGCGCCCAGCCCAACGCCTCCGCCGCCCGCCGTTGCTGCTCCCCCTGCGCCGCGTCGCGCAGGGTCTCCTCGAAGAGCCGTACGGCCCGGTCCAGTTCGCGCGTCTCGCCCTCGTCCAGATACGCGGCGAAGGCCAGATCGCCCTCCTCGAACACCTCCTCCCACTCCAACGGGGCTCCGCCGCCGCCCCCGCCGGGAATCTCCACTCCCGGCGCCAGATCCCGCAGCACCTCCATCGACACCTCGGCGAACGCCCGCAGCCCGGGCGGCTCCCCGCTCCCCGCGCCGAGCGCGGGCTCGGCCGACAGCTCCGTGCCGGGGGCCGGGACGCGGCCGTGCAGGACCGCGGCGGCGAGGGCCGGAAAGTTGCGGGCGGCGCGGCCGAAGCGGCGCTCCACGTAGTCGGAGCAGTGCTTGAGGAGCAGCTGCGCGTCCTGCGGATCGAGGCGGGAGCGCAGCGCGGTGGCCACGTCCGGCAGGAAGTCGTAGCGGACGGCGTCCGGGTCCGCGGCCTCGTCGCGGCGCCGGACCAGTCCGCTGAGCAGCACCTCGGCCAGGACTTCGGGCCCACTGTCGGCGAGCATGGCGTGCTGCACGAGCCGCATGACGGGCAGATACAGCGGCACTGTGGAGAGGGCGACGACCAGTTGCCGTGCGGGCGGCGACGCCTGGTTCAGGAAAGCGCGTACGCGCTCCGCACCGGCGATGTCCTGCCGGGCGCGCACCGGGCTGTCGGACGCGGGATGGATGGCACTGACCCAGCCCGCCGCCGCACGCAGTGAGCGCCCGGTGGCCCCCGACATGAGGCGGGCCCAGCCCTCTACGGAGGAGCGGCGCAGGGCGAGGACGGGTACGGGCAGTCTGCCGTGCGCCGCGGGGCCCCGCTCCGGGACGAACTCCAGTCGCCTTGCCGGGCCCTCGCGCCGGTGGAGGACACCGCGCCGGGCGGGCAGATGGGTGCGCTGCCACATCCGCTGGGGCAGCGGCTGCACCACGGCGACCGGCGCGGACTGCGCCCATGCGTGGAGGAGTTGCTGAATGTGCCCGCTGCGCCACATGGGCCCGGCGCAGTCGCTCAGCAGCAGGGTGATGCGGTGTCCGGTGGGGTCGGCGAGCAGACGCGGGTCGCGCAGTCGCGCGGGGCTGCCGCCCATCGGGGTGTGGCCGGGCCTTCCCGCACTGTCCGCGAACAGGAAGTGCACCTGTACGTCACGGAAGGCGCCGGCCCGCTCGCAGGCGTCGCGCAGTTCGTCGAGGGCCTGGCGCCAGACGACCGTGGAGGTGGACATGTCCATCACGAGCAGCAGGCGCGCCTCCCGGCGTCGCCGGGGCCGCAGCACGGGGACGAGCAACCCGTCCGCTCGTGCCGCGAGTTCGGCGGTGGCCTCCTCGTCGAGGAGCCGGGCGGGCCGGCGGCCGGGCGGCCTGTAGTGCTGCAGCGGCCGCAGAGCGCGCTGCAGCCCCAGGGCATCCGGAAGCGCGGGGGCGGCCGGCACCCGCACGGCCGCGGTACGTAACCCGTGCGCGCTGTCCGCGGTCGCCGTGGGGACGAACAGACGCCCCGTGGCGGGCCCCCCGAGCCGCTCGGAACCGCCACCGGAAGAAGCCTGCCCCGGTGGCGCCGGGGGCGGGCTCGGCGGGGTGCCCGGGGCGCCGGGTACGTCCGGCGGGAGAACGGGCCGCGCCTCGCCTGCCACCGGGGTGCCGGAGCTCTCGCCCAGGTGCCTGGCCAGCCACACGGCGTCGGCGAGCTCCCCGGCCAGGGGGTCGAGCTCGGCCTGCCGCAGGCGCTGCGCGAGTGCGGTGAGGAGGGCACCCGCATCCTTCGCGGACACCGGTCACCGAAGCCCGTGGTCGAGTGGCTGCATCAGCAGGTCGGCGAGGTCCTCGCGCTGCCGTTCGGACTGGCCGCGGACCGCGTGCTGGGTGAGGAAGAGGGCATTGAGCAACTGGTCGGTGGGGCGCAGCGCGCCGTCCGCCTCGGCGGCGGTGAAGAGTTCGACGATGTCCCGGTTCGCCTCGTACGAGCCTTCGCCGAAGTGCGCCTGTACGAGCGCGGCGAGCCGCTGCTCCCGTGGCGCCTGGAGATCGAGGGTGACGCAGCGGCGCAGCAGCGGCAGGGGGAACTCGCGCTCCCGGTTGCTGGTCATCACCACGACGGGGAACGCCTTGCAGCGCACCACACCGTTCTTGACCTTCACCCGCCGCCCGTCGTCGGTGAGGACGTCGACCTCGGCCCTCCGGTCGGCGATCCGCTCCAGCTCGGGGATGGCGAACCTACCCTCCTCCAGCACGTTCAGGAGGTCGTTGGGGAGGTCGATGTCGCTCTTGTCCAGCTCGTCGACGAGCAGCACGCGGGGCCGGTCGGCGGCGATCAGCGCGGTGCCGAGCGGCCCGAGTTTGACGTAGCGGCCGACGTCCTCGGAGATCCCGTCCGCCCCGCCCCGGTCGAGCTGCGCGTCGTGCAGCCGGCCGATGGCGTCGTAGGTGTACAGGCCGTCCTTCAGCTCCGTGCGGCTGACGACCGGCCACTCCAGGACCCGGCCGAGGCCGAGTTCGTACGCGAGGGAGTGCGCGAGCGTCGACTTGCCCGCGCCGGGGTCTCCGGTGACGAGCATGGGGCGCCTCAAGTAGAGGGCCGCGTTGACGAGTTGGAGCGCTTTCGAGTCCTGTACGGGTAACAGCGGCGCCGAGCTCCCGAGCCGCCGCGTGGTCGCGGAGTCGATCTCCGGCACGTCGTACGGCGTCGGCTCGGCATCGAAGGCCCGCCAGGGTGGGGGCTCGGGCAGGCTGTCGATCCTGCCCGGATCCGGGGCGCCACTGCCCTGGTACACGAACCATCCGGTCACGGTGTGCTCCCCCTCGGCGGTCGCCCGCTCTCCACGGCTTGGCCGGCCAGGGTGGCGAACACCCGGTACGGGCCCCTGAAAATGTACCCGCCTCCCCCTCGTCGACCGCTCCCTTTCGGCCATCCCGGGCGCCCGGGTGCTGCCGACGGCCTCACAGCGGTGCGTCCACGACGCCGAGACCCGCGCCGGGCAGCGGACGTTCGGGATCGTCATAGAGCAGCGCGAGCGGCTCGGCCCAACGGGATCCGGTGTGCCGGTCGCTGATCTCCTTCCGCAAGTGCCTGATGCGGTCGGGGAGTTCGTCAAGGGCGTCGATGCCCCGCAAGTATTCGGCCACCTGTGCGTGCAGGTCGTCACAGTGTGCGGCGCAGCCGCGCGCCGAGTGCCCCTCGATGTGCCACAGGGCCACGGGGTGGCCGCTGTCGAGCACCGCCGCCATCGTGTCGAGTCCCAGGCCACGCCCCGCGGCGCGACACAACACGGGCACGCTCGCGGCGGGCAGCTTGGCGTAACGGGCGGCCTGCGGGGTGCGGCCCCGCTCCGGCACCCGGTACGCCTCCAACGGACGCCCCTCGCCGAGACCCCGCCAGCGATCGGCCCACGCGCCTTCGTCGGGTTCGGCACGCCGCGCGAGGTCACGTACGACGACCTGCCGCTTCGCTCCCAGATACGCGTGGTCGTCGAGGGCGGCGACGGTGGCGAACCGCCACCGGTGCACTCCGATGTCGAACTCCCCTGCGGGGAGGGCGACTTCGAGGGGCACGGGGCGGCGTTCACGGTCTCCGGACCGGAACGCCCGAGCGAGGGGCGGACCGAGCAGATGCGTCAGTTCCTCGGCCGGCCAGCCCTCGACGGAGGGGTCCGCCGCGGTCATCCGGGGCTCGCCTTCGCCGTCATCGAGCCAGACCTGCCAGAAGAAGCGCGTGGGACTCACCCCGATGACCGGGTCGAGCACCACGGTGACGACCGGCCTGCCGTCACCCTGCGACGGGTACCGCACGACGGCGCGGGGCGGGCCGTCGGGGCGCGGCCGCAGTTCGTCCGGCAGCCGCGCCTCGGTGACCAGTGCGGAGAGCGCGGACTCCGGGTGCTCGGCGAGCCGGTCGTCCACCCAGGCGGCCAGTTCCTCGAGCGTCGCGTCGACGGCTTCGCTCCGGTCGCGTTCGGCCACGTACGCGCCGACGAGGGTGAGATAGCGGAGCGCGACCAGCGGGGACAGGAGGCGCGAGCCGTCCTGGAGCAGGCCGTACCCGTCGCGCCAGCACACCGGGCCCTGCGCCTGTCCGGGCCACTGCTGCTCGCTGCGGGCGGCGAGGGCGAGCCGGCGTACGGCATGCGCCTCGGCCGGCTGGGGCAGCCCCGCGAGGAACCGCAGTGCGGTGCGGCGGTCGCGCGGAGTCCAGGCGCCAGGACCGGGCACCGCCTCGGCGTCGAGCTCCTTGGTCTGGAGGTCGATCCAGCGATCACCACGCCCCCGAGTGCGGTGCCGCTTGCCGTGCCACTGATCGTGCGCGACGACCAGGTCACGGTAGTGGGCGCCGAACCCGCGCAGCGCAAGGGTGGAGACCGCCGCTCCACCGTCGCGCTCCAAGCGCCGGGACTTGACCACGCCGACGACGGCGCCGCTTTCCGCGTCGAGCAGGGGGCCGCCGGAGACTCCGTTGGGGAAGTCGGCATCGGGTCTGAAGCGCAGACCGTTGGTGCCGTCGAGGACGTTCGTCTCCGCGTTGACGCTCCAGGGCACGACGCGCCGGCCCGCTCTCCCCTCCTCCATGCGGTAGCCGTGCACCCGCAGCGGCCCGGTGTGCCGGACCGCGCGCTCCGAGAGCCAGACGCACTCGTGCTCGACGTCGGCGTCCAGGAGCCGGACGAGAGCGAGGTCCTCGTCGGCGGGGACAGCCGGTTCCGCGGAGTCGCGCAGCAGCCAGCCCAGAAGACGGGCACGGAGCGGTATGTCGTCGTTGACCTTGCTGCCCCGCACCCCGAACACCGTGTCGGTGCGCCCGTTGAGATGGGGTCTGAGCACGTGGGCCGCGGTGAGCACGAGCCCCGGCGCGACGAAGAAACCGCTGCCCCACAGCCCGGGGCCGTCCATGCCGTCCGGCAGCAGATGTACGGTTGCGGCCTGCGCGAGGGAGTCGAGGTGAGAACCCTCCTGGATCATCGGTTGGGGCCGGCCTCCGAGGCAGCGCCGTGCTCGTCGCCGAAGGTCCAGCCCAACGTCACCTGGATCGACGCCTTGGCCTCGCCGGAAGCGAGCACCGCGAGGGCCCCGCCGGACTTCGCCGTCAGCTCGACACCGAAGGTGATCTCGGCCTGATCCGGCCCCGCGGCGCGTGCGGCGTCGAGCACGGACTGCCCCACCCCGCGCACGAGTTCACCGAGTTGCTCGACTTTCACGGCGGCGCCGTCGAGCAACCCGATGTCCTGGTCGTCTCCACCGTAGGCGTCGGACGTGGTGAGCCGTGCGTGCACGACAGCCCCGCCCGGCAGAGTGATCTTCTGAATACCGCTCATCGAGCCCCCCCGTTCAACCCCACATGTCCACATCATGTGGTGCGATGAGATTAGGCGTCCGTCACTTCCCTGGCGAGCCTCGTTGGGCGTGATCCGGCCACGCTTGCGAGGCGGATGCGTAGGCTGGCCGAGAACAATCACGGATCAGGACGCAGGAGAGCTGTTCATGTACTTCACCGACCGCGGCATCGAAGAGCTGGCGAAGCGGCGCGGCGAGGAGGAAGTCACCTTCGAGTGGCTCGCCGAGCAGCTCCGTACGTTCGTCGATCTGAACCCGGATTTCGAGGTGCCGGTGGAGCGCCTGGCCACGTGGCTGGCGCGACTGGACGACGAGGACGAGGACGACGAGTAGTCCCTGACCGGGAGCAGTCCCTTCAGTCCCTGACCGGGGGTAATCCCTTCAGTCCCTGACCGGGAGCAGTCGCCGACCGGTTCGGGGATTCAGTCGCGGGCCGCGCGGATCCTGTCGTACGCGAGTCCGAGCGCGCCGTGCCCGAGCAGCAGGGCGCCGGCCGTGAGCCAGCCGCCGCTGCGCCGCCGCAGGCCGTGCAGCGTGAGCGGCACTCCGGCCGCGAGCTGGGCGGCGGCGAGGCAGCGCGCCCTGGGGCCGCGCATCCAGGGGCCGACGCCGGTGTTCTCCACGACGTCGAGTTCGGCGTGGACGGCGTCCCGCCAGCCCGACCACTCGACCGTCTCGGCGTCGGCCTGAACCCGGGCCACCTCGCGCAGCCTGTCGGCCGGTTCGCCGGGGGTCAGGCCCGCGGGGAGTTCGAGGCCGGTGCGGGTGAGGACGGCGAGCAGACCGAGCAGCCGGGCCCGGGCGTCGGCCGCGGTGTCGGCCTCGGTCAGCGCGTGGAGGGACTGCACGTCGTGCACCGGGTCGAGGCCGAGGCGGGCGGCGAAGGTGCGCATGGCCTCGTCCTCGCCGACCGGGGTGCCGTTCGCGAGCCAGACGTAGCCGACCGGCCGGCGGAAGCCCGAGGCCAGCGTGAATCCGCTGCGGTCGGCGTCCCACCACAGGGCGAGCACGGGCCAGGGCGCGCCGACGGCGAGCGCGCCGGCCCAGCCGCCGAGGACCCGGTCGACGGGTTCGCCGCCACTGTCCGTCGCGGCCAGCCACGGTTTGCCCTCCGGTACGAGGACGCTCCACTCGCGCCCGGCTCCGACGAGCAGCATCCGCTCACGCAGCAGCTGGGCGGCGGGGCCGACGGTGGCGGCTTCGGCGCGGCAGAGCAGCAGCGCACCGGCGGGTTCGGGGGACGGCATGGCTCCACGCTAGGGCAATTAGCCAGATTTAGACCACAAATAGGCCCTTTGGGGGGCCTCTCCGCCGGGCACGAGGTCGCGACTGTCTTGACTTCTCACATCCGCGATATATCGTGTTTGGCACAGGACGCGATATGGCGCGTTCGCTCCGGAGGAGGTCGCACCATGCCCGAGTGGTCCGTCGCGGAGCCGCAGAAGCTCGCCTTCGACGAGCCGGTGACGGCCCTGCACATACGCATCGTCAACGGAACGGTGAACGTGGTGGGCACCGACGAAGGTTCCGCCCGCCTGGAGGTCTCGCGGATAGAGGGGCCGCCGCTGCGGGTCACGCAGGAAGGCGGCACGCTCGCCGTCGCCTACGACGACCTGCCCTGGAAGGGCTTCCTCAAGTGGCTCGACCGCAAGGGCTGGCACCGCAGCGCGGTCGTCTCGCTCGCGGTACCGAGCGGTACGCGGGTCGAGCTCGGCGCGGTCGGCGCGGGCGCCGTGGTCTCCGGCCTGGCGGGGGCGACGGAGGTGAAGAGCGTCACCGGCGACACCACCCTCGTCGGCGTCACGGGTCCGGTGCGCACGAGCACGGTCTCCGGCAGCCTTGAGGCGCAGGCCGTCACCGGCGACCTGAGGTTCAGCTCGGTCTCGGGCGATCTGACCGTCGTCGAGGGCTCGGGCTCCTTCGTGAAGGCCGACACCGTGAGCGGCTCGATGGTCGTGGACCTGGACCCGACGGGGCCCACGGACGTGAGCCTGACGAGCGTCTCCGGCGAGATCGCCATCCGCATCCCGCACCCGGCGGACACGGAGGTCGAGGCGAACACGGCGAGCGGCGCGGTCTCCAACGCCTTCGACGGACTGCGGGTCTCCGGCCAGTGGGGCGCACACAAGATCGCCGGTCGGCTCGGCGCGGGCACCGGCGCCCTGAAGGCGAGCACGGTCTCCGGCTCGATCGCCCTGCTCCGCAGGCCCCCGGGCGAGGACGACAGCCCGTTCGACGCGCCGGCACCGATGGGCGCGACACCGGGCGGCCCCGCGCCGTCCACCCCCTCCGACGACCCCTCCGACGACTCCTCCGATGGGCCTTCCCATGGCCCCGCCGGTGCCCCCGCCGACAAGAAGGTGCTCTGACATGCCTCCCGTCTTCGCCCACGGCCGTCTGCGCCTCTACCTCCTCAAGCTGCTCGACGAGGCCCCCCGCCACGGTTACGAGGTGATCCGCCTCCTGGAGGAGCGCTTCCAGGGGCTGTACGCGCCCTCGGCGGGCACCGTCTACCCGCGCCTGGCCAAGCTGGAGTCGGAGGGGCTCGTCACCCACACGACCGAGGGCGGCCGGAAGGTGTACGCGATCACCGACGCGGGCCGGGCCGAACTGGCCGATCGCAGCGGCGAGTTGGCCGACCTGGAGCTGGAGATCCGCGAGTCGGTGGCCGAGTTGGCCGCCGAGATCCGGGACGACGTGCGGGGGGCGGCGGGCGATCTGCGCCGCGAGGTGCGCGCGGCCACGTCCCAGGCGCGCGGCACCCGTCCAGGTCCGGCGCCGGGCCTGGACGACCTCAAGGACTTCACCGACAAGGAGTCCTGGCGCACGGCGAAGGAGGAGCTCCGCCGGGCCAAGCAGGAGTGGAAGGAGCAGGCGCGGCGCGCGAAGGACGAGAGCCGCCGGGCCCGCGAGGAGGCCCAGCGGGCGCGCCGCCAGGCCAAGGAGACCCAGGACAAGGTGCGGGAACAGGCGCAGGACGAGCTGCAGCGGATGGCCAAGCGCGTCCAGGACCAGGTGCAGGACCACTTCACGCGGGGCGACTGGCCGACGGGCATGCGCGAGGGCCTGTCCGAACTGGCCAAGGAATTCGGCGAGTTCGGCAAGACGTTCGGCAAGGACTTCGCCAAGGACTTCGGCGCCGGGCCGGGCAAGGAGTCCTCGGACACCGGCCGGCCGGCCCCCGCGGAGCCCGTGTACCGCCCCGCGTCGGACGCGGTACCCGCCGAGTACGCCCCGGCGTGGGCGGCGGAGGACTCCACCGGCGACCCGGCCCGCGACCTGGACCGCCTGCTGGACCGGTTCCGCGACGACATCCGGGACACGGCCCGCGACCACGGCGTCTCCGACGAACAACTCCGCACGACCCGCCACCACTTGTCGGAGGCGGCCGCACACATCACGGCGTCACTGCGAGCCCCGAAGGAGTGACCCACGGCGGCCTCCCTACGGACTGGGGCCGACCCGGGGCGGGCCGGCCCGGGGCGGGGCGGGGCCGACCCGGGGCGACCCGGTCCCGCCCGGCCCCAGCCGGGCCCCAGCCCGGAGTCAGCTCGGAGTCAGGACCTGCACCCGGGCCTGGCCCCCGGGCCGGGCACCGCTCAGCCGGCCGCCGCCTCCCCGCCCCCGTACAGCACCCGCTCCACCGTCGGCACGGTCACCCCGTGCCCGGCGAGCACCTCGGCCGGGGTGCCGGGGCGGGAGGCGAGGGCGAGGAGGAGGTGTTCGTCGCCGATCGCGCGGTCGTGGTGGGCGAGGGCCATGCGCAGGGACGACTCCAGGACCCCCTTGGCCTCCTTGGCGAAGGGGCGCCGCCCGCCGAACCGCCGCCCACCGCTCAGCGCACCGACGCCATGGGCCTCTTCGACCCGCGAGACGACCTCGTCCACGTCGATGCCGAGCCCTGCGAGGGCCTCGGCGTCCGCCTGTGTCAGGCCCGCCCGGCGGCGCGCGGCGAGCAGCGCCTCCCCGACCGACGCCCGCTTCCCCTCGGCGTCCATGCCGAGCGCGCCCAGGGCGAAGGAGCCCCGGGTCCCCCGGGCGTCGAGGATCGCGAGGAGGAGGTGGCCCGAGTCGATCTGTGGGGCCCGTTCGCGTTCCGCGTACGTGACGGCGCCCTTGACCACGTCCCGGGCGCCCCTGGTGAACCGCTCGAACATCATCGCCTCCCGTACTTCTTGTGCACGGCCTGTCGGCTGACTCCCAGCTCGGCCGCGATCTCCTGCCACGACCAGCCCTGATTGCGCGCACTGCGCACCTGTACCGCTTCCAGTTGCTCGAGCAGTCGCCGCAGCGCGGCGACCGACCGCAGCCCTACGCGCGGGTCGCGGGCGCCCGCCTGCTCGGCGAGATCCGTTGCCTCGGTCATACTGTCAATGTAGGTTGACACGCCGATCATGTCAACGGTCGTTGACGCGGCGGGCCCCGGGCGGCGGGGGCAGGCACGAAAAAGGGGCGCCGCAGCGCCCCTTCCCCTCAGCTCGTCCCGCCCGCTCTCAGACGGTCACGCGGTCAGACGGTCAGCACGATCTTCCCGAACAGCTCGCCGCCGGCCATCTTCTGGAGCCCCTCGCGGGCCCGGTCCAGCGGCAGCACCTCGTCGATGACGGGCCGCACCCCGGTCGCGGCGCAGAAGGACAGCAGATCCTCCAGCTCGTCCTTGGTCCCCATGGTCGAGCCGACGACCTTCAGCTCCAGGAAGAAGATGCGGTTCAGCTCGGCGGACTTCGGGCTGGGCCCGCTGGTGGCGCCCGAGATGACCAGAGTGCCGCCCGGCTTCAGGGACTTGACCGAGTGCGACCACGTGGCCGCGCCCACCGTCTCGATCACCGCGTCCACCCGCTGCGACAGCCGCGCCCCCGCCTCCACGGCCTCGACGGCGCCCAGCTCCAGGGCCCGCTTGCGCTTGGCCTCGTCCCGGCTGGTGGCGAAGACGCGCAGCCCCGCCGCCTTGCCGAGCACGATCGCGGCCGTGGCGACACCGCCGCCCGCACCCTGCACGAGCACCGAATCACCCGGCCGGACATTGGCGTTGGTGAAGAGCATCCGGTACGCGGTCAGCCACGCGGTCGGCAGGCACGCGGCTTCCTCGAAGGAGAGTTCCTTCGGCTTGGGCAGCACGTTCCACTCGGGCACGGTGACCTGCTCGGCGAACGTGCCCTGGTACTTCTCGGTGAGGATGGAGCGGCCTTCGCGGGGCCCGACCCCGTAGCCGCTCTGCCCGATGACGGAGTGCAGTACGACCTCGTTGCCGTCGCTGTCGACCCCGGCGGCGTCGCAGCCCAGGATCATCGGCAGCGCCTCCTCGCCGAGCCCGACCCCGCGCAGGGACCACAGGTCGTGGTGGTTGAGGGAGGCGGCCTTGACGTTCACGGTGGTCCAGCCGGGCCGGTTCTCGGGGGCGGGCCGCTCCCCCAACTCCAGTCCGTCGAGCGGCTGGTCACGGTCGATGCGGGCTGCGTAGGCGGCGAACATGACCTTGACGATAGGCGCCGCGCACGAGCCGGGGAACCACCTCCGGCTGTGACACACGTCCCCTGGCGGAGCGCACGGAAAAGGCCCCACGGAAGCGGGGCCTCAACCAGCGGAACAGAACAGCACAGGCACAAGCGCGAGCACAGGCACAAGCACCGGCACCGGCAAGAAGCGGCACTCAGCGTCGCGCGACGCCCTCGGCCCGGGCAGCCGCGGCGACAGCGGCCGTCACCGCCGGAGCGACCCGCTCGTCGAACGGCGACGGGATGACGTACTCGGCGGACAAGTCGTCGCCCACCACGGCGGCCAGCGCCTCCGCGGCCGCGATCTTCATCGTCTCGGTGATCCGCGAGGCCCGCACCTGCAGCGCGCCCGCGAAGATCCCGGGGAACGCCAGCACGTTGTTGATCTGGTTCGGGAAGTCCGAGCGCCCGGTCGCGACCACGGCCGCGTACTTGTGGGCGATGTCGGGGTGCACCTCGGGGTTCGGGTTGGCCATCGCGAAGACGAAGGCACCCGGCGCCATCGAGGCGACCGCGGGCTCGGGGACCGTACCGCCGGAGACACCGATGTAGACGTCGGCGCCGGCCAGCGCGTCCTCCAGCGAACCGGACAGACCGACCTTGTTCGTGATCTCGGCCAGCTCGCGCTTGACCGCCGTGAGGTCCTCGCGGTCCCTGCTGACGATGCCCTTGCGGTCGGTGACCGCGACATCGCCGAGGCCTGCCTCGAGGAGGAACTTGGCGATCGCCACGCCCGCCGCACCGGCGCCCGAGATCACCGCCCGCAGCTCACCGAGCGTGCGCCGGCTGAGCCGGGCCGCGTTCTTCAGCGCGGCCAGCGTCACCACGGCCGTGCCGTGCTGGTCGTCGTGGAAGACCGGGATGTCGAGCTTCTCCTGGAGCCTGCGCTCGATCTCGAAGCAGCGCGGCGCCGAGATGTCCTCCAGGTTGACGCCGCCGAAGGACGGGGCGAGCCGCACCACGGTGTCGACGATCTCGTCGACGTCGGTCGTCGCGAGCGCGATCGGCACCGCGTCCACGCCGCCGAACTGCTTGAAGAGAATGGCCTTGCCCTCCATCACCGGGAGGGACGCCTCGGGACCGATGTCGCCGAGTCCGAGCACGGCCGTGCCGTCGGTGACCACGGCCACGACACTCGACTTCCACGTGTAGTCGTGGACGAGTTCCGGCTGCTCGGCGATCGCGCTGCACACCTTCGCGACGCCGGGCGTGTACGCCAGGGACAGGTCGTCCTTGTCCCGGATCGGCACGGTGGCCTGCACGGCCATCTTGCCGCCGCGGTGCAGCGCGAAGGCCGGATCGAAGGAGTCGGCGAACTCACTGCCGCCTTCGTTGCCGGTACTGCTGTCGCTGCGAGGATTGACGATCTCCGCTGCCACTTGTCTTACCCCTTAAGTCTTAAACATCAGTTGAGGGTGTCCGCTCCTGGTTGAGGAGCGGGCGGGCACCGCATATGCACCGGTCGGTCCCGTTTGTGAACCGCTGTACGGGCGCATACGCGACGGGCGCGCCGCACGCGCGCCCTGAGCCCCGGATGAGGGGTGTAAAGAACCTTCTTACCCGACGGACCGTGGTGCGGACGACCCCATACGTGATCGATCACGGCCCGGTGACATGACTCATAGCCGAATATGAGGACAAGTCGTCGAGTCGCGCTGGAGCGCGGGAGGAAGTCGGCCCGAATGGTGAGACAGCGGACAGTTCACCGGAGAATCTTCCGCCGTCGGACGGCAGGCCCGCAGATGATGCGGCCTCAGCGCCGTCCCATGCACCGTGATGTGCCGTCATGTTGGGGGTCTTGGCAGACCCGTTATCCGATTTTGACATCGCCGAGCCCCTGAACGCGTCCGTCCGAATGGCAAGATGCCGTCATCCCGCGAGGTCGCAACACCCGAAGGTGTGTGCGAGGCGACCGACACGGCACCCACCCACCCTGCCGGAGGACCCCACCATGACCGCAAGCACCACCCGTCGTACGACCGCGAAGTCCGCGAAGTCCCGGATAGCCGCGGTCGGCGCGATCGCGGTCGCCGGCACTCTGCTGCTGACCGGCTGCGGCGACCAGACGAAGTCGAAGGACTCCGACTCCTCCTCCGGGACCACCTCTTCGAAGTCCGCGCCGCTCGCCGACAAGCTCCCCCAGGCCATCCGCGACAAGGGCGTCATCAACGTCGGCTCCGACATCGCCTACGCGCCGGTCGAGTACAAGGACGACGCGGGCAAGGCCGTCGGCATCGACCCGGACATCGCGGCGGCCCTCGGCAAGCAGCTCGGCGTGACGTTCAACTTCCAGAACGGCAAGTTCGCCGACCTCGTGGGTGGTCTGGCCTCCAAGCGCTACGACATCGCCATGTCGGCCATGACGGACACCAAGGACCGTCAGCAGGGCATCGACAGCGACACCGGCAAGAAGGTCGGCAAGGGCGTCGACTTCGTCGACTACTTCACCGCGGGCGTCTCGCTCTACACGAACAAGGGCGACGACCAGGGGATCAAGACCTGGGACGACCTGTGCGGCAAGACGATCGCCGTGCAGACCGCGACCTTCTCCCAGGACCTCGCCAAGGACCAGGCGGAGAAGTGCGCGAAGGACGGCAAGAAGGCCCTCAAGGTCGAGGACTTCGCCACCAACCCCGAGGCCGAGACCCGGATGCGCTCCAAGGGCGCCGATGTCGTCTCCGCCGACTACCCGATCACCGCCTACTCGGTGAAGAAGTCGGGCGGCGGCAAGTACTTCGAGATCGTCGGCGACCAGGTCGAGGCGGGCCCCTACGGCATCGCCGTCGCCAAGGACAGCACGCAGCTGCGGGACGCGCTGCAGGCGGCGATGACCGCGATCATCAAGAGCGGCGAGTACGAGAAGATCATCTCGAAGTGGGGCGTCATGGACGGCGCCGTCACCGAGGCGAAGATCAACGGTGGTTCCTGACCCCTGTCACCCCTGTCCTGCACTCTGACGGGCTCTGAAAGGCACCACCACCCATGACTTCCCTCAACAAGGCGAACGAGCCGGCCGGCTCCGCGCCCGCCGGCACCGGGGCGGAGGCCATCAAGGCCATCCCGGTCCGGCACCCCGGCCGCTACGTGTCCGCGGTCATCGCCATCGCGCTGCTCTGCGGCATCGTCTACGCCTTCTCGCAAGGCAAGATCGAGTGGGGCACGATCCCCGACTTCTTCTTCAACGACCGGATCGTCACCGGTGTGTGGAAGACGCTCGAACTGACCGTCCTGTCCATGGCCATCGGTGTCGTCGGCGGCATCGTGCTCGCCGTGATGCGGATGTCGAAGAACCCGGTGACCAGCACCATCGCCTGGTTCTACATCTGGTTCTTCCGCGGCACCCCGGTCCTGGTCCAGCTCTTCATCTGGTTCAACCTGGGCCTGGTCTTCGAGTACATCAACCTCGGCTTCATCTACAAGGACTACTGGTCCTCGTTCATGACCCCGCTGCTGACCGCCCTGCTCGGGCTCGGGCTCAACGAAGCGGCGTACATGGCGGAGATCTGCCGCTCCGGCCTGCTCGCCGTCGACGAGGGCCAGACCGAGGCCGCGCACGCGCTCGGCATGAGCCACGCCAAGACCCTGCGCCGCATCGTCATCCCGCAGGCGATGCGCGTGATCGTGCCGCCCACGGGCAACGAGGTCATCAACATGCTGAAGACGACCTCGCTCGTCTCGGCGGTCCAGTTCCTCGACCTGTTCAAGGTGGCATCGGACATCGGCCAGGCCTCCGCCTCCACGGTGGAGATGTACTTCCTGGCCGCCGCCTGGTACCTGGTCCTCACCTCGATCTTCAGCGTCGGCCAGTACTACGTCGAGCGGTACTACGCGCGCGGCACGTCCCGCGCGCTGCCCCCGACCCCGCTGCAACGCCTGCGCACCGTCGTCGGCCGCCCGAACGGAGGCACGGCGTGACCACCACCGACACCGCGACCGCCGCCATGGTCAAGTCCGAGGGCGTGCACAAGTCCTTCGGCAGCGTCGAGGTCCTCAAGGGCATCGACCTGGAGGTCAAGCAGAGCGAGGTGTTCTGCCTCATCGGCCCCTCGGGCTCGGGCAAGTCGACGTTCCTGCGCTGCATCAACCACCTGGAGAAGATCAACTCCGGACGGCTCTACGTGGATGGAGAGCTGGTCGGATATCGCCAGAAGGGCGACAAGCTCTACGAGCTGCGGGACAGCGAAGTCGCCCTGAAGCGCCGGGACATCGGCATGGTCTTCCAGCGCTTCAACCTCTTCCCGCACATGACGGCCCTGGAGAACGTCATGGAGGCGCCCGTCCAGGTCAAGGGCGTGTCCAAGGCGCAGGCCCGGGAGCGGGCCGGCCAGCTCCTCGAACGCGTAGGGCTCGCCGACCGGGCGAAGAACTACCCCTCGCAGCTCTCCGGCGGCCAGCAGCAGCGCGTGGCGATCGCCCGCGCGCTCGCGATGGACCCGAAGCTGATGCTGTTCGACGAGCCGACGTCGGCGCTCGACCCCGAGCTGGTCGGCGACGTCCTCGACGTCATGCGCGACCTCGCCGAGTCCGGCATGACGATGATCGTCGTCACGCACGAGATGGGCTTCGCGCGCGAGGTCGGCGACAGCCTCGTCTTCATGGACGAGGGCGTGGTGGTCGAATCGGGCCACCCGCGCGATGTCCTGACGAACCCGCAGCACGAGCGGACGCAGTCGTTCTTGTCGAAGGTGCTCTGACTTTTTCGGCGGGAAAAGAGGGCGCCCGGGGTCTGCAACCCCGGGCGCCCCCTTTTCTGGGCTCGTCGCCGACCTCGGGTCTCGTCGTGGCTGGTCGCGCAGTTCCCCGCGCCCCTGAGATGCGCACTTCGTGCGGCATCTCCTCCTGGAGGCGCGGCGGAGCCGCATGCCTCCAGGAGCGCGGGGAACTGCGCGCTCTGCCCCCACCGGGCCCGCACCCGGCGACGAGACCCTCACCCGGCAGACGCGCAACGTCACTTCAGCGCGAGCACCACCGCATCGGACGGCGAGGACCACACCGCCCGCGCCTCCCCGAACCCAGCCCCGCGCAGCGTCTCCGCATGCCAGGCCACGGACGGCATGTCCCCGTCGGCATGCTCCCCATAGATCTCGTACCGCTTCGCGGTCGGACCGGCCAGGACCGGGTCCTTTGCGGCCAGCGCCCACCACTCGGCCCAGTCGAGCGCCCCGCTCGCCTTCGCCGCGTCCATCCCCGCATGGCGAAGCGCGCGCTCGGCCGCGTTGATCCGCGGCGTCGCCTGGTCGATCATGTGGTCCGCATTCATGAAGACGCCGCCGTCGCGGACGAGGCCGGCGAGTTGCCCGTAGAGCGTCGCGAGAGGTGCGGAGTGCAGCCAGTGCAAGGCGGTGGCGGTGAGTACGGCATCGTACGAGTCATGCGGCAGCGCCTCCGTCCACCGCGGGTCCTTGAGGTCGGCCGTCACGAAGGTGACGCGCTCGTCCCCGTCGAAGGTGCCGCGCGCGATGGCGAGCAGGGCCGGGTCCAGGTCGACGCCGACGCTGGTGGCCTCCGGGAAGCGCGTGAGCAGCCGATCGGTGATGCTGCCGGTGCCGCACGCGAGGTCGAGAACGCGGGGCGCACGGCCCACGCACGCCTCGACCATGTCGAGCATCACCCGGAACCGCTCCTCGCGGTCGGGCATGTACCACTCCTGCTGCCGGTCCCAGCTGTCCTGCCAGGCACGCCAGTCGGTATGGGCACCGTCGGTATGGGCACGGTCGGTGTTGCCACGATCATCGGTAGTGGCGGCGGTCTCGGTCATGAAGCCCTCCCGGCGGCACGGTCGGCACCGCGAGCCACGGTGCGTAATACCCTGAAAGCCAAAGCGAGCATTACCCTCGCTCGTCCATGACCATAGATGGCCCCGGTAAGGACTACAAGTGGAACTGGCCTATTACTCGGACTACGCGGTGCGGCTCGTCAACACCGAGGAGCCGGGTCGCGGCAAGGACAGCCTGACCTCCGTGGACGCGGTGCGCGGTCTGTTCGGCGCCAACCAGGAGGCGGCCCGCCGCGCGGCCGACGCCGACCTGACCCGCTTCCGAAGCGTCCGGGGCCGCCTGCGCGCGGTGTTCGAGGCGGCCGACGGCGGCGACGAGGAACTCGCGGTGAACCTGCTCAACTCGCTCCTGCTTGAGTTCCCGGTGAGCCCGCAGATCTCCGGCCACAACCACCGCGACGACGACGGCCGCCCGCTGTGGCACATGCACCTGGCCGACCACCCGTCCAACGCGACGGCGGGCTACGCCGCCATCGCCTCCATGGGGCTCGCCTTCCACCTCACCGAGTACGGCGTGGACCGCCTCGGCCTGTGCGAGGCGGCCCCGTGCCGCAACGCCTACCTGGACACCTCCACGAACCGCTCCCGGCGCTACTGCTCGGACCGCTGCGCGACCCGCGCCAACGTCGCCGCCTACCGCGCCCGCAAGCGCTTGGAGGCGGACCGGTCGGAGAGCACGGGACGCACCGAGCGGAAGGCCCAGGACAGCACGGCCGGCACGGACCGCTGACCCTCGCCCTCGGCCCACGGCCTGCGCCGCCGCAGCCGGCCGCGGACCTTGGCGAGCACCAGCTCGTCCGGTACGACCCCGTACACGGTGCTGTCGCCGCCGGCCCCGGGGTTGTCCGCGAGCACCCACCAGCCGCCCTCGCGCCGCTCGGCGATCCGCTTCACGACCAACAGGTCCTGCTGCAACGGATGCCGCAGCACGACCACGTCGCCCGAGCGCACCCGGGCGCCGTACTGCACCAGCATCCAGTCACCGTGGTACAGGGTCGGCACCATGGACGGGCCGTCCACCTCGATGATCTGAAACGGCATCTTCGCCTCGCGCACTTCCTCGATCGCCTCCGGCATCAGACAACCTCCCCGGTTTCCGTCCGCCGTACCATCCTCCACCAGTCCTGGTGTCACCCAGGACTTTTGGCCTAAGCCCCCGGGGGCACCCGCGAAAACCCGTCCTCCACGGAGTAATGTCGCATCCGAGAAGACGATCACGAGGAAGGACCGCAACATGCTTTCCCGCCTGTTCGCCCCCAAGGTGAAGGCCAGCGCTCACTGCGACCTCCCCTGCGGCGTGTACGACCCGGCCCAGGCCCGCATCGAGGCCGAGTCGGTCAAGGCCGTCCAGGACAAGATGGCCGGCAACGACGACGCGGCGTTCCAGACGCGCGCCATCGTCATCAAGGAGCAGCGCGCCGAGCTCGCCAAGCACCACGTCTCGGTGCTGTGGAGCGACTACTTCAAGCCGCCGCACTTCGAGAAGTACCCGGAGCTGCACCAGCTGGTCAACGACACCCTCAAGGCCCTCTCGGCCGCCAAGGGCTCGTCGGACCCGGCCACGGGCCAGAAGGCGCTGGACTACATCGCCCAGATCGACAAGATCTTCTGGGAGACCAAGAAGGCCTGATCCAAGCCTTCCTGATCAGGTTTTCCTGATCCAGGTCTGATGAACACTGGTTCCGGCGACCGGCGAGCGGTGCACCCTCGCGGGCCCCGGACCACCTGAAGGGGCCCGGCCGACGAACTCGGCCGGGCCCCTTCGGCATGCGCAGAGTGCGTGACTTCGGCGTGCGTAGACGCGTCACGTGGGCGGAGTCCGCCGCCGGAACACCCGGTCCCGGCCCCCGATCCGCTCCGCGGGCCCCGCCGAGCGCAGCACGACATCGAGAGCCGCGTCCGGGTCGGCCGCGTAACAGCTGCTGAACCACGCCATGTTCGCCTCGACGACCGCCCACCGCTCACCGATGAGACCGATGTCGAGCACCACCCCGCTCGGCAGCGTCTCCCCGTGATCCGCCAGCAGCCGGGCGGTGAAGCCCAGGGCGCCCGTCTCGTGCCGGTGGCCGGTGAGGGGGCGGGCGTCGAGCCCGCCGTGCGACGCGTACTGCGAACCCGTGCGGACCTCGCCGTCCAGGACGAAGAGCCGGAACTCCGCGGCCCAGGTGACCACCTCGCCGATCTGGACCGGCGTGCCCGGCGCCGGATCGTCCGGGAGCGCGCCCCCGTCGGCGTACACCGCGGCCGGGAAGGACTTGTCGGTCGGCGGTTTCACGAAGGCCGGGCCGACCAGGGCGCGGGCCTCGGCCATCGTGGCGGCGGTGATCGCGCGGCCGGTGAAGGCGCGGGGCAGGTCCGTCAGCCAGCTGTCCGACGGCTCCAGCAGGGCCACGCCCAGGTCGTCGACGACGCGTCCCGCGAACGCCGGACCGCCGTAATAGTGCCCACCGGTACGCCCTCGCAGCGACGCCGCCCCGTCGGGCACCGACAGTTCCTCCACGGCCAGGCCGCGCCGCCTCGCCGCGCCCGCGAGCAGCTCACGGGTGGGGGTCGCATGCGGGGTGACGGCGAGGAAGTCGGGGGCCATGGCCGCCATGAAATCAGGGATCAGTGACCAAGGAACCGGGATCGGTGACCGTTACCCCGGGGACTCACGGGCTCGGGGCCCATTATTCGCCATCCGGTGATCAGGGACACTGGGAGACGCCCCGGCCCCGCCCGCCCCGCACCCAGGAGTCCCGCAGTGTCCCGCCGCCCCCGTGTCCTCTACGTGACCGACCTGGCCTACGAGGCCCGCGGCCGCCGCTACTGCGACGAGGACATCTTCCTCACCTCCCGGCTCCGCGCCGCATTCGACCTCGCCCTGTGCCACCCCCAGGACGCGGCCGCGCTCATGGACGGCTCCGACGTGGTCGTCGTACGCAACAGCGGGCCCGTGCTCGGCTACCAGGACGCGTACGACGCGTTCCGTGCGCAGGCGCTGGAGCGGGGCACGAACGTCTACAACCCGCTGACCGGCCGCGCCGACATGGCGGGCAAGCAGTACCTCCTGGACCTGACCACCGCCGGGTACCCGGTGATCCCGACCGCCGACCGCGTCTCGGACCTGGACCGGCTGCCCGCCGCCGAGGCGTACGTGGCGAAGCCGAAGCGGGGCGCCGACGCGATAGGCCTACGCGTCGTGCGGCAGGCCGAGTTGCCCGAACTCCCCTACTCCGATGGTCTCTTGGTCCAGCCGCACATCGACTTCCAGTACGAGGTCTCCTTCTACTTCGTCGACGACGCGCTCCAGTACGCCCTGTACGCCCCGGATCCGAAACGCCGCTGGGAGCTGCGCCCGTACGAACCCACCGCCGCCGACCGGGAGTTCGCCCGGCGTTTCATCGAGTGGAACACCCTCCCGCACGGCATCCAGCGCGTCGACGCGTGCCGCACCCCGGAGGGAGGCCTGCTGCTCGTGGAGCTGGAGGACCTCAACCCGTATCTCTCGCTGGACCTGCTGGACGAGGCGACGCGGGACGCGTTCGTGGCGGCGATGGCCGAATCGGTGCGCGGAGCCGTCACTCGTTAGCCTCAGGTCGTCTCCAGCACCGCCCGCACATTGGCGAGCAGCCGGTCCCCGTCCGTGCGCACCGCCTCGAACTCGGCGCGGTGCAGGGCCAGTTCATGCCGCTGGAGGCGTCGCGCCACCGTCCACCACACCCCGCCCGTGTTGTGGGCGCGCTTGCATGCGATATCGGCGACGGCCGTGCCCAACTCCCGTTTCCCGCGGGTGGTGTTGCCGTCCTGGCCGCGCCGCCACGCCTTGTCGCCGAAGGCCTGCACGGGATCGGCGTACCGCTTGAAGCCCTTGTCGACCACGCAGTCCGCCCACGCCTTGTAGGCGCGGCGCATCGTCGGGTCCCGGTCGGCCTGCTTGCGTACGGCCTCGGTGCGCCTGGAGACGTACGTCCACATACGCTCCCTGTCCCGCACCCCCCGCTCGATACGCGTGTACGCCTCCCCGGAGCAGCCGCTGCGCTCGCTCTGCCGATCGCCGTAGTAGACGGCGGATTCCTCCGTCGTCATCTCCCGCCCTGCGGGCTCGGGCGCGCGGAACTTCTTCGCCGGGTCCCAGCCGTACCCCCAGCGGCTCGCCTTCCCCAGGTCCCAGGGGCCGACCGGCCCCGTACTCACGGCGACCATCGCGGACGTGTACGCGGTGGCCATGCCCGGGAACTTCGGGTCCCGCGGGAAGTCGGCGAAGCCGTGTCGCACCATGCAGCGCTGGGTGAGCAGTTGCGTCGCGGACCCCATCCGGTCGTACGTCTTCTGGTCGGTCGCGCCGAACTCGTAGCGGTCCAGCGGCAGTTCGGGCATCTCGTCCTCCGACCACACGACGGGCGTACCGTCCGCCCAGGCCTTCGCATGCCCGCCGGCAACTCCGTCGCCCCCGGCGAACCCGAACACCACCGCCCCCACGACCACACACACCACCCCCCGGCGACTCACTCCCCGGACTCCCCGGACTCCCCGATCTTGCGCACGACCCGCGCCGGGTTGCCCACCGCGACGACGTCCGGCGGCAGGTCGCGGGTGACGACGGAACCCGCGCCCACGACCGTGTTCGCGCCGATCGTGACGCCGGGGCAGACGATGACGCCGCCGCCCAGCCACACGTTGCCGCCGAGGGTGATGGGCCGCGCCGCCTCCCACTTCGCGCGCCGCGGTGCGGGGTCGACCGGGTGCGTGGGGGTGAGCAGTTGGACGTTCGGGCCGATCTGCACGTCCTCGCCGATCCGGATCGGCGCCACGTCCAGCATGACGGCCCCGCAGTTGACGAACGTCCGCGCGCCGATGCTGATGTACTGCCCGTAGTCGACGGAGAGCGGCGGCCGCACCACGACGTCCGCGCCGACCTCGCCGAGCAGTTCACGCAGGAGGGCGCCGCGCGCGGGCAGGTCGGTGACGCTGCTCGCGTTGTAACGCTCGGCCAGCCGGGCGCCGCGCAGCGCGTCGGCTTCGAGGCCGGGATCGTCGGCGATGTAGAGGTCACCGGCGAGCATGCGCTCCTTCTGGCTACGCTCCTTGGGACGTGGCCAGTCACGTACCTCGGTCACCGCGTCGATCGCCAACGGCCCGTACACGTGCGGGAATTCCTCCCCGCCTGGCGCGCCGGGCTCTACCCTGACCGGTACATCGAGGCGCTCCCGGTCGACGACGAGGACCACCAGCTCGCCGGGCGCGGCCTCGGTCCCGTAGAGCAACTCGGCGACACCGCGCAGCTGGTGCGGGAACGAGCAGTGGATGAAACCGACCTCCTCAAGGGTCTTGCCGCGGGTCGACATCGTGTACGCCCCTGTGACCTGGGCGTTCTCCCACAGGGCGCGCTCGGTGATGTGCAGCAGTTCGATCGCCATGCGCTCAATCTATGAGCCCGGCACCTCAGGAGAAGCGCCGGGCCGCACGAAGACGCGGATACCGCTGCTCCGGTTGGGTGGGCGTGCCGACGGATCCGGCAGGAAGCGCTACCGCTTCCTGCTGTACCGGCGGGCGATCGCGCCATTCCGGAAGGTGCGGTTCTCCGCGAGGTCGAACGCGGCGAGGTCGTACTTCCGGCCCGCGAACATCGGCATGCCACCGCCGAAGACCACCGGGTACGTCTTGATCACGAGCTCGTCGATCTCGTCCGCGAGCACCCCGGCCAGCTGCGCGCCACCGCAGAGCCAGATACCCAACTCGCTCTCCTCGGACTTGAGTTCACGCACTCTGCCGACGACATCGTCATGGATCAACGCCACGTTCGGGTGCGGTGACTCCTTGAGGGTGCGCGTCGCGACATACTCGCGCAGATGCCCGTACGGGCTGAGGAAGCCTGCGTCGATACCGACCTGATAGCTGCCGCGCCCCTGGATCACGGTGTCGTACTTCTTGTTCGCGACCCCGTCGAGGCCGAGGATCTTGCGGCCTTCCACCGAGATGGTCTCCGGATACTCCTCCATGAGGAACGCCCGGAACTCTTCGTCGACGTACGACATGAACATCATTCCGTCACCGGTCTCGTCGCCGATGAAGCCGTCGACGGACACGGCGACGAAGTACGTGAGCTTGCGCAAGCTGGTCTCTTTTCGTGGGCGACAAGGGCCGAACCACTTCAGTTATAGTGCTTCACTTGTAGTGGTTGCAAGGATTTTCCCGGGCCGGAGCGGGCCGGGACAGAACAGGCCAGGAAAGGGAGTCGGAGACATGGTGAGGAACCCGGAGCGCCGGGCCGCCCTCGTGGACGCGGCCGTCGACGTGCTCGCGGCCGAGGGCGCGCGCGGCCTGACCTTCCGCGCGGTGGACACGGCGGCGGGCGTCCCCACGGGCACGTCGTCCAACTACTTCACCAACCGCGACGATCTGCTGCACCAGATCGACCTCTGGCTGCACGAGCGGCTGGCGCCGGACCCCGAGGTCGTCGAGGAACTGCTGAAACGGCCGCGCGACCGGGACCTGGTCACCGCGTTCATGCACGACCTGATGGGCCGCGTGCAGGGCGACCGCACCGGGTTCCTCGCGATGATGGAGATGCGGCTGGAGGCGGTACGCCGGCCCGAACTGCGCGCGTCTCTGATGAAATCGCTCCGCGGCGACCTCGACTTCGGCATCGCGTTCAACGCCGAGTCGGAGCTGCCCGGCGGCGCCGAGGAGATCACCCTGCTCTACCTGGGCATGCTCGGACTCATCCTCGAGGAGCTCACGATGCCCGGAATGCTGGAGGGCGCGATCCCCGGCGTGCGTGTGCCGGACGGTGTCGTGGACCGTCTGGTCGAACGGATCGTGCCCGACGCGTGAGAGCCGCGCCTGACCTCAACCGGCTTGCGGTTCCCGCCACATGGGCCACAGTGACGTGCCGTCCGGCAGGTCGATCGCACTGCCGGTGAAGACAAAACCGAGCCGCTCGTACAGGGCACGGCTGCGCGCGTTGCTCGCCTCCAGGTAGGCGGGCAGGCCCTCGCTGTCGCAGCGCCGCAGGACCGGCGCCATCAGCGCGGTGCCCAGCCCCTCGCCCTGCCGGTCCGGCTTTACGCCGATCATCCAGAGGTAGACGTGCGCGCGTCCCACCGGGTGCGCGGCTTCCGTCAGCCGGGCTATCTGCTCGACCCGTTCATTGTCGGGATCGACAACGGCGCGCACCTGCGCGGGCCCATCCGCCTCGACACCGGACGCGTCAGCACCACCCGCCACCGCACCGGCCTCGTCCGGGTGCGGCTCGTCCGGCACGTCCATCCATAGCGCGACGGCCCCACCGTCCTCCGCGAGGTCGATGTACCCATCGGCGAGCGTCGCATCGGTGAACGCGCCCATCAGTCCCGCGTGCCGGGCCCGCCGGTACTCCTCGCCGGGGAACACCCAGCAGCTGACCGGGTCGTCCATGAACGCCTCGTCGAGCAGCCCCACGACAAAATCCCGGTCGCTCTCCCCGGCCCGCCGAATCCCCACGCCCACCCTGGATCCCCTCGCCCCATCCGCCCCAACAGGCCTGCCCTGTCGAGCCGTCGGCAGCCTAAGCGATCACCCCTCCACGCGAACACGGCCCCCGCTCCCACCCCGCCCTGCCCACCGGCGGAGCCATCAGTAACCGCGGCGCGTCACGAACTCCGCGAGCGACAGCAGGCCGCCCGCCGCCTCCGGTACCGGCACCGCCTGCGCCAACTCGTGCAGCGCCCGCGCCATCTCGTCCGCGGCCCGGGCCTGCGCCCAGTCGCGCCCGCCGGCCCGCTCCACGGCCAGCGCGATCGCCTCCAGCTCGGCCTCGCCCTCCTTTTTCGCGCCCGGTGGTCCGTACAGCGCGGCCAGTTCCCTTGCCGCCGGGCCGCCGGAGGCAAGCGCCGCGACGACCGGCAGGGATTTCTTGCGGACGGCCAGGTCGGCCCCGGCCGGCTTACCGGTGCGGGCCGGATCGCCCCATATGCCGATCACGTCGTCGATCAGCTGGAAGGCGAGCCCCGCCGCCCGCCCGAACGCGTCCAGCGCCGCGGCCGCCTCCTCGCCCGCCCCCGCGTACAGCCCGCCGAGCGCGCACGCGCAGCCGAGCAGCGCCCCGGTCTTGGCCTCCGCCATGGTCAGGGTCTCCTCCAGCGACACCTCCCCCGGGCCCCGCCGCTCCAGGGCCACATCCGTGGACTGGCCCGCGCACAACTCCACGACACAGGCGCCGAGTCGGGCCGCCGCGGCCGGCGCCGCCGGGTGCGGGTCCTCGGCGAGCAGCCGCTGGGCCTGGGCGTGCAGCGCGTCACCCGTCAGGATCGCGTCGGCGTCCCCGAACACCGTCCACGCGGTCGGCCGGTGCCTGCGTGTGGTGTCCCGGTCCAGCACGTCGTCGTGCAACAAGGTGAAGTTGTGGATCAGTTCCACGGCCACCGCCGCCCGCACCGCTCCCTCGGTCCGCCCGCCGAGGGCCCGCGCCGCGGCCAGGACGAGGGCGGGCCGCACGGCCTTGCCCGCGTTCCCCGCCGCGGGCGTGCCGTCCGCGTGCTGCCAGCCGAAGTGGTAGAGGGCGACACGGCGTATGGGCTCCGGCAGGGCCTCGACAGCCCGGCGCAGCTCGGGGTCGACCGACGCCCTGGCCTGCGCCAGAACCACCGCCGCTTCCTGCCCGTCCCCCGTCTCCTGCCCGTCCCGCGTTTCCCGCCCGCCCTGCGCCCCCGGCGCGCCCCGGCCCGCGCCGTCGGGCCCCGCGGCGGGTACGCCCCCCGCGCTCGACTCGGCAGCCTCTGCTGCCCCTCGCGTCTCCGTCGTCTCGGTCGTCTGCGTCATGGACTCACCCCGGAGAGGGTGCGGGCGGTGGCGGTTCCGCTGCTGCTGGGCGCGTACTCCTTCGGTGTACCCGCCCTGTCGGGCGGGGACACGACATGCCGGGGGCGGACCGTCACCGCCACCGGCCGATCTCGACGTTCTCCAGGACCCCGACGGCGTCGGGCACCAGAACCGCTGCCGAGTAGTACGTGGTCACCAGGTACGAGATGATCGCCTGCTCGCTGATGCCCATGAACCGCACCGACAGGCTCGGCTCGATCTCGTCCGGGATGCCGGACTGCCGCAGCCCGATGACGCCCTGCTCCTCCTCGCCCGTACGCATACAGATGATGGATGTGGTCCGCGCGTCCGAGACCGGGATCTTGCCGCACGGGTAGATCGGCACACCGCGCCAGGTCGGGATGCGGTGCCCGCCGACGTCGATGCTCTCGGGGACCAGACCCCGCTTGTTGCACTCCCGGCCGAACGCGGCGATCGCCTTCGGGTGGGCCAGGAACAGCTTGGAGCCGCGCCGCCTGCTGAGCAGTTCGTCCATGTCGTCGGGGCCGGGCGCGCCGTCGTGCGGCTGCAGACGCTGGTCGTACTCGCAGTTGTTGAGCAGGCCGAACTCCCGGTTGTTGACCAGCTCGTACTCCTGACGCTCCTTCAACGCCTCGACGGTCAGGCGGAGCTGATGCTCCGTCTGGTTCATCGGCTGGTTGTAGAGGTCGGCCACGCGCGTGTGGATGCGCAGCACGGTCTGCGCGACGCTCAGCTCGTACTCGCGCGGCGCCGACTCGTAGTCGACGAACGTGCCCGGGAGCATGGCCTCGCCCACGTGCCCCGCGGAGAGGTCGATCTCCTTCTCGCCGTAGGTGTTGGCCCGCTGCGACGGAACCGAGCGCAGCTGCTGGAGATGGTCGCGCAGTGCCTCGGACCGCTCCGCGATCTGCTCCAGGTCGCGGCGCGGCAGCGCGAGCACCGTGCACGCCGTGACCGCACGCGCCGTGTACTCCCAGATGCTCTCCGGGTCGAGCAGGGCCTGCTCGCCGAAGTACGCGCCGTCGGCCAGGACTCCGAGCGCCGCGTCGTCGCCGTACGGTCCCGACCCGATCTTCTCCACCCGGCCGTGCGCGAGCAGGAACGCCTCGTCCGCCTGGCTGCCGAACGAGGCGAGCACCTCGCCCGCCGCGAACTCCCGCTGCGTGCACCGCTGGGCCAGTTCGCCCAGGACGTCCGGGTCCTCGAAGCCCCGCAGGGCCGGCAGCTCTCCGAGCTCCGCCGGGATGACCCGGACCTGGTCCCCGGTCTTCACGAACTCGATCCGCCCGTCACCGACCGAGTAGCTCAACCGCCGGTTCACCCGGTACGTACCGCCCTGCACATCCACCCAGGGCAGCGCCCGCAGCAGCCAGCGGGAGCTGATCTCCTGCATCTGCGGTGCGGACTTGCTGGTGGTGGCCAGATTCCGCGCGGCGGATGTGCCGAGGCTCTTCTGCGACCCCGACTGCTCCGTGCGGACCTCTTCGCCTACCGACATGAAATGCCCTCCCGATCATGAACCGACGTGCCCGGGCAAGACTCCCAGCACGGAGCGTGCTCGCGCCATTACACAAACGAGCGGGAATGGATCTCGTCCGGATGGGGCATGGGCCGCGTTTTTCGGAACTCGGCGATCTCGGCGCGCGTTGATCGGGAAACGGCTGACAGCAGATATGAGGAGACGACCATGGCGGGCTTCCTGGACCGTGCCAAAGAGCAGGCGCAGCGCGGCCTGACGCAGGGCAAGCAGAAGCTGGACGACGTGCAGGCGCAGCGCGCAGGTGGCGATCTGCTGAAGAAGCTGGGCGCGGCGTACTACGAGGAGCGCAAGGGCACCGGCAGCCCCGACGCCACGCAGCGGGCGCTGCAGGCCCTCGAAGCGCACATCGCGACGAACGGGGACGGGTTCCTGCACAGCTGAAATCGTGCGCTCGCCGGCCTCCGATGTCCGGAACAGCTCGCACGGAATACGAACGAGTAGTCCCTGCGCGGCAGTTCTGGGTACAAGCAAGGCGTACGAGACGGCACGCGATCGGCGGCCGTCGCGCCTCGCAAAGGAGGCGGTCATGGCCCCACCCATGTCCGCAAGCAGTTTTCTCGCCGCTCTCAAGGACGAGGGGCTCACGGTGGTCGAAGTCGGCGACTGGGAGCATCACAACCGCAACACCAAGGGCGCCTGGGGCCCGATGAACGGTGTGATGATCCATCACACCGTCACCTCGGGGAGCGAGAGCACGGTCCGTATCTGCCGTGCCGGACATCCTGACCTGCCGGGGCCGCTGTGCCACGGCGTCATCACGAAGGACGGGCGGGTCCATCTGGTCGGCTACGGGCGGGCGAACCATGCGGGTCTCGGCGATGACGACGTGCTGCGCGCCGTCATCGCGGAGAAGGCGCTGCCGCACGACAACGAGGCGAACACGGACGGCAACAGCCGCTTCTACGGCTTCGAGTGCGAGAACCTCGGCGACGGAGACGACCCGTGGCCGGAGGCCCAGCTGGAGGCGATCGAGAAGGCGGCCGCGGCGATCTGCCGCCATCACGGCTGGACGGAGCGCTCGGTCATCGGTCACCTGGAGTGGCAGCCCGGAAAGATCGATCCGAAGGGCTTCACGATGGCGTCGATGCGGGCGCGCATCCACAACCGGCTCAAGTAGCGCAGCGAGACGCGTGCGGCGGCGGGCACCCGGACAGATGTCCGACAATGGCCGGGTGCCCCGCCCGAACACGGCCGATCTGCGCCCTCATCTGCCGTCTCCCCTCACCGAGGTCGACGACGACCGCTTCGCGGGCCGTGGTGTACGCCTGCTGCTCAAGCGGGACGACCTGATCCACCCGGATCTGATCGGCAACAAGTGGCGCAAGCTCGCCCCGAACCTGGCGGCGGCGCGGGGCCGCGCTCTCGTCACCTTCGGCGGCGCCTACTCGAACCATCTACGGGCCACGGCCGCCGCCAGCCGTCTCCTGGGCGTACCCACCCTCGGCATCGTCCGCGGCCAGGAACTCGCCGACCGCCCGCTCAACCCGTCCCTGAGCCGCTGTGCGGCCGACGGCATGCGGCTGAGCTTCGTCGACCGATCGACGTTCCGGAAGAAGAACGACCCTCAGGTCCTCGCCGCGCTCCTCGACGCCACCGGAGCCGCTGACGCGTACCTGGTCCCTGAAGGCGGCAGCAACTCCGTCGCCGTCGAGGGCTGCGCGGACCTCGGCCGTGAACTGCGCTGCCGCGCCGATGTCGTCGCCGTCGCCTGCGGCACGGGCGGCACCCTCGCGGGCCTTGCGGCGGGGCTCGCCCCCGAGCAGCGCGCCATCGGCGTCTCCGTCCTCAAGGGCGGCTTCCTTGCGGCCGACGTCCGTGCTCTGCAGGAGGCGGCGTTCGGCGGCCGCCGCGGCGCCTGGCGGGTGGAGGACCGCTTCCATTTCGGCGGCTACGCGCGCGTGCCCGCCGAGCTGTCCTCGTTCGCCGACGACTTCGAGCGGCGCCACGGCCTTCCGGTCGAGCGGCTTTATGTGGCCAAAATGCTGTACGCACTTGTCACTCTTACGGAAGAGGGTGCGTTCCCTCCTGGTACGACTCTGGCGGCCGTCGTCACGGGGGCGCCGTTCGAGGAGGCTCAGTCGTCGACCTCCCGGTAGGCGGCGGCCTCCTCCAGGTCGAGCTTGCGCAACAGCGTCCGCATCATCTCGTCGTCGATCCGCCGCTCGTCCCGCATCCGCACGAAGACCTCACGCTCGGCCGCGATCGCCTCCCTCGCGAGCCTGCGGTACGTGTCGTCGGCGGACTCCCCGGTCACCGGGTTCTGCTGGCCGAGCCGCTCCCACACGGAGTTGCGGCGCCGCTCCAGAACGGTGTGCAGACGGTCCTGGAGCGGCTGCGGGAGGCCGTTGCGCTCGTCCTGCATCAACGCGTCCACGCGCTCCTCCGCGGCGGTGGAGGCGACGTTCTGCGCCTGCGCCTCGGCGAGCGTCTCGGCCTGCGCGTCGCGCCCCGGCAACTTCAGGAACTTGATCAACGGCGGCAGGCTGAGCCCCTGCACGACGAGGGTGCCGATGACGGTGGTGAACGTCAGGAAGAGCACCAGGTTGCGCGCGGGGAACGGGTCGCCGTTGTCCGTGAAGGACGGGATGGAGAACGCGATGGCCAGTGACACCACTCCGCGCATCCCCGCCCAGCTCACGATCAGCGGACGCTTCCAGTCGCTGTCGACCTCCCGGTTCCTGATGCGCGATGACACGTACAGCGGCAGGTATGTGGCGGGATACGACCACACGAAGCGGACCACGACCACGAGGACGAACACCCCGATCGCGTACCAGACGGCCTCCGCCACGCTGTACTCGCCGAGGTCCTGGAGGACGACGCGCAGCTGCAGGCCGATGAGAGCGAACACCGACGACTCCAGGATGAACGAGACGACCTTCCATACCGCGGCTTCCTGGAGCCGCGTCTCGAAATCGACCTGCCAGGAGCGGTGCCCCAGGTACAGAGCCACGGTCACGACGGCGAGGACCCCGGATGCGCCCACCTGTTCCGCGGCCGCGTACGCGCCGAAGGGGATCAGCAAAGAGAGCGTGTTCTGCAGGATGGCCTCGGTGAGGTGCTTGCGCAGCCAGTGCAGCGGCACCATCAGCAACAGCCCCACCCCGACACCGCCGACGGCCGCCATCAGGAACTCCTGGATACCGTCCGGCCAGCTCGTCCCCTCTCCCACGGCAGCGGCGAGCGCCACCTTGTAGGCGGTGATGGCGGTCGCGTCGTTCACCAGGGACTCGCCCTGAAGGATCGTGGTGAGCCGCGACGGCAGCCCCACCCGGCGCGCGATCGCGGTGGCCGCCACCGCGTCCGGCGGCGCGATCACCGCGCCCAGGACGAGCGCGGCGGTCAGCGGCAGATCCGGGATCAGTTGGTACGCGAGCCAGCCCACCGCCACCGTGGCGAACAGGACGTAGCCCACGGAGAGCAGGGCGACGGGCCGGATGTTGGCCCGCAGGTCCAGATAGGAGCTCTCCAGGGCCGCGGTGTGCAGCAGCGGCGGGAGGATCAGCGGCAGCACGATGTGCGGGTCGAGCGCGTACTGCGGGATCCACGGCACATAGGAGGCCGCCAGGCCGACCGCGACCAGCAGGAGCGGCGCCGGCACCGGTGTCCTGCGTGCCGCCCCCGCCACCGCGGCACTCGCCGCGATCAAGCCCACCAGTGGCAATACGTCCATGGCCCGCAGCCCTCCGCCGTCTTTCTCGCGCCGCCCGTCGTAACCTGGCCATCATGAACGAGTGCCAGCATGTCGACGCGCTGCCGCACACCGAGCCGACTCCGCTCAGCGAGACCTGTCTGGAGTGTCTGGCCGTGGGCAGTCACCCTGTGCAACTACGGCTGTGCCTGATCTGCGGTCACGTCGGCTGCTGCGACTCCTCGCCGTACCGGCACGCGACGGAGCACTTCAAGGAGAGCGGCCATCCGGTGATGCGCACCTTCGAGCCTGGTGAGAGCTGGCGCTGGTGCTTCGTGGACGCGTTTCTCGTCTGACGCGGACGCTCCGCACCCGTGTCGGGGTTCGACCGCCGGGCGCCTGGGTACGTCAACCCGGCGCCCGCTCTTTCCAATTGGGCCCGCACACCCTCTAGCCACTGTCCGTACCCGTAGGCTTACTATGAGTGACAGCACTGGGCCGGGGGTCCCCGGGACAGGAAAGTCGGGCGCGCGGTAGCGTCACCGCAGATATATGTGGCGCATCACCCGGGGGAGGACCCCCGGAGCCCGAAAGTGCTTGTACCACCTTGGAGGTGAGGGTGTCCCAGATCGCAGGCGAGCCCGGGAATCAGGACTTCGTGGAAGTCCGGCTGCCGGCTGCGGGTGCCTACCTGTCGGTGCTGCGGACGGCCACGGCCGGTCTGGCAGCGCGTTTGGACTTCACCCTCGACGAGATCGAGGACTTGCGCATCGCGGTCGACGAGGCCTGCGCGATCCTGCTTCAGCAGGCCGTCGCCGGCTCCGTTCTCAGCTGCGTGTTCCAGCTCGTCGACGACTCCTTGGAGGTGACGGTCTCCGCCCCGACCACCGACGGCCGGGCCCCGGAGCGCGACACCTTCGCCTGGACAGTGCTGTCGGCCCTCGCGGGCCAGGTCGACTCCACCGTGGCCGATGACAACACCGTCTCGATCAGCCTCTACAAGAAGCGCGGCGCGGGCCCCGGCCCGGCGTGAGGAACGGGGGCGGTCCGGTGCGGGACGACAAGCGCGGCACACGGGATCTACCGGCCGACGGCACGACGGGGGTGCGTCGGGTGACCGCCGGCGTCCCCGAGCAGCAGGCCCGGCCGCACCCGGAGGACCCGGCGGCCGACGCGCCACAGCAGGCAGCGCCGACTTCCGGAACCGGGCTTCGCGGGAGGCCTGGGGGATCGGACGCGCGACGGGCGGGATTGATGAGCGACCACGAGCGACACGGTGAGCGGCACGGCCGGCACGACCCGCGGGACCGCAGCGCCGCACGGGCGATGTTCATCGAGCTGCGCACTTTGCCGGACGGCAGCGCGGAGTACGCGGAGATGCGCAATCAGCTCGTGCGCATGCATCTGCCCCTGGTCGAGCACTTGGCCCGCCGTTTCCGCAACCGCGGGGAGCCGCTGGACGACCTCACCCAGGTGGCGACGATCGGCCTGATCAAATCGGTCGACCGCTTCGACCCCGAGCGGGGCGTGGAGTTCTCCACGTACGCGACCCCGACGGTCGTCGGCGAGATCAAGCGGCACTTCCGCGACAAGGGCTGGGCCGTGCGCGTACCGCGCCGCCTCCAGGAGCTCCGCCTGGCCCTGACCACGGCGACGGCTGAGCTGTCCCAGCGGCACGGCCGCTCCCCCACGGTGCACGAGCTGGCCGAGAAGCTGGCCATCTCCGAGGAGGAGGTCCTGGAGGGCCTGGAGTCGGCCAACGCGTACTCCACGCTGTCCCTGGACGTCCCGGACACGGACGACGAGTCCCCGGCGGTCGCCGACACCCTGGGCGCCGAGGACGAGGCGCTGGAGGGCGTCGAGTACCGCGAATCCCTCAAGCCGCTCCTCGAAGACCTGCCGCCACGCGAGAAGCGCATCCTTCTGCTGCGCTTCTTCGGGAACATGACGCAGTCACAGATCGCCCAGGAAGTGGGCATCTCCCAGATGCACGTGTCGCGTCTGCTGGCCCGCACGCTGGCCCAGCTGCGGGAGAAGCTCCTCGTAGAGGAGTGACCTGCGAGAGCGTAGGCAAACGTACGCAGTCGTAAGCAGTCGTACGTATGTGAAGGCGCCCGGTGCGTTCACCGCACCGGGCGCCTTCATGTCCGCCGCTCGATCGCCTACTTGGACTGCGGCGCGCTCCCCGGCGTACGGATGCCCAGCGCGCGCGTGGTCGCCGGATTGACCAGCAGCACGAGCGCGGCGATCGCCACCGCGGCGAGCGCGATCCCGCCGGGGATGGCCACGCTGTCGGCCTGCAGCAACGTATAGGCGACCGGCAGCGCCATGATCTGCGTGATGATCGCGGGGCCGCGGCTCCAGGCCTTGCGGGCCAGCAGCCCGCGCGCGGCCAGCAGGGGCAGCAGCGCGAGCACGATCAGGGTCACACCGCCGGTGACGGCCTGCTCCGGGTTGTCGGGGTTTCCCGCCATCCCGGCGACCAGCATGGAGATGCCGCCCGCGACGAGCGCCGCTCCTTCGAGTCCGGCCAGGGCCGCCGCGGCGGTCAGCCGACCGGGGCGCGGGCCGTCTTCTGTGGAGTTCTCGGGGGCGGGATTCTGCTCTGAGGTCACCTTTGCAGGGTAGCCCCCAGCCACCCCGCCCCCGCAGGACGCTAGGTACTCTGCATCGCATGCGTGCACTTCTTGTGGTCAATCCAGCGGCAACCACCACCAGTGCGCGCACGCGCGATGTCCTGATCCACGCGCTGGCGAGTGAGATGAAGCTCGAGGCCGTCACCACGGAGTACCGCGGCCACGCCCGCGACCTGGGCCGGCAGGCCGCCGAGAGCAAGGACATCGAGCTGGTCGTCGCCCTCGGCGGCGACGGCACGGTCAACGAGGTCGTGAACGGGTTGCTGCACCACGGCCCCGACCTCGACCGCCTGCCGGGCCTGGCAGTCGTCCCCGGCGGCTCCACGAACGTCTTCGCCCGCGCCCTGGGCCTGCCGAACGAGCCCGTGGAGGCCACCGGGCAGCTCCTGGACGCCCTGCGCGAGAGCCGCGAGCGCACGGTGGGCCTGGGCCTCGCCGAGGGCACCGCGGGCACGGAGGACGAGGCGGTTCCGTCCCGCTGGTTCACCTTCAGCGCGGGCCTCGGGTTCGACGCGGGCGTGGTCGGCCGGGTCGAGCAGCAGCGCGAGCGGGGCAAGCGTTCGACCCATGCTCTGTATGTGCGACAGGTCGTACGTCAGTTCCTCGGCGAAGCCGATCGCAGACACGGCACGATCACGCTCGAACGGCCGAGTGAGGCTCCGGTCACCGATCTGGTCGTCTCCATAGTCAGCAACACGTCCCCGTGGTCCTTCCTCGGCAATCGGCCGCTGTATCCGACCCCGCGGGCGTCCTTCGACACCGGCCTTGACGTGCTCGGACTCAAGAAACTGTCGACTCCCGCCGTGGCCCGGTACGGCACCCAGTTGCTGACCTCCTCACCCGAGCGCGGACCGCACGGTAAGAACGCGGTTACGCTCCATGACCTCACTGACTTCACCTTGCATTCGAAGGTGCCCCTGCCCCTTCAGATGGACGGTGACCACCTGGGGCTCCGGACGAGCGTGACGTTCACAGGCGTACGCCGTGCACTGCGTGTGATTGTGTGAGTGGAAGGGCCCAAAGTCCTTTATCTCGAACGTTTGGGCCAGGCTCCACCCCATAGAAGTACGGCTGTGACCTAGCCGACACCGAGGAATCAAAAAAAACTTTCCTGAAGGGGTTGTATCCGCCGCCGAGGTTTGCGAATCTCTACATGGCGCTCGGGACGGCCCGCAACATCGGCCCCACAGAGAGCCCGAATCCCCTCCTCAAAGCAACGGACAACCGTCGCAGATGTGACGTTCGTCCCTTCACTTGTTGAGGGATTCGTGAAAGCGTTCACATTCACAAGCAACCCGCACGTAATACCAAGGAGAGGTAGCAGCCATGGACTGGCGTCACAACGCCGTTTGTCGCGAGGAAGACCCGGAGCTGTTCTTCCCCATCGGCAACACCGGTCCCGCGCTGCTGCAGATCGAGGAAGCCAAGGCCGTCTGCCGCCGCTGCCCCGTCATGGAGCAGTGCCTGCAGTGGGCGCTCGAGTCCGGCCAGGACTCCGGCGTCTGGGGTGGCCTCAGCGAGGACGAGCGCCGCGCAATGAAGCGCCGCGCCGCTCGCAACCGGGCCCGTCAGGCCTCCGCCTGATCCCCCACCCCGTTCGAGCCTGAGCCCGGCGGCGCGTACAGCGAGTACGCATCTCCCGCCCCCGAGCCGCAGCGCGCAGTACCACCGATGCTCCCCCAGGCTCAGCCCGGGACATGACCCGAGCAACGCGAGCAGTGAGCCCCGGACCGTCCAACGGTCCGGGGCTCACTGCTGTTTGCGTCCGCGCGGCGTCTACGCGCCCGTACCCGGGACTACTTGTGAGGGGGCACCGGAATGTCGAGGATGACCCGGGTGCCGCGCTCGGGAGCGGGCACCATGTCGAACGTGCCACCCAACTCGCCCTCCACCAAGGTGCGTACGATCTGCAGCCCCAGGTTGCCGGCCCGCTTCGGGTCGAAGTTCTCGGGCAGGCCGACCCCGTCGTCCTGGACGGTGATCAGCAGACGGGCATCCTTGCTCGTACCGCCGCGCACGGCCGAGACCTCCACGGTGCCGGTGTCGCCCTGGCGGTAGCCGTGCTCCAGCGCGTTCTGCAGCACTTCGGTCAGGACCATCGAAAGCGGGGTCGCCACCTCGGCGTCCAGAATGCCGAAGCGGCCGGTGCGCCGGCCCGTCACCTGGCCGGGCGAGATCTCGGCGACCATGGCGAGCACCCGGTCGGCGATCTCGTCGAACTCCACGCGCTCGTCCAGGTTCTGGGAGAGCGTCTCGTGCACGATCGCGATGGAACCCACGCGCCGGACGGCTTCTTCGAGCGCCTCGCGCCCCCTGTCCGACTCGATGCGCCGGGCCTGGAGGCGGAGCAGCGCGGCCACGGTCTGCAGATTGTTCTTCACCCGGTGGTGGATCTCCCGGATGGTCGCGTCCTTGGTGATCAACTCCCGCTCCCGTCGCCGCAGTTCGGTGACGTCACGGAGCAGGACCAGCGACCCGATGCGCGCGCCCTTGGGCTTGAGCGGGATCGCGCGCAGCTGGATCGACCCCTCCTCACCCTCGATCTCGAACTCTCGCGGCGCCCATCCGCTGGCCACCTTGGCGAGCGCCTCGTCGACCGGCCCGCGGGACGGGGCGAGTTCGGCCGTGGTCTTGCCCAGGTGGTGCCCGACCAGGTCGGCCTGGAAGCCCAGCCGGTGGTACGCCGACAGCGCGTTGGGTGAGGCGTACTGCACGACACCGTCGGCGTCGAGCCGGATCAGTCCGTCGCCCACGCGTGGGGAGGCGTCCATGTCCACCTGCTGGCCGAGGAACGGGAACGAGCCGGCCGCGATCATCTGCGCCAGGTCGGAGGCCGACTGCAGATAGGTCAGCTCCAGGCGGGAGGGCGTACGAACACTCAGCAGGTTCGTGTTGCGCGCGATGACGCCGAGGACCCGGCCCTCCCTGCGGACCGGGATGGACTCGACCCGCACCGGGACCTCCTCGCGCCACTCGGGGTCGCCTTCGCGCACGATGCGGCCCTCGTCGAGCGCGGCGTCCAGCATGGGGCGGCGGCCGCGCGGCACCAGGTGCCCGACCATGTCGTCCTGGTAGGAGGTGGGTCCGGTGTTCGGCCGCATCTGCGCCACGGAGACGTAGCGCGTGCCGTCCCGGGTGGGGACCCACAGGACGAGGTCGGCGAAGGAGAGGTCGGAGAGCAACTGCCACTCCGAGACCAGCAGGTGGAGCCACTCGAGGTCGAGGTCACCGAGAGCGGTGTGCTGGCGTACGAGATCGTTCATGGAGGGCACGAGCCGAGGTTACCTGGCGGTCGGCACGGCCCCGAAAAGACCGACGGGCCGCGGCGCCGGGGGGAGGGACCCTCGACCCTTTCCCAGGCACCGCAGCCCTTCAGGTGCATCGGCTCCCAGGTGTGCGGTTCCCGGCGGCCGATCGAGGATCCACCGCAGTCAGGGCAGAGAGCGCGAATCCTCTGTCCGTCCTCCTGTGCGGGGAGGGCGGAGGTCTTCATTACGCATTGTGGACTAGACCATTCTCCCATGTCTATGCGTCGGCAGAGGTTTGTTGTCGTCTCTTCCTCCGAGACCCGGCACGGTCCGGGGCCCCTTCCGACATCGATGTCCACCCTCACCCACGGGCGCCGGAACCCGCTGGTTCACCCCCGGGCCCGATGAGGCCCGCGCCCCGCCTCTCCGACATGCCAAGCCCGCACCCAGCGCCGAGCATGGACGTAATGGGGCGCTCAGGGACTGACCCGCGAGGGTGCGCTCTGCTAGATTGGTCTATACCACATACATCTCAGGCTCCTCTGACCAGAACGGCAGGCCCAGCGTGGAAGTTGTGATCGTTCCGGACGCCAAGGCAGGTGGCGAGCTGATCGCCGAGGCCATGGCCCAGCTGCTGCGGCGCAAGCCCGACGCGTTGCTCGGCGTGGCCACCGGCTCGACCCCGCTGCCCATCTACCAGGCGCTGTCGGCCAAGGTGCGCGCCGGTGAGGTCGATGCGACGAAGGCCCGCATCGCCCAGCTCGACGAGTACGTGGGGCTGCCGACGGGGCACCCCGAGTCGTACCGGGCGACGGTGCTGCGCGAGGTCGTGGAGCCGCTCGGGCTGAACGAGAAGTCGTTCATGGGCCCGGACGGCAGCGCCACGGACGTGCAGGCCGCGTGCGAGGCGTACGACAAGGCGCTGGCCGACGCGGGCGGGGTCGACCTGCAGCTGCTCGGGATCGGGACCGACGGACACATCGGGTTCAACGAGCCGTGCTCGTCGATCGCCTCGCGGACCCGGATCAAGACGCTGACCGAGCAGACCATCGCGGACAACGCGCGATTCTTCGACGGCGACCTCAGCCAGGTGCCGCGGCACGTCATCACGCAGGGCATCGGCACGATCCTGGAGGCCCGGCACCTGGTGCTGCTCGCCACCGGCGAGGGCAAGGCGGGCGCGGTGGCCGCGACCGTCGAGGGGCCGATCGCCTCGGTCGTGCCGGCGTCGGCGCTGCAGCTGCACCCGCACGCGACGATCGTCGTGGACGAGGCTGCCGCCTCCGAGCTGAAGCTCGCGGACTACTTCCGGCACACGTACGTCAACAAGCCGGAGTGGCAGGGCCTGTAGACGGGTCGCGCACGCGCATACGTAAGGCGCCGGTCACGCACACGCACGCGCATACGTAAGGCGCCGGTCACGCACATGCACACGTAAGGCTCCGGACACGCACGCGCACACGTAAGGTGCCGGTCACCCCCGCCCAGGGTGACCGGCACCTTACGTATCGCCACTGCCGCGTGCCGTGTCGGCTAACCGCCGACGATGACCTCCGCGGCAGCGATCCCGCACACCCGTGCCGCGCCGCGCGTGGCGATGTGCGGTGCGCCCCGCGGCGGGGCCCCGGGCACGCCCATCTCCACGACCACCGTGTCGGGGCGCGCGGCGAGCAGGGCGTCCAGGGCCTCGGTCATCCACGCGTGCCGGTGCTCGTCGCGGACCACGGCCACGATGCGCCGCTCGCCGGCCGCGGCCAGGGCGGCCGCGCCCGCGTCAGGCCCTGTGTAGGAGCCGGTGGTGGTGCCGGGCAGCAGCCGTTCGAGTTCGGCGGCGACGCCCCACGGGGTGTCGTTGCCGACCGCGATGTTGGCGTCCGGGGAGAACGACGCGACGTGCACAGGGCCGGTCACCGGCGGGGCGGCGAACTCGCCGCGGGTGACCGTGACCGCACGACGGGCCGCGACCAGCCCGATGTCGGCACGGGGCGCACCCCCGGCCGCACCCTCCGCCGCACGCGCGGTCCACTCCGCGAGGTCGCGCACCCGGGCGGCCGCGTCCGCGAGCCGTTCCTCGGGCAGTTCGCCGGAGCGTACGGCGGCGACGATGGCGTCGCGCAGGCCGGTCACCGTTCCCTCGTCGTTGAGCCCGCCGCCCACGCAGATCGCGTCGGCCCCGGCGGCGATGGCGAGGACGCTGCCGCGCTCGATCCCGTAGGCCGAGGCGATGGCCTGCATCTCGATGCCGTCGGTGACGATGAGGCCGTCGTAGCCGAGTTCCTCACGGAGCAGGCCCGTCAGGATGCGGCGGGAGAGGGTGGCCGGGCGGTCCGGGTCCAGGACCGGGACGAGGATGTGGGCGCTCATCACGGCCCGGCTGCCGGCCGCGATCGCCGCGCGGAACGGGGCGAGGTCGCGGGCGTGCAGCACGTCGAGGCCGACGTCGATGAGCGGCATGTCGTGGTGCGAGTCCACGCCGGTGTCGCCGTGCCCGGGGAAGTGCTTGGTGCAGGCGGCGACGCCGGCCGCCTGCATGCCTTCCACGTAGGCGGCGGTGTGCCGGGACACGAGTGCGGTGTCGGCGCCGAAGGAGCGGACACCGATGACCGGGTTGTCCGGGTTGGCGTTGACGTCGGCGGACGGCGCCCAGTTGAGGTTGACGCCGCACTCGGCGAGCCGCCGGCCGAGCTCGAAGGCGACTCCCCTGGTGAGTTCCACGTCGTCGACCGCGCCGAGGGCGTGGTTGCCGGGGAACGAGGAGCCCGTACGGACCTCGAGGCGGGTGACGTCGCCGCTCTCCTCGTCGATGGCGACGAGGAGGTCGCCGCGTTCCGCCTTCAACTGGGCGGTCAGCGCGGCTACTTGATCGGGGGTCTGGATGTTGCGGCCGAACAGGCCGACCGACGCGAGGCCCTCACCGAGCCGGCGCAGCACCCAGTCCGGGGCGGTGGTGCCGGCGAAGCCGGGCTGCAGGACGGTGAGCGCGTCGCGGGTGAGCGTGTCGACGCCGCGGGTGACAGTGGTCATCGGTTGGCGTTATCCCTTCACGGCGCCGGCGGTCAGGCCCGCGGCCATCTTGCGCTGGACGAAGAGGAAGAGGACGACGATCGGCACGGCCATCATCGTCGAGCCCGCCATCATCGGGGCGTACTCGGTGCCGTGCTTGGTCGTGAAGTTGGCGAGCCAGACGGTGGCCGTCTGGTGCTTCTGGCTCATCAGCATGAGGGCGTACAGGTACTCGTTCCAGGCCTGGATGAAGCCGTAGACCGAGGTGGCGACCATGCCGGGGGCGAGCAGGGGGAAGACGACGCGGATGAAGGCGCCGGTGCGGGTGCAGCCGTCGACCTGGGCGGCCTCTTCCAGTTCCTTCGGGATGTTGACGATGAAGCCGCGCAGCGTCCACACCGTGAAGGGGAGGATGAAGGTCAGGTACGTGATGATCAGGCCCGTGAGCTTGTCGTACTGACCGAGGTCGTTCAGGAGCAGGAAGACCGGGATGATCATGGCGACGAGCGGCACCATCTGCACGGCGAGGATCGCGACGATGACGATCTTGCGGCCGCGGAAGGCGAACCGGGAGATCGCGAGCGCCGCCAGCATCCCGACGGCGATGCCGATCACGACGACGACCAGCGAGACGAGGAGGCTGCGGCCGACCGGGCCCCAGAAGTCCGCGATGTTCAGCGCGCGCCGGAAGTTGTCGAGCGTGAACCCGGTCGGGAAGATGCTCGGGTCGGGGTCGATGGCGTCCTTGGCGGGCTTGAACGCCGTGTTCACCATCCAGTAGACGGGGAATCCGGCCACCAGGAAGACGAGCAGACCGACGATGTTCCAGCCGAACTTGGTCTTCCGGCGCTGCCGCGCGGGCGCGGCGGACGTCTTGACGGGAGCTGGAGCCTTGGCGGGGGCGGTGGTGGCGGGGGCGCTCACTCGACCTCTCCGATCTTGAGCATCTGGCGCATGTAGACGGCGACGACGCCGAGCAGCAGGATCACCGTGAGCAGCGCGATGGCCGAGCCCTGGCTGTAGTCGTTGACCTGGAACGCCCGGTCGTACGAGTAGGTGGTGAGCAGCTGGAACTCGTCCTCGGGGTGGCCGTTGCGCATCACGAAGACCTGCGGGAAGACACCCATGTCCCAGATCACCGAGAGCGTCGCGAGCATCACGATGATGGGCTTGAGGATCGGCAGGGTGACGTAGCGGAAGACCTTCCAGGCGCCGGAGCCGTCGAGGCGCGCGGCCTCCTCCAGCTCCTTGGGCACCTGGGTCAGTCCCGCGCTGAGCGTGATGACGACGAAGGGCACGGCGCCCCAGATCACCAGGAGCATGATCACGGCGAGGCCCTGGGGGCCGCTGGCGAACCAGTTGTGGCCGATCATCTCGACGCCGGGCAACTTGCTCAGCAGGGCGTTGAGCACGCCGTAGTCCGAGTCGAAGAGCCACTTGAAGACGGTGGTCGCCACGATGATGGGCATGCCCCACGTCGCCACGAGGGCCACGTTGATGAGCATCTTCACC
Organism: Streptomyces sp. NPDC102467; assembly: GCF_044765445.1. Lineage (NCBI taxonomy): Bacteria > Bacillati > Actinomycetota > Actinomycetes > Kitasatosporales > Streptomycetaceae > Streptomyces > Streptomyces sp. NPDC102467. Next base: position 492,156 of record NZ_JBIWKA010000001.1, on the reverse strand, counting down.
CAGCCGGAGACCTTCTGCAGCAGCAGCGCGATCAGCATGCCGATGACCATCGTGAGGATCACCGCGCCGGCGGCGAAGACGATGGTGCGGACGACGACCTGCCAGAACTGGCTGTCGCCGAGGATCGCCGTGAAGTTGTCGAAACCGACCGACTCGGGGTCCTGGAAGCCCCACAACTGGGACTGGCCGAACTTCTGGAACGAGAGCGTGACCAGGCGGACCAGCGGGTAGCCGAGGACCAGGACAAGGATTAGCAGACACGGCGCGAGCAGCGCCCATGGCGTCGCGGAGGATGCACCCGACCGCTTCTTGCGTGGCAACTGCGGGGGCACGCCTCCCCGTTCTGGCGACGCTGCCGGCCGCGATGGCGGCGTCTTGGCGGTCGTCGTGTCTGCGGCACTCATCCGCGCACTCCTCAGCGGTCCCTCAAGTTGTGCAAAGCCGGTTGTGCAAAGCCGAACGGGCGGGACCCTGCCCGAAGGGGCGGGGTCCCGCACTCAGGTCACTTGGTGTTGATGACCTTGTCGATCTTGGCGTCCGCTTCCTTCGCGGCGTCCGCGACCGACTTCTTGCCGGTGCCGATCGCCTGCAGCATGGTCTGCAGGACCTGGGCCTTCTCGACCTGACCCCAGCCCGGGGCCATGGGCACGAACCAGTTGGACTCGGCGGCGGTGGCGGGGACCTCCGTCTTGGGGTCCGCCTTCATCGTCGCGAGGTCCTTCTTGTTGTTCGGCAGGTTGCCCTTGGCCATCAGGCCCTTCTGGCCCTTGGCGCCGGTGAAGGCGTTGATCCACTCGCCGGCCACGGCCTGCGCGTCGGACTTCACCGGGACCGCGAGGTCCGAGCCGCCGAGGAAGACCGGCATCGCCTTGCCGGACGGACCCGGCATCACGAAGTTCTCGAGGTTGTCCTTGAGCTTGCCGGTCTTGTCGTTCTTCGGGTCGGCGGAGGTCGCGCCCTCCCAGGCCGCGCCGAAGATCATGTTCGACTTGCCCTGGCCGTAGACGATGTAACGGTCGGACTCGTCCTTGGTCTTGTCACCGTGCATGTACTTGTCGATGACGTTCTTGAACTCGGTGAGGCCCTTCTGGGACTCCGGCGAGGAGAGGTTGGACTTCCACTTCCCGCCCTCCTCCTTGGCGATGGAGCCGCCGGCGTCGTAGACGAAGGACATGGCCGCGTACCAGTCACGCGTCGGCTGGAACCAGGAGTTGAACTTGTCACCCTGCTTCTTCTGGATCTTGTCCAGGTCGCCGGTGAGCTCCTTGTACGTCTTCGGCGTCGTCTTGACCCCGGACGCGGACGCGATGTCCTTGCGCCAGGTCGCGATGCGGCCACCGGCGTAGTACGGCACACCGTAGGTCTTGCCGTCGTACGTCACCGAGGCCTTGAGGCCGTCGAGCCACTGGTCCGAGTTCTCGAACTTCGCCGTGTCGACGGGGGCCAGCGCACCCTTGACCATGTAGCTGAGCATCTCGGTGTTGCCCATCTCGACCACGTCCGGCACCTTGTCGGTGGCGAGGACGGCGTCGAGCTTGGCGGGCTTGTCCGGCCAGCCGTAGTACTCGTGGTTGATCTTGATGCCCGGGTGCTTCTTCACGATCGCCGCGTCCGCGGCCTTGACCAGCTCGGGCCAGTTGTTCTGAGCGTCGACCGTCAGCCAGACGGTCAGCTCCTTGGCATCCGCCCCCGCGTCACCCGACTTGCTGTCACTGTCGCCGCACGCGGCGACCGAGACCATCATGCCCGCGATACCCATTGCCGCAATCAGCTTGCGCTTCACGTCACCCTCCTCAGGGATGCCAGCAACCCCCCCGCCCACCGCGGTGACTTGAAACGAGTACGACCTGTGGGGCTGGGACCTGGTCATTAATGGTTTAGACCAGTACCCGGAGCTTGGCCCAGACCAATAGACGTGTCAAGGGTGGCCGAGAAAGGTCCCCGCGTCCGTTATCGGAACGACACCCGCCCGACGGCGCAAGGGTGTTGGGCCGCCCGCGGGACCGCTCCCATCGTCCGGTGCGTGGACTAGACCAGACCGTCACCGGACGGTATAAGAAGGGATCACGGAGCGTACGGGGAGTCCCCCGGAGCGAGCCGTGCCACGATGTGAGCCGTGGCCGATGGGTACGTCGGCCGCTTCGGCACCGGAGTCGGGAAGGCGGAGCATGAGCACCGACGTCAGCAGTGCGGAGAACGAGAGCGGGGCGCCCGTCCGTACCGCACGCGTGCCCAAGTACTACCGCCTGAAGAAGCATCTGCTCGACATGACGGAGACCCTGCCGCCGGGCACGCCGGTGCCGCCGGAGCGCACGCTCGCCGCCGAGTTCGACACCTCCCGCACCACCGTGCGTCAGGCGCTGCAGGAGCTGGTCGTCGAGGGCCGCCTGGAGCGCATCCAGGGCAAGGGCACGTTCGTCGCCAAGCCCAAGGTGTCGCAGGCGCTCCAACTCACCTCGTACACCGAGGACATGAGGGCGCAGGGGCTCGAGCCGACCTCGCAGCTGCTCGACATCGGGTACGTCACCGCCGACGACACTCTGGCCGGGCTGCTCGACATCTCCGCCGGTGGACGCGTGTTGCGCATCGAGCGGCTGCGGCTGGCCAGCGGCGAGCCGATGGCCATCGAGACCACCCACCTTTCGGCCAAGCGCTTCCCGGCCCTGCGCCGCTCGCTCGTCAAGTACACGTCCCTCTACACGGCGCTCGCCGAGGTCTACGACGTACGGCTCGCCGAGGCCGAGGAGACCATCGAGACGTCGCTGGCCACGCCGCGCGAGGCCGGCCTGCTCGGCACCGACGTGGGCCTGCCGATGCTGATGCTCTCCCGCCACTCGATCGACGGCTCGGGCCTGCCGGTGGAGTGGGTGCGCTCGGTGTACCGGGGCGACCGGTACAAGTTCGTGGCGCGACTCAAGCGGCCACTGGACTGACCGGACTGACTGGACTGACTGGACTGGCCGGACTGACCGGACCGGCCGGACTGACCGGTCGTTCGCCGCACGTCGTCCGTTATCCGGACGGGGCTTCCATAGATCAAGACTCTCGCCTAGATTTCCCGCACGTTAAACGTGAGATAAGTGGGACCTGGGCCAGCGAGGGGACGGAGCCGCGAAATGTCCGATGCGCCGAAAAGTGCGCCACAAGGTGCGCAAGAAGTGGGGAGACCGGTGGTGACACCGGTCCGCGTCGTCATCGGACTGTGCCTCGTCGCACCGTTCGTGGCGATGCTCTGGGTCAGCTCCTACGCCAAGGTCGACCCGACCTTCATCGGTATCCCGTTCTTCTACTGGTACCAGATGCTCTGGGTGCTCATCTCGACGGCGCTCACGATGATCGCGTACAAGCTGTGGCAGCGTGACCAGCGAGGTCGCAAGGCATCGGCATCCGCATCGGCCTCCGGGAGCGGGCGATGAACGGCGGCGTCAACGGTGTCGCGCTCACTGTCTTCATCATCTTCTTCCTGGCCGTCACGGTCATGGGCTTCCTCGCCGCGCGCTGGCGCAGGTCGGAGAACGACTCGCTGGACGAATGGGGCCTCGGCGGCCGCTCGTTCGGCACCTGGGTCACCTGGTTCCTGCTCGGCGGCGACCTCTACACGGCATACACCTTCGTGGCCGTCCCCGCGGCGATCTACGCGGCGGGCGCGTCCGGCTTCTTCGCGGTGCCGTACACGATCCTGGTGTACCCGCTGATCTTCACGTTCCTGCCGCGCCTGTGGTCGGTCTCGCACAAGCACGGGTACGTGACGACGTCGGACTTCGTGCGCGGCCGCTTCGGCTCGAAGGGCCTCTCGCTGGCCGTCGCGATCACCGGCATCCTCGCCACGATGCCGTACATCGCGCTCCAACTGGTCGGCATCCAGGCCGTGCTCGACGTGATGGGTGTCGGCGGCGGCGAGGGCACGAACTGGTTCGTCAAGGACCTGCCGCTGCTGATCGCCTTCGGCGTGCTCGCGGCGTACACGTACTCCTCGGGCCTGCGGGCCCCCGCGCTGATCGCGTTCGTCAAGGACGGCCTGATCTACATCGTGATCCTGGTCGCCATCATCTACATCCCGATCAAGCTGGGCGGCTTCGACGACATCTTCGCCGCGGCCGGCAAGAAGTTCGAGCAGCTCAACCCGGCGACAGGGAAACCCGTCGGCGCCCTCGCTCCTGGTGAATCGGGCACGTGGACCTACGCGACACTCGCGCTCGGCTCGGCCCTCGCGCTGTTCATGTACCCGCACTCGATCACGGCGACCCTGTCGTCCAAGAGCCGTAACGTGATCCGCCGCAACACCACGATCCTGCCGCTGTACTCGCTCATGCTGGGCCTGCTCGCGCTGCTCGGGTTCATGGCGATCGCGGCCGGGATCAAGGTGCAGAACGGGCAGTTGGCGATCCCGCAGCTCTTCGAGACCATGTTCCCCGACTGGTTCACGGGTGTCGCCTTCGCCGCCATCGGCATCGGCGCGCTGGTCCCGGCGGCCATCATGTCCATCGCCGCGGCGAACCTGTTCACGCGCAACATCTACAAGGACTTCATCAAGCCCGACGCGACCCCGGCGCAGGAGACCAAGGTCTCCAAGCTCGTGTCGCTGCTCGTGAAGGTCGGCGCGCTCGCCTTCGTCCTGACCATGGACAAGACCGTCGCCATCAACTTCCAGCTGCTCGGCGGGATCTGGATCCTGCAGACCATGCCGGCGCTGGTGGGCGGCCTGTTCACGCGCTGGTTCCACCGGTGGGCGCTGCTCGCCGGATGGGCGGTCGGCATGGTCTACGGCACGCTCGCCGCGTACGGGGTGGCCTCGCCGACGCAGAAGCACTTCGGCGGGTCCTCGGACGAGATCCCCGGCATCGGCCAGATCGGCTACATCGGCCTGACGGCGTTCGTGATGAACGTGATCGTGACCGTCGTCCTGACCTTCGTCCTGAAGGCCGTGAAGGCCCCGGAGGGCGTCGACGAGACGTCGCCCTCGGACTACACCGCAGACGCCGGCGACAAGGGCGTACAGGTGGAGCTGCCCACCGTCGGAGCGGGCGGCCACTAGCACCCGTCACTTCTTCTCGATGGACGGGCCTCTCCCCTCGGGGAGGGGCCCGTCCCTCTATCGTGACCCGGCACCACGTCGCGAACCAGCACCATCCGCACCATCTGCCCCGGAGGAACCGTGCCCGACTCGCCGCAGGCGACCGCCCCCATCGTGCTCGACAGCGACCCCGGCATCGACGACGCCGTCGCACTGCAATACCTGCTCGGCACCGGGCTGTGGGACCTCAAGGCCTACACGACCGTCGGCGGCAACGTGCCCGCCGCGCAGACCTTCCGCAACGGGCGCGCGCTCGCCCGCGCCTTCGGCATCGACGGCGACATCACCGTGCACCGGGGTGCGGGCCGCCCGCTGACCCGCCTGCCGTACTCGGCCGCCGGCGAGTTCCACGGCTCCACGGGACTCGGCGCCGAGCAGCTGCCCGACTCGACCGTGCCCGAGCACACCGAGTCCTCGGCGCAGGCGCTGCTCAGGCTCTCGCGCGAGTACGAGGGCGAGCTGACGGTGTGCGCGACGGGCCCGCTCACCAATGTGGCGCTCGCCCTGAGCGAGGACCCGGACTTCGCGCGGCGCGTGAAGCGGCTCGTCTTCATGGGCGGGGCCGCCGAGATCCCCGGGAACATCACGCCCGTCGCCGAGTTCAACGCGTGGGCGGACCCCGACGCGGCGGACCTGGTCGTCTCCTCCGGCATCCCGTACACGATGGTCGGGCTCGACGCGACGCACGGCTGGCGGTTCGGGCCCGCGGAGCTCGCCACGCTGGAGGCGGCGGGACCCGGCATGGAGCTGACGGCCCGCCTGATGCGCTTCTACCTCGGCGCCTACGAGGAGACCGGGGGCTCCCCGCTGCACGACCCGCTCGCCGTCGGCGTGTGCGCGGACGAGTCGTTCATCACCGCCGCCGAGGGCACCGTCGCGGTGGAGTGCGCGAGCGAACTGACCCGGGGCAAGACGGTGTTCATTCCGTACGACTCCGACTACCCGCGCGAGTACTACACGGAGTCGCCGCTGGTGAACGCCCGCACCAAGCATCGCGGCCGGGTCGCCGTGGGCGTCGGCCCGCGCAACTTCACCGAGGATTTCGTGGCTACGTTGCTGAAGCGGCCCGCGACCGTCTGAGTAACTGTTGAAGCCGGGCCGACACAAGATATGGGCCTGCCACGTCGGCCCGGCACAACATGTATGCTCGCTTTCGCTGCAGCCGCAGGGGAATCCGGTGCAAATCCGGAACTGTCCCGCAACGGTGAACGTAAGCGCGCATAACGGCGCCCGCGTGAGTCCGAGGACCTGCCGCAGCACACCCGAGCCGTCCGGCCCGGGTGTAGACGACGTCCGGGCCTCGCGGAATGGGCCGGTGACGACGGCGCCCCGTGCGCGCCGGAGCCACTCCTTCCCCGCAGGCCCCGTGCCGAGCGAGGGAGAGCCTCCACGTGACCATCGCGCCGCCCGCCGAACCGGTCTCAGCCGCACCGGTCTCAGCCGCACCGCAAGACGCTCCGGGCACCGCGCTGCTGCGCACCCTGACCGAGCTGACTGCCGACCTCCCGGGCGCCGACCCCGGCCGGGTCGCCGCCGCCGCGCTGCGCGGCCGCAGCACCCGCGCCGACGAGGCCGAGCTGCGCGAACTCGCCACCGAGGCCGCGGCCGGGCTGATCTCCGAGGACCCCGTCTACTCCCGGCTCGCCGCCCGTCTCCTCACGCTCTCCATCGCCGCCGAGGCCGCCTCGCAGGGCGTGACCTCCTTCACCGGCTCCGTCGCCGTCGGCCACCGCGAGGGCCTGATCGCCGACCGCACCGCCGAGTTCGTCCGCGTCCACGCCGCGCGGCTCGACGCGCTCATCGACACCGAGGCCGACGACCGCTTCGGCTACTTCGGCCTGCGCACCCTGCACAGCCGCTACCTGCTGCGCCACCCGATCACCCGCCGCGTCATCGAGACCCCGCAGCACTTCATGCTGCGCGTCGCGTCGGGTCTCGCCGAGGACGACAGCGCCCGCGCCCTCGACGAAGTCGCCGCGCTGTACGGCCTGATGAGCCGCCTCGACTACCTGCCCTCCTCCCCCACCCTCTTCAACTCGGGCACCCGGCACCCGCAGATGTCGAGCTGCTATCTGCTCGACTCCCCGCTGGACGAGCTCGACTCGATCTACGACCGCTACCACCAGGTGGCCCGGCTCTCCAAGCACGCCGGCGGCATCGGGCTCTCGTACTCCCGCATCCGCAGCCGGGGTTCGCTGATCCGCGGCACGAACGGGCACTCCAACGGCATCGTGCCGTTCCTGAAGACCCTCGACGCGTCGGTCGCCGCCGTGAACCAGGGCGGCCGCCGCAAGGGCGCGGCCGCCGTCTATCTGGAGACGTGGCACTCCGACATCGAGGAGTTCCTTGAGCTGCGCGACAACACCGGTGAGGACGCGCGCCGCACCCACAACCTGAACCTCGCGCACTGGATCCCCGACGAGTTCATGCGCCGGGTCGCCGACGGTGCCGACTGGTCGCTGTTCTCCCCGGCCGACGTGCCGGAGCTGGTCGACCTGTGGGGCGCCGAGTTCGAGGCCGCGTACAAGAAGGCGGAGGCCGAGGGCAGAGCCCTCAAGACCATCCCCGCCCGGGACCTGTACGGCCGCATGATGCGCACGCTCGCGCAGACCGGCAACGGCTGGATGACGTTCAAGGATGCCGCGAACCGCACCGCCAACCAGACCGCGGAGCCCGGCCACACGGTCCACTCCTCGAACCTGTGCACCGAGATCCTGGAGGTCACGGACGACGGCGAGACGGCCGTCTGCAACCTGGGTTCCGTGAACCTGGGCTCCTTCGTGGACGCCGACGCGCAGGCCATCGACTGGGAGCGGCTCGACGAGACCGTCCGCACCGCCGTCACGTTCCTCGACCGCGTCGTCGACATCAACTTCTACCCGACCGAGCAGGCGGGCCGCTCCAACGCCCGCTGGCGCCCGGTCGGCCTCGGCGCGATGGGTCTGCAGGACGTCTTCTTCAAGCTGCGCCTGCCCTTCGACTCGCCGCGCGCCAAGGCGCTCTCGACGCGGATCCAGGAGCGCATCATGCTCGCCGCGTACGAGGCATCGGCCGACCTCGCCGAGCGCAACGGCCCGCTGCCCGCCTGGGAGAAGACCCGCACCGCGCGCGGTGTCCTGCACCCCGACCACTACGCCGACGCCCAGGTGACCTGGCCGGAGCGGTGGGCCGCGCTGCGGGAACGTATCGCCGCCGTCGGCATGCGCAACTCGCTGCTGCTTGCCATCGCGCCGACCGCCACCATCGCGTCCATCGCGGGTGTCTACGAGTGCATCGAGCCGCAGGTCTCCAACCTGTTCAAGCGCGAGACGCTGTCCGGCGAGTTCCTCCAGGTCAACGCCTACCTGGTCGACGAGCTGAAGCGGCTCGGCGTGTGGGACGCGCAGACCCGGGAGGCGCTGCGCGAGTCCAACGGCTCCGTGCAGGGCTTCACCTGGATCCCGGACGACGTCCGTGACCTGTACCGCACGGCGTGGGAGATCCCGCAGCGCGGCCTCATCGACATGGCGGCGGCGCGCACCCCGTTCCTCGACCAGGCCCAGTCCCTCAACCTGTTCCTGGAGACGCCGACCATCGGCAAGCTCTCCTCGATGTACGCGTACGCCTGGAAGTCGGGCCTGAAGACGACGTACTACCTGCGCTCGCGCCCCGCGACGCGCATCGCACGGGCGGCGGGCCGCAGCACCGTCCCCGCGCAGACCGTGCCCGAGACCGACGCGGTCGCCTGCTCCCTGGAAAACCCCGAGTCCTGCGAGGCCTGCCAGTAATGACCACCGCACCTGAGAAGACCGAGAAGAACCTGCTCGACCCGGGCTTCGAACTGACCCTGCGTCCCATGCGCTACCCGGACTTCTACGAGCGCTACCGGGACGCGATCAAGAACACCTGGACCGTCGAGGAGGTCGATCTCCACTCGGACGTCACCGACCTCGCGAAGCTGTCGCCGGGCGAGCAGCACATGATCGGCCGGCTCGTCGCGTTCTTCGCGACGGGCGACTCGATCGTCTCCAACAACCTGGTGCTCACGCTCTACAAGCACATCAACTCCCCCGAGGCGCGCCTCTACCTCTCGCGCCAGCTCTTCGAGGAGGCCGTGCACGTCCAGTTCTACTTGACGCTGCTCGACACCTATCTGCCCGACCCGGAGGACCGGACGGCGGCGTTCGCGGCGGTCGAGAACATCGCGTCCATCCGCGAGAAGGCCGAGTTCTGCTTCAAGTGGATGGACTCGGTCGAGAAGCTGGACCGCCTGGAGACCAAGGCGGACCGCCGCCGCTTCCTGCTCAACCTGATCTGCTTCGCGGCGTGCATCGAGGGCCTGTTCTTCTACGGTGCCTTCGCCTACGTCTACTGGTTCCGCTCGCGGGGCCTGCTGCACGGCCTGGCGACCGGCACCAACTGGGTCTTCCGTGACGAGACGATGCACATGAGCTTCGCCTTCGACGTGGTCGACACGGTGCGCAAGGAGGAGCCCGAGCTCTTCGACGACGCGCTGCGGGAGCAGGTCACCGACATGCTGCGGGAGGCGGTCGAGGCCGAGCTGCAGTTCGGGCGCGACCTGTGCGGGGAGGGGCTGCCGGGCATGAACACCGAGTCGATGCGGCAGTACCTGGAGTGCGTCGCCGACCAGCGTCTGCAGCGGCTCGGCTTCGCGCCCGTCTACGGCTCCGAGAACCCCTTCTCCTTCATGGAGCTGCAGGGCGTCCAGGAGCTGACCAACTTCTTCGAGCGTCGCCCCTCGGCCTACCAGGTCGCGGTCGAGGGCTCGGTCGGCTTCGACGAGGACTTCTAGGCGACCTTGGTGAACTCGGCACGGCGGGACCCCAGTTCGGTGTCCTGCCGTGCTTGCCGTGCTTGCTGTGCCTGCCGGATCTGCCGGTCGACGCGGCGGTCGTGGGCGGCCCCGTAGAGGGAAGGGGCGGCGAAGAGAAGGAAGACGAAGAGGACGGTGAGGTAGTTCATCGCTGTGTTCATGCCTCTACTCTCCCGCCGCGCGGCCCCGCCCGGCAGTGGCAGGACTGTCACTGACCCTCGAATTCCTGCCAGCTCTGCGGCACACTGGCAGACATGCTGAAGAACGTGGCCGCAGTGCTGCTCGACGGTGTGCATCCCTTCGAACTCGGGGTGGTCTGCGAGGTGTTCGGCCTCGACCGCAGCGACGCGGGACTCCCGGTGTACGACTTTGCGGTCGCCTCCACGGAGGGCCCCTCGCTCACCACGCATGTGCCCGGCATGACGGTCTCCACCCCGTACGGCCTGGAGCGTCTGGAGGAGGCCGACCTCATCGCGATCCCCTCGGCGGGGCGACGGTTCGACCAGTACCCGCCGGAGCTGCTCGACGCGCTGCGCCGGGCGGTCGACCGCGGCGCGCGCGTCCTCAGCCTGTGCGCGGGGGTGTTCGTGCTCGGCGAGGCCGGGTTGCTCGACGGCCGCCGCTGCGCGGTCCACTGGCGGTACGCGCGCGAACTCGCCGTCACGTATCCGCGCACCCGGGTCGACCCCGACGTCCTGTACGTCGACGAGGGCCCGGTCATCACCTCCGCCGGCACGGCCGCGGGCATCGACGCGTGCCTGCACATCGTGCGCACCGAGCACGGCGCCGAGGTGGCCAACGCGATAGCCCGCCGCATGGTCGTGCCGCCGCACCGCGACGGCGGCCAGGCCCAGTACGTGGAGCGCCCGCTGCCGACGACGCGCTGCGACACCGTCGGCGGGGTCCTGGCGTGGATGGAGCGGAACCTGGGCGCGCCGGTGACCGTGGAGGAGCTCGCGGCGCGGGCGCTCATGTCACCGCGCACGTTCGCGCGCCGCTTCCAGCAGGAGACGGGCACGACGCCGTACCGCTGGCTGCTGCGCCAACGGGTGCTCTTCGCCCAGGAGTTGCTGGAGAGCACCGACGAGACGGTGGACGCGATCGCCTACCGCGCGGGGTTCGGCAACGCGCCGGCGATGCGCCACCAGTTCATGAAGGCGCTGGGCACGACGCCCAACGCCTTCCGCAGGACTTTCCGGGTACGGCTGGCGAGCTAGGACGGCCTGATCCGCCCTAGCAGCCCTGGCCCCGCGCTTCCACCCGCAGCAGGGCGCGCTTCGGCTGGAGCGTGATGCCGATCCGCGCGGAGCCGTCCGTCTCCGCGGTCGGCACCAACCGCCACTTGGACACCACCGTGCCCAGGATCACCGCCAGTTCGGCCATGCTGAAGTGGTCGCCGGGGCACTTGCGGTTGCCGACGCTGAACGGTGCATGCGCCGCGGGCGTGACGTCCGCTGCGCGCTCGGGGAGCCAGCGGTCGGGATCGAACGTCAGATGGTCGGTGAACGCGCGCGGGTCGCGCTGCATCGCCAGCGGGCTGTAGACGATGTCCGACCCGGCCGGGATCCGAAACCCGCCAAGTGTCGTGTCGACGGCTGCGAGCCGTGTCAATATCCAGACAGCGGGCCGTATCCGCATCGACTCGGTGAGCAGGTTCCGCATATATGCGAGTTCTTTGACGTCACCAAAAGCGACCGGCCGACCATCCGTCACGGATACCACCTCCGTGTACAACCGCCTTTCGTGTTCCGGGTGTTCGGCGAGAAGCTGGAAGACCCACGTCAGGGTCTTCGCCACATTCTCGGCACCCGCCACGACAAGGGACACGACTTGGTCGTGCACCTCCTGATCGTTGACCGTTTCACCATTCTCGTCGCGGTCGTCGAGCAACGCCGCGAGAAGGTCGTCCGGATTGCTTCCCGACGCCCTTCGCTCGGCCACGATCTCGTCGACAAGGCGATGCAAATCGGCCAACGCGCTCTCGAATCGCCGATTGGCCGGAGACGGCATCCGGTACAGCGGGCCGAAGGAGAGGATCATCCTTCGGTACAGCCCCTCGAACACGGTGTGCAGCGCCGCGCTCAGCCGGTCGGCACGCTCGTCGGCGGACCCGACCTGGAGCACGGAGCGGGCCACGATCCGGGTCGCCGTGCGGAACACCTCGGCCGCGATGTCGATGGTCTGCCCGTCGCTCCACCGCGCGGCCATCGCCCGCGCCTCCTCCTCCATCACGGCCGCGTACTCGTGGATCTTGTCCATCCTGAACGCGGGCTGGATCGCCCGGCGCTGGCGCCGGTGCAGCGGCCCGTTGCTGGTCGCCACCCCCTTGCCGAGCAGGACGCCCATCGTGTCCCAGAGCGGCCCTCCGACAACGAAGTCGGGGCTCTTGAGCAGGGTGGCCACCAGCTCGGGGTCGCAGACCGCGTAGGCCGTCTTCGGCCCCAGCTTCAGCCGGACGATGTCGCCGCTGTCACGCAGCCGTGGGAGGAAGCCGAGCGGGTCGCGCAGCAGGTTCCAGGCGTGGCCCAGCAGCGGCACGCCGCCGGGGGCGAGCGGCGGCTGCTCCTGGTCCGCACCGGTCGTCGGGGCCGGCAGGGTCGATCCCACGGTCATGCGCACTCACCTACCTGGTCCGTCTGTTCGGTCGTCTCGTCGTCCGTGACGTAGGGCGGCGTCGTCCGGTCGTCCCAGCTGTCCACCGCGTAGCGCCCGGACTCGTGGTGGAACCAGTACACGGAGCTGAACCAGTTCCGCATATTTCCCACGCACGACCTGAGGGCGTCCGCGAGGTCTTTGCCATGCGCGCCGATGTTTTCGGTGGCAACCGCGAGCTGTTCCACCTCGGCCTCCGCAGCGAGGAAATCCTCGATGGTTCCCTCGACCCGTCGGCGGACTTCCGCTATCGCGTCACCGAGGGAAAGCCCTTCGTGTTTGATGAGGCTGATACCAAGATTGTGCAATTCATCGCCCGCGAGTTCCTTGGGCAATGAACACAGATCGTTGTACCAGGCCGCGAAATCCTGGCAGGCAAGCGCCGCACGCATGAATGACTCGTTCTTCCGCACCCATGCGGGGAGTTCATGCTGAGCGGTCAGCTCCAGGAGGTCGAGCCATATCCAGTGCGCGAACGTATTTCTGCGCAGGGCTATGTACTCGTCGACGGACGGGACCGTTCCCGTCATTCGGTTGTGGAACTCCTGGTCGTACGCGTCGATCACCACGTGGAAGTGGCGGGCGAACCGGGCGTTCCACGTCCGGCTGAGGGAGCCGTAGAGCCGGTCGACGCTCTCCGCGAACCCCGCGACCAGCGGATCCTTGTGGTCCAGGTGAAGCTCTGGGGCCTCTGTGGCCGCGTGCAACTGGACGGCGAGCCGCCGCCAGCCGGCCGTCCTCCCGTGGATCACGTCGCGGTCGTGCCGGTCGTCCCACACGAAGAACCACGCGCTGTAGTCGCAAATCGCGGCCAGCACGTCATTGGGGGCACCAATGTAGTAGCCCGCCATCAAGTCCGTGTAGCACAGGCCATCGGCATATTTCTCCACCCTGTCCGGGGACATCAGGCGTTTTTCGAGCAGCCAGGAGCGCGTGCTCTCCTGGAGCTTCGGCCAATGGGGGTGCAGATTGCGAGGAAACGCGTCCTCGATCACCGGTAGCGCCAGCGCCGGTGGGACCGCTGTATGTAGATAAGCAGGCACGAACAAACCCCTCTCTGCCGCCTGATGGCGTACGCCCTCCCGTAGTGCCGGGCGCGCGCCGTTGCGTATCCCCGCGCTTTCTATTCAGCACTACAACTGACCGTTCTGGGAACGGATTTGCTCCCCTCACTACCCCTGGGCGCCGGAATCGTCCGCTTACATGACTGAATATGGTTCACCCACGGCTGATCCTGTTCGCACACACGGGCGTACGCGAATGTGTGCGGGCACATGCCAGCGGCGCCTGGCCGGAAACATCCGTACCAGGCGCCGCTCTGACGCTCAACTGCCTCAGTGGGCTCAGTTGTTGGGGACCACGGGGTAGCGCGGCGTGCCCTCTTCCATCTGTTTCAGGGCACCCTTGCGCTCCCGCTTCGACAGCCGGTCGATGTACAGGTAGCCGTACAGGTGATCCGTCTCGTGCTGCAGGCAGCGCGCGAAGTACCCGGTGCCGCGCACGGTGATCGGGTTGCCCTTCTCGTCCTGGCCGGTGACCACCGCGTAGTCGGGGCGGGCGAGTTCGGCGTACGCGGTCGGCACCGACAGGCAGCCCTCGTTCGAGTCGTCGAGGCGGCGCTGGTCCGCGGGCAGCTCACGCAGGACCGGGTTGCAGACGACGCCGGTGTGGCGCGCGCCCTCGTCGTCGGGGCAGTCGTAGACGAAGACCTTGCGGTCGACGCCGATCTGGTTGGCGGCGAGACCGACGCCCTCGGCGGTGCGCTGGCTGGCGAACATGTCGTCGACAAGCGCGGCCAGCTCGTCGTCGAACTCGGTCACGTCCTTGCACTCCTTGTGCAGGACGGGGTTCCCCACCACGGTGATCGGCCGCGACGTCCCGCGCTCCCGGTAGGCCGCCTCGCGCGCCTCGCAGTCCTCGGTGTCGACGACGAACCCCTCGTCGTCCACGGGAAGCACGCCCGCGTGCTGCTGATCGGTGTCCTGCTGGGCCATGACCGGGATAAGCCTTCCTGGGAAACAAGGAGTTCTGCTAACAGGGTACGGGCCCATCACAAGGCGCCCCGGCAGGAGGCGCCGCTCAGGGGCGCGGGGAACGGCGCGAGCAACCCACGACGGCCGACGGACGGCAGCGCACGTCAACACACCTCTTCGAGATCCCGCCAGTCACGCGAATCGGGGCTGTCGGCAACCCACCCATCGAGCAACCCCCGAACCAACGAAGCCGGCGCAGCCACCCCGCACTCCCGCTCCGGCACCCACAGCTGCCCGTCCGTCCGGTGCCCCAGCGGCCCGGGATGCCCCGGCTCACTGTGGTCGTGCGGATCGAGATGCTCGCCGTCGCCCTCGTCGGACGGCATCCGCGACTCGGAGCACATCCGGCACAGCAGCCGCACCGACGACGACCAGTCCTCTGCGGCGAACCCGGCATCGGCCGCGAGCCGCTCCAGCGCGTCCCGGTCGGACTCGGTGGCGGCCTCGAGCAGCACCACCCAGGTCGGCACCGGCGACGGCGCCCACAGCTCGATCTCGTCGAAGACCGGGTACGAGTTCCCGACCGCGGTCGTCCGCTCCCCGTGGGGCACGCCGTCGTGCAGCACGACCTCGCCCCAGCGGCGGCCGGAGGAGGGCAGCGGGATCGACAGCACCTCGATGCGCGCCGGGTCGAGCCTGCGCCCCCAGACGACCTCGGCCTCACCCTCCGGGGAGAGCCGCACCGCGGCGCTGCCCAGGTCCATCCCGGTGGGCTCGCCGGCCGTGGTGACGCCGCCGGGCACCTTCAGCCCGTACGCCTGCCATGCCCGCCGGGCCAGCGGCCAGTCCTGGAGGGCGGTGGCGGCGATCCCCACGTTCCACCAGTCCGGGGCGCCGGCCTCCCGGTCGAGCAGCGCGACGGCCCGCAGACCGGCGGCGCGCGCCTGCTCCCAGTCATGCCGGAACTTGTGCAGCAGGGCGAGGTTGAACCAGGACTCCGAGAGCCAGGGTTCCAGGTCGGCGGCGCGGGTGAGCAGCGCTCCCGCGTCCTCGTACCGACCGTCCCCGATCAGGGTGAACGCACGATCCGTGGCCTGCCGCCAGGAGGCGGAGGGCCGGTGCCGTCCCTTGCCGAAGATCCTCACGATTCCCGCCTGCCGATACTCGAGGCCTGTGCCCCCGGACACCCTCTTCTTCGCATCCAACCACGTACGGTCGGACGCCCGCTCATTACCCATGGGTTACCCAGCCGACCCTAGGCTCAGACCGGGGTGCGCGACCACCCTGGCCAGCGCCTCCACGACCTCGGGCTGGTAGTCGCGGCCGGTGCCCAGACGCAGCCGTTCCAGGGCCGTGAGCGGGCCCTGGGGGCCCTCTTCCCTGGCCATCTCGTCGTACGCGTTCGCTGTCCGCACAATTCGTGCGGTGAGCGGTTGTTCCCGGTATGGATCGGCCTGCCGCTCGACCACCACGGCGACCTGGGCGTCCACCCCCGTCTGCCGTACGACGGCACCGCCGAGCAGGGCGATGCGCCGCTGCTGGGCGGTGGGCAGCCCCGCCGTCGCACCCTGGGCGACCGGGTCGAGGAGCGAGAGCTGCCCGATGTCGTGCATCAGGGCCGCGTACTCGAGGACGGTCAGATCCGGCTCGGAGAGGCCAAGCTCCCGGCCGATCGAACGGCTCAGCGCGGCCACCCGCAGGGCGTGCCCGTGCGGGGTGTAACCGGCGATCTCGGTGGCGCGGGCCAGCGAGGTGATGGTCTGCCGGTACGTGGCCCGCACGGCGGCGTAGCGCCGGAAGGCCAGTTGGGTGAGGAGGAGCGGCAGGCTGATGACGGGCAGCGCCCACAGCCCGGCCACGGCGACGGCGAGCGCCATGACGGCCCCCGTCGCGCAGACGGCGGAGCCGATCCCGAGCATCGCCCGCAGCTCGTCGCGGAGCAGCGGGCCGAACGGCCAGCGGGTACGGGCGTGCGCCATGACGGCGGCGAGCACGGCGTCGCACAGCGCGGTGAGCGCGAGCAGTCCGGCGATGAGCAGCGCGTAGTACGCCCCGTCGCCGAACCATTGCGCCAACTTCCCCTGGTTGTAGAGCGGCTGGAAGAGCACGGCGGCGAAGGAGACGGTCAGTACACGGCGCACCATGTGGTCGAGCGGGGGGCCCTTGCCGCGGGCCACATGCGGGACGCACCCGATGAGCGCGCCCGCGACGGTGACCGAGACGACCTGCCCCACACCGTGCTGGGTGGGGTGGCCTGCCACCCCACCGAGCAGCGCGTAGGCGAGCGCACCCGCGGCGCCGAGCGGCGCGGACTCCCGGTCGCCGCTGTCGCCCCAGCGGGCCAGTTCTCCCACGACGACGAGCAGCCCGAAGGCGAGCGCGACCCCGCGGTCGTCGAGCCCGTGCCGAGCCGTGTCACCGAGAGCGAGGACGGTGGCCCCGCCGGCCACGACGTGGACGAGCAGCACCGCGGCGGGCATCCGTGCCGCTGCCCCGGGCCCCGCGGTGCCGGCCGCCGGTGGGCCGGACGCCCAGCCCGTCACCGGGAGGCCGCCCCCGGAACGGCCGCCACGCCTGCCGGGCGGGCGACGGGGACGACGCCCTCGTCGGCGGTGACCACGGGGTGCCACCCGTCCCGCCCGAGGACCCGCGCCAGCGCTGTCACCATCACCGGGTCGAACTGCGATCCGGCGCACCGCTCCAGCTCCGCCAGAGCCACGGCGACCGGCCGCGCCCGTGAGTACGTACGCGTGGACGTCATGGCGTCGAAGGCGTCCGCCACCGCGACCACCCGCGCGAACTCCGGGATCTGCGCCCCCGAGAGCCCGTACGGATATCCGCTCCCGTCGAGCCGCTCGTGGTGATGAAGGATCGCGGCCCGCGCCTCCCCCAGGAACCCGATGCCGCGCACCATCTCGTGCCCGTACTCGGGATGCAGCTGAATGATCTCCCGCTCTTCGGGCGTGAGAGGCCCGTCCTTCCGCAGTAACCGTGTCGGCACACCGAGCTTGCCCACGTCGTGCAGGATCCCGGCGAACCGCAGGACCTCCACCCGCTCGTCGGCCATCCCCAGTTCCCGGGCGATCATCATGGATGCCTGCCCGACCCGCTCGCTGTGCCCGCGCGTGTACCCGTCCTTGATGTCGACGGCCTGGACGAGGGCCCGGATGGTCGCCTGGTGGGCGGCCCGCTCCCGCTGGTACTGGGCGAACACCCAGCAGGAGATGTACATCGGCAGGAGCACGAGCAGCGCTGCCACGGGCCCGTACGAACTCGCCCACAGCACCGCCATCAGCAGACCCGCGAGCCCGTGCACCGCCACCGGCGCCAGCGATCTCAGGAAGAGGCCGCGCCAGGCGGTCCGCGGCGGCACGCGCTCGGCGGCGGCGAGGATGCCGCCGTCGAGGACGGTGAGGACGACGCAGAAGGCGAGCACCGCGGCGGCCGCGGGTACGAGCGCGTACGGCAGCCGGGCCCCGGAGACGGCGTCCGAGCCGCCGAGTGCGCCGAAGACCCGCGCGGACGCCCAGATGCCGAGGGCGAGCTGGGCGGCCCGCCACAGTCGGCGCAGGCCTGCGGGCCGCTGTTCGACGCGGGCGAGGAAGGCGCCGGGCACGGCGACGAGGGCCGCGACCGAAGGCGGCAGCAGAAACGCTCCTGCAAGGAGTACCGGGAAGAAGGTGCCCATGCCTTTGGGGGCACGCCGGCCGACGATCCGGCAGCGGCCCACCTGCTCGCAGCCCGCGTAGACGCATGCGAGCAGCGCCACGGCGAACCATGAGGTGTCCGGTGAGACGGCGGGCGCGGCGCAGACGAGGGCGCCACCCACGGTCAGGAGTACATAGACGCGAGCCACCGGAGGTACCGTCCGCATGCCCGACTCCCTCCCCGTGGCGTTCAGTTCACGGAGAATAGGGCGCGGTCCGCGCCGTCCGGGCGGCATCACGGGGATTGCCGGGGCGCAAGGCCCCGGATTAGCACGATCGGGTGAACCAGTCGGCAAACGGGCCGAACTCCCGCGAACGATGCGGGAGTTGCCCTCGACGGGGACCGGGGACGCTCTCAGGCGAGAGGCGTGCCCTCATCGGGCATGGCCTGCCCGGAGCGGATCACTTCGATGCGCCCCATGACCTTGGCCCGGAGGTCGGTCGGCACGTCGTCATGCCCGCAGCACCGCTTGACCAGCTTCTTCACGGCCTGCTCCAGGCCGTACTTCTCCAGGCACGGGGAGCACTCCTCGAAGTGCACCTCGAACTTGGTGCAGTCGGAGTCCGGCATCTCATGATCAAGAAACTCATAGAGATGGTCGAGGACCTCACTGCAGTCCGTCTCGTGCGGCTCTCCGCAGCTCATGAGCCCGAGCCTTTCGCTTCGTTCGACTCTCCGGCGCCGGCCGGGACGAGCCCGCGGTCACGGGCGTAGTCCTCGAGCATGCCGCGCAGCTGGCGACGGCCCCTGTGCAGCCGGGACATCACCGTACCGATGGGTGTCCCCATGATGTCCGCGATCTCCTTGTACGCAAAGCCCTCTACGTCGGCGAGATAGACCGCGATGCGGAATTCCTCGGGGATCGCCTGGAGCGCCCGCTTCACGTCCGAGTCGGGCAGGTGGTCGAGCGCCTGCGACTCGGCGGAGCGCAGACCGGTCGACATGTGCGACTCGGCGCGTGCGAGCTGCCAGTCCTCGATCTCCTCGGCGGCACTGCGCTGGGGCTCGCGCTGCTTCTTGCGGTACGAGTTGATGAAGGTGTTCGTCAGGATGCGGTACAGCCACGCCTTGAGGTTGGTCCCCTCGCGGAACTGGTGGAAGGACGCGTACGCCTTGGCATACGTCTCCTGCACCAGATCCTCGGCGTCGGCCGGGTTGCGCGTCATACGCAACGCGGCGGAGTACATCTGGTCGAGGAACTCCAGAGCGTCCCGCTCGAAGCGTGCGCTGCGCTCCGCGGCGCTCTCCGGGCGCTCGTCCGCCTGGCCGTGTTCGGTCCCTGCGTCGGTCCCTGTGACCGGACCCACCTCCTCCAACGACGTCGCGAGACCCAGAGAGGTCCCACTCGAATCGGAGGATAGACGACGATCCGGTCCGCCCGCCGCCCGAATAGGAGCGGTCTTGGCCGCGCTGAGCACGCTCCACTCCAGGTCAGGAGTGGTGGCGCGACTCGGGCAGATGGTCGAACCCATGCGGCGGACTTCCTCTCGTACGAACTGTGTCACCGACCTTTGGCTCAACAGTCGCCCCGCACTCAACATTCCCGCGCCCTAGCCGAGTGACCGGACCCACGCAACCACGGCGTCCGTAAGGACGGCGAGAGCCTCGCTCTCACCGATACCGGCCCGCTTGGGAACAGCGAACCCATGGTCCCCGTACGGAACTTCGACGAGCTCATACGCACCGCCCGCCGGGAACTCGGCCGGCTTACCGAACGGATCATTGCCACCCTGGACAACCAGCGTGGGCACCCCCGCGCCCAGCAGTTCGTCGACGCGGGACTTCTCCGGCCTGCCCGGCGGATGCAGCGGAAAACTGAGCGCGAGCACGGCGGCGGCGCCCAGCTCCTGGGCGGTCCGACAGGCGACACGGGCCCCCGCGCTTCTGCCTCCGGCGACGACGGGCAGGCCGGGCCCGGTCAGCGCGGGCCAGATGCCACGCCACCCGGTGTCGAGCGTCTTCGGCGCGGGCGCCACTTTCTTCCCGGCGACCCGCCAGGGCTGCTCCACAAGGGCGACGGTCACTCCGTGGGCGGGCAGGACGCGGGCGAGGGCCTGCAGATCCCTCGCCTCGATCCCCCCACCCGCGCCGTGGCTCGCCGCCAGGACCAGGTGGGGGTGGGGGGCGGGGTGCCAGGTGACGCGGGCGTCGCCGCTTTCGGTAGCCACGATTTCGTTCACGCGATCATGTTGCACCAGGCCTCCGGCGGGCGCGTGCCTTCGGTGCGGCCCCGCTTGAACGGTGCCCGGCGCTGGGGCCACAGCCTCGGCGTTTCCGCTCGGGCCTCCTTGCATGGCGCACCCGGCACTGGGGGTGACGTATCGGCGTTCCCGCGGGGGCCTGCTTGGCACGGTGCCCCGGCGCTGGGGTGCCGCCTTGCCCACCCTGCCGCCCAAGGCGGCAGATTGCCCAAGGCGGGGCGGGGGCGACAGCCGACGGCGCCGCACCCGGGAACGGCGGCGCGCTCGGGAACCGTGAAGTCCCACCGGTCCGCACGCGCAAGACGACGGGAGGGGACGTGTCGGGGTGCCCCCGCAGGACACCGCGGGAACCCAGCGCCGGATGACCGCCCATGGCGCAATCAAGCGTGGAGACCAATCCGGCCGAGGAGGTACCCCGACACGGCCCCGCCCCAGGCAACTCAGAAGAGCGTCTCTTCCTCCGGCCCGTCCAGTTCCTTCAGCAGCTCAGACCCGTTGTTGCGGACATTACTGACGGCCGTAGAGACCGGATAGGCCCGCATCAGCCCCTCAGGCGGCGCGTCCAGCAGCGACCGCAGGTCGTCCACGTCTGTCCGCGCCGGGTCCAGCCACGCGTCCCACCGATCGGGCGTCAACATCAACGGCATCCGCGGATGGATATCGGCGAGCGAGCGCGGCCCGCCCTCCGGCGCCACCCCGAGCGGAGCGCTCTCCGCCTCCGTGGTGATCACCGAGCACGTCACCCACCAGGCCAGCGGATGCTCATCCGGCAGCGTCCGGTCGTGCCAGAACTCGTAGAGCCCGGCCATGGCGAACACGGACCCATCCACCGGAGTCACGAAGTACGGCTGCTTCCGCGCCCGCTTCTTCTTCCCCTCGACCTCGAGATCCCGCTCCGCGCCCCCGGTCACCCACTCGAAATACCCGTCGGCAGGCACAATGCAGCGCCGCGCAGCGAAGGCCCGCCGGTACGACGGCTTCTCGTGCACGGTCTCGGCCCGCGCGTTGATCAACCGCGCCCCGCCCTCCGGCGTCTTGGCCCAGGACGGCACAAGCCCCCACTTCAGCTTGCGCAGCTGGCGAACCGGACGCGGATCCTCGGCGTCTTTCACGGGGCGGTCGAGGACGGCGTAGACCTCCTTGGTGGGGGCCACGTTGAAGTCGGGCTCATAGGCCTCCTCCGGCTCCCACTTCTCGATCTCAAAGATTCCTGCGAGATCCTCGGGCCCACGACTCGATGCAAACCGTCCGCACATACGTGCCACAGTGCCAGAGCACGGGCCCGAAAAACCACCAGCCGACCGCCCCCACCCGACCCCACTCCACCTCACCCCACTCCACCCCCCTCCACCGAACGGGAGCGCCGGAAAACATGGACGCCAGCCTCTGGGACCGGATCTTCGGTACCCAGTCCGACCCCGACCAGTGGGTGGTGATTGCCACCGGCGTCGTCGCGCTAGCAGCGATCGTCCCGCACACCATCTGGCGGCTCTCCCGCAACGCCATCACGATCGCCCACGAGGGCGGCCACGGCCTGATCGCCCTGCTCATGGGCCGCCGCCTGGACGGCATCAGGCTGCACTCGGACACCAGCGGCCTCACGGTCAGCCGGGGCAAGCCCACCGGCCTCGGCATGATCCTGACGGCGGCGGCCGGATACACGGCCCCGCCACTGCTGGGCCTGGGCGGCGCCGCCCTCCTGGCGACGGGCCACATCACGCTGCTGCTCTGGCTGGCGACGGCCCTGCTCGTCGCGATGCTGCTCATGATCAGGAACGCGTACGGCGTGCTGACGGTCGTCGTCACCGGAGGAGCGTTCCTCCTCATCTCCTGGCTGACAGGCCCCCAGGTCCAGGCGGCCTTCGCGTACGCGGTCGTCTGGTTCCTGCTTCTGGGCGGCACCCGCCCCGCGTTCGAACTGCAGGGAAAGCGCCGCAGGGGCGGCGCGGGCGACTCGGACGCCGACCAGCTCTCCCGCCTCACGCACGTCCCCGCGGGAATGTGGCTCTTTTTCTTCCACGCCGTCTCGTTGTGCTCACTGCTGGGCGGGGGCCGCTGGCTGCTCGACCTGTGAGCGGGTGGGCCGGGGCGGGCCCACTAAAGTAAAGGCATGACCACGCACCCCGCGCCCACCGCC
Source organism: Streptomyces sp. NPDC102467 (assembly GCF_044765445.1). NCBI lineage: Bacteria > Bacillati > Actinomycetota > Actinomycetes > Kitasatosporales > Streptomycetaceae > Streptomyces > Streptomyces sp. NPDC102467. The sequence continues at coordinate 469,598 of NZ_JBIWKA010000001.1, read as the reverse complement.
CTCTGGCCCGCCCCCCTCGCGAGCGGAGCCGTCGACGCGACCGTTTCGGTGCCGGGGTCCAAGTCCGTCACCAACCGGGCCCTGGTCCTGGCCGCGCTCGCCGCGGAGCCGGGCTGGCTGCGCCGCCCGCTGCGCTCCCGCGACACCCTGCTGATGGCGGGCGCGCTGCGCGCGATGGGCGTAGGCATCGAGGAGGGCGTGGGCCCGGACGGTTCGGGCGAGGCCTGGCGCGTCATCCCCTCGGGGCTCGCGGGCCCGGCCACGGTGGATGTGGGCAACGCGGGCACGGTGATGCGTTTCCTGCCGCCGGTCGCGACGCTCGCGGACGGGCCGATCCGGTTCGACGGCGACCCCCGTTCGTACGAGCGGCCGCTGCACGGCGTGATCGACGCGCTGCGTGCGCTCGGCGCGCGGATCGACGACGACAAGCGGGGCGCGCTGCCGCTGACGGTGCACGGCGGCGGGGCGCTCGACGGCGGCACGGTGGAGATCGACGCGTCGTCGTCCTCCCAGTTCGTGAGCGCGCTCCTGCTCTCCGCGCCGCGCTTCAACCAGGGGGTGGAGGTCCGCCACACGGGCTCCTCCCTCCCCTCCATGCCGCACATCCGGATGACGGTCGACATGCTGCGGGCGGTCGGCGCCCAGGTGGACACCCCGGAGTCGGGCGGCGAGCCCAATGTGTGGCGGGTGACGCCGGGCGCTCTGCTCGGCCGGGACATCGTCATCGAGCCGGACCTGTCGAACGCGCAGCCGTTCCTGGCGGCGGCCCTGGTCACCGGTGGCAAGGTCACGATCCCGGACTGGCCGGCGCAGACCACGCAGCCCGGCGACGCGCTGCGCGAGATCTTCACGCAGATGGGCGGCGCCTGCGAACTCACGGAGAAGGGGCTGGAGTTCACCGGTTCCGGCGCGATCCACGGCATCGACGTGGACCTCGGCGAGGTCGGCGAGCTGACCCCCGGCATCGCGGCGGTGGCGGCGCTGGCCGACGGCCCCTCCACGCTGCGCGGCGTAGCGCACCTGCGGCTGCACGAGACGGACCGGCTGGCGGCGCTCACCAAGGAGATCAACGAACTGGGCGGCGACGTCACGGAGACGGCCGACGGCCTCCACATCCGTCCGCGCCCTCTGCACGGCGGGGTCTTCCACACGTACGACGACCACCGGATGGCGACGGCGGGCGCGATCATCGGTCTGGCCGTGGACGACGTACAGATCGAGAACGTGGCGACGACGGCCAAGACGCTGCCGGACTTCCCCGACATGTGGACCGCCATGCTCGGGACCGACAGGCCGTAGGGAACAACGCGATGCGCCGCTACGGCAAGCACACCGACGAGGACGACATCCGCCAGCGCCCCAACCGCAAGGGGAACAGGCCGCGGACGAACATCCGGCCCAAGCACGAGGACGCGTCGGAGGGCATGGTCCTGACCGTCGACCGGGGGCGGCTGACCGTCCTCATCGACGGCCACCCGGTGTACGCGATGAAGGCCCGCGAACTGGGCCGCAAGGCCGCGGTGGTCGGCGACCGGGTGGCCGTGGTCGGCGACCTGTCGGGCAAGAAGGACACGCTCGCGCGGATCGTGCGCATCGCGCCGCGCACGTCGCTCCTGCGCCGTACGGCGGACGACGACGACCCGTACGAGCGGGTGGTCGTCGCCAACGCGGACCGGCTCGCCATCGTCAGCGCTCTGGCGGACCCCGAACCGCGCCCCCGCATGATCGACCGCTGTCTGGTGGCGGCGTTCGACGGCGGGCTCGAACCGCTGCTGGTCCTGACGAAGTCGGACCTCGCGCCGCCGGACAAGCTGCTCGAGCTGTACGGGGACCTCGACATCCCGTACGTCGTGACGAGCCGCGAGGAGCTGGAGAACGGCACGGCGGTGGCGCGGGTGCGCGAGCAGCTGGACGGACGGATCACCGCGTTCGTCGGGCACTCGGGTGTGGGCAAGACGACGCTGGTGAACGCGTTGGTGCCGCTGGACCAGCGGCGTACGACGGGCCATGTCAACGCGGTCACGGGGCGCGGCCGGCACACGACCACGTCGGCGCGGGCCCTGCCGCTGCCGGACGACGCGGGCTGGGTGGTCGACACTCCGGGCGTGCGCTCGTTCGGCCTGCATCATGTGGACCCGTCGCGGGTCATCCACGCGTTCCCGGATCTGGAGCCCGGCACGGAGAACTGCCCGCGCGCGTGCAGCCACGACGAGCCGGAGTGCGCCCTGGACGCCTGGGTGGCGGAGGGTCACGCGGATCCGGCGCGGCTGTACTCACTGCGCCGTCTGCTCGCCACGCGCGAGCGTCACGAGGGCGACTGACCTCCGACTTGTTTGCTGCCCCGGCGTACCGGTAAAGGCATAATCGCACCAAGCCGGACGCAAGATCGAAGCCGTACGGGATCAGCCGGGATCAGTGGAACGCGGGAGGCACATCACATGGCGTGGCTGCTGGTCATCGTCGCGGGGTTTCTGGAGACCGGTTTCGCCGTGTGTCTGAAGCTCTCGCACGGCTTCACGCGCCTGTGGCCGACGGTCGCGTTCGCCTCCTTCGCGCTGGGCAGTTTCGGTCTGCTGACCCTGTCCCTGAAGAAGCTGGACGTGGGTCCGGCGTACGCGGTGTGGACGGGCATCGGCGCGGCGGGCACGGCGATCTACGGAATGATCTTCCTGGGCGACGTGGTCTCCACCCTCAAGATCGTCTCGATCAGCCTGGTGGTGGCGGGCGTGATCGGCCTGCAGCTCTCGGGCTCGGCGCACTGATCGCCCACCGCCCAGGCACACAAAGCGTGCTCGTACGGGAACACGTGCGCACACGGAGCCGGCCCCTCACGCGCGAGCCCGCCCCGGCCGAAGAGCCTCCCGCACCATCCGCCCCGCGCCCCCCTCCCCCGGCGGCACCATGACGCAGGACAGCGCGATCCGTACCGCCAGTTCGCAGTCCCGGGCGAGGGCATCGGCCTCCGTCTTGGCGGCGCCCGCCGCCCCGAGCGCGGCCAGCGCCCGGTCGCGTACGAAGGCGACGAGGTCGGCGGGGGCGGGCAGCGGCCCGTCCGCGCGGCGCTGGGCCGGCACGGCCGACGAGGACGGCACCGCGGACAGCGTCGGCGAGGGAAGCCGCTCGCTCCAGCACCCAGTGAGCGCCGCCCTCACCAGCGGATTGCGGCGGGCGCTGGCCACGGTCCACTCGGCGACCGTGTCGAGGCCGCCCTCCTTCAAGGCCCGGTCGACGCCCGCGAGATAGGCGTCGGCCTCGCGCCGCACCAGGGCGCGGGCCAGGCCCTCCTTGCTGCCGAACTCGTTGTAGAGGGTCTGCCGGGAGACCCCCGCGGCCGCCGCCACGTCCACCATCCGCACCCCGGACCAGGGGCGTCGTGCGAGCGCCGTGAAGGCCGCGTCCAGTAGGGATTCCCGCGCTGCAGGCATCGTCGCCTCCCCGGGCCGCCGTGACCGTACGGCTTGTTTCGCCAGAGTTGACGGGCTTGTCCCCCCTGTCAATAGCCCGCGCGCGGCCCGCACGCGCGGCCCGTTGGCGCCAGGGCCTGTGGCCCCGGACCGGCCACGATCGATACTGTGCAGTCATGCCCGACTACCACGATGATCTGCGTCTCGCCCACGTCCTCGCGGACGCCGCCGACGCCGCGACGATGGACCGGTTCAAGGCGCTCGACCTGAAGGTGGAGACCAAGCCGGACATGACGCCGGTGAGCGAGGCCGACAAGAACGCCGAGGAGCTGATCCGCAATCACCTCTCGCGGGCGCGGCCGCGCGACGCCGTCCTCGGTGAGGAGTACGGCGTCGAGGGCACGGGCCCGCGCCGCTGGGTCATCGACCCGATCGACGGCACCAAGAACTACGTCCGCGGCGTCCCGGTCTGGGCCACGCTCATCTCCCTGATGGAGGCGGGCGAGGGCGGCTACCAGCCGGTCGTCGGCGTCGTCTCGGCACCCGCGCTCGGCCGGCGCTGGTGGGCCGCGAAGGGGGCGGGCGCGTTCACCGGCCGCAGCCTGACCTCGGCGTCCCGGCTGCACGTGTCCAAGGTGAACCGGCTGGCCGACTCCTCCTTCGCGTACTCCTCACTGACGGGCTGGGAGGAACAGGGCCGTCTCGGCGGCTTCCTCGACCTCACCCGGACCGTGTGGCGCACCCGTGGCTACGGCGATTTCTGGCCCTACATGATGGTCGCCGAGGGCTCGATCGACCTGTGCGCCGAGCCGGAGCTGTCGCTGTGGGACATGGCGGCGCCCGCGATCGTGGTGACCGAGGCGGGCGGCACGTTCACCGGCCTCGACGGACGTCCGGGCCCGCACAGCGGCAACGCGGCGGCGTCGAACGGGCTGCTCCACGACGACCTGCTGAGCTACCTCACCGAGCGCTGACGGGCGTTCGTACGATTCGCGGGCGCCCCCGAACTCGCCTCCCGCGCCCTCTTGTTGGCACTCCCTTTACCTGTAACTCTGAGAGTCCCCCCACTTGTGAACTTGTGAACCGTTTCTCGTACTCGACCAGATCGGGGCGGGGCGGTGCCACAAGTACCTCCCACAGGAAGGTGGCTCCATCCATGCTCGTCCGTGACGCCATGAGCACGATGGTCCTCACCATCGGCCCGACCCACACCCTGCGCCAGGCGGCCCGGCTGATGTCGACGCGCCGCGTCGGAGCGGCCGTGGTTCTCGACCCCGACGGTTACGGCATCGGCATCCTGACCGAACGCGACATCCTCAACTCGCTCGGTCTGAACCAGAATCCGGACCACGAGACCGCCGACACCCACACCACCACCGACGTCGTCTTCGCCGCCCCGGCGTGGACGCTGGAGGACGCGGCGGAGGCGATGACACACGGCGGCTTCCGCCATCTCATCGTGCTCGACTCCCAGGAGCCGGTCGGGATCGTCTCGGTCCGCGACATCATCCGCTGCTGGACACCGTCGAGGCAGCACGCGTCGACCCTGACGGTCTAGGAGGCCGTACATGACCTGCCGGGCATGACGAGGAGGGCCGGCCCCCATAAGGAACCGGCCCTCCCACTTCTCACTTCTTACTGCTCAGGGAGTACGTCAGACCAGGTCGAACCGGTCCAGGTCCATGACCTTGCTCCACGCCGCGACGAAGTCCTTCACGAACTTCTCCTTGGCGTCGTCGCTCGCGTAGACCTCGGCCACCGCACGCAGTTCGGAGTTCGAACCGAAGACCAGGTCGGCGCGGGTGCCGGTCCACTTGACCGCACCGCTCGCGTCGCGGCCCTCGAACTCGTCCTGCGCGGAGGACGTCGACTTCCACTTCGTACCCATGTCGAGCAGGTTGACGTAGTAGTCGTTGGTCAGCGTGCCCGGCCGGTCGGTGAAGACGCCGTGCTTCGACTTCGCGGTGTTGGCACCGAGGACCCGCAGACCGCCGACGAGGACGGTCAGCTCGGGGGCGCTCAGCGTCAGCAGGTTCGCCTTGTCGAGCAGCAGGTACTCGGCCGGCAGGCGGTTGCCCTTGCCGACGAAGTTGCGGAAACCGTCGGCGGCCGGCTCGAGCGCGGCGAACGACTCGACGTCCGTCTGCTCCTGCGCGGCGTCCACACGACCCGGCGAGAAGGGCACCTCGACGTCGAAGCCGCCGTCCTTGGCGGCCTTCTCGACGGCCGCGGAGCCCGCGAGAACGATCAGGTCGGCCAGCGAGACCTGCTTGCCGCCCTTGGCGTTGAAGGACTCCTGGATGCCTTCGAGCGTCCGGAGCACCTGCGCCAGGTCGTCCGGGTTGTTGACCTCCCAGGTGCGCTGCGGCTCCAGGCGGACACGGGCGCCGTTGGCGCCGCCGCGCTTGTCGCTGCCGCGGAAGGACGAGGCCGAGGCCCAGGCGGCCGATACCAGCTGCGCGACCGTGAGGTCGGAGCCGAGGACCTGCTCCTTGAGGGAGGCGATGTCCGCGGCGTCGATGACCTCGCCCGTGCGCTCCGGCAGCGGGTCCTGCCACAGCAGCGTCTCGGCGGGAACCTCGGCGCCGAGGTAGCGGACGGCCGGACCCATGTCGCGGTGCGTCAGCTTGTACCAGGCACGCGCGAAGGCGTCCGCGAACTCCTCCGGGTTCTCGTAGAAGCGGCGCGAGATGGGCTCGTAGATCGGGTCGAGGCGCAGCGACAGGTCGGTGGTGAGCATCGTCGGAAGCTGCTTCTTCGACGCGTCGTGCGCGAGGGGAATCGTCGCTTCGGCGTCCTTCGCGACCCACTGGTTGGCACCGGCGGGGCTCTGGGTCAGCTCCCACTCGTAGCCGAAGAGGTTCTTGAAGAACTCGTTGCCCCACTGGGTCGGGGTGCTGGTCCAGGTCACCTCGAGGCCACTGGTGATGGCGTCGCCGCCCTTACCGGAGCCGTGGCTGTTCGCCCAGCCCAGGCCCTGCTGCTCGATCGGCGCGGCCTCGGGGTCGGGGCCGACGGCGTCCGCGGGCCCGTTGCCGTGGGTCTTGCCGAAGGTGTGGCCACCGGCGATGAGCGCGACGGTCTCCTCGTCGTTCATCGCCATGCGGCGGAACGTCTCACGGATGTCGCGGGCCGCGGCGATCGGGTCCGGGTTCCCGTTGGGGCCCTCGGGGTTCACGTAGATGAGGCCCATCTGCACGGCGCCGAGCGGGCTCTCCAGCTCGCGGTCGCCGGTGTAGCGCTCGTCGCCGAGCCAGGTCTTCTCGGGGCCCCAGTAGACGTCCTCCTCGGACTCCCACACGTCGGGGCGGCCGCCGGCGAAGCCGAAGGTCTTGAAGCCCATCGTCTCCAGCGCGACGTTGCCGGTGAGGATCAGCAGGTCGGCCCAGGAGATGGACTGGCCGTACTTCTGCTTGACGGGCCACAGCAGGCGGCGGGCCTTGTCGAGGTTGCCGTTGTCCGGCCAGCTGTTGAGCGGCGCGAACCGCTGCTGACCGGCGCCCGCGCCACCGCGGCCGTCGCTGATGCGGTACGTACCGGCGCTGTGCCAGGCCATCCGGACCATGAGCGGGCCATAGTTGCCGAAGTCGGCGGGCCACCAGTCCTGCGAGGTGGTCAGCACCTCGGCGATGTCCCGCTTGACGGCCGGCAGATCCAGCGCGTTGAACGCCTCGGCGTAGTCGAAGTCCTCACCGAGCGGGTTCGCCACCGCCGGGTTCTTGGCAAGGATCTTCAGGTTGAGCCGCTCAGGCCACCACTGGGTGTTGCCGCCGCCCTGGGTCGGGTGCTTGGCCCGGCCGTGCGCGACCGGGCAGCCGCCCGTCTCCTCCGTCTTCGCGTCCGTGACGATTGCTTCATGGTTCTCGGTCATGCGAACCCTTCCGGAGTCTGTCCTGTCGCTTGGCCTAAGCCACCGTTGATCCTACAATGGACAATGTCTAAGTCAAGCAACACTCCAAAGTCACATCCATTCGGGATTCGTGTCCCCTGCTGTTAGGCTGGTTTCCATGAGTGACCTCCTTGAGCGCCTGCGCGAACGCGGCTGGCGCATGACCGCGCAGCGGCGCGTCGTGGCAGAGGTCCTCGAAGGGGACCACGTCCACCTGACGGCCGACGAGGTGCACGCACGCGCCGTCGCGAAGCTCCCCGAGATCTCCCGGGCCACGGTGTACAACACGCTGGGCGAAATGGTGTCGCTCGGCGAGGTCATCGAGGTCGCCACGGACAAGCGGGCGAAGCGCTACGACCCGAACGCGCACCGGCCGCACCAGCACCTGGTCTGCGCCCAGTGCGGCCAGATCCGCGACGTGCACCCGACGGGCAACCCCTTGACGACGCTCCCCGACTCGGAGCGCTTCGGCTTCACGATCTCGGGCGTAGAGGTCACGTACCGAGGCGTCTGCCCGAACTGCGCGACGTAGCCACTCTCCGCAAAAGAAGGCCCGCACCTCAAGGTGCGGGCCTTCTTTTGCGCCCCCAAAGGGGCGCGGGGAACGGCGCGAGCAACCACAAACGACGCGCACTCGGCCTCCAACACCCACCGGAGCCCCCCTCTTCCACAATCTGACGCCCCGTCATATCCTCGCGGGCGCCCACCAGATTCCGCCGCACCCCCGGAGGGCCCCGTGCAGGCAAAGCTCCACGCGCGCGAACTCACCCGAACCTTCGGCCCCATCCACGCCCTCGGCCCCCTGGACCTCACCGTCGCCCCCGGCGAATTCGTCTGCGTCGTCGGTCCGTCCGGCTGCGGCAAGTCGACGCTTCTGCGCATAGCCGCCGGCCTCACCCGCCCCTCCACCGGGGCCCTGGAGATCCGCACCGACAGCCCCCGCCCAGCCGCGATGATCTTCCAGGACTACGGCATCTACGACTGGAAGACCGTCCTCGCCAACATCCGCTTCGGCCTCGACATCCAGAAGGTCCCGCGCCGCGAGGCGACCGCGCGGGCGCGCGACTGGCTGACCCGTATGGGCCTGGCCGACTTCGCGGACGCCTATCCGTCCGCGCTCTCCGGCGGCATGCGGCAACGCGTCGCGATCGCGCGGGCGTTGGCGGTGGAACCGGAGATCCTTCTCATGGACGAGCCGTTCGCCGCGCTCGACGCGCAGCTCCGCACGATCCTCCAGGACGAACTCCTCGCCCTCACCCAGACCACCCGCACCACCACCCTCTTCATCACGCACAGCCTGGAAGAGGCGATCGTCCTCGGCGACCGCGTCCTGGTCATGTCCGCCCGCCCCGGCCGCGTGATCGCCGAACGCCGGCCACCGTTCGCTCGCCCGCGCACCGGCGACATCCGGGGCACCCCCGAATTCACCGCGCTCAAAGGCGAGTTGTGGGACCTGCTGCGCGGCGAAGTGCACCAGGAGGCGGTCCCCGCATGACCACGACAGCGAGCAGCCGGCACAACCACAACAGAAGGCGGCCCAGCACGACCACACTCGGAGGTGCCCCGGCATGACCACGACCCTCCCCGCCGAGGACCGCGAGGGGGTGCTGGTCCGCTCCCCCGGCCCCCAGGAGCTCCACCCCGCCCGCACCCGTCGCAGGCGCCGCGCCCTCGAACTCTCTCTCGCGATCGCCGTCCCGCTCGCCCTGGTCCTGCTGTGGCAGCTGGCCGCGGACCGGTCCTGGATCGACGACCGCGTCTACCCGGCCCCCTCCACGATCCTCGCCGACGGCTGGGACCGGGCGGCCGACGGTGACCTGTGGCCGGACGTGTGGGCCACCCTCAAACGCGTCCTCGCCGGCTACGTCATCGGCACGGTGACCGGATACCTCCTGGGCCTCCTCATGGGCTCGATATCGTTGATCCGCGCCGCACTCGAGCCCCTCCTGGACGCGCTGTACGTCGTACCGAAGCTGGCGCTGCTCCCGGTGTTCCTGAACATGTTCGGACTCGGCGAGGGCCCGCAGATCGCGCTCGTCGCGGCGACGGTCTTCTTCTTCGTATGGATCTCGACCATGGCGGCGGTCCTCTCCGTCCCCTCCGGACACCGCGACGCGGGCCAGGTCTTCGGCGCGTCCCCGTGGCAGATGTTCCGGCACGTCCTGCTCCCGGCCTCACTGCCCGCCGTCCTCGTCGGGGCGCGCATCGCGGCGGGCGTCGCGGTCCTGGTGATCGTCGCCTCGGAGCAGATCGCCGCGGCGAACGGCCTCGGCCACCTCATCTTCGACGCCCGCGCACTCTTCCAGAACGACGTCATGTTCGTCGGCATCCTCTGTGTGGCCGTGCTCGGCGTCGTCTTCTCCGAACTGGTGCGCCTGGCGGGCCGGTTGCTCACCCCCTGGGCCCCCCGCGACCGCGGCCGCGGCCAGTCCTGAACCCCTCGCCCGGTTACCTGTTGCGTACTACGTATTGCGTACTACGTATGACGTGTACGGAGGCTCCATGCGCACGCGATCCACGGTTACGTCCCTGGTTACGTCCCTGCTGCTGACCGGCGCCCTGCTCGCCACCGCGACGGCCTGCGCCAAGAACGACACCCCGTCCGACGCCGCCGCGAAACCCCGCACGATCAAGGCGGTCGAGGGCTGCGGCAAGGGAGGCTGGACGAACCCCTCCGACCTCGCCCCCGACCGCACACCGGCCCGCTGTTCCCCCGGCGCTCCCGCCCCCGTCAAGCTCGCCAGGACGCGCAAGCTCACGATCGCGACGGGCACGCTCGCCGCCGAGTACGTGGCGCCCCTCGAACTCGCCGTCAAAAAGGGCGAGTTCAAGAAGGAGGGCCTGGACGTCACCCTGAAGGTCCTGCCCACCCCCGATGCCCTCCCTCTGCTCGCCAAGGGAGACATCGACGCCCAATGGGCCGCGCCCGAGGCGGCCGTCATGAACGGCATCCTCGGCGGCTTCGACATCAAGTGGGTCGCCGGGAACTTCTCCCCCGACCCGAAGTCCAGAAGCGGCCTGTGGGTACGCCTGAAGGACGGGGAGAGCGCCTCCCATGTCGCCATGGCAGGGCGGAAGATGGGCACGATGATCGGCAAGGGGTCCGTCATCGCGTACCCCATGGACACCGCGCTGAAGAAGCACGGCGGCGGCCTCGACAAGATCCAGTTTCAGCAGCTGGGCTCGGCCGACGTGCTGACCGCCCTGCAGAACGGCGGCGTCGACTCGGCCTGGCTGCTCGACCCGGTCTGGCGCAAGGTCGACGGCGACCGGCGCTACGCCTTCCTCGGCGGCCAGCCGGAGGGCGAACCGCTCGGCGGCCTGCTGTTCGGACCGAACCTGCTCAAGGAGGACCCGGACGCGGGCGTCGCGTTCCTGCGCGCGTACATCCGCACGGTGAACACCTATTTCGCGGACGACTACAAGACGGACCCCGCGTTCGTCACCGAGCTGGCGGGCCTGCTGAAGACGGACAAGAGCGTCCTTGAGTCGACGCCGTCGCTGCGCATGGACTGGGAGATCCGCGCGGGCACCACGGACCGTCTGCAGAAGGCCTACAAGGCGGCGGGCGTCTCGAAGGGCGACCCTCTGCCGGAATCCAGGACAGTGGACAGGCGCTTGTACGAGGAGGCCGTGGGCCATACGTCGTAGGGCGACGCACTTCCCGTACGCGGACATACGCCTGAGGCCCGGAACCAAGTGGTTCCGGGCCTCAGGTCTTCAGTAGCGGGGACAGGATTTGAACCTGCGACCTCTGGGTTATGAGCCCAGCGAGCTACCGAGCTGCTCCACCCCGCGCCGTTGAATACAACCTTACGGGACGGCTCCGACCAGCGCAAATTCATACTCGGGGCCCGCCTGTGCCCCGGCCTGCGCTCAGGCCGACAGCTCCTGGCGCAGGGCGTCGCGCAGCCGTCCCGCTCGCTCGGACACCTCGGCGGGACCGAGCTCGACGGCCCGGCAGGCCCACTTCTGGCCCTCGACCAGATCGCCGCGCCGCGCGCACAGCAGGGCGAGCCGCAGCGCGGCCCTGCCGTGTCCGGCGTCAGCGGCCCGCGTCCACCACAGCGCCGCCTCCGGCTCGCTGCCCTCGCGGGCGAGCAGCAGCCCGAGGTTGAACGCGCCGTTGCGCGAGCCGGCCTCCGCGGCCTCCCGGTACCAGCGCGCCGCCTCGACCACGTCACCGCGGACCGCGGCGAGCATGCCGACGCGGACCTGCGCGCGCCGGTGCCCGTGCTCGGCGGCCCGCTCGTACCACTCCTCGCACTCACTCTTCGCGGTGACGGGCTCGCCCAGCTCGTGCCGGGCCGCGGGCGGGCGGCGCACGTCGAGCAGCGAGGCGAGCCGGTACGCCGCCTCGGGGCTGCCACCGCCCGCGGCGCAGCGCAGGTGCCGCTCGGCGGTCGGCTCGTCGCCTTCGCGCAGACGGGCGATACCGGCCTGCAGCGCGGCTTCCGTGTGCCCTCCGGCGGCGGCCCGCTCGTACCACTGCAGTGCCTTCTGTACGTCCGCCTCGTCGTCCCGGCCCGCGTACAGGATGCCGAGGTTGAAGGCCGCGTCGACGCTGCCGGCCTCCGCCGCTTTGGAGAACCAGGGCTCGGCGCCGACCGCGTCACCGTTCTGCAGGAGCAGTACGGCCAGCGCGTTGGCCGCCTCGCGGTGGCCCGCGTAGGCGGCACGGCGGTACCAGCTCTCGGCCTGCGCGGTGCGCTTCTGTTCGGCGCACAGCAGGCCCAGGTTGTACGCGCCGTTGTTGTCGCCCGCGTCCATGGCGGCGCGGTACCAGCGCTCGGCGGTCTGCGTCTCGCCGCGCTGGGCGTGCAGCGCGCCCAGCGCGTTCGCCGCGTTGCCGTCGCCGTCCTGCGCGGCGCGCAGCCACCACACGGCGGCGCTCTCCTCGTCCCCGGCGTCGCGCAGCAGGAACGCGAGGGCGCACGCGGCGCGCGGCTCACCGTCCTTGGCGGACGTCAGGTACCAGCGCCCGGCCTCTTTCAGGTCTCCGCGCTTCTCCAGGATCGCGCCGAGGTGCAGGGCACCGCGCCGGTGGCCACGGGCGGCGGCCTGCCGGTACCACCGCTCCGCCTCGGCGGCCGGCTGCGTGTTCTCTCTGCTTCCCTTGCTCCCTTTACCGCCCTTGCTGTCTGTGTTCTCTTCGTTCTTTACGGTGACCAGGACGTCCTCGGGGCCGAGCCGCGCGGCCTTCCGGTCCAGGGCGCGGGCGAGCCGGTACGCGGCCTCGCGGTGCCCGCGCTCGGCGGCGACCCGCATCCAGCGCTCGGCGCCGACATCGCTGCGGTGCTCCAGGAGATCGGCGAGGGCGTACGCGCCGAGCGTGTGGCCCTGCTCGGCGGCCTGGCGCAGCCAGTACTCGGCAGCCGGCTCGTCTCCGCGCTCGCGGAAGTGCCGGCCGAGCGCGTGCGCGGCGGGGGCCGAACCGGCGACGGCGGCGACCCGCCACCATCCGGCGGCCTCGTCCGCGTAGCCACGCTGGAGGAGCAGGACACCCAGATTGTTGGCGGCGGCGCGGTCGCCCTCGCCCGTGGCACCGCGCAGCAGGGGCTCGGCTCCGTCGAGATCGCCACGGCGCAGCAACATGGCGCCGAGGACGCTCATCGCCTCGACGTCGCCGGCCTCAGCGGCCAGCCGTTGCCGTGCTTCTTCTACCGCCTCGCCCGGTTCGTCCCGGTTGGAAGGCTGCACAAACCGCCCTGTCTCCAACAGAGTTGCCTTGTCCCCCATAACGTCCATCGTCGCACCACCCGCAACCCGGGTACACCTGGTATACCGCCGCCATTGAGGTCACTTCAGCGTTTTGTCGACATGCCCACAGGGAGGCAAGTGAAACACGATTCCCCCAACTCACCCCGGGCGTAGCAGTGTTCGAACGGACTTGATACACGCTTCGCACATGCCAGCGGCTCGTGACACCCTGGCCATTGACGCACCGAAGGCCCGGAAGCTGATGCTTCCGAGCCTTCGATCTTCAGTAGCGGGGACAGGATTTGAACCTGCGACCTCTGGGTTATGAGCCCAGCGAGCTACCGAGCTGCTCCACCCCGCGCCGTTGTGTTCAAACCGTACCACGGCGCGAGGGGGGCTCCGCATCAGCCGCCGGCGGCCTCCTTGTCACCGCTCTTGCTGTCGCCTGCGACGTCGCTCTTGTTGTCGCTCTTGTTGTCGCTCTTGTTGTCGGCAGCGCTGTTCTGCTTGGCGTCCTTGTCGGCCTGTGTCTGGGCCTTGTCGGCGCGCTTCAGAGCGTCCTCAAGCTTCTCCTGCGCCTCGCCGTACGCGGTCCAGTCGTTCTCCTTGAGGGCCTTCTGACCGTCCTCGAAGGCCTTCTCGGCGTCGGCGAGCGCTTCCTTGACCGTGGAGTTCGCCGGTGGCTTCGTCGTGTCCCCACCGGGTTTCTCCGGCTCGGCCGGTGTCGCCCCGTCCACTTCGAAGGCCTGGTTGAGCGCCTCCGACAAGGAGTCGGCGAAGCCCATCCGGTCGCCGTAGGAGACGGCGACCTTGCGCATCAGTGGGTACTCGGCGTTGCGTCCCTGAGCGTAGATCGGCTCCACGTACAAGAAGCCCTTGTCGAGTGGCACTGTCAGCAGATTGCCGTACAGGACCGTCGAGTCCGCGCCCTTCATGTCGCGCACCCAGTTCGCCACGGAATTCGAGGAGTTGAGCTTGTTCTGCACCTGCTCAGGTCCGTAGACCTTGTCCTCGGTGACTCTCAGGAGCCTTATGGTCCCGTAGTCCTTACTGGTGGCGTCGGCATCGACCGCCATGAAGGCTCTCAGATTGGGCCGGCCGCTGGGAGTGAACGTCGTCGTCAGAGAGAACTGCTGACTGTTCTGACCCGGCATCTTCATGGACAGGTAGTACGGCGGGACCGCGCTGTTGTCCTTCTTGGTCGGGTCGTTCGGGACCTGCCAGGCGTCGGACGCGTTGTAGAACTGGTCCGAGTTCGTGACGTGGTACAGGCTCAGCAGCTCGCGCTGGACCTTGAACATGTCCTGCGGATAGCGCAGGTGCTCCTTCAGGTCGGCCGGGATGGCGCTCTTCGGCTCGACCGTGCCGGGGAACGCCTTCTTCCAGGTCTTGAGGACCGGGTCCTTGTCGTCCCACGTGTAGAGCTTGACCTCGCCCGTGTACGCGTCGACGGTCGCCTTCACCGAGTTGCGGATGTAGTTGACCTGGTTCTGCTGGGTCACCACGGCGCGCTGGTTGTCCCCCTCGTTGAGGGAGTCGGCAGTGGTGTCACCCAGCGTCGTACGGGACGCGTACGGGTATCCGTTCGACGTCGTGTACGCGTCGACGACCCACTTGATCTTGCCCTTGACGACGGTCGGATACGCGTCGCCGTCGATCGTCAGCCAGGGGGCGACAGCCTCGACGCGCTCCTTGGGCGTGCGGTTGTACAGGATCCTCGAACCGTCGCCGATGGCGCCCGAGTAGAGGATCTGCGGCTCGCTGAAGGCCACCGCATAGGCGGCGCGGTTGATCGGATTCGAGAGGTTGACGCCGCTGTCGCCCTGGTAGCTCGTGGTCTTCTGCGTGCCGTCGTCCTGCTCGTAGTCCAGCTCCTTCTGCGGCCCGCCGACGATCGAGTACTGCGTCGTCTTCTCGCCGTAGTAGACACGCTGGTTGTAGTCGCCCAGATCACCGGTGGTCGGCAGGCCCGACTCGGTGAACTGCGGAGCGCCCTGGGCCGTCGAGGTGCCCTTCGCCGTCACGGCACCGAAGCCGTGCGTGTAGACGAAGTGGTCGTTGATCCAGTTGCGCTTGTCCAGCTTGCCGAGGTTCAGCTCGCGCAGGCCGACGACGGTGTCCACGCCCTTGTAGCGGTCCACGTCCAAGGTCGTCGGGAACTGGTAGTACTTCCGCTGCTGTTCGAGCTGCTGGAACGTGGGCGACACGATGTTCGGATCGTTGAGGCGGTAACTGGCCGCCGAATCGGAGTCCGACCGCTGCTTCTTGGTGTCGTCCGAGCTCTTGCCGCTGTAGTCGACCGGGTTCGCCGTGTCGATCCCGTACGCCTTGCGGGTCGCCTCGATGTTCTTCTCGATGTACGGGGCTTCCTTGGACTGCTCGTTCGGCTGAACCTGGAACTTCTGGACGATGGCCGGGTACAGGCCGCCGATCAGGATCGCCGAGAGCACCATCAGGCCGAAGCCGATGACCGGCAGCTGCCAGGTGCGGCGCCACAGCGTCGCGAAGAACAGCACCGCGCAGATGGCCGCGATGCAGAACAGGATCGTCTTCGCCGGCAAGTACGCGTTCGCGTCGACGTACCTGAGGCCCGTCCAGTTGTCGGTCGCCTTGAAGTCACTCGACTTCACGGCGAGCCCGTACCGGTCGAGCCAGTACGCGACGGCCTTCAGGGCCACGAACACACCCAGCAGCACGGAGAGATGGCCCGTTGCGGTCGCGGTGGCCCGCGCGCCCGGGCTGGTGATGCGCAGCCCGCCGTACAGGTAGTGCGTGAGCGCGGCGGCGACCAGACCGATGACGGTGGCCGCGAACCCGAAGCCGAGCAGGAAGCGGTACCAGGGCAGATCGAACGCGTAGAAGGACACGTCCATGTGGAACTGCGGGTCCTTCTGGTGGAAGGGCACGCCGTTCACGAACATCAGCCACGTACGCCACTGACTGGCGGCCGAGGCACCCGCGATGAGCCCCACGAGGGCGGTGATACCGAGCAACAGCCACTTCTTGAAGGGCGCGATGCCCATCCGGTAGCGGTCGAGACTCTGCTGCTCCATCGACATGGCGCTCAGCGGCGGACGCAGCCGGTGGGCCAGCCAGATGTTCACGCCGACGGCGAGCGCCATGAGCAGACCGAAGACGAAAAAGAGCCCGATCTTCGTCCACAGGGTCGTCGTGAAGACGGACGAGTACTCGACCGATCGGTACCAGAGCCAGTCCGTCCAGAATCCGGCGAACATGACGAAGGCCATGCCGAGCACGGCCAGGACGCCCAGCGTCAGCAGCAGCGTCCGGGCCCGCCGGGACGGGCGGCCCACTCTGATCCGCGGCCCTGTCGGGCCTCCGCCGCGGTCCGGCATCTGGAAAGCCAAGGTGTGCACCTCGAAGTTGAGTCGATCGGCCGGGCCCCCGAGATCGTGGACCCATCACCTATGCAACTTACTCACGCTTTACTCAGTTCCCGTTTCGGGGGAGGAACGAGGCAGGATTGTGACCATGTCCAACACTCCCATGGCAGCGAGCCCCCTCACCCGAGCCGTACTCGAGATCGACGAGTACGCCTCCACCCTCGGCTGGGACCAGCCTGCCCGCCTCTTCGCCCTCGTCGACACCGCCGCGCTCCGCGCCCAGGAACCCGCACTCGCCACCCAGCTCGGCCTGGAGGGCGAGCAGGCGGCCCCGGGTCTCACTCCGATCGAGCAGGACGAGATCCCGGCCGGCCAGGCGCTGGACGAGTTCCTCGGCACCATCGCCTGGCCCGATGCCGTCGCGGGGTGCGCCCTGACGGTGGAGCGCCTGATGCTGCCGCCGTCCGCCGAGGCGACCGTCCCGGAAGGCCTGAGCGACAAGAAGCTCGCTCAGTGGGTCGCCGAGCACCCGGACCGCCAGGAGGTCCGCATGACGGTCGCGGTGCTGCGCGACGGCTCCCGTGACTCGGCTCTGCGGCTGCGCGAGAAGGACTCGCCGACCGAGGTGCTCACGGGCTCGAAGCTCGTACCCGGTCTCGCGGAAGCCCTTTCGGCGACGTTCGCCGAGTGAGGTTTTCCTCGTCTACGTAGAGGGGCGGGGGGGGGGCCCCCCCCCCCCCCCCCCCCCGGGGCGGGGGGGGCCCCGGCGGGGGGCGGCGGAGGCCGCGGGGGGTGAGGGGGGGGGAGGGGGCGGGG
>NZ_JBIWKA010000001.1:377947-452435 GCF_044765445.1 Streptomyces sp. NPDC102467 | reverse complement strand
CCCCGCGGGCGGCCCCCCGCGGCCGCCCCGCCCCCCGCGCGGGGGGGGGGGGGGGCGGGGGGGCGGCCCCCCCCCCCCCCCCGGGGGGGCGGGGGGCGCCCGCCCCCGGCGGGGGGCGCCCCCCCCCCCCCCCCCCCGCCCCTCTACGTAGAGCCTCAGAACCTCGGCTTGCCTCGACTCAGCCCTTGGTCGTGCACGTGGGCAGAGCGGCGGTGTCACCACTGCGGATGCCCTTCAGTGCCTTCATCGCGTCGTCGATGGTGTTCACCTTGACGAGCGTGAGGCCGTCCGGGGTGTCCTTGGCCGCCGTGGCGCAGTTGTCCTTCGGCGTCAGGAAGTACCGGGCGCCCTTCTCGCGTGCACCGACGGTCTTCATTCCGATGCCGCCGATGGGGCCGACCTTGCCGTCGTCGTCGATGGTGCCGGTCCCGGCCACGAACCTGCCGCCGGTCAGGTCGGTGGGCGAGAGCTTGTCGACGATGCCGAGGGAGAACATCAGGCCGGCGCTGGGGCCGCCGACGTCGGCGAGCTTGATGTCGATCTGGAACGGGAAGGTGTGGTCGGTCCCGGCCTGGATGCCGACGATGGCGCGGTCGTCCTCGGCCTTGTCCGTCTTGATCGTGACGTTCTCCGTGCGGGTCGCCTCCTTGCCCTCCTTCTCGGCGGCGGCGGCCTCCTTGACGGGCACGACGGTGAAGACGACGTTCTCGCCCGCCTTGTGCTTGGTGACGAGCTTCGCGACGTCGGCCGGCTTGGTGACCTTGGTGCCGTCGACGGCCTTGATGACGTCACCGGCGTGCAGCTTGCCCTCCGCCGGGCTGTCCTTGACGACGGTGGAGACGATCACCCAGGACTTCACGGGGATGCCCAGCTCGTCGAGGGCGGCGACCTTGGCGCTCTCCTGGGACTGGCTGAACTCCTCGGCGTTCTCCTGCGAGGACTGCTGTTCCGTCTGTCCGTCCGGGTAGAGCGTGTCGTGCGGCACCACGATGCTGTCGTGGGCGAGCCACCCGTAGACGGCGGACACCAGGTTCATGTTGTAGTCGGCACTGGTGACGCGCACCGTCGTCATGTTGAGGTGGCCGGACGTCTCGTACGTCTTGTGACCGGAGATCTGGATCACGGGTTCGCCCTCGTGGTCCGCGAGCGTGTTCACCGTCGGACCCGGCGACATCTCCGCGTAGGGCACTTTGATGAGCACCCCCGCACAGAGCAGCGCGATCAGCATCAGGGTCGAGGCGAGCATCGTCGCGGTGCGGCGTGGCATGGCACGACAGTACGGGACGTGTCTGTCGACGCACCTGTGGGGCCGGAGCGTTGCCCCCCGGCCCACGGCCCTCACGGCCCTTCACGTCCCGGAGTGCGACTTCTCCATGGCCTCTCGGAAGCGGGCGTAGCCGCTGAGCTCGCTCGCGTCACCCGTTTTACGCCGGTTCCGGCCTGCCCAAGTGCCCCACAGCCCGGCACCGATCGCAGCGACAACCGGAATCAGCAGCCACATGAGCGCTGCCATGCCGACCTCCCGACCCCATATGCGACCGCAACTGACTGATCAGCAGATTAACCATCCGCGATGTCAACGCTCGCCGCCGGGGTGCGGTTACGCAACCGGAGCTCAGCAGGCGCCGACCCACTCTTCCGTCCCGTCGGAGAACTTCTGGTGCTTCCAGATGGGTACTTCGTGCTTCAGATCGTCGATGAGCCTGCGGCACGCCTCGAAGGCCTCGCCGCGGTGCGGACACGACACGGCGACCACGACGGCCAGGTCGCCGACCGTCAGATCACCGATGCGGTGGACGGCCGCGAGGGCGCGCACGGGGTACTCGGCGACGATCTTCTCCGCGATGCGCCGCATCTCCGCCTCGGCGGTCGGATGGCACGAATAGCCCAGCTGGTCCACGTCGGCCCCGCCGTCGTGGTTGCGCACGGTCCCCACGAAGAGCGCGGTGCCGCCCGCGGCGTCGTCCCCGACGGCCTTGAAGACCTCGTCGAGGGAGAGCGGCGTCTCGCGGATGGAGAGCAGCTTGATCGGGTCCTGCGCCGCCTGCTCACCGGGGTGGTCGTGCTGGGTGGGTGCCATGAACTCATCGTGCCGTACGCCGGCGACAACCGTGAATAGCGTTTTCGACCGGCACGCGCGTGGAACGACTTGGAGCCTCCTACAACAGGCCCACGAACGCTCCCGCGGGCCTCAGATACGCCGTCTTGCCTTGCGCACCCGCCGTACGACAGCCGCCGTACCCAGCAGCGCCACCGTCGCGCCCGCGGCTCCGGCCGCCGTCGCGTCCTTGCGGCCGAGGCGTCGGCCGGCGACCGTGCGCCGTCCCGCGACCTCTTCGAGGAGCTCGGCGAGGACCTCCTCGTTCGTCCACCGGGGGCGCCATCCGGCGTCGTGCAGCCGGCTCCCGCTCACCACCCACGGGTACATCGTGTAGGCGAGGTCCCCGGCCGGGGAGGGCGTCAGACCGATCCGGTGCAGCCGAGCGGCAGCGCCGAGCGCGACGGCCGACGGCAGCTCCATGCGTCGGATCCCGCTGAGCTCCTCGACCTCCTCCTGCTCCAGCCACCCGTCACAGCCGACCGTGAGCTCTCCGTCGACCTTCTCCAGCACCGCGTACTCCAAGGCACTGCACAGATCCTCTACGTGACAGAACTGCCATGCGGGCCGCGACCCGGCCACTACAAGGAGGCGCGGCGACTCGAAGTAGCGCGTCAGGGCCGTGTCCGTGCCGCCCACGAGTACCGCGGGACGCACGACGGTGACATTGAGGCCGGGATGTGCGCGCGGGGCCCGGCGCGCGAGCCGCTCGATCTCCAGCAGGTCGCCGACGCCCGTGGCCTCCGCCGTGGCGCGCAGCTCGGCGTCCTCGGAGAGGGGCAGCTCGTTGTCGGCGAGCGCTCCGTAGACCATCGCCGAGGTGCACAGCACGACGCGGTGCACTCCGGCGGCGGCCGCGGCGGTCAGCACGGTCTGGGTGCCGCGCACGTTGTACGCGGTGCGGGCCGCGGCGTCCGACTCCAGGTCGAGGTCGAGCGCCAGGTGGACGACGACGTCCGCGCCGCGCAGCTTCTCGGCGATGGCCGGATCCCGTACATCAAGGATGTGCCAGGTCGCGGAGGCGCATTCGCCGCGCCGCTCGTCGATGGCGAGCACCTGTTTGATCTCGTCCGACGCGGCGAGCCGCTCGGTGAGCAGGGCGCCGATGCCGGACGCTGCACCGGTGACCGCGACGACGGGGCCGCGGACGGCCGGACTGGTTGAGGGGTTTCGCGCTGCGCGAACCTGCGGATCTGGGGAACTCACCGGGCGTCTCCAGCGGTTGTCTTCAGTACGTGCGCGTATGACGCGTACGTACCAGGAGGCATCCATCCTGCCGCAGGCCATGAGTCGGCGAAGCACCGAGGCCCGATCCCGTCATGGTGTCTACGCTGGGTGTGTGTAGTCGGGCAGTCGCCGCCGGGACAGAAACCGGTGGCCTTACCAGCCGAGGAATCCCGTGAGTGACACCCCATTTGGTTTCGGCCTTCCGCCGGAGGAGCCGGACGACGGCGACGAGGGCAAGAAGAAGGACCAGCAGGGCGGTGGCGGTCAGGGACCGGCCAACCCCCTCGGATTCGGCTTCCCGGGCCTGCCCGGCGCGGGCGGACCCGGCGGCGCGGGCGGGGACAACCCGTTCGCGGCGATGTTCGGCTCGATGGATCCGAACGATCTGGGGGCGGCCTTCCAGCAGCTCGGCCAGATGCTCTCGTACGAGGGCGGTCCGGTGAACTGGGACATGGCCAAGGACATCGCCCGCCAGACCGTCTCGCAGGGCACGCAGGACGGCGTGAAGGACGCCAGCACCGGTCCCGCCGACCGCACCGCGGTCGAGGAGGCCGTGCGCCTGGCCGACCTGTGGCTGGACGACGCGACGTCGCTGCCCTCGGGCGCCGGTTCCGCGGTCGCGTGGAGCCGCGCCGAGTGGGTCGAGGCGACCCTCCCGGTGTGGAAGGAGCTCGTCGACCCGGTCGCCGAGCGCGTCGGCCTGGCCATGGGCGACGTACTGCCCGAGGAGATGCAGGCCATGGCGGGCCCGCTCATCGGGATGATGCGCTCCATGGGCGGTGCCATGTTCGGCTCGCAGATCGGGCAGGCCCTGGGCGTGCTCGCGGGCGAGGTCGTCGGTTCCACGGACATCGGTCTGCCGCTGGCCCCCGCCGGGAAGGCGGCGCTGCTGCCGCTGAACATCGAGGCGTTCGGCAAGGACCTCGGCATCCCGAAGGAGGAGGTCCGCCTCTACCTGGCGCTGCGCGAGGCCGCTCACCAGCGACTGTTCACGCACGTGCCGTGGCTGCGCTCGCACCTGTTCGGCGCGGTCGACGGGTATGCGCGCGGGATCAAGGTCGACACCTCGAAGCTGGAGGACGTGGTCGGCCAGTTCGACCCGCAGAACCCGGAGCAGTTGCAGGAAGCACTGCAGCAGGGCATGTTCCAGCCCGAGGACACTCCGGAGCAGAAGGCCGCTCTGGCGCGCCTGGAGACGGCTCTCGCGCTCGTGGAGGGCTGGGTCGACGCGGTGGTCCACGCGGCCGCCAAGCCGCGTCTGTCGTCCGCCGACGCGCTGCGCGAGACCCTGCGCCGCCGCAGGGCGTCCGGTGGCCCCGCGGAACAGACGTTCGCGACGCTGATCGGTCTGGAGCTGCGCCCGCGCCGTCTTCGGGACGCCTCGCGCCTGTGGGCCTCGCTCACGGACGCGCGCGGTGTGGACGGCCGTGACGGCCTGTGGGAGCACCCTGACATGCTGCCGACGGCCTCGGATCTGGACGACCCGGACGGATTCGTGCACCGCGAGCAGCTGGACTTCTCGGAGCTGGACAAGATGCTCGGCGAAGCGGCCGGTGGCACCGGCGGGAAGCCGAACCTCTCCAAGGACGACGAGTCCGGCAGCGACGACGAGGGCGACAGTAAGGGCGACAGCGACAAGTGACCCTGTACGACGATGCGGTCCTCGTACTCAAGAGCTACGAGGACCAGCCGGAGCTGCGCCAGGCGTACCTGGACCATCTCGCGGCCCATGGTGACGCCGCGATGTGGAAGTCCTGCACGGCGGGGCACCTGACGGCGAGCGCGCTGGTGGTCGACCCCGAGCGCGGGCGCGTCCTGCTCACGCTGCACAAGAAGCTGCAGATGTGGCTCCAGATGGGCGGTCACTGCGAGCCCGGCGACCCGACACTGGCTGCCGCGGCCCTGCGTGAGGCAACGGAGGAGTCCGGCATCGCGGGGCTCACGCTCCTGCCGGGCGGTCCGGTCCGCCTCGACCGGCACCCCATCCCGGGTCCGTGCACGCAGCACCTGGATACCCAGTACGCGGCGCTCGCCCCGGCGGACGCCATGGAAGCCATCAGCGACGAATCCTTGGACCTGCGCTGGTTCCCGTACGGCGAGGTCGCGGACGTGGCCGACGCGTCGGTCGTGCGGCTGGTCGAGGCCACGCGCGCCCGCCTTTAGGGCGTACGCGTAGGGGTAAGGGGCGGGCGCCATGCGCCCGCCCCTTACCCATGCCCTTGCCCATGTCACCAGGTAGGCGTCGGGCGGCCGTCAGCTCCAGACGTTCCCCTGGTTCTGACCGCGGGCGCCCTGCTGGCCCATTCCGTACTGGGCCGCCATCCCCTGGCCTGCCACCGCGTTCTGCGGCGGCAGCAGCTCGCTGGGCTGGACGAGCGCGTAGCCGTGCCCCATGAAGCTGAGCTCCCAGCCCTCGCCGGTGTTGCCGCGGCGCCGCCAGACGCCCGAGGAATGCGTCTGCGCCTGCATCTGCACCCGCAGGCCGGTCGACCAGGCGACGACGGCGTCCGCGTCGGCGTTGACGTAGCGGTCGGGGGTGACCTGGAGCATCAGCGGCTGCCCGGACGTCATCAGGGCGACCTTGCCGCGCCCGGTGATGTTGAGCTGGTACTTGCCGGAGCCGGAGATGCCGAACTGGCTGTCCACGGCGATGACCTCGTGGTGCAGCGACGAGTCCATCGCCAGCACGTAGCTGCTGTCGACGGTCAGTCCGTCCTGCTCGACATCGACGACGTGGATGTACTGGGCCAGGTTCGCCAGATAGACGCTGCCCTGCCCGTGGCAGCGCATCAGGTCGAGTCCCTCACCGGTGTGCGCGCGGGAGCGCCGCTGCCCGGACGTCTGGATCTCACCGTCGAACTCCATCAGCCCCTGGTAGGCGACCATCGAGCCCTTGCGGGCGAGGATGTCGTCGTGTCCTTCCAGGGCGACCCGCAGCATCTGCGGGTTCTGCACCGTGTAACGCTCCTGGGACTGCTGCTCGGTGTACGCGAAAAGCGGGCTCTGCATGGTGTGTCCGTTCCCCCTCAGCCCCGGGCTCGGAGGCGGTCGGTGCTGTCTTCACTGGGCTGTACGACGACGATGCCCTCCCCGGAGAAGCCCATCTGGTAGGCCTCGCCACTGCCGCGCCCGATGAGCGAGCCGGCCTTGAAGCTGCGCTTGCCCTTCACCTTCAGATTCGGTGACCAGGCGATCAGCGCGTCCGGGTCGACGTACGTCTCGTCCTCGCCGCGGCCGCAGTCGACGACGATGGGGGTACCGCGTGAGGTCAGGGCGACGTGCCCCTGCCCGCTGACCTTGATGTTCCACAGGCCCTGCCCCGCGAATTTGGCGAGGCCCTTCACACGCTCGACGCCCCACTGGAGGTGGGCGTCGAAAGCGAGCAGATTGGTGCCGTTGACGGAGATCGACTCGCCGCCGAGGTTGATGACGACGACATCCGCCCCGTAGTCGGCGAGGTACAGCAGACCGTCACCGGAGCACTTCATAAGAGGCGCACCTTCGCCGGTGATCCAGTCCCGGGCGATCTGCCGTACGGCGGGCGGGTTGGGCTCGTACTGGACGAAGCCCTCGTAGGCGACCATCGAGCCCACGCGCGCGTAGAGGTCGTTTCCGGTCTGCATGGCGACCTTCAGCATGTTGCTGCCGTGGTTCTCCATGCGGGTGGCTACCGGGGTCGGGGCGAAGCCCGCGAGCGGCTGGTTCATGTCGGGCTCCCTCAGACCTCGTACGGCTGGACGACGATGAAGTTGCCGGGTGCGCCCCGGAACTGGAGGTTCACGCTCTCCCCGCTGTGGCCGGGGTAGGCGTTGCGGCGCATCCGGACCTGGCTGGAGATGATCGCCTGCGCGGCCGCGGACCAGGCCACGACCGCGTTGCAGTCGGCGAACGTCGTCGGCGTCACCGGCAGCACGACGGGTGTCCCGTGCGTCTTGACAACAACGGTCCCCGTCCCCTGGAACTGCATGACGAACAGGGCGCCTCCGGGGATGCCGTGCCCCTCGATCCTGCGTACTTCGTACTGAAGGCTCTCGTCGAAGGCGAGGACGTTCTCTGCGGAGACGCAGATCGCGTCTCCTTGGAGCTCGATGGGGTGCAGGTAGGTGGCCTCTTCGGCGAGGAAGACCTGGCCGCGGCCGGTGCAGCGCATGAGCTGCATCTCCTGGCCGGTGGCGTTGCCCACGACGCGTCCGGCGAACCCGGCACCCTTGTAGCCGAATTCGACCTTGCCCTGGTAGAGCACCATGCTGCCCTGCCGGGCGAGTACGGGCTGGTCGCCGCCCGCGCCGAGGTCGACACGGATCAGCTTCTTGTTCTGGAGCGTCCAGCGCTGCCCGGTGGGGGCCTCGCGGTACTTCTCCAGCGCGGCCGCCACACCCGGCGCGGCGGCCTGCTGCGGGATGCCCTGAGGCGCGCCGTACGAGGAGGGAGCGGCGTGCGGCTGAGCGTAACCGGGCGGCGCGGACGGCGCCTGGGGCTGCTGGCCGTAACCGGGCGGCAGGGTCGCGCCGCCCTGACCCGGCACCTGCCCGTACTGGGGCGGCTGTTGCCCGTAGGGAGCGGGTGGCGATGGCGGCGGCACCGGGCCCGGCGGTGTGGCCAGCGGCGCGACGATGGTCGGCGCCGCGTGGACGGGAGGCACGGCCGGGGCGGGCGCCGGCGGGGGCGGGGGGCCCTGCGGCGGCGCGAAGTGCTGCGGCGCGGGCGCCGGAGCGGGAGCGGGCGCCGCGGGGGCCCCGAAGGCGGGCGGCGCGGAAGCCTGCGCGGGCGGCGCGAACCCGGGAGCCGCGGCGGACTGCGGCTGCGCGGCGGGCTCCTCCTCCGCGACCTCGCCGCCGAAGTTCTGCAGCAGCGCGTCCAGGCCTCCGTCGAAGCCCTGGCCGACGGCCGCGAAGCGCCACACGTCCTTCAGATAGAAGTCCCCCAGCATCACCGCACGCTCGGTGGAGAACTCGCCTCCGTGGAAGGCGTACCGTGCGACCTCTTCACCACCGGCGACGATGCGGAGGTATCCGGGCGCCACTTGTGACATCTGGCCGGCGCCGTCGAGCGTCGCGGTGAACGACAGCCTCTGGATGTTCGCGGGGATCTTGTCGAGCGTGACGCGGAAGGACTCGGTGTCACCGGCCTGCGCGCCGAGCAGCTGGACGGACTCCTCGGGCGTTTTGGGCTGGTTGAAGAAGACGAAGTACCGGTCGTCGGACAGTCGTTCCTCGGCGTCGAGGCCGAAGCAACTGATGTCGAAGGTCAGTCCGGGGCCGGTGATCTGCACGCCGACGTACAGATCCGTGCCTGCGGTGAGGTCGCTGATCTTGGCCTTGTGGCCGCGTTGGAATTCCCTGGCCATGCGTAACGACCGTCCCCCATCCCGATGGTGATTGCGTCGCGTCAGGCTAACTGCAAACCCCGGGGACGGGAGAAGTCGGTACAGCCCTGGTACAGAAGCGGCCCTATGGGCCCGTCATTCGCCGCGCGGGCCCGGCGGATGCGGCAGCCGGTCCGCTGCGACCACCCCTTCGAGGTACCCGCGCGCCCGCTCGGTGCGGGGGTACGCCTCCAGAAGCCGCCAGAAACGCGGTCCGTGGCCGGGGACCAGCAAGTGCGCGAGCTCGTGGACGAGCACGTAGTCGACGACGTACTCGGGCATGCCCTGCAGACGATGCGAAAGGCGGATGCTGCCTTCCGCGGGGGTGCACGAGCCCCACCGGGTGTTCTGGTTGGTGACCCAGCGCACCGAGGCGGGCCGGGCCTTGCCGTCGAGGTACTGCTGCGAGAGCCGCCCTGCGCGCTCGGCCAGCTCCGCGTCGCCGAGGACCCGCTTGCTCTCCTGCGCCGCGAGCTTGTCGAGCATGACGGTCACCCAGCGCTGCTCCTCGGCCTCTGACATGCGGGCCGGGATGAGGACCACGGTGCGATCGCCTTCGCGGTACGCCGAGACCGTTCTGCGGCGTCGGGAACTCCTGCGGACCTCGACCGCGCTCGCCCCCGGACCGCCTGGCGGCGGGCTGGTCATGCTGCGCTGTGTTTTCTTGGCACGGTGCAGAGGGTCGACGGGCACGTTCCGACGTTACCCGTTGAGCAGGGCGGAAGTCCCGCCTCCGGAACTGTTCGGTGTGCTCCCGCACCCCCGTCGCTGGATTAGTACGACTATCACCCACAGCCTGTGGACAACCTCCGTCGCGCATCCGGCGGGGCAGGCATGCTGGCCTCGATCGACGCAATCGGCCGACGTGATCGGCCGGACGGCACGGCACGGGGGACAAAAGCCATGCATCCCATTCTGAAGCCTGCGCTGCGGCGCGGCTGGCACGACCTGAACACGGTGCAGTTCGGGCTGACACCGGCGCACGCCGTGGTGCTCGGCCCGGTCGACACGGCCACGGGCAGCTTCCTGACCCTGCTCGACGGAACGCGCGGCGTGCCGCTGCTGCGCGACGAGGCCCAGCGGATGGGCCTGCCCGAGGGGCATGTGGACGCGCTCATAGAGCGGTTGACCAGGGCAGGTCTTCTCGATGACGCCACAGGAGGCGGCCCGTCCGTCGAAGCACTGCGCAAGCAGACAGCGGTGATGGACCGGCTCCGCCCCGACCACGCCGCCTTGACGGTGACGACGTCCGAACCCGCCGAAGGCGCACAGAAGCTGGCGGCACGCCACAGCATGCGGGTGCAGGTGAGAGGCGCCGGGCGAGTGGGCGCGCTCGTGGCCTCGGTCCTCGCCGCGGCGGGCGTGGGCCATGTCGACGTGCGCGACGGCGGCTGCGTCGAGCCGTGGGACGTGGCGCCGGGCGGACAGCCGGTGGAGGCGATCGGCGAGCGCCGGGACGTGTCGGCACGGCAGCTGGTGCGCGCCGTCGCGCCGACCCGGCCCCCGCGCCCGGACCGGCGCAGGACCCAGTCCCCTCCTGCGGACCAGGAGCAGGGGGAGCCGACGCTCTCCCTCGTGATCCTCGCCCCGCGCGACGGACTGGCGATCCACTCCCCCGACCCTTCCGCCGTCGAGGACCTGATCGCGGCGGGCATTCCCCACCTGTACGCGGGTGTGGCCGAAGCCACCGGGATCGTGGGCCCGCTGGTCCTGCCCGGCGGGAGCGGCTGTGCGGGCTGCCTGCTTCTCGGGCGCACGGAGCGCGATCCGGCGTGGCCGCGACTGCTCACCCAGTGGCGCTCGGGGCACGCCGCCCGCCAGATCCAGGCCTGTGACCTGGGCCTGGCCACCGCGGTCGCGGGGCTCGCCGCGGCCCATGCGCTGGTGTTCCTGGACGGGGAGTTGCCGTCGAGCACAGGGGCACGCTGGGAGGCGTCCGCGCCGGGCCTCGACTGGCATGGCCGGCCGGTGTGGCCACATCCGCAGTGCCGATGCGGTGCGCGTGAGGGAGGTAACGGGAAGGAGACCTCCGTGGAAGAAGGGCCGCACGACACAATGGCGGTGTAAGCAACGGCTGACGGCGTCATGACGCCTGGGCATGCGCGGCACGGCTGTCCGGCACTTGGAGGGGTGTATGTCTGATCTTCCCCGGAAGGCGGTTACCCGTACCGCCAAGCTGGCCGCACTACCTATCGGCTTCGCCGGCCGCGCGACCTGGGGCATCGGCAGACGCATCGGCGGCAAGTCCGCCGAGATCGTCGCCCGCGAGCTGCAGCAGCGAACGGCGGAGCAGTTGTTCAAGGTCCTCGGCGAGCTGAAGGGCGGGGCCATGAAGTTCGGGCAGGCGATGTCCGTCTTCGAATCCGCTCTGCCGGAGGAGGTCGCGGGGCCGTACCGGGCCGCACTGACGAAACTGCAGGAAGCCGCGCCCCCGATGCCGACCCGCACCGTGCACGCGGTCCTGGAGGAGCGACTCGGCGCGCAGTGGCAGGACCTGTTCCTGGAGTTCGAGGAGAAGCCGTCGGCCGCGGCCTCGATCGGCCAGGTACATCACGCTGTGTGGCACGACGGGCGCGAGGTCGCCGTCAAGGTGCAGTACCCGGGCGCGGGCGAGGCACTGCTCTCGGATCTCGCCCAACTGAGCCGCTTCGCCCGCCTGTTGGGGCCGCTGATTCCGGGGATGGACATCAAGCCCTTGATCGCCGAGTTGCGCGACCGGGTCACCGAGGAGTTGGACTACGCGCTGGAGGCGCAGGCCCAGCACGCACATGCCGAGGAGTTCGACGACGACCCCGATGTCGTGGTGCCGCACGTGGTACACCAGTGCGACCAGGTCCTGGTGACGGAATGGATCGACGGGACACCACTCGCCGAGATCATCAACGACGGAAGCCAGGAACAGCGGGACCGTGCCGGTCAGTTGCTGGCGCGCTTCCTGTTCTCGGGCCCTGCGCGCACCGGCCTGTTGCACGCGGATCCACACCCGGGCAACTTCCGACTGCTACCGGATGACAAGGGCGGCTGGCGCCTGGGCGTCCTGGACTTCGGAACCGTGGACCGTCTACCGGGCGGACTGCCGGCCGTCATAGGCAACTCCCTGCGGATGACGCTCGACGGCGAGGCGAGCTCGATCTATGAGCTGCTGCGCGAGGAGGGCTTCGTCAAGGAGTCGATCGAGCTCGAACCGGACGCGGTGCTCGACTACTTGCTGCCGATCATCGAGCCCGCGCAGGTCGACGCGTTCACGTTCACGCGCTCCTGGATGCGCAGTCAGGCCGCCCGGATCGCCGACCCCCGCTCCCCCGCCCACCAGCTCGGCAAGCAGCTCAACCTGCCGCCGTCGTACCTGCTGATACACCGGGTGACGCTCAGCACGATCGGGGTGCTGTGCCAGCTCGGTGCCACGGTGCGGCTGCGGGACGAACTGGAGGCGTGGGTACCGGGGTTCGTGGCCGAGGTGGAGGAGGAACCCGACCAGGAGTCGGCCGCTGAGGCCTGATCACCACCGGTCGGAGTCGAGCCTGCCTTCGATGGCCCTGATGTTCTCCCGCGAACAGGCGTCGCAGAAGTACCGGCGGACGCCACCCTCGACGGAACACGTCCAGGTCAGCGGCGTCCCCCGGGCGGTCGCGCCGCACCGGTCGCACGCGACGGTCTGCGGGCCGGTCTGCTGCGCGGAGTCCCCGCCAGAAAGAGACATCACTCCGCGACGATAACTCCATGGACCGATGATCGTCCGGCACAACGCACCGCGGGGGCCGGTCCGTCCGGACCGGCCCCCGCGGGAGCAGCCGCTCACTGCCGCGGCTCGCGTCGACATCGGTGTCAACCGACTGTTACTGCATGACGGCCATGGCGAGTGCGCGCCGGGCCCGCAGCGAGGCGCGCTCGGCGCGCCGCTGCATCCGACGGGCGACCACCAGGCGCAGGGCCTGGCGCTCGGCGTGGGCGTCCCGCAGCTGCTCGTGCATATGCGCACGAGCCAGGGCTTCTGGGATGAGTTGCATCTGACGGGTCCTGTTCTGACGCAAGTCGTTCGCGTCGGACATGGGGAAGTCTGGGATCGCGGAGCCTGCGGGCTCGCTCGTGGACGGCTTCATCGGGGCCTGCTTCTTGGGGTCGTGCGTCAGGGGGCGGTCGATCGTTCCTCGGGTGTTCATGCCGCGACCGGGTTCTTGCGCGGGCGGCCACGCGGCCGCTTCCGGGCGACAACGACGCCCTGGACGAACAGCTCGCCACCCCAGACACCCCAGGGCTCACGCCGCTCCTTGGCGCCGGCGAGGCAGGCCTCCATCAGCGGGCAGGTACGGCAGAGGGACTTGGCGTACTCGACATCTGCCGGCGACTCCGCGAAGAAGACCTCGGGGTCGTAGGCGCGGCAGGGGACGGGCACGCCGAGGTTCTCGATGGCGTCGTCGAGCGCGGTGAGCGCAGTCAGCGGGTACAAGGTGGAGTCCTCCGTGGGGACGGGCGGGGGAAGAGGGTCTGAAGGCGGTACGGACGGGGCGTGCGCTTCGAGTTGCACGGTGTTTTCTTCCTCGTCTGGTCATTCCGGCCGGTGGGCCGGGTGGCGGTGGTACCGGGTTCTTTTCTTGTCCCGAGGCCCCTTCGTACTGGTCCCTCGGAAGATCGCTGGGTCTTCCGGGAAAACAGAAGGGCCGCGGATCCCGGGTGGGGTTCCGCGGCCCTGAAGGCGCCTGCCTGATCGTCGATCAGGCTGGATCACTCCAGGGTTCGAGCCCACGGAAGGCCCACATCGTGTGATGCTGCGTCGTCTGCTTCCCGAATCCGGCACCGGCCGCGGCAAAGGCATAGGCCTGAGCCTGTGCCGTCGCTACTGCTTCCGGTGCCTTGGTCGGTCGCTCATTGCCCTCGCGAATGGGAAGACCCGCGAGAGACAGGCTGGACTCCGGACGCATGGCGCTAACGCCAGACAGACCAGTGCCCAGGTTCGAGAAGCCGAGCAGGCAGGAAGCGACGACCGAGCGATCGGTCATTTTCACGGTGCTGATGGAGCTGGTGTTGATGCTGATCACTGGAATCGCCTCCTCTCGGCGTCTAGGGGACCGGAGTGAACCGGTCCGACGGCTTTCAAGTACATCACGGAACCAGGGCCTTGGAGAAGGCCGCTGCTTTCGTGATTAAGAACCTATGGGGATTGCTGGGGCATGCGCAAACTATTTTTTCGACGAGTTCGCATCAGTCGTCCTCGTCGGCTCCTCCCCGCTCACCGCCCAGCATCTGACCTGCACAAATGGCCAGCACATCGGATCCGTGGGCGCGAAACTTCCGCACGCCGACGCCCGGGATGCGGGACAGCTCGCCCTCGTCCTCCGGTGCGGCCTCGGCGATGGCGATCAAGGTCTTGTCGGTGAAGACGCAGAACGCGGGCTGGCCGAGATCGGCCGCCGTACGGGCGCGCCACTCGATGAGCCGCTCGTACACTCCCTCGTCCATGTCGGACGGGCAGTCCTCGCAGCGCATCAGTTTCATCTCGGCCGCTTCGAGGGTGCGCCCGCACATCCGGCAGCGCGCCACCTTCCTGGCGCCTCTGCGGCGGGCGGTGGCACCCAGCGGCTCCCGGGTGTCCGGCCGCGTCCCGTGCTCGACGCCACCGCGCCCCACGCTTGCGCTCCGCCCGGCCGCGCCGGTGGAGCCCGGCCGCAGTCCGTCGAGGAAGCGGCTCGGTCGCCGGCCGGGACGACCGCCGGGCGAGCGGGACAGTGCCCAGGACAGGCCCAGGTGGTGCCGGGCCCGGGTCACGCCGACGTACAGCAGCCGGCGCTCCTCCTCGATCTGCTCGTCGGTCTTGGCGTACGTGATCGGCATCATGCCCTCGGCGAGGCCGACCAGGAACACGGCGTCCCACTCGAGCCCCTTGGCCGCGTGCAAGGACGCCAGTGTGACGCCCTCCACGGTCGGCGCGTGCTGCGCGTTCGCCCGCTCGTCGAGCTCGGCCACGAAGTCGGCCAGGGTGGCGTCGGGCTTGGCCTGCGCGCAGTCCTCGGCGAGCCGGGCAAGGGCCGCGAGGGATTCCCAGCGGTCCCGGACCGCGCCCGAGCCCGCGGGCGGTTCGGTCGTCCAGCCCTCGCCGGACAGGACCGCCTTGACCAGGGAAGGCAGGTCGACTGCCTCGTCGAGCCCCGCGTCATTGCTTCCGAAGCGGGCCGCCGCACGCAGCGCATGGCCTGCCTTGCGCACCTCCGCGCGCTCGAAGAACCGCTCCGCCCCGCGCAACTGGTAGGGCACACCGGCGTCGGCGAGCGCCTGTTCGTAGATGCCGGACTGGCTGTTCGTCCGGAACAGGATCGCGATCTCGCCCGCGGAGACTCCGGACGCGATCAGCTCGTGGATACGTCGTGCCGCGCCTTCGGCTTCGGCGGGCTCGTCGGCGTACTCGACGTAGACCGGCTCGGGTCCTGCCTCGCGCTGCGAGATCAGCTCCAGGCGGTGGTCGGCCGCCCGGCCGCTGGCTCTGGCGAGGACGCCGTTGGCGAGGTGCACGACCTGGGGCGAGGAGCGGTAGTCGCGGACAAGCTTGACGACGGTGGCGCTGGGATGGCGGTTGCGGAAGTTGAGCAGATGGTCGGGGGTGGCGCCGGTGAAGGAGTAGATCGTCTGGCTTGCGTCACCGACGACGCACAGGTTGTCCCGCTCCCCGAGCCACAGGTCGAGCAGGCGCTGCTGGAGGGGGCTGACGTCCTGGTACTCGTCGACGACGAAGTGTTGGTACTGGGTCCGGATCTGGTCGGCGATGTCGTGCCGGTCCTGGAGGATGCCGACGGTCAGCAGCAGGACGTCCTCGAAGTCGATGACGACCCGGTCCCGCTTCAGCGCCTCGTAGTTGGCGTAGATCTGGGCGATCTCCGCGGGGTGACGGACGGCTTCACGCCCGGCTTTGTGCGCCGCGGCCACATAGTCCGAGGGGACCGTCTGAGTGACCTTGGACCACTCGATCTCCGCGGTCACGTCACGCAGCTCGCCGCGGTCGAGACGCAGCCGACAGGCCGCCGCGGCATCGGAGACGAGCTGGATCTTGCGGTCGACGAGTCGCGGCAGATCCCCGCCGACGGCCCGGGGCCAGAAGAACTGGAGCTGTCGCAGGGCCGCCGAGTGGAACGTACGGGCCTGGACTCCCCCCGCGCCGAGCTGTCGCAGCCGCCCGCGCATCTCACCGGCCGCGCGGTTGGTGAAGGTGACGGCGAGCACACTCGCGGGCTGGAGGATCCCGGCGCGAACGCCATACGCGATGCGATGGGTGATCGCGCGCGTCTTGCCCGTGCCCGCGCCGGCGAGCACGCACACCGGACCGTGCAGGGCCGTCGCCACGGCGCGCTGCTCGGGGTCGAGCCCGTCGAGCACCGCGTCGGCCGATTCCGGGACCTGCGGGAACAGGGTGGAGTGCGTTGCTGCTGTCACCCCGCCATGCTGCCAGGTCCGCGAGGGCGGGTGCGTCACGTTGTCCACAGGCAGCCAGTGCTAGTCGTACTAATGCGGTCGACGTGCGGGAATGGCCGCCGTCTCGCGTACGTTCGACTGATTGCGAACACGCATCCCCAGCCACGAAGGAGCGCGACGAACATGCCGGGCACTGTGACGATGTACAGCACCACCTGGTGCGGCTACTGCCAGCGGTTGAAGAAGCAGATGGACCGCGAAGGCATCGGATACACCGAGATCAACATCGAGCACGACCCGGACTCGGCGGCGTTCGTCGAGAAGGCGAACGGTGGGAACCAGACGGTCCCCACCGTGCTCTTCGAGGACGGCTCGACGCTGACCAACCCCTCGCTGGCCCAGGTCAAGCAGAAGGTCGGTGCCTGAGCCCGTCGCTCACAGCGCGTCGTTGGGCTTCGGCAGGGGCTTGCCGTACCAGAGCTCGATCAGGCGGGCCGCAATCGAGATCCCGTAGGGAGGCATGACCTCCCCGCTCTCGAACGCGGCCCGCAGGTCGTCGCGGGAGAACCAGCGCGCTTCGTGGATCTCCTCACCGTCGACGTTGATCTCCGTCGAGGTCGCGTGCGCCATGAAGCCGAGCATCAGGCTCGAGGGGAACGGCCAGGGCTGACTGGCGACGTAGGCGACCTCGCCGACGAGGACACCCGCCTCCTCGAAGACCTCGCGGCGCACCGACTGCTCGATGGACTCGCCGGGCTCCACGAAGCCCGCCAGCGTCGAGAAGCGGCCCTCGGGCCAGTGCACCTGGCGACCGAGCAGAATGCGGTCCTGCTCGTCCATGACCGCCATGATCACGGCCGGGTCGGTGCGCGGGTAGTGCTCGGCCCCGCAGGCCTGGCAGCGGCGGATGTGGCCCGCGGCGGCGATGACGGTGCGCTCGCCGCAGCGGGAGCAGAAGCGGTGCAGTCGCTGCCAGTTCTCCAGCGCGACGGCGTGCACCATCAGGCCGGCGTCCCGCTGCGAGAGCAGTAGACCCGCCTCGCGCAGTCCTGCGGGGCGCGCGGACTGGTCCATGCGCCCGGGGAGCGTGTCCTTCTGCAGCGCGAAGTAGCTCACACCGTCCTCGTCCGTGCCCAGGAAGTAGCGGTGGGCCTCGGTGAGGGGCGCCTCGAAGGACGGGGTCATGACCAGTTCCGTCGCGCCGTCCGGTGTCTCGTCGATGAGCACCTGGCCACCGGAGACCACGAAGACACGGGTCGTCGGGTGGCTCCACGCGGCGGCGAGCCAGGCTTCGTCGAGGCGGTGGTGCGCGGCACGGTCGATCCCGCTCGGCGCGGCGAGCGAGAGCGGCCGGTCTGCGGCGATGTCGGCGGTGCGGTCGGTCCAGGTGGTCACAGGTGCTTCCAACTCCCCCGGTGGAAAGGGCGGTTCGGCGGGCGGTTCGGCAGGGCGTTCGGTGGGAGGGGCGGGGCGTCGTTCAGGGTGCGTCCGTCCAGCTCTCCGCGAGATCGCCCCACAGGTAGGCGGTGGTTTCGACGCCCTTCATAAGGAGGTCGAGTTCGACCTTCTCGTTCGGGGCGTGCCAGCCGTCGGAGGGGACAGAGATGCCCAAGAAGAGCACGGGGGCTTCGAGGACATCCTGTAGGTCGGCCGCCGGACCCGACCCGCCTTCGCGCGTGAAGCGGATCTTCTCCTCGAAGGCGCGGCCCATGGCGCGTACGACGGACTGCAGGGCTGGGTGGTCGAGGGGCGTGAGGCACGGCCGGGTGGCGGCGCCGAAGGTGATGGTGTGGCCGATCCCCGCGGGCAGCTGCTCGGCGACCCAGGCGGTGACCGCCTTCTCGATGTGGTCGGGGTCCTGTCCTGCGACGAGCCGGAAGGAGAGCTTGAGCAGCGCGGAGGACGGCACGATCGTCTTGCCGCCCGGGCCTTGGTAGCCGCCACCGATGCCGTTGACCTCGGCGGTGGGGCGGGCCCAGATGCGCTCCAGAGTGCTGTGACCGGCCTCTCCGTAAGTGGCATGGGACTTGGCCGTGCGCAGCCACTGCGCCTCGTCGAAGGGCAGCTCCGCGAAGAGTTCGCGCTCCCGGTCGGTGAGCTCGAGGATGCCGTCGTAGAAGCCGGGCACGGCCACGCGCGCGTGCTCGTCGTGCAACGCGGCGACGAGGCGGGCGGCGGCGGTCGCCGGGTTCGGGACGGCGCCGCCGAACGAACCGGAGTGGATGTCCTGGTCGGGACCGCGCAGCTCGATCTCGCAATCGGCGAGGCCGCGCATTCCGGTGCACACCGTGGGGGTGTCCTCGGACCACATGCCGGTGTCGGAGACGATCACGGCGTCGGCGGCGAGGCGCTGCTTCCGGGCCTCCACGAGGGCGCGGAAGTTCGGCGAGCCCGACTCCTCTTCGCCTTCGATCAGCAACTTGAGGTTGACGGCGGGGGCGGTGCGCCCGGTGACGGCGAGGTGGGCGCGCACTCCCAATGTGTGGAAGAACACTTGCCCCTTGTCGTCGGCCGCGCCACGCGCGTGGAGCCGGTTCCCGACGACGACGGGCTCGAAGGGCTCGGTGACCCAGCCGTCCTCGCGGGCTGCGGGCTGCACGTCGTGGTGTCCGTAGACGAGAACGGTGGGGGCCTTCGGGTCGCCGGAGGGCCACTCGGCGAACACGGCGGGGGCGCCGGGCGTCTCCCACACCTCAGTGGTCGGGAAGCCGGTCTCGGCCAGCTGTGCGGCGAGCCAGTCGGCGCTGCGTCGCACGTCCGGTGCGTGGGCGGGCTGGGCGGAGACAGAGGGAATCCGCAGCCACGCCGCGAGGTCGTCGAGGAACGCCTCGCGGTGGTTCTCGATGTACGCACGGACGGTGCTGACGTCGCTGTCAGCGGTATCAGCGTTGGCGGCGTTGCCAGCGTTGTCGACGGGCTTGCTCATGCTCACGAGCCTAGTCCCCCACCGGAGCAAGCCCGTCCGGCGGCTCCTGGGCGGGCTCCTCCGGGGCCTGCGGCTCCTCCGTGAGGATCCGCTCCAGCTCCGCACGGCCGGGCAGCCGCTGCGGCCGGACCGTCTCCCCGCTGCGTACGTAGACGAAGGCGGCGCTCACCGACTCCAGGGGCACGCCCTGAAGCTCGGCCCAGGCGAGTCGGTAGACAGCGAGCTGGAGGGGGTCCCCGGTCTGCTGGTGGCCGGTCTTCCAGTCGACGATCTCGTACGTCACCGCGTCCCCGTCGCCTGTCTTGTAGACGGCGTCGATACGGCCGCGGACGACGCGTCCCGCGACGGCCATCTGGAAGGGCAGCTCGACCCTGTAGGGGGCCCGGTGCGCGTACGAGGTGTGCTCGAAGGCTTCCTTGAGCGCTTCCAGATCCTGCTCGTCGGCGATCTCCGCGTCGCTGCCGGGCAGCTCATCCGGACCGAGCATGGGCAGTCGCAGTTCCTCGAAGCGGGACTCGACCCAGGCGTGGAAGCGCGTCCCCCGGCGGGCCGCAGGCTGGGGCGGGCGCGGCATGGGGCGGGCCAGCTCCTGGGCGAAACCATCGGGGTCGGCAGCCATGCGCAGCACCTGCGACGCGGTGAGCGAGTGCGGCACGGGCACGTCGCGTACACCGGCGCGGGCACGCAGCAGCTCGCCCGTGAGGGCGTCGAGGTCTCGGTCCCAGGACGCGATGGTGCGGGCCTCCTCCGTGGTGAGCACGGTCTCGGGAGCGGGCGCGGGGTGTGGGACCACGGGCACAGCGACCGTGTGCGGGGGCTCTGCCGCGCGCGCGTGGGACGGTGGCTCCGGGGCGGGGTGCGGGACGGCGGGACGCTCGGCGGACAGGTCCTCCCAGTCGTCCGGGGCATCGCCCAGGAACTCTTCTTCGTCGAGGAGAAGCTCATCGTCGGGCGGGGGCGGCCAGTCCGGGTCCTCGAAGGGCGGCTCCCCATAAGCAGCGGGGTGGGTCTCCGTGTGCGCGCGGGCTTGCGGGGGGCCCCCGGCACGCTCCACGTGAGCGAGAACCGTGTCGGCTGCCGCGCGGCGGCGGGCCAGGGACGTCTCGTCGAGCGGCAGCGGCCAGGCGTGCTCGGCCGACGCCTCCTGGAGTGCCGGGTTCTCCTCGTCCTGCGCCGGTTCGTCCGCCCAGACCTCGATCTCGCCGTACCCGGCGGCGCAGTGCTCGTACAGCGCCTGAAGGAAGTCGGACGGGCCGCGCTGCCTCTTCTGGGACGGCCCCCACCAATGGCCGGAACCGAGCAGCAGTGTGCGAGGGCGCGTGAAGGTGACGTACCCCAGGCGTAGTTCCTCGGTGTGCTGGTGGTCCTTCATGTCGGCGGCGAAGGCCTTCATGCTCCTGGAGTCCCAGGCCTCTATGCCGGGCAGGATGGCCGCGTCCCCGCGCAGTTCGTGGGGCAGGACCTTGCCCTGCGCGGTCCACTTCTCGCGCCCCTGGCTGCTCGGGAACGTGCCGTTGACGAGTCCGGGGACGGCGACGACGTCCCATTCGAGGCCCTTGGACTTGTGGGCGGTGAGTACCTTCACGGTGTTCTCGCCGCCCGGGAGCGCGTTGTCGAGGCCCTTCTCGTACTGGGCCGCAGTGCGCAGGAATCCGAGGAAGGCGAGCAGCGACGCGGAGTTGTCGTTGGCCGCGAAGGAGGCCGCGACGTCGAGGAAGTTGGACAGCGTCTCGCGGCGACGGGCCGCCAACGCGTGTGGGGACGCCGAGAGTTCGACCTCCAGGCCGGTGACGGCCAGCACACGGTGCAGCACGTCCATGAGCGGGTCGGCCAACGAGCGGCGCAGGTCGCGCAGTTCGGTGGCGAGCCGGGCGAAGCGTACGCGCGCGTCCGGCGAGAAGGGCAGCCCGTCGCCGTCCCCGTCGGCCTCGACGGAGGTTTCAAGGAAGGTGTCGAGCGCGTCCGCCAGCGATATCACTTCGGACGGGTCGACGCCCTCGACGGCCTCGGCCAGACGACGGTCCGGATCGTCTTCGTCTCCCCCGCGCGCGTGGGAGACCAACAAGCGGGCCCTGCGTCCCAGAAGGGCCAGGTCGCGCGGGCCGATGCGCCACCGAGGGCCGGTCAGCAGCCGCACCAGAGAGGCGTTGGCCCCGGGGTCCTGGAGCACCTCGCACACGGCGACCAGGTCGGCGACCTCGGGAAGGTGCAACAGCCCGGAGAGGCCGACCACTTCGACGGGGATGTCGCGGGCGACGAGTGCGCCCTGGATCTCGGCGAAGTCGGTGGCGGTGCGGCACAGGACGGCGATCTCGCCGGGCTCCTTACCCGTTGCGACGAGGTGGGCGATGGAGTCGGCGAGCCAGTCGATCTCCTCGCTGTGGGTGTTCAGGAGGGCGCAGCGCACGATGCCGTCGCGCTCGGCCCCTGGGGCGGGCCGTAGCGCCTCCACACCCGCGTGCATCGCCCGCAGCGGCTCGGCCAGTCCGTTGGCCAGGTCGAGGAGGCGGCCGCCGCTGCGCCGGTTCTCACTGAGCGCGAAGCGGGCCGCCGGGCGGCCGTCGGCGTACGCGAAGTGCCGCGGGAAGTCGTCCAGGTTGGCGACCGAGGCGCCGCGCCATCCGTAGATCGCCTGACAGGGGTCGCCCACGGCCGTCACCGCGTGGCCCGTGTCGGCGCCGAACAGGCCTGCCAACAGGATTCGTTGGGCCACGGACGTGTCCTGGTACTCGTCGAGCAGGACGACCCGGAATTCGTCGCGCAGGATCTCGCCGACCTCGGGCCGGGTGTCGGCGAGCGTGGCCGACAGCGCGATCTGATCACCGAAGTCGAGGACGTCCCGCGTCCGCTTCGCCTCCCTGTAGCGGCCCACCAGCTCGGCCAGCTCCAGCCGGGCGGCGGCGGCCTCAGGGACCTTGCGCAGATCCGCGTTACTGAGCTTGGCGCCTTCGAGGGAGCGCAGCAGTTCATGGTCGTACGCCCGGAGTTTTTCGGGCCGTACGAGGTGCTCGGACAGCTCGGCGTCAAGGGCGAGCAGATCGCTGACCAGGTCGGCGAAGGAGCGGGTGAGGGCGGGATACGGACCCGGAGCCTCGCGCAGCACCCGCGCGGCGAGCTGGAAGCGGGTGGCGTCGGCGAGGAGCCGCGTCGTGGGTTCGAGCCCTATGCGCAGCCCGTGGTCGGTGAGGAGGCGGCCGGCGAAGGCGTGGTAAGTGGAGATCACGGGCTCGCCGGGAGGGTTGTCCGGGTCGATGGTGTCGGGGTCGGTGACGCCCGCCTTGACGAGGGCCTTGCGGACGCGCTCGGCCAGCTCGCCCGCGGCCTTGTTGGTGAACGTGAGGCCGAGGACCTGCTCGGGCGCGACCTGCCCGGTGCCCACCAGCCAGACCACCCGCGCCGCCATCACCGTCGTCTTACCGGAACCCGCCCCGGCCACGATCACCTGCGGGGCGGGCGGCGCGATGATGCAAGCCGTCTGCTCCGGGGTGAACGGGATGCCCAGCAGCTCCTTGAGCTGCTCGGGGTCGGTGAGGCGTGTGGTCACCTCGTCGAGGCTAACGGGCACCACTGACAGCGCCGGTCTGTTCCGGCTCAGCCGAGGCGCACGTCACTCCACGACGTGACTGCCCTCGGGCCGCGCACTGCACGAGGCGCGGAAGGCGCAGTGCGTGCAGTGCTGTCCGGTGGTCGGCGTGAAGCGCTCGTCGAGGACCTTGCCCGCGGCGGTGGCGAGGAGGTCGCCGACCCACTCCCCTTCGAGAGGCTCCTGCGCCTGCACCTTGGGGAACGTGTCGCCGCCGTCCTTCTTGGGCGCCCCCTGACGCAGCTGCACCAGTTCGGCTCCGCCGGGGTGGGGGCGGGCCCCATCGAAGGGTTCGTCCACGGCACCCTCGCGCACGGCGAGCTGGTACACGGCGAGCTGCGGATGGCGGGCCACGTCGGCTGCGCTGGGCACCTGCTTGCCGGTCTTGAAGTCGACTACGTAGGCACGACCTTCGGTGTCGCGCTCGACGCGGTCCATGGATCCGCGGATGCGTACTTCGTAGGAGCCTGCTTCGAGGGTCACGTCGAAACCGTGCTCACTGGCGACCGGGGTACGGCCGGTGCGGTCCGTGACGTGCCATTGAAGGAAGCGTTCGAGCGCCACGCGCGCGTGCTCCTTCTCCTGGGCCGACTTCCAGGGCGCGTCGAAGGCAAGGGCGTCCCATACGGAGTCGAGGCGCTCCATGAGGACGGCGAGATCGGCCGGAGTGCGGCCGGAAGCGACCTCGTCGGCCAGAACATGCACGACGTTGCCGAATCCCTGGGCGGCGGTGGCGGGGGCGTCGGCCTTCACCTCACGGCCCAGGAACCATTGCAGCGAACAGGTGTTGGCGAGTTGGTCGAGGGCGCTTCCCGAGAGCACGACGGGCTTGTCACGGTCCCGCAGCGGGACCTTGCTCTCGGTGGGCTCGTACATGCCCCACCAGCGGTAAGGGTGGGCGGACGGCACGAGCGGACGGCCGTCGTCGTCGCTGAGCGCGGCGAGGCGGGCGAGACGCCGGGCGGCGGCCTCCCTCAGGGCATCGGAGATGCGGGGGTCGACCGTCGTGGCGCGCAGTTCCGCGACGAGGGCCGCCACGGAGAGCGGCCGACGCGGACGGCCGGTGACGTCCTTGGGCTCGATGCCGAGCTCGGTCAGGAACCGGGACGGCTGGTCGCCGTCGTCCGCGGGCGCCTTCACCGCGGTGACGACGAGCCGCTCCCGCGCGCGCGTGGCAGCCACGTAGAACAGGCGCCGCTCCTCGGCCAGCAACGCACCTGGGGTGAGGGGCTCGGCAAGACCGTCGCGTCCGATGCGGTCGGCCTCCAGGAGGGAACCCCGACGGCGCAGGTCGGGCCAGAGGCCCTCCTGTACGCCCGCGACGACGACCAGCCGCCACTCCAGGCCCTTGGAGCGGTGCGCGGTCATCAGACGGACGGCATCGGGACGCACCGCCCGTCCGGCGAGGGTGTCGGCGGCGATGTCCTGGGCGTCCAGCTCCGCAAGGAAGTTGCGGGCGCCGCGGCCCCCGGTGCGCTCCTCGGCGCGGGAGGCGATGGCGAACAGAGCGCAGACGGCGTCCAGGTCGCGGTCGGCGTTGCGTCCCGCGGCTCCGCCGCGGAGGGCGGCGCGCTCCAGACGCTGCGGCCATGGCGTGCCGTTCCACAGCTCCCAAAGGGCTTCCTCCGCGGTGCCGC
Organism: Streptomyces sp. NPDC102467; assembly: GCF_044765445.1. Taxonomy (NCBI): domain Bacteria; kingdom Bacillati; phylum Actinomycetota; class Actinomycetes; order Kitasatosporales; family Streptomycetaceae; genus Streptomyces; species Streptomyces sp. NPDC102467. The sequence goes on along the minus strand of NZ_JBIWKA010000001.1, from coordinate 428,201 downwards.
CGTCGTCGAGTTTCCCGCGGGCCGTCGCGAGCAGTGCGCCGAGGCGCTGCGCACCGCGCGCGTACGCCGGATCGTGCAGAGCGAGGCGCCCCGGCTCGGCAAGGGCGCGGGCCAGGAGTTCGTCGGAGGGCGGCGGCACATGGTTGCCCGCGGCGCGCTCCTCCTCGCGCAGGGCGCGGCCCAAGCGGCGCAGATCGGCGGCGTCCATGCCGCCCAGGGGCGAGGCCAGGAGCGTGAGCGCGGTCTCGGTGTCGAAGCGCAGGTCACTTTCGGTGTCGTCCTCCGCGTCGCCCTCGGGCGGGCTCTGTGCCACCACCTTCAACGCGGCGAGCAGGGGCGCGACCGCCGGCTCATGGCGCAGGGGCAGGTCGTCGCCGTCGATGTCCAGGGGGACGCCGGCCGCCGTGAGCGCGCGCCGCACCGACGGGATGCTGCGCGTGCCCGCGCGCACCAGCACAGCCATGTCGCTCCACGGGACGCCGTCCTCCAAGTGGGCTCGGCGCAGGATGTCCGCGATGTTGTCGAGCTCGGTGCCGGACGTCGGGTACGTGAAGACCTCGGCCCGGCCGCCGTCGCGCACGGGTGTGAGCGCGCGGTGGGCGCGCACCTTCTGCGCGGGCAGGCGCGTCAGCGGCATGCGCTGGGTGATGCGGCGGGTGGCTTCCAGGAGGTGGCTTCCGGAGCGCCGGGACGTGGTGAGTACCTCGACCGGCGCGGGAGTGCCGTCCGCGCGCGGGAAGTCGTCGGGGAAGTCCAGGATGCCGTTCACGTCGGCGCCGCGGAACGTGTAGATCGACTGGTCCGGGTCGCCGAACGCGACCAGGGTCCGGCCGCCGCCCGCGAGCGCGTGCAGCAGCCGGACCTGAGCCGGATCGGTGTCCTGGTACTCATCGACGAACACGGCGTCGTACTGCGCGGCGAGTTGGCCGGCGACGTCCTGACGATGGGCGAGAAGCACGGCGCGGTGCACGAGTTCCGCGTAGTCGAGCACGCCCTGCATGTCGAGTACGTCCAGGTACTCGGCGAGGAACGTGGCGGCCGCGCGCCAGTCGGGGCGGCCGATACGGCGCGCGAAGGCGTCCAGGGCAGCGGGCCCCAGACCCAGCTCACGGCTGCGGGCGAGGACTGCGCGTACTTCGTCGGCGAAACCCCGCGTGGTGAGGCAGGCGCGCAGCTCGTCGGGCCAGCGCACATGCGCGAGCCCGGCCTGCTCCAGGTCGACCTGGCCGGCGAGCAGCTCGCGTACGGCGACATCCTGCTCGGGACCGGACAGGAGACGGAGGGGTTCCGCGAAGAGGTCCGCGTCTTGGTGGGCGCGTACGAGCGCATAACAGAACGAGTGGAAGGTCGTCGCCTGGGGGGCGCGCGCGGCTCCTATGCGCAGTGCCATCCGGTCCCGCAGTTCGACGGCCGCCTTGCGGCTGAACGTGAGCACAAGGATGCGAGCGGGAGCGGTGCCCTTGGCGATGCGCGCCGACACCGCTTCTACAAGAGTCGTGGTCTTACCCGTCCCCGGTCCGGCCAGGACGAGCATCGGGCCATGGGCGTGGTCAACCACGGCACGCTGAGGTGCGTCCAAACGAGGGGGGGCCACGGGAACCGCTGGGGTACGCACCAGGCGATACGCGCCCGGCATCGCCTGTCGAACCTGGTGGTGCGACAGGTGCCGGGTGGACGAAGAGGAACTCACGTGGATCGCTGGTCCTGGTGGGTGTGCTGATGGTCGAAACGCCGTTTGCGCGGAGCGGTGGCTACGGGGTGAAGGAGGTGTCTGCCATCGACGGTGCCGTCGACGCTACGCCGTCGAGTGTGGCGGAAGCCGAGCTTCCGAAGCCTCCCTCACGTCACTCTCGGCGCAGGTGTGCGCTGTCTCACGAACGAGCACTGCCGTGGCAAAGTGCCCGAGGCGTCCCCTTTCCCCCTTTTCCCCCGTACGAGCCATCAGCACCCCGCCCGCGCACCGAATGGTCGAAGCTGTCAATTGTGAGCTTCTGTACGCGTTCGGCCGTCCCACCGCGCTCGCTTCATGTCAAGGCGCGGCAGGTGGCCCTCCGAGGCACGGGAGGCATCGCGCAGCGGCGTGCTCTCCTCCCTGTAGTGGCCGAGCGCCCGCAGTTCGTGGCCCGGGAGCAGCGCCCCGTCGGCACGCACCACGCGCCACCACGGCACGGCGCCTCCGTAGAGGGCCATCACGCGTCCCACCTGGCGCGGCCCTCCCTGCTCCAGCCACTCGGCGACGTCCCCGTACGTCATGACCCGGCCGGACGGAATCAGCTCGGCGACCTCGAGGACCCGCTCCGCGTACTCGGGCAGCTCACCTGTCGGCTCGTTCTCCTCGCTCATCCGGTCCATCCTGCCCCACGGCACCGACAACATGGAGAGACATACAAGCGGCCTCATGGAGAGACGTACAAGAAGGCGCTTGCGGGCGACTTCGCGCACCTCGAATGCACCCTGATACCCCCCTGTGGCGATAGGACATGCCACCATCGTGCGGGCGGTGACTGGTGATACGAGATCAAGAAGAGACGACGGAGCAGCAGAGCGTGCACCCCGACAAGGCGGAGGGCACCTCTGTGACACCGGCGCGCCCTGAGGATCCGGCCGAGGCCAAACACGAGCAACCGCTGCACGACCCCGACTGCGTGGACGCGGACACGCACGCCGAGCGGGTCGACGGTGACGAACCGTTGCTCCCCGCGCGCGTGCACCGCCCCTCCGACCTGATGCGCCTGATGGTGGGCGTACTCGCGATCGCCGTTCTGCTGGCCATCGCCGCGTTCGCGCACGCCACGACCTCGGGCTTCGCCCAGGACATCAACAAGGGCACAGGGCAGGCTCCGGACCTGCTCACCAAGTTCGCGGGTCTCACCTCGAGCATCGCCATCCTTCTCGTACCGGTCGCGTTCGCCATCGAGCGGCTCATCAAGCGCGACGGCCTTCGGATCGCAGACGGCGTGCTCGCGGCGGTCCTCGCCCACGGGGTGACGCTCGCGACCGACCTCTGGGTCGCCAAGGCCGCGCCACAGTCCATCCAGGACGCGCTCACCAAGGTGTCGCCGGGCGACATCCATGCGCTCACCGACCCGGTACACGGCTACTTGGCGCCCGTCATCGCCTACATGACCGCCGTCGGCATGTCCCGACGACCACGATGGCGCGTGGTGTTGTGGGTGGTGCTGCTGCTCGACGCGTTCGCGATGCTGGTCACCGGTTACACCACACCGTTCTCGATCATCCTGACGATCCTCATCGGCTGGACGGTCGCCTACGGAACGCTTTATGCCGTCGGCTCCCCCAACGTGCGACCTACAGGCCAGACGCTCCTCGCTGGCCTCCGGCACGTCGGCTTCCACCCCGTCAGCGCCTCCCGCGAGGAGGCCCACGAAGGCACCACGGAGAACGGCGACAGGGGGCGGCGCTACTTCGTCACCTTGGAGGACGGCCCACCGCTGGACATCACCGTCGTCGACCGCGAACAGCAGGCGCAGGGCTTCTTCTACCGTGTGTGGCGACGTCTGACGCTGCGCGGCATCACCCAGCGCCGCAGCCTCCAGTCACTGCGTCAGGCCCTGGAGCAGGAGGCGCTGCTCGCCTACGCGGCGATCTCGGCCGGGGCGAACGCGCCGAAGCTCATCGCCACCTCCGAGCTCGGTCCCGACGCCGTGATCCTCGTGTACGAGCACATCGGCGGCCGGTCCCTGGACGCGATCGCGGACGACGAGATCACCGACGACCTGCTGCGCGACACCTGGCACCAGGTGCAGGCGCTGCAGTCCAGGAGGATCGCGCACCGGCGGCTCGCAGGCGACGCGATCTTGGTGGATCGTTCCGGCACGGTGTTCCTCACGGATCTGCGCGGCGGTGAGATCGCCGCGGGCGATCTGGTCCTGCGCATGGACATCGCGCAGATGCTCACCACTCTTGGCCTGCGGGTGGGTGCCGAGCGGTCCGTCGCCGCCGCCGTCGGCGTACTCGGCCCCGACACCGTCGCCGACTGTCTGCCGCTGCTGCAGCCGATCGCGCTCACACGCTCCACCAGGGGGACGCTGCGCAAGCTAGGGCGGGAGCGCGCCCAGCGCGAGCGCGAGGCCGTTCTGGAGGCGTCCAGCAAGGCCAAGCAGACACGCCTGGACGAGAGTGCCGAGGTCGACAGCGACGGAAGGAAGTCCGTACGCGCCGAGAAGAAGTCCGAGAAGGCCGAGCGGCAGGCCGAGAAGCGGGCCATCGACGTGGCCCTCGACGAAGCGCGCGAGGAGGATCTGCTCACCCAGATCCGCCATCAGGTGCTGCGCATCCGACCCCAGGCGCCCGTCGAGCCGGCCCGCCTGGAGCGCATCCGGCCGCGCACACTGATCAGTTTCATCGCCGGTGCGATCGGCGCGTACTTCTTGTTGTCGCAGCTCACGCACATGGACTTGGGCGCGATCGTCGGCGAGGCCGAGTGGGGCTGGGTCGGTCTCGCGGTGCTGTTCTCCGCACTCAGCTACGTAGCGGCGGCGATGAGCCTGTTGGGCTTCGTGCCCGAACGGGTGCCCTTCATGCGGACCGTCGCCGCCCAGGTCGCCGGGTCGTTCGTGAAGATCGTGGCTCCCGCGGCGGTCGGTGGTGTGGCGCTCAATACGCGCTTCTTGCAGCGTTCCGGCGTGCGCCCCGGGCTCGCGGTCGCCAGCGTCGGCGCCTCGCAGCTGTTCGGTATGGGCAGCCACATCGTGTTGCTGCTGACCTTCGGCTACCTGACAGGGACGGAGAAGACGCCTTCCTTGTCGCCGTCCCGCACCGTCATCGCGGGTCTGCTGACGGTGGCCGTGCTCGTGCTCGTCATGACGTCGATCCCCTTCCTACGTAAGTTCGTCAGCACGCGCGTACGGTCGCTGTTCGCCGGTGTCGTGCCGCGCATGCTCGACGTGCTCCAGCGGCCTCGGAAACTGCTCACGGGTATCGGCGGCATGCTGCTGCTGACCGCCTGCTTCGTGATGTGCCTGGACGCCTCGATCCGTGCTTTCGGCGACAACACGACGAGCCTGAGCCTGGCCAGCGTCGCGGTGGTCTTCCTGGCCGGTAACGCGCTCGGTTCCGCCGCACCGACCCCCGGCGGTGTGGGCGCCGTCGAGGCCACCCTGACGGTGGGGCTCATCGCGGTCGGTCTTCCCAAGGAAGTGGCCGCCCCGGCCGTGCTCCTGTACCGACTGCTCACCTTGTGGCTGCCCGTCCTGCCCGGTTGGTTGTTCTTCAACCACCTGACGCGCAAGGGCGCTCTGTAAGCGGGCCCTTGCCACAGTCCGCGCCCTGGTCGTAACCGCCTGAACCGACCTCACCCGCACAGCCCGCAGCCCGAGCGCGCCGCACGAGGCCGCCGCAGGATGGACGCATGCCCAATCCGTCCCGGCCCCGCGCCGCCGCCCTGGCCGTCACCGCCGCCCTGCTGTCCGCCTCACTCGCGGCCTGCAGCGAGTCCGAGGACGCCGTGGATCTGCCGTCCCAGACGCTGAGCTGGAAGGACTGCCCCGCTCCGGCGGAGTCCGAGGGCGGCGGCGCTGCCCCGTCTCCCTTGCCCGGAGGCGCCGAGTGGCAGTGCGCCACCATGAAGGCGCCCCTCGACTGGGGCGACCCCAAGGGCAAGACGATCGGCCTCGCGCTGATCCGCGCGAAGGCGAGCGGCGACCAGGACCGGCGCATCGGCTCGCTCGTCCTCAACTTCGGAGGCCCGGGCGGCTCGGGCGTCACCTCCCTGCCCTCGTTCGGCGCCGACTACGCGCAACTGCGCACCCGCTACGACCTGGTCAGCTTCGACCCCCGCGGGGTGGGCCGCAGCGCCGGCGTCGAATGCGAGGACGACGAGAAGCTCGACGAGTACTTCCAGCAGGACTCCACTCCGGACGACACGGCGGAACAGACGAAGCTCGTCGACAACATCACGTCGTTCAACGGCGCCTGCGACAAGAATTCCGGCAAGGTCCTCCCCCACGTCCGCACCACGGACGCGGCCCGCGACATGGACCTGATGCGTCAGGTCCTCGGCGACGACAAGCTGCACTACTTCGGCATCTCGTACGGCACCGAACTCGGCGGCGTCTACGCTCACTTGTTCCCCAAGAACGTGGGCCGCGCCGTGTTCGACGGCGTCGTCGACCCCACGCAGGACGCGGAGCAGAGCTCACTCGGCCAGGCCAAGGGGTTCCAGCTCGCCCTCGACAACTACGCGAAGGACTGCACGTCAAAGGCCGAGGACTGCCCGGTCGGCGACACTCCTCAGGACGTCAAGGACAAGATCGCCAAGTTGCTCGACGAGCTCGACGACAAGCCGATCCCGGGTATCTTTCCGCGTGATCTGACACAGACCGCCGCGACCAACGGAATCGCCCAGTCCCTCTACTCACAGGATTTCTGGGAGTACCTCACCGAGGGCCTACAGCAGGCGTACGACGGCGACGGCAAGATCCTCATGCTGCTGTCCGACTCGATGAACGGACGCAATGAGGACGGCAAGTACAGCAACATCCAGGCCGCCAACGTCTCCGTCAACTGCGCCGACGACAAGCCGCGTTACACGACGAAGGGCATCGAGGCGAAGCTGCCCGATTTCCGTGCCGCGTCCCCGCTGTTCGGTGACTACCTGGCCTGGGGGATGCTCGGCTGCACCGACTGGGCCGTCGACGGAGCAGCCGCCCACCCGGACGTCAGCGCTCGTGGCTCCGCGCCGATCGTGGTCGTCGGCAACACCGGCGACCCTGCGACCCCGTACGAGGGCGCGCGGAAGATGGCGGACGCGCTGGGCGACGGCGTCGGGGTCGAGCTGACGTACAAGGGCCAGGGCCATGGCGCGTACGACAGCGGAAACAAGTGCGTGCATGCCGCCGTGAACGGCTATCTCCTCGACGGGACGGTCCCGAAAGAGGGAACGGTCTGCTCGTGATCGCGGAGTTGTCCACAGGCCGGAACGGATGTCGACGCCTCCTCCTACGATGGCCTGACTGTCTCTCGAACGGGGGCGGTTGAGGGGGGAGGTGCCATGGCACCACGGGATTCGCGTGCCCGCGCAGGCGCACGCACACATGCGGGAACAGGGGCCAGGGCACTGGCTCTGGCGGCGACCGTCGTCCTCACGACCGGACTGCTCACGGGGTGCAGCGGCTCGAGCGGGGGCGGGGGCGGGGGCGGCGGGGACGATCCGAAACCGTCGACGGGCGGTGCCTCGCGATCCACGGCCCCGACGACACCACGCGCGGCCACACTGCCGCCTCTTCCCTCGTCGCTCACGAGCCAGCGTCTGGACTGGGGCCGTTGCGGGGCGACCGCGAGCGGGTCCGCGCCCGGATCCGACTGGCAGTGCGCGAAGCTCAAGGCTCCGCTCGACTACGCGAAGCCGGACGGGCCGACCATCGCCGTCGCCCTCATCCGCGCCAAGGACCGGGGCGGCGGGGACGACCGGATCGGCTCCCTCTTGTTCAACTTCGGTGGTCCGGGCGGTTCCGGAGTCGAGCTGATGCCGGCCTTCGCCCCTCAGTACGCGAAGCTGCGCGAGCGCTACGACCTGGTGAGCTTCGACCCGCGCGGGGTCTCGGCGAGCGAAGGGGTGCGGTGCCGCAGCGACAAGGCCACGCAGGCGGCCGAATCCGTCGACCTCACGCCCGACACCCCGGCGGAGGAGAGGGCGTACCTCAAGGACGCCGACGATTTCGGCACGGGCTGCAAGAAGGCCGGGAAGCTGCTCGGCCATGTGTCGACGATCGAAGCGGCCCGCGACCTGGACCTGATGCGTCAGGCTCTCGGGGACGACGAGTTGCACTACATGGGTGTCTCGTACGGCACCGAACTCGGCGGGATCTACGCCCACTTGTTCCCCGGCAAGGTCGGCAGGCTCGTCCTGGACGGTGTCGTCGACCCGACGGCGGGGCGCGTCGGGCAGGCCGAGAACCAGGCACGCGGCTTCCAGCGCGCCCTCGACAACTACTTCACGTCCCGTGGCAAGGACCCGAAAGAGGGGTCGCGCGAGATCGCGGCCCTCCTGAAGCGGCTCGACGCGCGGCCGCTGCCCGCATCGGGCGGCCGCGAGCTGAACGAGTCGCTCGCGACCACCGGCATGGCGGTCACCCTGTACAGCAAGAACAGCTGGCCCGCCCTCACAAGGAGTCTGCAGGACGCGGAGAAGGGCGACGGCACGGCACTGCTGGCGCTCGCCGACTCCTACAACGACCGCGATGAGAGCGGGCATTACGGCACGGCGAGTCATTCGCAACGTGCGATCTCCTGCCTCGACGACAAGGCGCGGCCGACGGCCGCGCAGACGAAAGCACAGCTGGCGAAGTTCCGCGCCATCTCACCCGTCTTCGGGCAGTACATGGGCTGGGACACCGCGGGCTGGTGCCACGACTGGCCCGTGCCGGGGCAGTGGGCCGACCCGGACGTGAGCGCACCGGGTGCGGCGCCGGTCCTGGTCGTCGGCAACACCGGTGATCCGGCGACGCCCTATGAAGGCGCGCGGCGCATGGCGGACGAGCTGGGCAAGGGCGTCGGTGTCGAGCTGACATGGAAGGGCGAGGGACACGGGGCGTACGGCTCCGGCAGCTCCTGTGTCGACTCGACGGTGAACACGTACCTGCTGGAGGGGCGAATACCGCGCGACGGCAAGGTGTGCTCCTGACCGTGGGCGGCCCGCACGCGCGAGGGGCCCCCGACATGCCGGACGGGCCTCGCGCACAGTGCGCGAGGCCCGTCCGGAAAGGTCACGGCCGAGCGGTGGCCCGGCAGACCGGCGAGCTAACCGGCTAGTAGACCGGCTTGTCGGGCTCGATCTGGTTGACCCAGCCGATGACGCCGCCGCCGACGTGCACAGCATCCGAGAAGCCCGCGGACTTCAGCACCGCGAGAACTTCCGCACTGCGGACACCCGTCTTGCAATGCAAGACGATCTTCTTGTCCTGCGGGAGACCTTCGAGGGCGGTGCCCATGAGGAACTCGTTCTTCGGGATCAGCTTGGCGCCCGGGATGGAGACGATCTCGTACTCGTTCGGCTCGCGGACATCGATGATCTCGATGTTCTCGCCGTCGTCGATCAGCTCCTTGAGCTGCTTGGGAGTGATCGTCGAACCGGCGGCAGCTTCCTGCGCCTCCTCGGACACGACGCCGCAGAAGGCCTCGTAGTCGATGAGTTCGGTGACGGTCGGGTTCTCACCGCAGACCGCGCAGTCGGGGTCCTTGCGGACCTTGACCTGGCGGTACTGCATCTCCAGGGCGTCGTAGATCATGAGGCGGCCGACCAGCGGGTCGCCGACGCCGGCCAGGACCTTGATCGCCTCGGTGACCTGGATGGAGCCGATGGACGCGCACAGCACACCCAGGACACCGCCCTCGGCGCAGGAGGGGACCATGCCGGGGGGCGGGGGCTCCGGGTACAGGCAGCGGTAGCACGGGCCGTGCTCGGACCAGAAGACCGAGGCCTGGCCGTCGAAGCGGTAGATGGAACCCCACACGTACGGCTTGTTGAGCAGCACGCACGCGTCGTTGACCAGGTAGCGCGTCGCGAAGTTGTCGGTGCCGTCGACGATCAGGTCGTACTGGCTGAAGATGTCCATCACGTTCTCGGCTTCGAGCCGCTCTTCGTGAAGGATCACGTTCACGTACGGGTTGATGCCGAGGACCGAGTCCTTCGCGGACTCCGCCTTCGAGCGGCCGATGTCGGCCTGGCTGTGGATGATCTGGCGCTGCAGGTTCGACTCGTCGACCTCGTCGAACTCCACGATGCCGAGCGTGCCCACGCCGGCCGCGGCCAGATACATCAAGGCCGGCGACCCGAGGCCGCCGGCGCCCACACAGAGCACCTTGGCGTTCTTCAGCCGCTTCTGCCCGTCCATCCCGACATCCGGGATGATCAGGTGGCGGGAGTACCTGCGGACCTCGTCTACGGTGAGCTCAGCAGCTGGCTCGACCAGGGGTGGCAGCGACACGGGGACTCCGTTGGTCGGTATCTACGTACGGTTGTTCCGTCTGTAACACTGCCACGCCCCTCGTCATTCCGAGACACCAGGTCCGATACGCGAGACGATTTCGTCCCAGTAGCCGGGCATCGACTCCCACGGGTCCGTCGCGCCGCCGCGGTCCGTGTGATCGGTGAAGTAGATCGTGCCCGCGCCCTGCCAGCGCGCGATGCGCAGCGCCTCGTCGAGGTGGCCGCGGGGCATGCTGTGCACGAAGTGGCAGAACCGCTCGGGCGGATAGTCGGCGGTCCACTCCGCGACCTGGGACCAGCGGTAGTCGCTCCACGGGCCGGAGAACGTCACCAACTGGTCGGCGGTCTCGGCGAATCCGGGATACGGGTGGATGCCGTGCCCGAGCACGATGTACGCGTCGTCGACGAGCGCGCGCAGCGTCGTGACGGTGCGCCGGACCTCGGGGAGCGCGGCTCGCTCGGTGGGACAGCGGTCGAGGCTGAACCCGTCGACCTGGTACCAGTCGAGGTAGCGGTGGGCGTCCGAGACGAGTTCCCCGAAGGAGCGGGCGCCGTAGGTCATGTCGACGTGACCGAGGACACGCACGCCCGCGTTGCGGAGCCGGCCTGCCGCCTCCAGGCAGTGCGGGTCGGGGCGGGCGCCCGGGCCGTCGGCGATATTCAGGACGACCCAGTGCAAAGGGGTTGCGGGGCGCGTGAGTTCGGCCCATTCCGCGGGGGCGACGAGCGGGTGGGCGAAGCCGGGGATGCCGAAGCCGAGGCGTACGTCGGTGCTCGACAGGCCGGTCGTGGTGGGGGTCAGATACGGCATGCCGCCTCCATCCAGATGTCGGCGAGGGACTCTTCGAGGTTGATGCGGGGACGCCAGCCGAGCCGGTCGCGAGCCGTACGCACGTCGGCCTGCTGCCAGCTGCCGCAGCCGTCGGGGTACGGGTACGCGGCGGACGGAGGGCCCTGCATCCCGTGGTCGGATTCGGAGCGCGGGTGGCCGACGGATTGCCTGAGGCCGACGGAGGGCGTGTCGAGTTCGTGGAGGGCGCCGCCGAATCCGGCGACCCGGGCGAGCACGGCGGCGGCATCGCGCAGTCGCACGGCGCGGCCCGAGCCGATGTTGATGACCCCCTGGGCGGCGGAGAGCGACGCGGCGTGCACGGCGCGCGCCACATCGCGTACGTCGATGAAGTCGCGCTGGGCGCCGAGGCCACCGAGCTTCAGCTCCCCGTCACCGGCCTGCATCGCGCGGCGCATGGCCTCGGCGAGCCTGCCGAGCGGGGATCCGGCGGGGGTGGCGGGGCCCGCGGGCGAGAAGACGCGCAGGACGACGGCGTCGAGGCCGGAGCCGAGGACGAGTTCGGTGGCGGCGAGCTTGCTGACGCCGTACGGGCCGCCGGGCCGGGGCACCGCGTCCTCCGCGGTGGACGAGCCGGGCTGCGACGGGCCGTACTCGGCACCGCAGCCGATCTGTACGAGGCGGGCGCCGCAGCCGCTTCGGCGCAGAGCCTCACAGACGGTGGCGACGGCGACGGTGTTGTGCCGGGTGAGGTCGCGGGCGCCGCCGCGGGTGGCACCGGCGCAGTTGATGACCACCCCGGGGTGGACGGCGTCCAGGAAGCGGGTGAGCGCCCCCGGACTGCCGGTGGCCAGGTCGAAGCGGACATCGGCGTCGTCGCCCCGGCCGAGTGCCGTGAGCTGCACGGCGGGGTCCGCCAGAAGCCGGTCGGCGACGAAGCGCCCGAGGTATCCGTTGGCTCCGGTCAGCAGGACCCTCATCGGACGCCTCCCTGGGTTCGCGCTCCGCGCACTGCGCGCCGTGCGCGCGAACCGTGGGTGTCGCGCTGCCCGTGAGGCCCGGAGTATCCGGCGTATCCGGCGCCTCGGGGAGGAGGGGTGGTCATCTGGCGTTCTCCTTATGAGTGGTGCCGTGAGTCGTGGGGTGGGCCCGCGGTGTCGGCCCCGCGGGAAAGGGGTGTTGCAGGGGGTGTTCCTGGTCATGCGGCGGGCGGTGCGGTCCGCTCGGCGGGGGGCTCCGCAGTGGTCATGGCGCGCCTCCGGTCGTGCCGTCGGCGCTCGCGTGGGCGGAGGCTCGGGTCAGCGTGCGGGTGGCGTGTACGAGCAGCGCCAGGGCCGCGACCCCGCAGGCGACACCGGGTACGACGGCCGCGCCCAGGGCACCGACGGCCGCCTCGACCGGCGTGCCCAGGACGTCGCAGCCGGGCAGACGCGCGGCGAAGACGGAGGCGACGGCCAGGGTCTCGACGGCGGCGGCCGCGCCGAGTACGACCGCGGGGGCGTGCGTGCGCCCGTGCGCGGCGAGGAGGCGGGCGAGCAGCAGCAGGAGCCCCAGCGCTCCCGCTCCGGCGTAGTCCACGCTCTGGTCGAGCAGGGCTCCGGACAGGCCGAGCAGCACGGCCAGCGCGAGGGCGAACAGGGCGACGGCGCCGAGGAGCAACGGCCGTACGGAGGCGGCGAATTCGGCGAGTCCGCGGCTGACGGCGAGTCGGCGGTGGGCCCCGGCCGTGTAGAGCCCGGCGCACCAGAGCGCGGGCGCCACGGCGACGGCGAGCGCGAGGAGATCTGCGGTCGCCGGGGCCCAGGGCTCGTCGGGGCCGCCGGTCAGCGCGGCGTTCAGCAGGCCGTCGCCGAGCAGGGCGTAGGCGAGCAGCCACCAGACCCACAGGCGGGTCGCGGGTGCGGGCGGGCCGTCCGAGGCGCGGAGCGGTCCATGCCGCAAGGTCGTGCGCAGCGCGGCGGCGGCGGCGAGCGCTCCACTCATGCCGACGGCCAGCCGGGCGGTGCCCGTGGTGGCGTCCAGCGCGGGGAGCGTGAGCGCGCAGACGGCGCCCGGCAGCAGCGCGAGCAGAGCCCATGCGCCGCGTACGCCGGTACGTCTGGCGGGGGTGGCGGGGGTGGCGGCGACCGGCTCGCCCTGTTCGCCGCCACGGGCCACGCGTGCGTACATCTCCTCGGCGAGCGAGAACACGTCCCTGTGGCGGAAACGGGCGGCGGTCCTGTCGGTCACGCCGAGGGCTTCCAGGCCCGCGGCGATCTCCAGGGGATCTACAGCGCGCTCGCACAGGTCTCGGTGCCGCTGCATCAGGACCTTGACCGGGTCGACGCCCGAGCGGCGGTGGGGCACCCGGGAGGCGAGCTCGCGACCGCGTGCGCCGGGGCTCGGGTCCTGCGGCGGTTTGGGGCCGGGCAGGGGGCGGCCGCTCTCCGCGCCGTGGCCCTGCCTCTCGCTCCGCCCGGTTGCCGCTGTGCCGTCGACGCCATGGTTTTCATCGGCGCCGTCGATCTCTGCATCGGCATCGGCATCGGCACTAGCACCGGCACTGGCATCGGTGCCGGCCTCGGTGCCGGCCTCGGCCTTCCAGGCGCTCGAGTCGCGCAGCAACTCGCCGCCGAGGTCTGCCAGTTCACCGTACGAGAAGTCCGGACCATCCGTGCCGTCAGGGGTGCCCGGGATATCCAGCGCGTCTGGGGCGTCCGGAACGTCCTTCAGCGCCTGGGTCGATCCGGCTCCCCAAGCCCCGGCGCTCAGCGGTACGCGCGGCAAGTCCGCACCGACACCGCCGGCCGCCCCGCGCCTTGCGCCCTCACGCCCGCTCATGCGTCACCCTCCCCGCGACCCGGCGTCACTCCGGCCAGTTGCTCCCGCTCACCGCCGCCGACACCGCCGACACCGCCGACAGCGCCGCCCATGTCACCGGCAGCACCGACGCCAGCAACCCCGATACCGGCAGCTCCGACGCCCGGCGCCCCGATGTCGGACGCCCAACTGGGCGCCCCCGTACTGGTGGACCGTCCGGCGAGCCATGACCCGCCGATGCCTCCGGTGGCTGCGGCCGTCCACCGCCCCGGCACGTGGGCCTCGGGCGGATGGGCGAACGGCAGGGGCTTGCCTGCGTCGTCCAGGGCGTCCCGGCGGACCGGGCAGTGCGAGACGATCTCCAGGTAAATGCTGTGAAATGCCGCGATGTTCTGTTCGACGGTGAAGAGCTCCAAGGCCCGGGCCCGGGCCGCCGCCCCGAGGCGTTCCCGGCGCCCTGAGTCGCGCAGCAGCGCCACGCAGGCCTCGGCGAGTGCCCGTGGGTTGCGCGGCGGCACGACGAGACCGGTACCGCCGATGACCTCGACGACGGCACCCACGTCGGTCGACACGGTCGCCCGCCCGCAGAACATGGCCTCGACCAGGCTGATCGGGAACCCCTCGACGACGCTGGAGAGGACGACGACACCGCCCGCGCCGTAGACGTCGGCGAGGTCGGGCGCCTCGGGTGCGCCGAGTTCCTCGAAGGAGACCGGATTCTCGCCGACGGCGTGGATCCCCTCGGCCTCGTCGGGGAAGAGCTGCGCGGCCAGGGCCTTGCAGTGCCCGAGGTACACCTCGGCGTCGTGGTCCGACGAGTGGTCCCGGTCGGCCCCGCCCGCCACGTGCCGGGCCGGCATCGCCCCCACGATGCGCAGCCGCGCCTTCGGTTCCTCCTTGCGGATCTCCGCGAACGCGTGCAGCAAGGAGATCAGGTCCTTGGAGGGGTCGATGCGCCCGACCCAGACGAGGGTGTCCGGCTCCCCCGGTTCCTCGCGCTCGCCGACCTCGGCGAAGCGTGAGGCTTCCATGCCGGGGTGGACGGTACGCAGCTTCGCGCGGTCGGCGCCGCACCGCTCCTGCCAGCGGCGGGCGTGCGCGTTGCCCGGGGTGATCACGGCGGCCTGCCGGTACACCTCGGCGGCGAGCAGTCCATGGAAGGCGGCGAGGAGCGCGCGCACCGGCGCACTCAACTCGGCGTCGCCCGCGGCGATGTAGCGGGCCCTGAGCTGTACCCCGTACTCGGTGACGAGCAGCGGGACGCCGAAGAACCGCTTGGCGAGCAGGCCGGGCAGGGCCGCCGCGCCGCCCGATGTCGCGTGGCACAGATCTACGGAGGCGAGTCCGTCGCCCCCGAAGCCGCCCGAGGCGTCCTGGTACCAGTCGAGGGAGAGGGGGCGCAGCGCGCGCTCCACGTGCCCGGCGAAAGCAAGGAGGTCGGGCACGCGGGCGGCGCGGGCAGTGCGCTGCGCGCCGGGTGCTCGACAGGCGCGCTCCAGAATGCGCACGGCCGCCTCGGAGCGGAGGGAGGGGCCCAGGTTTCCTGCCTCGCGGGCGAGTTCGGCAAGCCCGTACAGCGCGGTGGCGAAACGGTCCGCCTCGCCGCCCGAGCCGTTCGCGCCGCCCGTCTCACCACCTGGGCCGCGGACGACCGCGGCCGCGAGTTCTTCGTACAGAGAGGCGAACCGTCGCCGGACTCGCCGCCCGAGTGTGCCGCCGCGTGCGCCGTCCTCGCTCCCCGGGCCACCCGACCACACCGAGGCGGTCCGCACCCGGTTGACCTGCGGGGGCAGTTCGAGCCAGCCGGCGTCTTCCTGCTCCTGGCTGCGGCTGAGTGCGTAAATGTCGAATTCGTGCTGCTCGAGCCCGCGCACGAGCCGGTCGCACCAGAGTCTGGCCTCGCCGCTCACATACGGATAGCCACCCTCTGTCAACAGTCCGATACGCACGAGTACACCCCCGATCTCCCGTATGGGGAGCCACCGTTGGTCCGGTGGCTCGCAGCGGGACGAACGTATGCGGACATGCCGGTGGCGCGGTGGACGGTTGTCCATCGCGCCACCAAAAGGGGTGAACGGTCGTAACTTTCCCGTGCGCGCGACGTTCGGTCGCGCTAAGAGATCGCCCCGCTACAGAACGCTACGGAGCGTCAAGCCTTGGGAAACACCCAGGGGTTGGGCTTGCACGTGATCCCGCCGGAGCTCAGGAATTTGGTCTGCTGCTGCATGACGGGCGCGAGCGCGCCCTTCTGCGAGCAGGTCACGTGGTTGAACCCCAGCCGGTGGCCGACCTCGTGATTGATGAGCATCTGCCGGTACGGGTAGATGGACTGGCCGTGGAGTACGTCGTCGTAGGTCTTCGAACCCTGCGCCCACCGATAGGCATTGATCATCACGCGCTCGGTGGCGGCGGAATCGCACGACACGTTGTCCTCGGTCGTGTCGAGACCTGACTTGGCGCACCAGTCGGCCGTGGTCCCGGGGCTGGCGAGCGTGATCACGAAGTCCGGCTTGCCCGACGAGATCCGCTCGAAGGTGCGGGCGTGGTCGTGGGCCCAACTCCGCTTGTCGTTCAGAGTCTTCTGTACGGCCTGGGCGAACAGATCACTGTCAAGGCCGAGCCCCTTCTCGACGTCGATGCGGTAGCGGAACTTCTGCCCCTGCCCCGGCGCCTTGGCGAAGCCGGGAACTCCCTCGAAGTCCCCCGAAGCCTTCAGGTTCGCGGCCAGCGGGTACTTCTTGCTCATCTTCTGCGTGTACGTCGCGGGGGCGGCCTGCTCCGTCTTCGACGGGGTGGCCCGGCCGTCCGAGCGCGAAGCCGAGCCGTCGTGGACGCGGGATCCATCGGCGGCCTGCGCGTGCGCGTCGTCGGAGCCCGTGTCCCGGTCGGTGACCTGTCCGGCGACGACCACGGCGAGCACGGTGGTGACGGCGGCCGCGGCGATGCCCGTGTAAGTAAGCCCCTTACCCCGCTTCTCGCGTCCGCCGTCCGCCTCGGCCGAGGCCGGATCGGGCGCCGCGGGCGAGGGCTCGCCCGAGGGCGTGCGCGCCTCGTCGTCCCAGTCGGTCACGGAGGCGTACGGGTCCTCGGCGGCACCCTTGGCGGCACCCTTGTCGAACGCGTCGACGTACTCCTGCCGGGGCCTCTGCCGCGGCACCAACGGGGGCCCGTCAGGCGCCTTGAACCCGCGCCCGGCGCTCTCCCGGCCACCGGGCGCGCCCCAGCCCCCGGTCGACTCCCGCCGCTCGGGATGGCCACCGCGAACATGCGGCGCAGGCCGCGTGGGCGGATGCGTGGGCGGATGCGTGGCGGCGGACGCCTCGGCGGGTTTCCTGCGGCGGCGCCCACTGCCCGGATGCACCGGGCCGGTCGCCTCAGCGCTCGCGAAAGGGGTGGAGGGATTCGAGGGGATGATCGAAGGATCCACGGAAGGACCTATGGGGGAACTTACGGATATGTCGGCGGTGTCGCCGTTGTCTGCCGGTTCTCGGCGGCTGTGCCGTCCCACTGGCCGCCTCAGCTCCCCTGCTCTGTGATGCTCTTGTGCTCTGTGATGCTCTTGTGCTCTGTGATGCTCTTGTGCTCTGTGATGCTCTTGTGGCCCGTGACGCTCTCGTGGTCCGGGATGTTCTCGGTGCTCTCGCCCGTCGCTCCGAGATCGTACTGTCCCTTCAACGCCCCGGTGTCGGCGACAAGTTCCCGGAACGCCGTCGCGACTCTCTCCGGGTACTCCATCATCGCGACGTGCCCCGCGTCCGGCAGCGTCAGGAGGCGCGAGTCCCGGAAAGTCCGCGCCGCGCGCGCCGCCATCCGGTACGAGACCAGCAGGTCACGCCCCCCGTAGACGAGCAGCGTCGGCGCGAGCACCCGCTCGGCCTGGCGCCACAGTCCGTGCTGGCCGCCGAGCGTGTACGCGTTCACCACCCCGCGCGCGGAGCGGGCCATCGCGTCCCAGAAATACGGGAGTTGCAGTCGCCGCTCCATCTCCTCCACGGCGGCCTGGAAGCCCTCGGGCGAGACCCGGCCCGGGTCGCCGTAGCAAAGGGCCGTGACGCCGCGCACTCGCTGCTCCGGCGTCCACTCCTTCGTAAGACGCGTGAAAAGCGCGGCGATGCCAGGCACCGCGAGCAGCCCGGTCGGCAGTGCGGTGCGCTGGACGCGAATCTCGGGCAGGGCCGGCGACACCAGCGTCAACGTCCGTACGAGGTCGGGACGGACGGCGGCAACGCGCGTGGTGACGGCGCCGCCCAGGGAGTTCCCGAAGAGGTGGACGGGGCCGCGGTCGCGCGCGTCGAGGAAACGAATGACGGCACGCGCGTGCCCGGTCACCGAGTAGTTGCCGTCGTCCGGCGGCGGCGAGTCGCCGAAGCCGGGGAGGTCGACGGCCTCGCCGTCCACACTGTCCTCGAGCAGCGGCATCAGCGCCGACCAGTTCTGCGAGGAGCCGCCGAGCCCGTGGACGTACAGCGCGGGCGGCAGTCCTGCGCGGGTGCCCGGACGGGACCGTACCGACAGCGTGAGGCCGGGCAGGCCGACCGATCGGAGCCGTTCTCCTTCAGCGACCTTGACGGTGCCCGGCTTGGGCACCGCGGCGGCGACGGCAAGAGGCACACGCGGCGGCTCGGTCGAAGACATGCGGCATATGTTACGAGACGATCACGCAGTGGATCGTGTGTTCGCCGTCACAGATAGCTCATAGCTCTGCCCAGAGCTCGTCCGGCGCCCCGTGACGCCCACCGCCCCGTCCGCAGACCCGCTCGCCGGCCTCCTCGCAAAGAGACCACATAGCGCCCCCTTCTTGTGTCTCCTACGCTCGATTCAGGGCACCCGCCCACGCACGGAACAGGTGAGGAAGGGAGCCATTCATGACAGTCGACCCCAGGGACCCCGAGACCTTCGCGGTGAGCGAGCCGCCAGAGATGGACGTGGAGGCCCCGGAGGCGGACACCGCCGAGCAGCACACGGAGCTCTCCCCCGAGCAGGACGACGCACCGGACGAAACGGGCGACCCGGACGGATCCGACGAGGCGGACCGGGCGGAACAGGCGCGGGTCGTCGCGATCGACGAGGACGACTATCGGTGAGAGCTTGTGCAAAGAGCGCGTCGGTATGCGCCGCTTTGCGTATGTACATGTGCTACGTGCGTCTTACACAGTCGTCCGGTCCGTGAAATTCTGCGCTCGCACCGCGCACATCGCGGTTACCCAAAAGTACGATGACGACGCGGTGCACACCGCATACTGACGATTTGGGAGGCGGCGTGACAGCCATCGAGCAGACGGAGGCAGCACGCCCCAAGGGCACGCGCTTGCCGCGCCGGGCCCGACGCAACCAACTCCTGGGCGCGGCCCAGGAAGTTTTTGTCGCGCAGGGGTATCACGCGGCCGCGATGGACGACATCGCGGAGCGGGCCGGCGTCAGCAAGCCGGTGCTCTACCAGCATTTTCCGGGCAAGCTCGACCTCTACCTGGCCCTGCTCGACCAGCACTGCGAGTCGCTGCTGCAGTCGGTCCGCACGGCGCTCGCCTCCACGTCGGACAACAAGCAGCGCGTGGCGGCGACGATGGACGCCTACTTCGCGTACGTCCAGGACGACGGCGGCGCGTTCCGGCTCGTCTTCGAGTCCGACCTGACGAACGAGCCGGCGGTACGCGAACGCGTCGACCGGGTCAGCCTGCAGTGCGCGGAGGCCATCTCGGACGTGATCGCCGAGGACACGGGACTGTCCAAGGACGAGTCGATGCTGCTGGCCGTGGGCCTGGGCGGTGTCTCGCAGGTCGTCGCGCGCTACTGGCTGTCCAGCGCGAGCCCGGTCGCTCGGGACAAGGCGGTCGAGCTGCTGACATCGCTGGCCTGGCGGGGCATCGCCGGGTTCCCGCTGCACGGCGTCGAGCAGCACTGAGCGCCACAGACGCCGTTTCACAACGCTGAGCACCACTGAGCGCCACCGAGCACCACTGAGCGCCACAGAGCGCCGTTTCACAACGCTGTGCACCACCGAGCGCCACTGATACGCAGTCACGATTCGCAGTCACGCACTTTTGTTCCCGTCCCGCTGTTCGCTCTTGGCGTGCAGCCGGGGCGGCGGGTGCCTCGCCTCACCGGGCTAATGTTTGCTGCGTACGGCGCGCGGTCGTCCGCGCACATCACGGATCGTCGGAGGGACAAGGCCGTGGAGGTCAAGATCGGCGTGCTGCACACGCCCCGCGAGATCGTTCTGGAGAGCGGCCAGTCCGCCGAGGAGGTCGAGAGCGCGGTGTCCGAGGCGTTGGCCGGCAAGGCGCAGCTGCTCTCCCTGACGGACGAGAAGGGTCGCAAGGTGCTGATCCCGGCCGAGCGGCTCGCCTATGTGGAGATCGGTGAGCCGGCGGTGCGCAAGGTGGGCTTCGGCCCGCTGTAGGGCACCAGGAAGCGTCAAGCAGCACGGATAAGCACCAAGCAGTACCCAGCAGCACCGAAAGGGCCTGACGGCATCGCGCCGTCAGGCCCTTTCGGTGTTCACAGGGCAGGCACAGCGGATGCACACCGGGATGATTGCACCCCGGGTGCCGGGGGTAGACCGGCTACGACCGATTTGCACCAACTGGCAGCGCGGGAGGGACCCTCACCATGCTTCTTGAAGCTCTCGGCTCCGCACTGCTCGGCCTGGCCCTCGCATGGGCCGCGGGCCTGCGGATGCCACACCGACTTCCGTCGCGCACCCTTGTGCTGCCGACCGGAGTCGCGGGCGCCCTGTTCGGGGCGTTCGTCACACACAGCGCGCTGGGCGCGGGCCACGAGATCGCCACGCTCGTCGGCGCGCTCGTCCTCTCGGCGGCCCTGCTGTCGCTGCTGCTCCGCCCTACTCAGGGCAGAGCCCCCCGGCTGAGCCCTAACGCGTAGGGACTAGGCAGCGAGTCCCAGCGCCGCCATCCGCTTCGTGTGCGCCTCGGTGATACGCGAGAACATCCGGCCGACCTCGGCCAGGTCGAAGCCGTCGGCCACGCCCCCGACCAGCATCGTCGACAGCGCGTCGCGGTCCGCGACCACCCGCTGCGACTGGGACAGGGCCTCGCCCATCAGCCGTCGCGCCCACAGGGCGAGGCGCCCGCCCACGCGCGGGTCGGCATCGATCGCCGCACGCACCTTCTCCACGGCGAACGAGGCGTGCCCCGTGTCGTCGAGCACGGCGAGCACCAGGGAGCGGGTGTCCGAATCGAGCCGGGCCGCGACCTCCCGGTAGAAGTCACTGGCGATCGAGTCACCGACGTACGCCTTGACCAGGCCTTCCAGCCAGTCCGACGGGGCGGTCTGCTTGTGGAAGCCGTCGAGGGCGCTGACGAACGGGTCCATCGCGTCGGTCGGCTCGACACCGATCTCCGAGAGCCGGTTGCTCAACTGCTCGAAGTGGTGGAACTCGGCGGACGCCATCTTCGCCAGCTCCGCCTTGTCGCCCAGCGTCGGCGCCAGCTTGGCGTCCTCCGCGAGCCGCTCGAACGCCGCCAGCTCCCCGTACGCGAGAGCACCGAGCAGGTCGACGACGGCGGCGCAGTAGTTCGCGTCCGCGGACGCGGTGGCCCAGTTCTGGGCGGCGATGCCGGTGAGCGCGGGGGTTGCTTCGGCGGACGGCGTGGCGTTGTCAGGCGTCTCCATGGAGCGCACAATAGCCCGCCGACCGCCCCGCGGAACTCCCTGGTCAAGGAGTGTGACGACGGCTACGTGACCAATTCGGCCATCGCACATGCGGGTTTCCGGGGTATGGTGGTAAAGAGCCCGCCGAGTGCAAGCGCGAATTATGGCGCTTGCGCGTACACATGCGACGGGCCGCACGAATGAGGATGCCCGGTCGGAGGCCCGATCGGCTCCGACCCGACAGCCCTCCAGCTCGTCCGTCACACGACGTAGAGCATGTGGAGGGGCCCTCAGCGGCACGAGCGCTCGAGCGTCGGCAGTGGTCCCGCGTCACCCGGTCCACCGCACCCGCGGATCGAGACCGGTGTAACACCGGCACGGTCACGACCCCCGCGTTCGCCTCGCACCGCACCTCACAGAAGAGGCAGCACCCTGACTACGCAGACTTCCACTTTCCGTCAACTCGGCATTCTTCCCGAGACCGCCGAAGCCCTCGAGGCCGTCGGCATCATCACCGCCTTCCCCATCCAGGAGATGACGCTCCCCGTAGCGCTCTCCGGCTCGGACGTCATCGGCCAGGCCAAGACCGGCACGGGCAAGACCCTCGGTTTCGGTCTGCCGATCCTGGAGCGCGTCACCGTCCCCGCGGACGTCGAGGCGGGCCGGGCCAAGCCCGAGCAGCTGACCGACGCCCCGCAGGCGCTCGTCGTCGTTCCCACGCGCGAGCTGTGCACGCAGGTGACCAACGACCTGCTGACCGCCGGCAAGGTGCGCAATGTGCGCGTTCTCGCCATATATGGCGGTCGCGCCTACGAGCCCCAGGTCGAGGCCTTGAAGAAGGGCGTCGACGTGATCGTCGGCACCCCGGGCCGCCTCCTCGACCTCGCCGGTCAGCGCAAGCTCGATCTCTCGCACGTGAAGGCGCTCGTCCTCGACGAGGCCGACGAGATGCTCGACCTGGGCTTCCTGCCCGACGTCGAGAAGATCATCAACTACCTGCCGCCGAAGCGTCAGACGATGCTGTTCTCGGCGACCATGCCGGGCGCCGTCATCGGCCTCGCCCGTCGCTACATGTCGCAGCCGACGCACATCAGCGCCACCTCGCCGGACGACGAGGGCGCGACCGTGCGCAACACCGCGCAGCACGTGTACCGCGCGCACAACATGGACAAGCCCGAGATGGTCTCGCGCATCCTGCAGGCCGACGGCCGCGGGCTCACGATGATCTTCTGCCGGACGAAGCGGACCGCCGCCGACATCGCCGAGCAGCTGCAGAAGCGCGGTTTCGCCTCCGGTGCCGTCCATGGTGACCTCGGGCAGGGCGCGCGCGAGCAGGCCCTGCGCGCGTTCCGCAACGGCAAGGTGGACGTGCTCGTGTGCACGGACGTCGCCGCGCGCGGAATCGATGTCGATGACGTCACGCACGTCATCAACTACCAGACGCCGGAGGACGAGAAGACGTACCTCCACCGCATCGGCCGCACCGGCCGCGCGGGCAAGAAGGGCATCGCGATCACGCTGGTCGACTGGGACGACATCCCGCGTTGGCAGCTGATCAACAAGGCCCTCGACCTGAAGTTCAACGACCCGGTCGAGACGTACTCCTCCTCGCCGCACCTGTACGAGGAGCTCAGCATCCCGGTCGGCACCAAGGGTGTCCTGCCGCGGGGCGAGCGCACGCGTGCCGGGCTCGGCGCCGAGGAGATCGAGGACCTGGGCGAGACCGGTGGCCGTGGCGCTTCGCCGCGCGGTGGCCGCGGTGGCCGTCCCACCCAGGACCGTGACCGTGACCGCGACCGCGGTGGCCGGGATCGCGACCGTGACCGCGGTGGCCGGGACCACGACCGTGATCGTGACCAGGACCGTTCCGCCCGTACGCCGCGTCGTCGTCGCCGCACGCGCAATGGCGAGCCGGTCGCCGCGGAGGCGGCGGCCGCCCCCGCGACTCCCGTGACTCCTGTCACACCCGCCCCGGACGACGCCTCCGAGCCGCGGACGCCGCGTCGTCGCCGTCGTACGCGCGGTGCCGCGCAGGCCGCTCCCGCCGCCGCGGCCGTCGTCGAGTCGGTCGAGACCGTCGTCGCACCGGTACCCCAGCCGGCCGTCGAGGTCGAGGCCCCGGCCGCGCCGCGTCGTCGTACGCGCAGGAAGGCCGAAGGCGCCGTGGACACGGTCGAGGCCGTGGCGCCCGTCGCGGAGACCGTCGAGGTCGAGGTGCCGGCGCAGCCGCGTCGCCGTACACGCAAGAAGGCCGAAGCCGCCGTCGAGACGGTCGAGGCCGTGGCGCCCGTCGCCGAGACCGTCGAGGTCGAGGTGCCGGCGCAGCCGCGTCGCCGTACACGCAAGAAGGCCGAAGCCGCCGCCGAGACGGTCGAGGCCGTGGCGCCCGTCGCCGAGACCGTCGAGGTCGAGGCGCCCGTCAAGCCGCGTCGTACGCGCAAGAAGGCGGAGGTCGCCGTCGACACGGCGGAGGCCGTCGAGGCCAAGCCGGCCCGTACCCGTAAGAAGGCTGCCGCCGCCGCTCCCGCGGAGGTGGCTGTCGCCGAGGCCAAGCCGAAGCGCACGCGCAAGAAGGCCGAGCCTGTCGTCGACGCGCAGGCGGAAGCCGCCGTCGACACCGCCGAGGCCAAGCCGAAGCGCACGCGCAAGAAGGCCGAGCCCGTCGTCGCCGACACGGTCGAGGCCGCCGAGGCGAAGCCGAAGCGGACCCGTAAGAAGGCCGTTGCCGCCGCTCCGGAAGAGGCGCCCGCCGCCGAGGTGAAGCCGAAGCGGACCCGTAAGAAGGCCGTCGCCGCCGCTCCGGAAGAGGCGCCCGCCGCCGAGGCCAAGCCGAAGCGCACCCGCAAGAAGGCTGTGGCCAAGGCTCCCGAGGCCTGATCCGCACCGCGCCGAAGGCCCGGGTCCCGCACTGCGGGGGCCCGGGCCTTCGTCGTGCCCACGCCGGACACGTACCCTCACCGCATGAGCAGGCCCCCGACCTTCACCCCGCCGCCCGGCACCCGCGCCCACGTCCTGCGGACCGCCAGAGGCGACTTCGCCGCGCTCGTGGGGGCGCCGGAGTCCGGTCCCGTGCGGGGCACCGCACTGCTGCTTCCGGGGTTCACCGGGAGCAAGGAGGACTTCATCGCGCTGCACGGGCCGCTGAGCGCGGCCGGGTATCGCAGCGTCGCCGTCGACGGCCGGGGCCAGTACCAGACCGCGGGCCCATCGGATGACGAACGCCCTTACGCGCAGGCCGAGTTGGCGCGGGACGTGCTCGCCCAGGCCGCGGCGTTGGGCCCGGCGCGGGTCCATCTGCTCGGGCACTCGCTCGGCGGCCTCGTCGCCCGCGCCGCGGTCATCGCGGACCCGGCCCCCTTCGCCTCGCTGACACTGATGGCCTCGGGCCCGGCTGCCGTCTCGCTGCCGCAGCGACAGCGTGTCGAGCTGCTCCAGCAGGCGCTCGGCACGCTCGACATGGCACAGGTGTGGGAGGCCATCCAGGCGATGGAGGCGACCGGGGACGTCGTCGACGTACGCGGTGACGAAGAGGATCTACGGCGCCGCTGGTTGAGCAACAGTCCAGCCCAACTCATCGCCACGGGGCGCCAGTTGTGCACGGAGCCCGACCGCGTCGACGAGCTGGCCGCGGTCGCGCCGGCGGTGCACGTGCTGTCCGGGGAGCGGGACGATGCCTGGCCCGTGCCGCTGCTCGACGAGATGGCGCGACGTCTCAAGGCCGAGCGGTCGGTGATCGCCGGGGCGGAGCACTCCCCCAACACCGACCGCCCCGACGAGACGGCCGCGGCGCTGGCCGCCTTCTGGCACCGGCACCCGGCACAGGACCGGTGACGACAGCCTGGAACCGGCCGGGGACGACAGCCTGGAACCGGCCGGGGACAACAGCCTGGAACTGGCCTGTCACGACCGTCTAGAACTGGGCCTGCAGATGCGCCCAGAACCCGTCGCGCAGCGCCCGTCGCAGGTCGGACTGGCCGCGCAGCGAGTACTGGAGCACGCCTTCCGCCTCGACCAGCAGGTCCTGGTCGACCGGCCCCGGCAGGTAGGGGTGGCCGGGCAGCACCTCCGCGAACGCCCCGCGCCCGCGCTCCCCGAGCCAGCGCGCCGCGATCTGCGCCCCGACGAAACGGACCTGGTCGCGGGAGGGGCGCGGCGCCTCCGTGTTCTCGTACGACGTCGTGATGGCGCGGCGGGACACGTACGGCTTGAAGAAGTCGAGGTCGAGCGTGCGCTGGCTGTCGACCTCCCACAGAAGCGGCTCGGCCTGGTTGCGGCCGTCGGGCGCCTCGATGCCCCACAGGTGGACGCGGGCGCCGTACCCCTGGGCGGCCTCGACGGCGGAGACCAGGTCCTCGTCGCCGCCGAGCAGGGCCGCGTCGCTGATGGCACGGTGCCGGGCGAGGGACTCCAGGTCGCTGCGGATGAGCGAGTCGACGCCCTTCTGCTGGTTGTTCGCGTTGAGGTTGCCCAGGCGGACCTTGACGTCGGGCAGGGCGGCGATCGACTGCTGCTCGGTGGTGTGGATGCGGCGGCGAGCCCCGTCGTACCAGTAGACGCGCAGCAGCCGGCTGTCCGCGAAGATCGTGCGGGCCTTGTCGATCAGCGCGTCGATGAGCCCTTCGGCGTCCAGGTCGAAGGAGCGCCGGTCCTCGGTGCCCGCGACGAGCCGGCCGGCCGCCGCGTACAAGTACCCCGCGTCCACGAAGATCGCGTGCGTCGACGGTGTCTTCGCGACCGGCGAGCATCCGCCTGAGCAGGTCGTTCGTGATGGCGAGGCGGGCCTCGACCGCGTCGAGAGGGCTCTCCGCGTTGGTTTCGTTCATTGCCGCTCATTGTCCTGGGCGTCACGCCCCGTGCACAACCGGCCTCGCTACTCGCAGGTAATTAGGTTCCCGAAAAATTTCCTTAGCGTAGGGAATGTTTGCTGGGGGCAACTCGTTGTACCCATACAGAACGCGGGGCACTCTAGCCACGCAATCCACTCTTAACGGTCGGGCAACCGCCTGGCCGTACGGCAGGACCAGACTGGGTCTGGGTCCTGCACCAGTAGTTCTCCTTCAGGAGGATCACCAGACGAAGGGAGAAGCCCTTGCGCTTCGAAATCATGCGACTGGACGACGTCGACGGCACCGCCGTGGACACCACCGTCGTGGACGCCGCCTCCGTCAACCGGATCGTTCAGCAGGCCGCCGCCATCGGGCAGCGCCTCTACATCCGCCCGGCCGAGTCGTCCGCCTCGTAACGGCGTAGCGACTCACACACTTCGAAGCCCCCGTACGCACACTGCGTACGGGGGCTTCGTGTGTTCCGCGGGGTTGCCGAGCGTGCAGCGGGTTCAGCTGTTCTGGATCACCTGGGTCACGCCGTTGATGATCTGCTGCACGGCGATCGCCGAGAGCATCATGCCGGCGAGCCGGGTCACCAGGACCACGCCGCCGTCCTTGATGATGCGGATGATCACCAGCGAGTAGCGCATCACGAGCCACAGGACCACGTGGATGGCGATGATCGCCGTCCAGACGGAGAGCTGCGTCGCGACCGAGTGGGCCTTCTGGACGGCCAGGATCACGGAGACGATCGCCCCGGGCCCGGCGAGCAGCGGCATGCCGAGCGGGACGAGGGCGACGTTCACGTCCTTCGTCTGCTGGGGCTCGTCGGTCTTGCCGGTGAGCAGGTCGAGCGCGATGAGCAGGAGCAGCAGACCGCCCGCGATCATCAGGGCCGGGACCGAGACGTGCAGGTAGTCGAGGATCTGGTGGCCCAGGACGCCGAAGACGGCGATGACGCCGAAGGCGACGCACACCGCCTGGAAGGCCATGCGCTTCTGGACCTTGGCGGGGCGGCCCGCGGTGAGGGCGAGGAAGATCGGGGTGATTCCGGGGGGATCCATAATCACAAAAAGCGTGAGAAAAAGGGATCCGAAAACGGCGACGTCGAACACAGTGAGGGCTTGCCTTGCGGGAGTTGGGCGGAAGTGGGGGCGGGCGCGCGGTCGGAGCCCGTGCGCGAAACCCCCGGACCGCGGGGGCTTGTTCTCGAGCTCTCAGGCGCGGTGTCCGCCGGCGCCCGGCACCGGGAAGGCGCCCGTGGCGCGGCGCGTGATCTCCCCGTAGATCTCGGGGTCGGTCGTGTACTCGCCGAGCACACAGGTCTTGCGGCTGCCGTGGTAGTCCGAGGAACCGGTGGTGAGCAGGCCGACGTCGGCGGCCAGGCCGCGGAGCCGGTCCCTGGTCGCCCGGTCGTGGTCCATGTGGTCGACCTCGATGCCGTCGAGGCCGGCCGCGGCCAGCTCCGCGATCGCCGAGTCGGGGACGGTCCTGCCGCGCTTGGCGGCGGCCGGGTGCGCGAAGACGGTGACCCCACCGGCGGCCTTGACCAGGCGGATCGCCTCGAAGGGGTCCGTCTCGTGCTTCTCGACGTACGCGCGGGCGCCGTCGGACAGCCACTCGGGCGTGAAGGCGTCGGAGACCGTGGGCACGGCGCCGAGTTCGACCAGCGCGGAGGCGATGTGCGGGCGGCCGACGGAGCCGTCGCCCGCGATCCGGGCGACCTGCTCCCAGGTGACCGGGACCCCGAGTCCGTTCAGCCGGGCGATCATGGCCTTGGCGCGCGGGACGCGGTCGTCGCGGACCAGCTCGCGCTCGGCGAGCAGGTCGGGCTCCTCGGGGTCGAAGAGGTACGCCAGCATGTGCATGCTCACGCCGTCGAGGCGGCAGGAGAGCTCGGCGCCGGTGACCAGGGTCGGACCGGCCGGAAGTTCGCGGACCGCGGCGATCGCCTCGGCGTGGCCGCGGGTGGTGTCGTGGTCGGTGAGCGCGACGACGTCCAGACCGGCCGCCGCCGCGTTGCGCACCAGCTCGGCCGGGGTGTCCGTGCCGTCGGAAGCGGTGGAGTGGGTGTGCAGATCGATGCGCACTGCTGCGTACTCCAGGCTCGGACGGACGGGGTTCGGGCCCACCTCGCGCGGAACTCGCACAGAACTTCGCACAGAACTTCGCACAGAGGGGGACGCTCCAGGGTAACGGTGATTTCCAACAGTCCCGTCACCACCAAAGCCTGCCTCGACCCCTTACGGCACGGCTTACGGCTCGGCAACCTGCTGCAGGATGCGCGGTGACAACGCCCCGCACGGCAGCAGATCCGTCTCGGCCCCCGCGTCGCGCAGGTCGGTGAGGACCAGCTCGTCGTACATCAGCAGCCCGGACTGCTCCGGCCACACGATCGCCCACAGCCACAGCCCGCGCGCCTCGCCCGCGAAGACGGCGCGGTCGTCGGGGGTTCCGGAGACGTGCCACATCGGGGTGGGCCGGCCGGCCGCGAGCAGCTTGGCCTGGGGCGGTCCGGCGACGTCCATGTAGGGGCCGGGGTCGGGGCCGTCGATGCCCGCGTAGCGCGCGCCGAGTCCGACGCCGAGCTCCTCGGCGACGAGCACCAGCTCACCGAAGCCGCCGAGGGGGCCGGGGCCCGAGCAGGCGACGGCGGTGGCGCGGCCGCCGGTGCGGTCGTCCCCCGCGTTGGCAACCCCGGTGAACAGCCAGCCGACGGGCAGCGGCCAGGGCATCCAGACGGGGACCTGCGCGCGGCGCACCACGACGCTGAGAGCCTCGACGCTGGGCGGGATCACGGGCTGCAGCGGGTGTACCGCCCCGTGCGCATCGCACTGCCAGGAGTCGGAGAAGAGGCCGGGAGCCCTGACCCGGCCACCACACTTCGGGCAACTGGGTTCGCCCCTCATAAAACTCCACGGTCCTCCCCGTCCCGCGCCGCGTCAAGGACGATCACCCGTCCGGAGGGCGCTGATCCGGGGCGTCCGGGCAGGTCGGCCCGGACAATATAGATGTAGCTTGCATTCATTAGCCCGGCTAACTTATTATGTGTATAGGCCAACGATCCGATACGGACAAGGAGCCGGGAATGAGCCACAGCAGTTCAGGAGGTCCCGCGGAAGGGGACCCGTTCGACGCGGGAGCGACCGGCGCGACCAGCCTCCTGCGTCAGCCGAAGGCGGTCTGGGCGACCGCCGGAGCATCCGTCGTCGCCTTCATGGGCATCGGGCTCGTCGACCCGATCCTGCCGTCGATCGCCAAGGGCCTCCAGGCGACGCCGAGCCAGGTCTCCCTGCTCTTCACCTCGTACTTCCTCATCACCGCCGTCGCGATGCTGGTGACCGGATTCGTCTCCAGCCGGATCGGCGGCAAGAAGACCCTGCTCGTCGGGCTCGCACTCGTCGTGATCTTCGCCGCGCTCGCCGGCACCTCCGGCTCCGTCGGCGAACTCGTCGGCTTCCGGGCCGGCTGGGGTCTCGGCAACGCACTCTTCGTGTCGACCGCCCTCGCCGTCATCGTCGGCGCCGCGGCGGGTGGCAGCTCCGCCGCGATCCTGCTGTACGAGTCCGCGCTCGGCCTGGGCATGGCGTGCGGGCCGCTGGTCGGCGCCCTGCTCGGCAACGCGAGCTGGCGCTACCCGTTCTTCGGCACCGCCGCCCTGATGGCCATCGGGTTCGTCTGCATCACGGTGTTCCTCAAGGAACAGCCCAAGCCCGCCACGAAGACGTCGATCCTCGACCCGATCAAGGCGCTCGGCCACGGCGGACTCGCGTCGGCCGCCGTCTCGGCCTTCTTCTACAACTACACGTTCTTCACGGTGCTGGCCTTCACGCCGTTCGTACTGAACATGACCCCGTACAAGAGCGGCGCCGTCTTCTTCGCCTGGGGCGTGCTGCTCGCGCTGTTCTCGGTGATCGTCGCGCCGCGCATGCAGGCCAGGTTCGGCTCGCTGAAGGTGCTCGGCGGTTCGCTGGTCCTGCTCGCCGTGGACGTGCTCGTCCTCGGCTACGGCAACCACACCGCGGCCGTCGTGTGCACGATCCTGTCCGGCGCCTTCATCGGCGTGAACAACACGGTCTACACCGAACTCGCGCTGGGTGTGTCGGACGCACCGCGGCCCGTCGCCAGCGCCGGTTACAACTTCGTCCGGTGGTTCGCAGCGGCGGCCGCCCCGTTCTTCGCGCCGAAGATCGAGGAGTGGAGCAACATCCACATCCCGTTCGTGGTCGCCGCGATCACGGCGGTACTCGGCGCGGTCGTCGTCTATGTGCGCAGGAACGCGCTCACCCACGACGCCGAGGAGCTGGAGCCCAAGCACGCCTCCGAGGACGGGGTCAGCGTCTTCGCCCGCTAGAACCCGAAGGCTCCCGTCAGTCGAGGGGAACGGACTTGCGCAGCGGATCGCGCAGGTCCGTCCCGCTGTTCAGCCACTTCTCCTGCAGCGCGGCCGCGCCGTGCACCCGTTTCCACGCCGCCTCGTTCTGCGTCATCGGCAGCAGCGGCAGGAAACGTACGGGATCCAGCGGCTCGTCCAGGTCCAGGTCCTCGACCAGGCCGCCCGGCTCCGCCACCAGCACCGAGGTGAACGGAGCCCCTGGCCACAGCGCCTCCCCCACGTCCAGCGAGGCGCCCGGCGCCACGACGACGCCCTCGACCTGCGGCGACGCGGCCAGGACGGCCAGGGGACGCAGCACCTTGTCGGTGTCGGCGAGGGCGGCGCGGACCGTCAGGATCAGTTCGACGCGCGGCCCCTGCACGGGGTCGGCGAGCGCCGCGGTGGGGTCGGACATCGGGGCCGCGGACATGCCGAGGGTCGCGTACCGCACAAGGCCCCCGTCACCGTCGCTGCCGCCGTCGGTGAAACGCAGCACCTCGATCCGGTCGGTGCCGAGGAACGTGACCGCCGCGCGCGCGTCCGGTGCGCCCAGGGCCGTGGTCAGCCGGGCTTCCACAAGCGCTAGAACTTCTGCCATCCAGCGAGCATAGAACTCGCCAGCAACGGGTAAAGACGGGGCTCGCTTCTTCAGTCGGCTGATAGTCTTGGCCGCTGGTCGGGATGGTGCACAGTGTGCGCCCGCCGGGAGCTCTCGGAGCCCTCGAAGAACCGACCACAGACGTCCCTCACGGGGGACCGGCCGGAGGAGGTGGGGCTGTCATGGATCGAAGTCGACCGTGCAGTATCACCCGTTCTTCCGGCCTCTAGGCCAGCACGCCACTCCGCAGCCAGCAGAAACCGTCTGCGTCCCGGGCTGCCCGCGTATGCCGGAAGAGCGCTTCGTTACCGCCTGATCTTTCTGATCTTCCTGATCTGAATCAGTACGCGAAGCCGCCCAGCGTCGGTGCGGTGCTCCCCGCTTTGTGGACGTGCAGCATGTCCGATCGGCACGGACGTCCTCATTCCGGGTAGTTCCACCCGCCGCGGCGCGGCTCCCGCCCGCGAAGGAGCCTGCCCATGTCGATGATTCGCGACCTGCGTGCCGCCGTCCGCCCCTCGCTGCGCAAGAGCGTGGCCCCGTACGGCAACGAAGCCCGTACCTCCTACGACTCCACCCGCGACCCGTCCGCCGTCTCCGCGGTCGTCGACTGCGCCGTCTACCGCGCCGGGGCCCGCGCCGCATCCCCCGCCTGCCTCACGCCCCGCGAGGCCCGCCTCCAGGTGCGCCGCGACGGGGGCTTCGCCTGGATCGGCCTGCACGAGCCGACCGAGGCCGAATTCGCCGGTATTGCCGCCGAGTTCGGGCTGCACCCGCTCGCCGTCGAGGACGCGGTGCACGCGCACCAGCGGCCCAAGCTGGAGCGGTACGACGACACGCTCTTCACCGTCTTCAAGACCATCCACTACGTGGAGCACGCCGAACTCACCGCCACCAGTGAGGTCGTGGAGTCCGGCGAGGTCATGTGCTTCACCGGCCGGGACTTCTTCATCACCGTGCGGCACGGCGGCCAGGGCTCGCTGCGGGCGCTGCGCCACCGGCTGCAGGACGACCCCGAGCTGCTCGCCAAGGGGCCGAGCGCCGTGCTGCACGCCATCTCCGACCACGTCGTCGACGGCTATCTCGCGGTCGCCGACGCGATGCAGGACGACATCGACGAGGTCGAGACCGACGTCTTCTCGCAGACCGGCAAGGGTGCGCCGCGCGGCTCCGACGCCGGCCGCATCTATCAACTCAAGCGCGAGGTGCTGGAGTTCAAGCGCGCCGTCGCCCCCCTGCGCCGCCCGCTGCAACTGCTGAGCGAGCGGCCGATGCGGCTGATCGACCCGGACATCCAGAAGTACTTCCGGGACGTCGCCGACCACCTGGAGCGTGTGCAGGAGCAGGTCATCGGCTTCGACGAACTGCTCAACTCGATCCTCCAGGCCAACCTCGCGCAGGCCTCCGTCGCCCAGAACGAGGACATGCGCAAGATCACCTCGTGGGCCGCGATCGTCGCCGTACCGACCATGGTGTGCGGCGTCTACGGCATGAACTTCAAGCACATGCCCGAGCTGCACTGGCGGTTCGGCTACCCGCTCGTCCTCAGCGTCACCGTCGCCGCCTGTTTCGCGATCCACCGCACCCTCAAGCGCAACGGCTGGCTATAGCTACGCTGGCCGCATGACGACTCCTGAACTGCTCGACGCCGCCCTCGTCGAGGAGGCCACGAAGAAGTCCGGGCTCATCTGGGTGCGCGGGGCGCAGGGCGTGGAGCGCGCGCTGTGGCACGTGTGGCACGAGGGCGCGGCGCTCCTGGTCGGTGACGGGCCCGGCGAGCAGCCGCTGCCCGACCTCGTCGACGGCGGCGCGGCCACGGTCACCGTGCGCAGCAAGGACAAGGGCGGGCGGCTCGTCGGCTGGCAGGCCAAGGTCGTGGAGCTCGGCTCCGGAACCCCTGCGTGGGAGGCGGCCGTCGGTGAGCTGAAGGGCAAGCGGCTGAACGCGCCCGACGCGGAGACGATGCCTCTGCGGTGGGGGCGGGAGTGCCGGGTGCTCCGCTTGGAGCCGGTGGTGGGTGCGGGGGTGGTTCCTGCTTCGGGTGGGTCGCTGGCCGCCCCGCCTCTGCCGTCGCCGGCCATTACGCGGGATGCGGTGCCCGCCGGGTTGCCTCGTCTGCTCGGGCGGCGGAAGAAGGGCTGAGGCCTCGGGGCTTCGCCCCGGACCCCAGTCCTCAATCGCCGGACGGGCTTGAGGTGAGACGGCCCGCTTGAGGTGAGACGGGTTACGACGCCGGGAGGGCTCTGCCGTAGTCCACCGTGTCCGTCGACTTCGGTTCCGTGAGGGTGAAATCGTGGCCCCAGTCCGTCAGTTGGAGGGTGCCTGCGCCCCCGGCCCGCTCCAGGCGCATGGGGTAGGCCGTGCCCTCCAGGGAGACGTCGAGGGTGCCGCCCGCGCCCTCGTCACCGGTGAGCTGGATCGTGCGGGTGCCACCGGACGAGCCGTGGTCGCCCTTGTTCAGGGTGCCGTGCAAGGTGAGCAGCCCGTCGAGCAGCACGCCCTTGTCGGTGAACGTGCTGAGCCGCTTGTACGCCGCGTCGCCCGTCGGCACCTTCACGTACTTGTCGTCGAGCTTCTCCGCGGCCGCGCCGTCCCCGCCCCCGCCCTTGGCGTCGTCCGAGTGCGTCCAGAAGTCGGCGTTCGCCTTGAGGTACAGGTGCTCCCCGACCCGCAGCAGCCGGAACGTACTGCCGCCCGTCGTCACCGACCCCGAGCCGCCGTCCCCCTTCAGCCGCATGTCGAGCTTGTACGTCCGGCCGCCGCTGACCACCGTGCCGGCGACGTGCACGGTGTCCGCGCCCCGCGCCGCCTCGACCGTACGGCTCTGGATCTTGGCGGGGTCCAGCTTGCCGACCCCGTTGGTGCCCGCGTCCGGATCGTCCGCGCCGCACCCCGCGAGCCCGGCCGCGAGCCCCGTGCACAGCGCGCCGACCAGAAGCGTTCTGCGGGTACGGCGGTCCAGGGAAAGTGCGGTCACGGGCGGGACTACCTCTCGTACGGCATCGGGCTCGGCAGCAGTACGGCAGCGTACCTGTGACATCTGCGGTTACTCGTACGGGTCCGGGGACCGACGAGCGCAAAGGCGTGTTTGACGGGCACCGGATAACCTGAGCCACGGATTGCACATATATAGGGATGGATGAGCGCGAAAGGGCGGTACTCGGAACCATGGCAGCAGTCGCCCCGCGGATCTTCGTCTCCCACCTCTCCGGCATCGCCGTCTTCGATCCGAACGGGGACCAGGTCGGGCGCGTGCGCGACCTCGTCGCCATGCTGCGCACGGACCGGCGGCCGCCGCGGCTCCTCGGGCTCGTCGTCGAGCTGTCCACACGCCGTCGCATCTTCCTGCCGATGACCCGGGTGACCGGCATCGAGTCGGGCCAGGTCATCACGACGGGCGTGCTCAACGTCCGGCGTTTCGAGCGGCGCCCCACCGAGCGCCTGGTCCTCGGCGAGATGCTCGACCGGCGCGTGCGGCTCGTGGAGTCGGGCGAGGACGTCACCGTGCTCGACGTCTCCATCCAGCAGTTGCCCGCCCGCCGGGACTGGGAGATCGACCGGATCTTCGTACGGAAGGGCAAGGGCGGCACGTTCCGGCGCAAGGGCGAGGCGCTGACCGTCGACTGGGCGGCCGTCGACGGGTTCTCCCTCGAGGAGCACGGGCAGGGCGCCGAGAACCTGCTCGCCACCTTCGAGCAGCTGCGCCCGGCCGACCTGGCGAACGTGCTGCACCACCTCTCCCCCAAGCGCCGCGCCGAGGTCGCCGCCGCCCTCACCAACGAGCGGCTCGCCGACGTCCTCGAAGAGCTCCCCGAGGACGACCAGATCGAGATCCTCGGCAAGCTGCAGGAGGAGCGCGCCGCCGACGTCCTGGAGGAGATGGACCCGGACGACGCAGCCGACCTGCTCGGCGAGCTCCCCGAGGCCGACAAGGAGCGCCTGCTCGCCCTCATGCGGCCCAGCGACGCGGCCGACGTGCGACGCCTGATGGCCTACGAGGACAAGACCGCGGGCGGCCTGATGACCACCGAGCCGATCGTGCTGCGCCCGGACTCGACCGTCGCCGACGCGCTCGCCCGCGTCCGCAACCCCGACCTGTCGCCCGCGCTCGCCGCGCAGGTCTACGTCTGCCGGCCCCCCGACGAGACACCGACCGGCAAGTACCTGGGCACCATCCACTTCCAGCGGCTGCTGCGCGACCCCCCGTACACGATGGTCAGCTCGATCCTCGACGACGATCTGCAGGCCCTCTCGCCGGGCGCCCAACTCCCGGAGATCGCCGGGTTCTTCGCGACGTACGACATGGTGGCCGCCCCCGTCGTCGACGAGGGCGGTTCGCTGCTCGGCGCCGTGACCGTCGACGACGTACTGGACCACATGCTGCCCGACGACTGGCGCGAGCAGGAGTTCCATCTCGCGGGGGACGTGAACCATGGGGAGTGAGGAGCGCGACCCGCGGGCCATCGCCGACAGCACGCGCCGCTCGCGCATCCGGCTCGACCAGCCGCTGCCGCCGCGGCGCAGGATCCTGCCGGACTACGACCCCGAGGCCTTCGGGCGGCTCTCCGAGCGCATCGCGCGGTTCCTGGGGACCGGACGGTTCATCGTCTGGATGACGGTCCTCATCATCGCGTGGGTCGCATGGAACATCGCGGCGCCCGACGCCCTGCGCTTCGACAACTACCCGTTCATCTTCCTGACCCTGATGCTGTCGCTGCAGGCGTCGTACGCCGCTCCGCTGATCCTGCTCGCGCAGAACCGGCAGGACGACCGCGACCGCGTCAACCTCGAACAGGACCGCAAACAGAACGAGCGGTCGATCGCCGACACCGAGTATCTGAGCCGCGAGGTGGCGGCCCTGCGGATCGGTCTGGGCGAGGTCGCCACCCGCGACTGGATCCGCTCCGAGCTGCAGGACGTCCTCAAAGAGCTGGAGGAGCAGCGGCGTGCCGAGGTATTCCCGGCGGACAGTGAGCGCGGACGTGACGTAGACGACCGCTGACGGGGCTTTCCGTGCCCCGGTTACCGCGCCGTACTATCGGTCGTATGGCTACGGAAGACGCGGTGCGTGAAGCACTCGCGACAGTGAACGACCCCGAGATCCAGCGACCCATCACCGAACTGGGGATGGTCAAATCGGTGGACATCGGTGCGGACGGAGCCGTCGCGGTCGCCGTGTACCTGACCGTCTCCGGCTGCCCGATGCGCGGGACCATCACGGAGAACGTGACGAAGGCGGTCGCCGCCGTCGAGGGTGTCACGCGTGTCGACGTCGAGCTCGACGTGATGAGCGACGAGCAGCGCAAGGAGCTCGCCTCCGCGCTGCGCGGCGGGACCGCCGAGCGCGAGGTCCCGTTCGCCAAGCCGGGCTCCCTGACCCGCGTGTACGCGGTGGCCTCCGGCAAGGGCGGCGTCGGCAAGTCCTCGGTGACCGTGAACCTGGCGGCGGCGCTGGCCGCGGACGGTCTGAAGGTCGGTGTCGTCGACGCGGACATCTACGGACACAGCGTCCCGCGCATGCTCGGCGCCGACGGCAAGCCCACCCAGGTCGAGAACATGATCATGCCGCCGTCGGCGCACGGCGTGAAGGTCATCTCCATCGGGATGTTCACGCCGGGCAACGCGCCGGTGGTGTGGCGCGGCCCGATGCTCCACCGCGCCCTGCAGCAGTTCCTCGCGGACGTCTTCTGGGGCGACCTGGACGTGCTCCTCCTCGACCTGCCGCCGGGCACAGGTGACATCGCCATCTCCGTGGCGCAGCTGGTGCCGAACGCCGAGATCCTCGTCGTGACGACGCCTCAGCAGGCCGCCGCCGAGGTCGCCGAGCGGGCCGGCTCCATCGCTGTGCAGACGCACCAGAAGATCGTCGGTGTCGTCGAGAACATGTCCGGGCTGCCCTGCCCGCACTGCGGCGAGATGGTCGACGTCTTCGGCACGGGTGGCGGCGAGCGGGTCGCCGAGGGGCTGACGAAGACGACGGGGACGAAGGTGCCGGTCCTCGGCTCCATCCCGATCGACGTGCGCCTGCGCGAGGGTGGCGACGAGGGCAAGCCGGTGGTGCTGACCGACCCCGACTCCCCCGCCGGTTCGGCGCTGCGCGCCATCGCGGGCAAGCTGAGCGAGCGGCAGCGTGGTCTGTCGGGCATGTCCTTGGGCATCACGCCGCGCAACAAGTTCTGAGCCCTGAGCACACGAGAGCGGGCCGCACCGGTTTGTGGGTGCGGCCCGCTCTCGCGTGCGTGCGTCAGGCGAGCGCCTCGACGTCCTTGACCTCGGCGAAGCCGAGCCCGTAGGCGCTCATACCTCTTCCGTACGCGCCCAGGTGCACGCCGCCCTGCGTGGAACCGGCCAGCACCCACCCGTACTCGGACTCGCGGTAGTGGAACTGGGTCGGCACCCCGTCCACCGGCAGCGACAGCGTCGCCCAGTCCGCGGAGCCCAGGTCGTCTGCGAGCACCCAGGCCGTTTCGGTCTGCTGGTCCAGCCAGTCGTCTCGCAGGGTGTGGTCCATCTGGCTCGGCCAGGTGTACGAGAGCAGCCCGACCCCGGCGAGCCAGGCCGCCGAGGAGACGGACGTGGCGTCGAGGACGCCCGTGCCGTCGGAACTGCGCCGCACCGGATTCGTGGCGACGGTCACCACGACCGCGAACCGCTCGCTGTCCGCCGTGCCTTCGCTGCGTACGGAGGGCTCGTCACCGTGTCCGATCGAACCGTGCTCGACGGACCCGTCCGCCGTGGTGCCGACCTGCATCAGCCAACGCGGTCCCGTGAAGGCCTCGTCGAGGCCGTACCACGGGAAGGGCGCCAGCAGGTAGCCGTCGACCGTACGCCGGGCCGTGGGAGCCTCACCGGCTCCCCCGGTGGCCGGCGCCTGCGCGCCCACCCGACTCGTCGTCTCCATGTACCCGGCCGCCTCCTCGCTCTCGTACGGACCGGGGCGGCCCGCCCCCCTCGGGCGTTCTCACGTCCGGTCCGCGCAACAACAAGGCAGGATGCCACACCGGGTCAAGGAGACCCGGTTCCGGGAGGCGTGGTTCGGGTCGCGTCGGCGTTCAGCGACAGGGGTCAGGTCGCGTCGGCGTCGAACGGCGGCGGGGCGTCGGCGGCCGGCTTCTCGGGCCGCTTCTCCATGTCGGGGCGCTTGCGCATGTCGATGCTGTTGCCGGAGCCGCTTGCGGACGAGGTGGCCGACGAGGTGCCCGACGAGGTGGTGGAACCGGAGTCGTCCAGCTCACCGACGGTGTGCACCGCGTCGGTGAGGTCGGCCATCTCCTTCTTCAGGTCGAAGCCGTTGCGGATCTCCTTGAGCCCCAGCTCGTCACTGTCCAGCTGCTTGCGGATGAACGTCTTGGGGTTCAGGTCCTCGAACTCGAAGTCCTTGAACTCCGGGCCGAGTTCACTGCGGATGTCTTCCTTCGCGCTGTCCGAGAACTCCCGGATCTTACGTATCGTGCGCGAGACGTCCTGGATGAGCTTCGGGAGCTTGTCGGGGCCGAAGACGAGTACGGCCAGCACGACGAGCGTGACGACCTCCAGTGGGCCAATGTCGTTGAACACCTTGCGCTCCTAGCGTGTCCTCGGCCCGCGGTCGGTCTTCAGTAGCAGGTCTTCGGCAGGGTCCGGCATCGGACCGGGTCCACGGTACCCGGCGATGCTGTCCGTCCGGTAGCCACTGGGCTACGTCCAGGATCACGTAAGCGGCACTCCGGGCGGTCAGTTTCCGTCCGCCGAGCCGAGGACGAGGGTCACCTGCTGTTCGTTTCCGCCTCGTTCGACCGTAAGGGCCAGTTTGTCCTTGGGGCGATGGGCCCGGATCTTGACGATCAGTTCCTCGCCGGTGTGCACGCGGACACCGTCGACCTCGGTGATCACGTCGCCGGGCTGCAGGCCCGCCTTGTCGCCGGGGCCGCCGGGGCTGACCGCCGAGCCGCCGTCGTTGCCCTTCGTGCCGACGCGGGCGCCGTCGCCCGAGTAGTCCATGTCGAGCGTGACGCCGATCACCGGGTGCGTGGCCTTGCCGGTGTTGATGAGCTCCTCGGCGACGCGCTTGGCCTGGTTGATCGGGATCGCGAAGCCGAGGCCGATCGAGCCCGACTGACCGCCGTCGAGCTCCGCGCCGCTGTCGGCGGAACGGATGGCGCTGTTGATGCCGATGACACGGGCCTTCGAGTCGACCAGCGGGCCGCCGGAGTTGCCCGGGTTTATGGGGGCGTCCGTCTGGAGGGCGTCGACGTAGCTGACGTCGGTGCCGTCGCCCTTCTCGCCGCCCGCCGTGATCGGCCGGTCCTTGGCGCTGATGATGCCGGAGGTGACCGTGTTGGCCAGGTCGAAGGGGGCGCCGATGGCCACGACGGGGTCGCCGACCTGCACGTTCTCCGAGTTGCCGAGCGGCAGCGGCTTGAGGCCGCGGACGCCGGAGACCTTGATGACAGCGAGGTCGTAACCACTGTCGTGGCCGACGACCTCGGCATCGGCGCTCTGGCCGCCGGCGAACGTGACCGATATCTGGCCGTCGGAGCCCGCCGGGTCCACGACGTGGTTGTTGGTGAGGATGTGGCCGCGGTCGTCGAGCACGAACCCGGTGCCCGTGCCCTGCTCCGACGAGCCCTTGGTGTGGATGGTGACGACGCCGGGCAGCGCGCTGGCGGCGATGCCCGCGACGCTGCCGGCGGCCCGGTGCGTCGACTCGGCGCCCGCCTGCGGGAGCTCGACGTCCGTTCCGCCGTTGCGCTCCAGGTAGGAACCTATGGCGCCGCCCACGACACCCGACACGAGCGCGACCACCAGAGCCCCGAGCGCCAGCGCCCGCCGCCCGCGCCGCGGCCGCTCCCCGACGGCCCCACCGCTCCCGGACAGCGACACGGGCCCGGCCCACGGGTCGTACTGCTGCCAGGGCCCGCCGGGGGTCCCGGCGTGGACGGGCGCGGGGCCGCCGGGGGTCGGGGGGTGGACGGGCGCGGGGCCGCCGGGATACGCCTGCCCCGCCTCGCCGTACGGCGCGGATGTCACGCCGTGCGGGGGCGGGACGGGGGTCGCCTGATACGGCTCCGCGGGGTCTGGGGTCGGGGCGGTCGGCGGAAGCTGGGCCGGGGGCTGGGCGGCGCCGGACGCGTCCGGGTAGGCGGCCTGCGGTGCGGCCGCAGGGGTCGCCGTGCCGTGGGCCGGAGTGGCCACCGGGTGCTGCACGGGCGGCGCGAGCGCCCACGGCCCCGGCTCGCCGTACGGCGGCGTGCTGTACGGGTCGGGATCATGCAGCGGCCGCGGAGCGTCTCCCGCCGGAGCAAGGTCGTACGCATCCGGGACGGCGTCGGTCACACCCGCGGGCTGCGCGGAACCCGCGCCGGAGTCTGCGACCAGCCCCCGGGCGGCGTCAGCGGGGGGAGCCGGGTCGTACGCGTCCGGTGCGGCGTCGGTCCCATCCACAGGCCCCGCGGAACCCGCGCCCGAATCCCCGACAAAGCCCTGCCCGGCGTCAGCAGGAAGAGCCGGGTCGTACGACCCCGCGTCGGCCTCGGGGGCGTCCGCCGGGATGGTCGGAGCCGCGCCGGCGTCAGCGGCGCCGGCTGTCTGTCGGGGCGGGGTCGGGCCTGCACTGTCCTCCCCCGGACCGGATGCCTCCTGGGCCGGGGGTGGGGCACCCGCACCGTCCACCGCTCCACCTCCGGAGGCAGGCGCGGGGGCGGGCAGGTGCCAGTCGCCGTCGTCCCCCGTGTTCGGTCGGGGGCGGCTCCACCACTTGCCCTTTGTGGGCTTGCCCTCGTCCATGTCCCGCCGCTCTCCCCGCACCTGGCCCGCGGCACCGCACCGCGGACTCTCAGAGCCTGTCCATGGAACCCGGCCGCGCCCGCGCTTCGCGCGAACGACGGGGGTTCGAAATCAAGCTCTCACCTGGATTCAACCAGGTTCGACGGGTCGGGCGCAGGGGGCGTCAGCGGAGCGAGGACGACCGGGAGGACAGGGTCGGTGCGGACGCCGAGGCCGTGGCCGACCCGTCCGGCGTCCCGCTGAACGCGGTCGCCTCGGACGCCACGTGCGGCGCGAGAGCCACCTCGACCGTGGCCGAGGACGCTGCCGGACGTATCAGGGGCGACATACGCGCCGCCCCGGACAGCAACGGGGTCGAGAACGGATAGCTCGCACCGTCCGCGTGACCGCCGCCGGGCAGCAGCGGCGCGCTCGCCCGGATCGACGAGACCGGTGCCGTCAGGGCGCCGCCGCTCTGGCCGAGCAGCGGGGAGAGCGACCTGCGCCGCTGGGACTCGGGCACCGACGTGGCGCCGGA
This sequence comes from Streptomyces sp. NPDC102467, assembly GCF_044765445.1. Classification (NCBI taxonomy): domain Bacteria; kingdom Bacillati; phylum Actinomycetota; class Actinomycetes; order Kitasatosporales; family Streptomycetaceae; genus Streptomyces; species Streptomyces sp. NPDC102467. Next base: position 386,971 of record NZ_JBIWKA010000001.1, on the reverse strand, counting down.
GACCTGGCTGCGCAGCGGCAGGGCGTTACTGCCGGAGCCGCCTCCGCGCGCTTCGGGGGTGACGACCGGGGAGCCGGCCGTCACCCCGCCGAGCGCGATCGCGGCGAGCGAGACCGCTCCGGCCGCGGCGAACGCGAAGCGGCGCCCGCGGGAGGCCCGGTCGCTGTCGTGCCGGTCGGGGCGGCCCACTTCGTGGATGCGGAACCCACGCTGGTCGCTGGGGAGTACGGCGGCATGCGCGCCGGACGGCGCGTAACCGAAGGGCTCGGGGTCTACGGCGAAGACGCCCCTCCCGAATCCGGGTCCGCTGCCGAAGGCTCGGCCACCACCGAAGCCTCCTCCCCCGAACGGTGGTGAGCCACCGTCGCTGTCACCTCCGGCGGGCAGCCCCTGGAGGCGGGCGAGAAAACTTTCGGAGGGCGGCGGCGGGGCCGCTTCGGCGAAAACGCTCTTGAGGCGGCGCTGCGCGTCGGCCTCGGCCTTGCATTTGGGGCAGGTCGCCAGGTGCGCGAGAACGCGCTCGCGGGCATCGTGGTCCAACTCGCCGTCGACCAGGGCGGCCAGCCGGTCCCCCAAATGCTGGTCGGCCGCGGTCTGTTGGCGCTCGGCAGGATTGAGACGTGCTCCACTCACGCGGTCGCGCCCCCTCCTCCTAGGAGGGGGATCCCCCCCGTGGTCGCGAGCGTACGACGCTCGGCGCGGGCCTCGGGCGAGCGGTGCTGCAGCGCCTTGCGGAGCTGCGAGCGGCCACGGTGGATACGGCTGCGGACCGTGCCCAGCTTCACGCCCAGGGTGGCGGCGATCTCCTCGTACGAGAGGCCCTCGATGTCGCACAGCACGACGGCGGCGCGGAACTCGGGCGCCAGCGTGTCCAGCGCCTGCTGGACGTCGGCGTCGAAGTGCGTGTCGTTGAACACCTGCTGCGGCGACGGCTCGCGGCTGGGCAGACGCTCGGCCGCATCGTCCCCCAGCGCGTCGAAGCGGATGCGCTGCTTGCGGCGGACCATGTCCAGGAAGAGGTTCGTGGTGATGCGGTGCAGCCAGCCCTCGAACGTGCCGGGCGTGTACGTCGACAGCGAGCGGAAGACGCGGACGAAGACCTCCTGCGTGAGGTCCTCGGCATCGTGCTGGTTACCCGTCAGGCGGTAGGCGAGCCGGTAGACACGGGCGCTGTGCGTGCTGACGATCTCCTCCCAGGTGGGCGGAGTCCACGCCTGCGATTCCGCGTCAGCGGCAAAGGTCGCGGTCTGCTGCGCGGAGTCAACGGTGCGGAATCGGTCAGCGGTGTTGGTCACGGATTTCGGCTCACCCGCCGACCTGAGAAAGCGCCGCAGCACTCCTCCCCGATCCACAGGCGCAGCCGCACCTCCCCTGTCAGCTCTGGTGGTGTCCAGTGGAGCCCCTACCATAGCCACCTCGCCCGTTAGCTCCGGATAAGCGTTTTTACTCAGATTTGCCGGTCGGCTCTGTGCCGCCCGGCAGACCACCGGTTTTGTCGCTGTCGCCATCCCGCTGTCCCCCGCTTCGGCCTGCTCTTTCCCCCTGCCTCTCTAAACGCCCGGTCCCATCTGCGAGTTCCCGGCGCCAACGGATAAAGTCACGCGCAGGCAAGCACAGGCAAGCAGGGGACAACGGGGACAGGAGAGGGCCATTACCGGCAACCGGCAGACGAGCTGGGCGTTCGCCGACGCCTTTGTCGCCGAGGACGACGCTGTGCGCTGGGCCCGTGACAGGGCCCGGGACGCGGGGCTGCGCTCGGTGTCCCCCGGCGCGGGCGCCGCGCTGCGGTTGCTCGCCGCCACGGTGGGGGCGAAGGCCGTCGCCGAGATCGGGACGGGCACGGGCGTGTCCGGAATCCATCTGCTGCACGGGATGCGGCCCGACGGCGTGCTGACCACGGTCGATCCCGAGCCGGAGCAGCAGCAGTTCGCCCGGCAGGCGTTCCGGGCGGCCGGCTTCGCCGCCAATCGGGCCCGGTTCATCCCCGGGCGCGCCCTCGATGTGCTCCCCCGTCTCGCGGACAGCGGGTACGACCTGGTCTTCTGCGACGGCGACCGCATGGAGAGCCTGGACTATCTCGCTGAATCGTTGCGCCTGCTGCGACCCGGTGGCCTGGTGTGTTTCGAGGGCGTCTTCGCCGATGGGCGGACCGTGGACTCGGGGCCGCAGCCGGTGGAGGTGCTGCGGTTGCGCGAGCTGTTGCGCGCGGTGCGGGAGAGCCCGGAGCTGCTGCCCACGCTGCTGCCGGTCGGGGACGGGCTGCTCTGCGCCGTGAAGCGCTGAGTCGGGGACGGGCTGCTCTGCGCCGTGAAGCGCTGAGTCGGGGACGGGCTGCTCTGCGCCGTGAAGCGCTGAGTCGGGGACGGGTTGCTCTGCGCCGTGAAGCGCTGAGAAGTTGAGACGTCGAGGCGCCGGACGTCCCGCCGAGAACCGGGGACGCGGGACCCGCTGCGCTCTCGACGAGGCCCCGACTGAAGTCGGCTGGATCGGCTGAGACCTCGCCGAGGTCCCCGTGAAGCCCGGCAGGCCCGCCGAGATCCGGTGACGTCCTCCTGGAACCCAGCAAGGTCCACCGAGACCCGACGACGTCCCCCTGCAACCCGGCACAGGCCCGCCAAGCCCCCACCGGCACCCGCGGCCCGCCGCAACCCTCACGAGTCCCCGCCGAAAACTCGCCAAAACACGCTGAAAGTTCTCCGCCCGGCGCGTCGGGGCCGGGCATGCGACTGCCCCGGCACCGTGATGTGTGCCGGGGCAGTCGAAAAGGTATGGTCGCTTCCGCGTCAGCCGACGACCTTCTTCAGCGCGTCACCGAGGGCATCGGCCTCGTCCGGCGTCAGCTCTACTACGAGCCGACCGCCGCCTTCGAGCGGAACGCGCATGACGATGCCCCGCCCCTCCTTTGTCACCTCGAGCGGGCCGTCACCCGTCCGCGGCTTCATGGCCGCCATGCTCGTTCCCCTTCCTGAAACCAGCTCATCGTCAGCCGACGGCCCTCTGAACGGGCACACCTCACCGGCGTCGAACACACATTGCTTCCTGGCCATTATCCCGCATCGCGGGACCCGATGACCAACATCAGTCCGCATCGCTTGCGCAACGCGCTTGAGCAAAACCACTCAATTCGGCGATGTGACTGCGATACTGCGCCACTCGCGAGCCCCTCCCACACGGAAATTGTTTGACGCAGGTCACATGCCGGGGGTGCTCCAGGGGCCGTGATCTCCGTCATGCTGAGCACGGACGACTAAGCAACCGCATAGTAGGAGGAGTGTCATGGCCGACACCGTGCTCTACGAGGTGAGCGACGGGCTCGCGACGATCACGCTGAACCGCCCCGAGGCGATGAACGCGATGAACACCGAGGCCAAGGTCGCCCTCCGCGACGCGGTGCAGGCGGCGGCCGGCGACGAAGCGGTGCGGGCCGTGCTGCTGACGGCGGCCGGGGACCGCGCGTTCTGCGTCGGCCAGGACCTCAAGGAGCACGTGGGCTCCCTGGTGGCGGACCGGGAGGCCGGCTCGGGGCAGACCATGAGCACCGTGCGGGAGCACTACAACCCGATCGTGCGGGCACTGACCGGCATGGCGAAGCCGGTGGTGGCCGCGGTGAACGGCGTGGCGGCCGGCGCGGGCCTGGGCTTCGCGCTCTGTGCGGACTACCGGATCGTCGCGGACACGGCGTCGTTCAACACCTCGTTCGCCGGTGTCGCCCTCACCGCGGACTCCGGCGTGTCGTGGACGCTGCCGCGCCTCGTCGGGCCGGGCCGGGCCCTCGATCTCCTGCTGTTCCCGCGCACCATCTCGGCGCAGGAAGCGTTCGAGATCGGGGCCGTGCACCGGATCGTGCCGGGCGACGAACTGGCCGACACGGCACGCAAGTTGGCTTTGATGCTCGCCTCGGGGCCGACGGTCGCCTACGCCGCGCTCAAGGAGTCGGTCGCCTTCGCCGCGGACCACTCCCTGGACGAGGCCCTCGAAAAAGAGGACGAACTGCAGGCGCGGGCCGGTGCCTCCGAGGACCACGCGATCGCCGTGCACGCCTTCATCGCCAAGGAGAAGCCGAACTACCTGGGGCGCTGAGCCGCCCTCAAACCGGTGTGCGGGCCGTACACGTCGCCAGGTGGTCGTCGACGAGCCCGCACGCCTGCATCAGCGCGTACGCCGTCGTGGGGCCGACGAAGCGCAGGCCGCGCTTCTTGAGGGCCTTGGAGAGGGCGGTCGACTCCTCGGTGATCGCCGGGACGTCGGCCACGGTCCGCGGCGCCGGGCGGGTGGCCGCGTCGGGGGCGTGGGACCAGATCAGCTCGTCGAGTTCGCCGGGCGACCAGTTCGCGAGCACGCGCGCGTTGCCGAGCGTGGCGTCGACCTTGGCTCTGTTGCGGATGATGCCGGGGTCGGCGAGGAGCCGCTCCCGGTCGGCGTCCGTGAAAGCCGACACATCCGCGATCTTGAAGTCGGCGAACGCGGCGCGGAAGGTCTCGCGACGGCGCAGGATCGTGATCCAGGACAGGCCCGACTGGAAGGCCTCAAGTGACAGGCGCTCGAACAGCGCGTCGTCGCCGTGGACCGGGCGGCCCCACTCCTTGTCGTGGTACGCGACGTAGTCCTCGGTCGACAGGCCCCAGGGGCAGCGCAGCCTGCCGTCGGGCCCGGGCACCGCGCCACCGATCGGCTCGCTCACCTCGCTCATCTCGCTCACCGGAAGTCCTCTCCCGTCTCGCCGTGGTACCCGCCGGGTGGTGCGAACCCGGTGTCGGGGCCGCGGTCGGCCGGCTGCCGGGCCTGCGCGTGGGCGGCGGCGAGCGCGGACTCCAGCTCGGCGATGCGGGCGTCGCGCTCGGCCAGCTCCGCGCCCACCCGGTTCAGCGCGTCGTCGACCTCCGCCATGCGATAGCCGCGCACCGCCGTGGGCAGGCGCAGCTCCTCCACGTCGGCGCGGGCCAGCGGGCGGTCCTGGGGCAGCGGGTCCGCGTAGAACTGGGTCGGCTCGTCGCGCAGCGTGCCGCCCTCACCCCCGCCGAGGACCGCGAGCGTCACCGCCGCGACCACCACGACGAGCGCGGCGACCAGAAACAAGAACATGACCATCGCTGCCGTCCCCTGGGCTCGACCGGGCCGGTACCTGCGTACACGGGCATCCCGAAACCGTCAGGCTCCGATCGTGCCATGCCGCACTGACAGTTAAGGTCGCAGGCGACTGTTGAAGTGGGATCCAGAGGAGAGTCACAGGGATGCTCAGGTTGGGCCGGCGCGAGTTCGACGCGCACGAGCCGGTGATCATGGCGATCGTGAACCGGACCCCGGACTCCTTCTACGACCAGGGCGCCACGTTCCAGGACGAGCCGGCGCTCGCCCGGGTCGAACAGGCGGTGGCCGAGGGTGCCGCGATCGTCGACATCGGCGGGGTGAAGGCAGGCCCCGGCGAGGAGGTCGACGCCGAGGAGGAGGCGCGGCGGACCGTCGGGTTCGTCGCCGAGGTACGGCGCCGCTTCCCGGACGTGATCATCAGCGTGGACACGTGGCGGCACGAGGTCGGCGAGGCCGTGTGCGAGGCGGGCGCGGACCTGCTCAACGACGCCTGGGGCGGCGTCGACCCGAAGCTCGCGGAGGTCGCGGCGCGGTACCAGGTGGGCATGGTGTGCACGCACGCGGGCGGCGCCGAGCCGCGGACGAGGCCGCATCGGGCCACGTACGACGACGTGATGGCGGACATCCTGGACGTGACGGTCGCGTACGCGGAGCGGGCCGTCTCGCTCGGTGTGCCGCGCGAGTCCGTGCTGATCGATCCGGGGCACGACTTCGGGAAGAACACGCGGCACTCGCTGGAGGCGACGCGGCGGCTGCCGGAGATGGTGGAGACCGGCTGGCCGGTGCTCGTCTCGCTGTCCAACAAGGACTTCGTGGGCGAGACGCTCGACAAGCCCGTCAAGGAGCGGGTCATCGGGACGCTGGCGACGACGGCGGTGTCGGCGTGGCTCGGGGCGCAGGTCTATCGGGTGCACGAGGTCGCCGAGACGCGGCAGGTCCTCGACATGGTGGCGTCCATCGCGGGGCATCGGCCCCCGGCGGTCGCCCGCCGGGGGCTCGCGTAGCCCAAGGGCGCTACTTGCCGGTCTCCTTGGTGACCAGGCTGATCGCCTCTTCCACGTCGTCCGTGACGTGGAACAGGAGCAGGTCGACCTCGCTCGCCTTGCCCTGGGCGATCACCGTGTTCTTGAGCCAGTCGAGCAGGCCGCTCCAGTACTGCGTACCGAAGAGGACGATCGGGAAGCGGGTCACCTTGGTGGTCTGCACGAGGGTGAGCGCTTCGAAGAGCTCGTCCAGGGTGCCGAGACCACCGGGCAGGACGACGAAGCCCTGGGCGTACTTCACGAACATCGTCTTCCGTACGAAGAAGTAGCGGAAGTTCAGACCCAGGTCGACGTACGGGTTGAGGCCCTGCTCGAAGGGCAACTCGATGCCGAGTCCGACGGAGATGCCCTTGGCCTCGACGGCGCCCTGGTTCGCGGCCTGCATGGCTCCCGGGCCGCCGCCCGTGATGACCGCGAAACCGGCTTCCACGAGGGCCTTGCCGATGGCGACGCCCGCCGCGTACTCCGGCGAGTCCACCGGGGTGCGTGCGGAGCCGAACACGCTGATCGCGGGCGGCAGTTCGGCCAGCGTGCCGAAGCCCTCGATGAACTCCGACTGGATGCGCAGGACCCGCCAGGGGTCGGTGTGCACCCAGCCCGAGGGGCCCTCCGTGTCGAGCAGACGTTGGTCACTCGTCCCGGGCTGCACCTGGTCGCGACGACGGATCACCGGCCCTGTCCGCTGCTCCTTGGGATGCCGCTTGCCCTCCGGGTTGCTCATGGTCCGCTCCCTCCATGCGCAGGTATCGCGCGCTTACGTAGAGCAAGGGTAGGTCTACGCGGGTTACATACGAGGGACCCGGGAGTGTCAACTGGTGAGCCACGCGGCCAGGCGCTTCTCCGCCTCCAGGATGAGCGCCGTGTCGACTCGCTCGTCGATCTTGTGGGCGAAGATCGGGTTGCCCGGCCCGTAGTTCACCGCGGGGACGCCCAGCGCGCTGAAGCGGGAGACGTCCGTCCAGCCGAACTTGGGGCGTGCCTGACCTCCCACGGCGGCCAGGAAGGCCGCGGCCGCCGGGTGCGTGAGGCCGGGCCGGGCGCCGCCCGTGTGGTCGTCCACGACGAACTCGTCGATCGGGCAGTCGGCGAAGAAGTCGCGGACGAACTGCTCGGCCTCTTCCATCGAACGGTCCGGCGCGTAGCGGAAGTTGACCGTGACGGCACAGGCGTCGGGGATGACATTCGTGGCGACGAACCCTTCGACGCGTACGGCGTTGAGGCCCTCGTGGAACTCCAGGCCGTCGACGACCGGCTTGCGCGGCTCGTAGGCGGCCAGCTTCGCCAGGATCGGGGACGCCGCGTGAATGGCGTTCTTTCCCATCCACGCGCGCGCGGAGTGGGCCCTTTCGCCCTTCACCTTCAGGATGACGCGCAGCGTGCCCTGGCAGCCGCCCTCGACCAGTCCCTCGGTCCCCTCCAGGAGGATCGCGAAGTCGCCCGCCAGCCAGTCCGGGTGGGCGTCGGCGACGTGCCCGAGGCCGTTGAGGTGTGCGGCGACCTCTTCGTTGTCGTAGAAGACGAACGTGAGGTCGCGGTTGGGCTCGGGGACCGTCTGCGCGATACGCAGTTGGACCGCGACGCCCGACTTCATGTCGCTCGTCCCGCAGCCCCACAGGGTGCCGTCCGCGTCGAGGCGCGAGGGCACGTTGTCGGCGATCGGGACCGTGTCGATGTGGCCAGCGAGGATGACCCGCTCGGCGTGGCCCAGGTTCGTGCGTGCCACCACGTTGTTGCCGTACCGGTCGACCGTGAGGTGCGGCAGGGGGCGCAGGGCCGCCTCGACGGCGTCGGCGAGCTCTTTCTCGCTGCCGCTGGGCGAGGGGAAATCCACCAGCTGGGCAGTGAGGAGAGCGGCGTCCTGCGTGAGGTCGAGAGGGGTGCGGTCCATGCCGTCGACCCTATCCCCAGGGAAACGACGGAGCCGTCCCCCCTCATGGGTGCCTCCCGCGCTTCGGCCACGTCCCGAACCGCGTCGGGCAGCAGTGCGGACAGTCACCCGATCGGGGCACGTTGATCAAGTCTGCCGGGCTGTCGGCGGAGACCTTCGGGCGGCGGGCGGCCCGTTGCACGTTTTCCTTGGCGGCAGGGAGGCGTAAGGGTTCTTCAGCGTCGCGACACCGCGAGCTTTTTGCCCACTTTTATCCCGAGCCGATTATGCGACGCATTACCAACCCTTTGCGTTGCCGACCCGCAACCTTCATGGGCCCTGGGGCTGTTGTCACGTCGTCCGATCGCCGCAGGGCAGCCGGACGACCAACGTTCTCTCCCGTCAAAGGAGCACCATGTCCCTCCCCCTGACCCGCCGGATCGCCCGCATCGCGCTGCTCGTAGCGGCGGGAGCGGCGCCCGTGGTCGGTGCGGCCGGTTCCGTGAGCGCTGCCGAACTCCCGGCCACGCCGGACCTCGGCGGTGTGACCGCGCTGGACGGCGCGAACCTGGGCAACAGCGTCGACGGCGCGGCCCAGAACGTCAGCGGTCTCGCGGGCGAAACCGGCAGCAAAGCTGTGAAGAAGGCCGTTCCCGCCGCCGGCAAGACGGTCGGCAAGAGCGCCAAGACCGCCACGCCGGCGGCGCAGAAGGCCGCGGGCGACCTCGCCGGCAGCGCCGGTGACGTGGTCGGCGAGACGGCCGGTGCGGCGACGGACGGCGGGCTGCCCACCGACTCCGTCACCAAGGGAGGCCTCCCGGTCGCCGGTAACGGTCTGCCCACCGACCAGCTGCCGCTCAAGGGCCTGCCGCTCGGCTGATCGCCCTGACGACGCCGACGGGGGTGGGGGGGGGGGGGGGGGCGCCGCCCCCCCCCCCCCGGGGGGGGGGGGGCCCCCCCCCCCCCCGCGGGCGGGCCCCCCCCGGGGCCCGCGGGGCCCGGCGGGGCGAGGGGAGCGGGGCGGGG
>NZ_JBIWKA010000001.1:301828-377937 GCF_044765445.1 Streptomyces sp. NPDC102467 | reverse complement strand
GCCCCGCGGGTGGCGCGTTAACCCGCCCCCCCCCCCCCGCGGCCCCGCCCCGGGCCGGCGCGGCGGCCCGCCCCCCCCGCGCCCCGGGGGGGGGGGGGGGGGCCCCCCCCCCCCCCCCCACCCCCGTTTTCGCTGCTGTGCAGCCAAGACAGCAGCCAAGACAGCAGCCAGGACAGCGGCCGGGACAGCGGTCAGGACAGGCGGGTAGCCGCCGCCTGGATCCGCTCGTCCGTGGCGGTCAGGGCGACGCGCACGAACTGCCGGCCCGCCTCGCCGTAGAAGTCGCCCGGCGCGACCAGGATGCCGAGCTCCGCGAGGTGGCCGACCGTGTCCCAGCAGGACTCGTCGCGGGTCGCCCACAGGTACAGGCTCGCCTCGCTGTGCTCGATGCGGAAGCCGTGCTTCAGGAGCGCCTCGCGCAGCAGCTCGCGGCGGGCCGCGTACCGGGCGCGCTGCTCGCGGACGTGGCTCTCGTCGCCGAGCGCCGCGACGACCGCCGCCTGCGTCGGGGCCGAGGTCATCATGCCGCCGTGCTTGCGGATCTGGAGCAGATCACCGAGCACCGCGGCGTCACCGGCGAGGAACGCGGCACGGTAGCCCGCCAGGTTCGAGCGCTTGGAGAGCGAGTGGACCGAGACCAGGCCCTCGCACGAGCCGCCGTTCACGTCCGGGTGCAGGACCGAGACCGGCTCGGCCTCCCAGCCCAGTTCGAGGTAGCACTCGTCCGAGAAGATCAGGATGCCGTGTTCACGGGCCCAGGCCACGATGCGGGTCAGCTCGTCCTTGGACAGCACCCGGCCGGTCGGATTCGACGGGGAGTTGAGCCACAGGAGCTTGATGCCCTCGGGGTCGAGCTCCGTCGGATCGTCGTAGGCCACGTACTCCGCGCGGGCCAGGCGGGCGCCCACCTCGTACGTGGGGTACGCGAGGCGCGGGTAGGCGACCACGTCTTTGGATGTCGCAGTACCCGGGCCGAGGCCCAGCTGCGTCGGGAGCCAGGCCACGAGTTCCTTGGAGCCGACCACCGGCAGCACGTTCGGGTGGCCGAGGCCGCGGGCGCCGAGCCGGCGCTCGCACCAGCCCACGAGCGCGTCCCGCAGTTCCGGGGTGCCCCACACCGTCGGATAGCCCGGCGAGTCCGCGGCGTCGATCAGCGCCTTCTGGATCAGCTCGGGCACCGGATCGACGGGCGTGCCGACGGAGAGGTCGACGATGCCACCCGGGTGCGCCGCCGCCGTCTTCTTGTACGGCTCCAACTTGTCCCAGGGGAAGGTGGGGAGGCGATCGATGGGCGCGGGAACTCCGGACACCTGGTCAGCTCACTTCTTTCGCGATGTAGGGGACAAATGCCTCGGTCCCGTACGGCAGTCGAAGCCGTACGGGACCGGGGCAGCGCCTGTGCGTACCGCTGAGCTCAGTTCTGGTTCTGCGGCGGCAGCGCTGCGATGAACGGGTGGTCCTTCTCGATCAGGCCCATCTTCGAGGCACCACCGGGCGAACCGAGCTCGTCGAAGAACTCGACGTTCGCCTTGTAGTAGTCCTTCCACTCCTCCGGAGTGTCGTCCTCGTAGAAGATGGCCTCGACCGGGCAGACCGGCTCACAGGCACCACAGTCGACGCATTCGTCCGGGTGGATGTACAAGGACCGGGAGCCCTCGTAGATGCAGTCGACCGGGCACTCCTCGATGCACGCCTTGTCCTTGACGTCGACACAAGGCTGCGCGATGACGTAGGTCACGCTGTCGTTCCTCCTCGATAGGGCGCTGGCGGGCCTCCACAGGCTCCGCCGCCTGGCGCGCGGGAGCGCGGCGTCGTCGATGCCCGCACCTAGTATCTCCGTTCCCGGCCATGATCCGAACAGGAGGGGTGGACCGAGCTGTGGAATTCACTGCGAGCGGACGGCTCGAGGTGCGATTGACCCGCGCTGACGTGGGAAAACGCGTATCCGTGCGACGGGTGAGCGAGGAGGGGTCCGCGGGTCGGAAGTTCACCGACACCGTCGGAGTTCTCACATCGTGGAACGACGGTGTGCTGCTCATCACACGAAGGACCGGCGAACGAGTCTCCGTCGACGCGTCCACGATGGTCGCGGGGAAGGTCGTACCCGCCGAACCCGCCAGGCGCCGCGGCCCTTCCGCCACGTACCCGGAACTGGCGCGCGTCGCCTCCCGCGGCTGGCAGCCCATCGAGAGCGAGCGGCTCGGCGCGTGGGAACTCAGAGCCGCCGACGGCTTTACGCGGCGGGCCAACTCCGTGCTGCCGGTGGGCGATCCGGGCATGCCGCTCGACGACGCGCTCAGCCGCGTACAGGACTGGTACGCGGCGCGTGGTCTGCCCGCGTACGCGCAGACCGCGACCGGGGCCGCGGGGGCGCAGGAGGTGCTGTGTGCCGAGTTGGAGGCGCGCGGCTGGCTGCGGGAGGTGAGTGCCGAGCTGCGGATCGCGGCGCTCGCCCCCGTCGCGGACGCCCCCGACGACCCGCGGGTGCTGCTGAGCCGGGATCTGGAGGCGCAGTGGCTCGGGCGGTACCAGCGCAAGGGCGCGAGCGAGGTGGCGACGCGGGTGCTCCGCGCCGGGCCGTCCGTGTGGTTCGCGACGGTGTCCGGCGAGGGCGAAGTACCCGCGGCGATCGGACGATGCGTGGTCGACGGGCGGTGGGCCGGGTTCGCCGCCGTCGAGGTCGACCCCGCATGTCGGCGCCAAGGGCTCGCCTCGGCCGTGATGACGGCGCTCGCGCGCCGCGCGCTGGACGAGGGCGCGTCGGCGGCCTGGCTCCAGGTCGAGGCCGACAACGAGGGGGCGCGCGCCCTGTACGACCGCATGGGTTTCTCCACACATCACGCCTATCACCACTACCGTGCTCCGGAGCGGAAAGCGCCGGTGACAGCACGGTGACCCGTTGTCGATCGCGCTATCGATCGGTCTGAGAGGGCACGAAGCACGTATGTCCCCCCACTTGTCCCCCCGTTCCACCGAGCTGCGGCGCAGGTTCGCCGAGGAGGCACGGTCCGAGCGGCCCGATCTCGCGCACCTGTGTCTGCTGCTCTCCGCGCAGGCGGACGGCTCGCTCGACGAGGCCGGCATGGACGCCGTACAGATCCGACTCGACGAGCTGTCCGGACAGTTGCCGTTCCGGCCGGGCAGTCCGCGCTCGTGGGCCACCGCGCTCGCCGAACTGCTCGGGACACGGCTCGGGTTCCACGGGGCGTCCGGCGACTACCAGCGTCTGGAGTCGTCGCTGCTGCACGAGGTCCTGCGGCGCCGGCGCGGGCTGCCGATCCTGCTGTCGGTGGTGTGGATGGAGGTGGCGCGGCGGGCCGGGGCCCCGGTGTACGGGGTGGCGCTGCCGGGGCACTTCGTCGTCGGCTTCGGCGATCCCGCGCAGCAGATCCTCGCCGATCCGTTCGGCGCGGGGCGGGTGCTGACGGGGCCGGACGCGGAGGTGCTGGTGGCCGGGGCGACGGGGGCGCCGATGGACCCGTCGATGCTGCGGCCCGTCGATCCGCTGGAGGTCGTGCTGCGGATCCTGAACAACATCCGGGCGTGGGCGGCGACGCGGCCCGAGCGGTCCGATGTGTCGCTCTGGGCCGTGGAGTTGTCGCTGCTGCTGCCCTCACATCCGGCGCGGTTGCGCTTCGAGCGGGCCCAGTTGCTGGTTCAGCGGGGCGATTTCGTCACAGGAGCCGCGGAGTTGGAGGCGTACGCGGAAGTGGTGGCGGCGGTGGACGCCGATGCGGCGGAGCGGGTGGCGGGGCAGGCCAGGGCGGCTCGGGCGATGTTGAACTGACCCGTCGGACACAGCCACACCGTGGCGAACCGACCCGGCACAGCCCGAGCCGACACAGCCACCCCATGCCCTTCGCTACAGCCACCCCTTCTCGCGCGCGACCCGTACCGCCTCCGCCCGGTTCCGTACCGCCAGCTTCTGGATCGCCACCGACAGATAGTTGCGGACCGTGCCCTGCGACAGGTTCAGGGCGGCGGCCAGTTCCGCGTTGGTGCGGCCGTCCGCCGCCGCGCGGAGCACCTCGCGTTCGCGGTCCGTGAGCGGGTTGGCGCCCTCCGCCAGGGCCGCCGCGGCGAGCGTGGGATCGATGACGCGCTCGTCCGCGAGGACCTTGCGGACGGCCTCGGCGAGCTGGGCCGCGGGGGCGTCCTTCACCAGGAACGCGCGGGCGCCCGCCTCCATGGCGCTGCGCAGATAGCCGGGACGGCCGAACGTGGTGAGGATGACCACCCTCAACTCCGGAAGGTGGGCGTGGAGTTGGACCGCCGCCTCGATGCCCGTGCAGCCCGGCATCTCGATGTCCAGCAGCGCCACGTCCGGCGCGTGCGCGCGGGCGGCCGCCAGGACCTCGTCGCCGCGTGCCACCTGCGCGACGACCTCGATGTCCGGCTCCAGGCCGAGCAGCGCCGCGAGGGCCTCACGGACCATCGACTGGTCCTCGGCCAACAACACCCTGATCGTCATGCGGCGGATCCTACGGAGGCGGCCGGGACCCGGGCCACCAGGCGGAAGCCGCGCCCTGGCGCGGCGCCCGCCTCCAGGGTGCCGCCGACGGCGGCCAGGCGTTCGGCGAGACCGGTCAGGCCGTTGCCGGGCGGCGTCCCCGACGGGCCCGCGCCGTCGTCCTCGACGGTCAGCTCGACGACCGGCCCGTCGAGGGTCTCGCGCCGGGTGACGGCGACCGTGCAGCGACGTGCCGCGCTGTGCCGTACGACGTTGGTGACGGCCTCGCGCAGCGTCCAGGCGAGCGTCGCCTCCTGCGTCCCGGGCAGCCCGGGGGCGTCGGCGGGCACGTCCGCCGCGATGTCCGCCGCCGTCAACGCCGCCTGTGCGCCCGCCAGTTCCGCGGCAAGCCGGGGCCGCCGGTACCCGGTGACGGCTTCGCGCACGTCGACCAGTGCCTGGCGGCTCACCTTCTCGATGTCGGCGACCTGGTCGGCCGCCTTGCCGGGGTGGTCCGGCAGCATCCGTCCGGCGAGTTCACTCTTGAGCGTGATCAGCGAGAGGGAGTGGCCGAGGAGGTCGTGCAGGTCACGGGCGAGCCGCAGCCGCTCCTCGTTCGCGGCGAGCTGGGCGACCTGGGCACGGGCCTCCCGCAACTCCTTGGTCGTACGCACCAGATCCCGCACGCCGATCATCGAGAAGCCGCCCAGCAGCGTGGGGACGATGAGCCAGTACTGCGGCTCGGTGTCGAGCAGCAGCCCGGTGCCGAGCAGGGCGGCCGTCGTGAGCAGGATCGCCGCGCGGGTCCACCGCAGCGTAAGGACGGCGCCATAGGCCACGGAAACGTACACGAACAGGACCAGCCACGTCGCCCCGAGGGTGAGGGGCAGGGCGACGGCGAACACCGACAGCAGGGCCAGGCAGCCGCGGACCACGACCGGCTCCATCGGCCGGCCCGTCTGGCGCAGGACGAGGCCCACGTAGCAGCCGGCGAACCCCGTGAGGCTCAGCCAGCCGAGGACCGTGGCCACCGGGCCGTGGCCGCCCTGCAGCAGGTCGGCGACCGGGCTGCCGAGGAAGGCCAGCCACATCGTGATCCACAGCAGTTTCACGTAGAACTCGCGGCGCGTCTCCGGCGGTCTGCCGATCCCCGGGAGCCTGCGCTCGCCGTCCGTCTGCGTGCTCACGCCTTCAACGTGTCCTTCCGGTACAGCCAGGCCGCGCCGCCCGCGAAGAGCAGGAAGTACACGACGATCAGCGTGACGTCCTTGGCGTGCGGGGCGTTGCCCAGCTCGATGGCCTGGCCGAGGGCGGCGTAGGCGTGCGTGGGCAGCCACTTGGCGATGGACTGGAGCCACTGCGGGAACGTCGTGGTCGGCATCCACAGGCCGCCCAGGATGGACAGGCCGAAGTAGACGATCATCGTGATCGGGCGGACGGCGTCGCCGGACGCGAGGTAGCCGATGGCGACCCCGAGCGCGGCGAAGCAGAGGCTGCCCGCCCAGATCGCGCCGGTGAGCGCGAGCCACTGCCAGGCGTCGACCCGTACGTCCTTGAAGACAGCGGCCACGACGAAGACGATCACGATGGAGGGCAGGGAGACGACCGCGGCGCTCGCCGTCTTCGCCAGTACGTAGCCGCGGCCGGGCAGCGTCGTCAGCCTCAACTGCCGTACCCAGCCGCTCTCCCGCTCCTTCGCGATGCGCTCGCTGTTGCCCATGAGGACGGCCGTGAGCGCGCCGAAGGAGGCCATGGAGACCATCATGAACGCGGGCAGGTTCAGGCCCGTGCCGTCGACGACGGTGGTGCTGTCGGCGCTGCCCGCGATCAGCAGGAACAGGACCGATGGATAGATCACGGAGAAGAACAGGAACTTCCTGTTGCGCAGGGCGCGGGTGATCTCCAGCTTGATGAGGCTGTTCATGCTGCGTTCGCCTCCTCGGCGGCTTCGCCCGCGGCTTCTCCCGCAACTGCTCCTGCGGCTTCTTCCGCGGTGGTGATGGCCACGAAGGCCTGTTCCAGGCCGAGTCCGGCGACTTCGAGGTTGCGCGGGTACACGCCGAGCCCGTACAGCGCGTGCACGGTCGCGTCGGCGTCGGTGGACTGGATGCGGACGGTCTGGCCCGAGATGTCCGCGGTGGTGAGGAACGGCAGCGCCTTGATGGCGACGGTGTCGATCTCGCCCTCCAGGTCGAAGGAGACCTTGCGGGCGCCCGCCTTCGCCTTGATCTCGGCGGCGGTGCCGTCGGCGAGGAGGCGGCCGCGGTGCAGCACGAGGACGCGGTCGGCGATCGCGTCCGCCTCCTCCAGATAGTGCGTGGCGAACAGGACGGTGCGGCCCTGGTCGGCCTGTTCGCGCATGGTCGCCCAGAACGCCTGGCGGGCCGTCACGTCCATGCCGGTCGTCGGCTCGTCGAGGACGATCAGGTCACTGTCACCGGCCGTGGCGAGGGCGAAGCGGACACGCTGCTCCTGGCCGCCGGAGAGCTTGTTGACCTTGCGGTCGGCGATCTGGGTGATGCCGGCGCGGGAGAGCACGTCGCCGACCGGGAACGGTTCGGGGTGCAGGGCACAGGCCAGCTGGACCAGCTCGCGCACGGTCACCTCGTCCATCAGGCCGCCGCTCTGCAGCATGGCGCCGACCCGGCCCTGGACGATCGCGTCGCGCGGGGCGGCGCCGAAGACGCGGACGGAGCCGCTGTCCGCGGGGCGCAGGCCGAGCAGCAGGTCGAGGGTGGTGGACTTGCCCGCGCCGTTGGGGCCGAGCAGGGCGACGGTCTCCCCCGGGTGCAGGACGAGGCTGAGACCGTCGACGGCCTTCACGGCTCCGTAGGACTTCGTCACCCCGGCGAAGGTGACCGCTGCGTCTGTGTTCATGCCGCCCATGGTCGCCGGTCGGCGGCGGGGCGCGGCAGTGCCGGGCGTCGCGAGTCCCGCATGACATCAGTCATGCGGGACTCGCGGTCGCGCTCGTAAGAGAGCTCTGGGCTTATGGAAGAGCTCTAGCCTGCGTTCGTCTCGATCGTCGCCGTACGCTCGGCGGCGGTCTTGCCCAGCAGGGCCTTGCCCATGGCCGAGGCGACGTCGGTCGGCTGGACCGGGGTCTTCGAGCCGTTGCCCCGGGTGATGAGGACGCCGTCGAAGACGTTGCCGTAGAGCTCCTTGAGGGCCTCCCGGTCGTACGTCTCGACGAGCTTGCCGTCGATCGCCTTCATCCCGAGGACCTTGGGCAGCGACTTGTCCGGGCCGAACTGGATCGAGGCGTTACCCGCCTTGATCGTGACCAGGCCGGACATCGCGGGCTTGGCGAACTGCTCCATCTTCCGGTCGACCTCGGCGTCCGAGACCGTCGGCTGCCGCTCCGTCGTCGCGACCTGGACCGGGGTGGACGCGCCCGTCTCGACCTGCGCCTGGTACGCCTTCTCCACGGCGGCGGTCGACTTGTCGACGTCGATGCCCTTGCCGGCCTTGCCGTAGACCGCGACGGCCTTGCCCTGGACGAACTTGATCGTGCCGTCGCCCGACCCGGCGGCGCCGCCCGCGGCCTGCTCGAGAGCCGCGTGCAGCTTCTCCTCGTCGACGGGCATGACGGGGTCGACCACCCGCTGGTTGCCGAAGAGCGAGCCGATGACGGAGACCGGGTTGTAGTCACTGCCCGCGGCGACGGACACGGTGGCCGCGCTGTCCAGGGACAGGCCCGCCTGGTCCGGCTTCAGCTCGACCGTCTTGCCGTCGACCTGGAGCTTCAGGGCCTGGCCCGTGCGCTTGCCGAGGGAGTCGTCGAGCTTGGCGGCGGCCTGGTCGCGGGTCCCGCCACCGATGTCGACGCCGAGGACGGTGGTGCCCTTGGGCACGTCCGAGTGGTTCATCAACAGGCCCGCGCCGTACGCGACTCCGGCCAGGCCGATGACGCCCGCGCCGAGCAGGACCAGCTTGCTGCGGCCCTTCTTCTTCTTTTTCGCGGAGGCCGACGGGGCGGTCTGCACCGGGTCCGGCAGCTTCGGCGGGGTGTGCGGCGTGGGCGCAGGGGCACCGGGCGCGAACGGGGAGCCGGGGCCACCGGCTCCCGGGACGACCGGGATGCCGCTGGTGAGCGTGTCACCGGAGACATGGCCGGCCGACGGCTCGGGCGCGGGCTTCTGCGGCGTGAGGATCGCGGTGTCGTCGCTCATCCGCGGCGGGTTCTGGGCGCCAGGAACGGGACGGAACGGCGGCTCGCTCGCGAGCGGCGGCACCATCGGGCCGTCGCCGGTGGCGGGCCCCGTAGTGGGACCTGTGGGACCTGTGGGACCAGCGGGAACCGTGGGACCGGAGGGCCCGGCCGGGTCACCGCGGTGCGCACCGGAGGGCGGAGCGCCCGTGTTGCCGGAGAAGTAGGGCAGGTCACCGCGGTCGCCCGGGGCTCCCTGCGCGGTGCCGCCGCCGAGCGGGCCCGCCGCGACGGCGCCGGACACGTCGAAGCCGCCGGACGTGCCGGACGGAGCGCCGGGGGCGGCCGGGGGGGCTGCCGCGGCGGCTCCCGCGCCGTTCGCCGCTGCGCCGCGGCCCGCGGCACCCTTGCGCGGCGCGAACCAGTCGCTGGTCTTCTCCTCGCGGGGCGGCCTGGCCTCGGCGGCGTCGCCTGGGCCGGCACCCGTGGCGGGCCCGGCGCCGGTACCGGCGTCCGTGCCCGTATTCGCACCGGCACCCGTGCCCGTACCTGTACCCGTGTCGGCGTACCCGGCGAGCGCGGAGGGGCGGCCGGCGGCGGGGTCGGGCTCGGGGGCCCTGCCCTGCGCGTCGGCGCCGTCCTGCGGCCCCCCGTCGACATCGCTCATCGGCGTACGCATCACGACCGGCGGAATCGGACGCGAGCCGGGGATGTTGATCCGGATCCGCGTCGTCAGCGTGGTCTCGGTCCTGGGTGTGTCCGCGGCGCCCTGGTCACCCGGGGGCACCTGGCCCAGCGGGTCGGTGTCACCGGAGGGTGCGCCCTGCGTGGACGAACCGTACGGAGGCGTGCCCGACGGGTACGCGGCAGCGCCGCGCCCCTGGGGCCCGGAGGACGAACTGTCAGTTTCACGACTCAAAGCAGGTTCTCCCGGTTGGCTCCGCCGCCCGTCTCGACCTCGCGCGGGCTGCTCGGCGGCGCGCACCACCATACTGGCCGCGGCCGGGCGTCACTGTGTGACGGATGGTGAATCCCGAACGGGCCACGGTGCGTACTGGTCGCAAGTCCGACGTCACTTCCCAAGTCGGGCGTCGGACGCGGGTGGTTGCTGTGAAATACCAAGGGTGGCGCACATCACAGCCACGGCCATCCCTCCGAGGAGGAAGAGGTACGAGCCGAGTCCCGCGCCGAACAGGAAGTCCCCCTCGGGACGGCTCGCTGTGAGCAGAATGACAGCGACGAGCCAGCCCGCCGCGGGTGCCACCGCCCCGGATCTACCACGGGTCAGGCGGGCCCCGCCGTGGAAGAGGCCGGCCGCGCCGAGCAGCGCGAGCAGCAACCCGCCCGGGAACCAGCCTCCTTGGAGCAGCGCGCCCGCGGCGCCGACGGGCACCCCGAGCACGAACAGGACGAGGAGTGCGGCTCCCCTGGCGGGGGTGAGCGACATGCTGAAGGGAAGATCGACCTGCTGTGCCGCTGCCTTGCCGCCACCGGGGCCGCCGCCGCTCTTGGCGCTGCTCATCACGCGTGTTCTCCCTCGGGGCCCTGGTGGATGTTCTCGCTGCCGCCTTCGAGGTCGGCGCCTTCTAGGTCGATGCCCTCGAACAGGTCGTACTCGTACGCCGATCCGGGCTCGCCCCGCACCAACTCGTAGTGCTCGATCGGAAGCACCGGCTGCGCGAGCCCGTTCGAGAGCGCGAACACGTCGAGCTCTTCGGGGATGTCGATCTGGGTGGCGTGCGCGCGCATCGCGGCCTCCTTCCTGAGCCAGAAGGGCCGGCCGTCGATCTCGGCGGTGACGCGCTCGTCGTCGACGACGCCCGGCACGTCGGTCACGGTGGCGACGGCGTCGAAGGGCGTGCGGTCGAGCCCGTCCTCGAGACGGCGGAAGAGTTCCGCGACATACGTACGAGGCACACGATTCCAATAGATCTTGGAGATCGTGTGCGAATCTCCGAGGTCGCGCCGGAAGGCCGGTTCGGCGGCGAGGTCGGCGGCGCGCATGGCGACGCGGTGCGCCTGGATGTGGTCGGGGTGGCCGTAGCCGCCGTCCGGGTCGTACGTGACGAGGACCTGCGGGCGGACCTCGCGGATCACGGCCACGAGGTGCGCGGCCGCCTCGTCGAGGTCGGCCGACCAGAACGCGGCCGGGCGTCCGTTCTGCTCGGCGCCCATCATTCCGGAGTCGCGGTAGCGCCCGGGGCCGCCGAGGAAGCGGTGGTCGGTGACGCCCAGCTCCTTCATGGCGGCGGCCAGCTCGCCGATGCGGTGCGGGCCGAGCAGATCCTCACGATCCGGGGCGAGATGGGCCAGTTCGTCCGGAATGACCTCACCCTCTTCGCCGAGGGTGCAGGTCACGAGCGTGACGTGGACGCCGTCGGCGGCGTACTTGGCCATCGTCGCGCCGTTGTTGATCGACTCGTCATCGGGGTGCGCGTGCACGAGGAGCAGACGCCGGCCGGGCAGTTCCGTCATGTACCCAGCCTAGAACGCCCTGCCCCCCTGGCTAGAACTTGATCCCGCCGATCATGCCCGCCACGTTCGTCGTCAGCTCCTTGATCGTGGGAGCGATGGAGGAGCTCGCCAGATAGAACCCGAGGAGCACACAGACCACCGCGTGCCCGGCCTTCAGCCCCGACTTCTTGATCAGGATGAAGACGATGATCGCGAACAGCACCACGGCCGAGATCGAGAGTGCCACAGCGGTCCCTCCTCCAAAGTGATCCGGTCACCGACGGGCATCCACCTGCGCGATGCCACCGGGACATTGATGCCCACACAGTGCAAGCGATCATAACTATCCGTCGTAACGCATGAGTCGCGATGAGGGGGCACCGGGGGCGGGCGGGAGCGCGTGGGGGCGCATGGCCCTTACGCGGCCTAGGCTTCGGGGATGACCATCCAAAGCGGCACCGGCACCGGGGACGAGACCTACTCCTTCCCTCGTCAGCACGCGCGTACGCAGCGCTTCACGTCGGGTGCGCCGCGCGCCTTCACGGTGTCGCCCGACGGGGAGCGGGTCGTCTTCCTCCGCTCCTCCCACGGCACGGACCGGGCGAACGCCCTGTGGGTGCTGGATCTGGCGGGCGGTCAGGAGCGGGTCGCCGCCGACCCGGTGACCCTGCTCGGCGGCTCTTCGGAACGCCTCTCGGCCGCGGAGCGGGCCCGGCGCGAGCGCAGCCGCGAGGGCGGCGCCGGCATCGTGGGTTACGCGACGGACGCCGCCGCCGAGGTCGCGGCGTTCGCCCTGTCGGGCCGGCTCTTCACGGCCGAGCTGCGCGCGGGCACGACCCGTGAACTCCGCGTCCCAGGGCCGGTGTTGGACCCGCGCCCGGCGCCCGACGGCCGGCACATCGCGTACGTCGCGCAGGGCGCGCTGCGGGTCGTCGGCGTAGCAGATACCGGCGACGCCGCCGACGACCGGGCGCTGGCCACGCCCGAGTCGGAGACGGTGACGTACGGGCTCGCGGAGTTCATCGCGGCCGAGGAGATGTCCCGGTACCGCGGCTTCTGGTGGTCGCCCGACTCGGACCGGCTGCTCGTGGCCCGCGCCGACGACGCGGACGTGCGGCGCTGGTGGATCGCCGACCCGGCGCACCCGGACCGGGAGCCGACGCGCAACGCCTATCCGGCGGCCGGCACGCCCAACGCCGAGGTCCGCCTGTTCGCGTACGCCCTGGACGGTACCCGCACCGAGATCAACTGGAACCGGTCGGCCTACCCGTACCTGGCCCGCGTGCACTGGTCGGCGGACGGCGCCCCGCTGATCCTCGTGCAGGCCCGCGACCAGCTCAGCGAGTTGTACCTGGCGGTGAACCCCGACGACGGCTCGACCCGGATGGTGCACGCCGACGAGGACGACCAGTGGCTGGAGCTGTTCCCCGGCGTGCCGTGCTGGTCGCCGAGCGGGCAGCTCGTGCGGATCGCCGACGAGGGCGGCGCGCGCGTGCTCGCCGTCGGTGAACGCCCGCTGACCGGACCGCAGTTGCATGTACGGGCCGTGCTCGACGTCGGCACGAGCGATGTCCTGGTCTCGGCCTCGGCGGGCGCGGGCGCGGAGGCGCCGGAGACCGGCGAGGTGCACGTCTACCGGGTCAACGAACTGGGTGTGCAGCGCGTCTCCACCGAGCCCGGCGTGCACTCGGCGGTCCGCTCCGGCGACGTCACCGTCCTGGTCTCCTCCACCCTCGACTCCCCCGGCGCCCGGGTGCGCGTGGAGCGCGCCGGCAAGCAGGTCGCCGAGATCGCCTCGCACGCCGAACGCCCGCTGCTCTCCCCGCGCGTGACGCTGACGGAGGCGGCGGGCATCCCGTGCGCCGTCCTGCTGCCCTCCTCGTACGCGGAGGGGAACGGACCGCTGCCGGTGCTCCTCGACCCGTACGGCGGCCCGCACGGGCAGCGCGTCATGGCGGCGCACAACCCCTACCTGACCTCTCAGTGGTTCGCCGACCAGGGCTTCGCGGTGATCGTCGCCGACGGCCGCGGCACGCCCGGTGTCTCGCCCGGCCGTGAGAAGTCGATCCGCGGCGACTTCACGCTGACGCTCGACGACCAGGTGACCGCGGTGCACGCGCTGGCGAGCCGCTTCCCGCTCGACCTGTCCAAGGTGGCGATGCGCGGCTGGAGTTACGGCGGCTATCTGTCCGCGCTTGCCGTGCTGAAGCGGCCCGACGTCTTCCACGCGGGCATCGCCGGTGCCCCGGTGACGGACTGGCGGCTGTACGACACGCACTACACGGAGCGGTACCTGGGCGACCCGGCCGCGTCCCCCGACACGTACGCGAAGAGCTCGCTGGTGACGGACGACGGGCTCTCGGACGCCGCCGGGCAGCACCGGCCGCTGCTCATCGTGCACGGGCTCGCCGATGACAACGTGGTCGTCGCGCACGCCCTGCGGCTGAGCTCCGCCCTGCTCGCGGACGGGCGCCCGCACGAGGTGCTGCCGCTGTCCGGGGTGACCCACATGACGCCGCAGGAACAGATCGCCGAGAACCTGCTGCTGCTCCAAGTCGACTTCCTGAAGCGGTCGTTGGGGCTCGCATAAGCACGCGGAGAACGACCGGGGGCCGGAGCGACATGGCGTGCTCCGGCCCCCGACCCACGGCACCCGCACGGCCGTACGGTGTCCACCGTGGCCCGCCCGTGCTTCGGCACTGCGTCGGCCGAGTTGCCTGCTCGTAAAAAACACGGCCCCTACTCGCTCGGCACGACCTGCTTCTCCTCGGCGAAGTGGCACGCGGACGGGTGCTGGGCCGGGCCGCTGTCGCCGAGGCGGAACACCGCGGGGACGGCGAGCAGCGGGACCTCGTCGGCGCAGCGCTGCTGCGCCTTCCAGCAGCGGGTGCGGAAGCGGCAGCCGGAGGGCGGGTTGGCGGGCGAGGGCACGTCCCCGGTCAGGATGATGCGTTCGCGGCGCTCGCGGGCCGCCGGGTCGGGCACGGGCACGGCCGACAGGAGCGCCTGCGTGTAGGGGTGCGTGGGGTGCTCGTAGATCTCCTCGTCGGAGCCGATCTCCACGATGCGGCCCAGGTACATCACGCCGACCCGGTCGGAGATGTGCCGCACGATCGAGAGGTCGTGGGCGATGAAGACGTAGGAGAGGTCGAACTCGTTCTGGAGGCGGTCCAGGAGGTTGATCACCTGGGCCTGCACCGACACGTCGAGCGCGGAGACCGGCTCGTCGGCGACGATGATCTCGGGGCGCAGGGCCAACCCCCGTGCGATGCCGATGCGTTGACGCTGCCCGCCGGAGAACTGGTGCGGGTAGCGGTTGATGTACTCGGGGTTGAGGCCGACCACGTCGAGCAGGTCCTGGACCCGCTTCCTGCGGTCGCCCTTCGGCGCGACCTCGGGGTGGATCTCGTACGGCTCCCCGATGATGTCGCCGACCGTCATCCGGGGGTTGAGGGAGGTGTACGGGTCCTGGAACACCATCTGGATGTTGCGGCGCACGGCTTTGAGCGCCCGCCCGGACAGGCGGGTGATGTCCTCGCCCTTGTACTTGATGACGCCGGCCGTCGGGCGCTCCAGGTTCACCAGCATCTTGGCGACGGTGGACTTGCCGCAGCCGGACTCCCCCACGATGCCGAGCGTCTCGCCCTGTCCGAGCTCGAAGTCCACCCCGTCGACGGCCTTGACCGCGCCGACCTGCTTCTTGATGAGGATGCCCTGGGTGAGGGGGTAGTGCTTGACCAGCCCCTGTACCTCCAGGAGGGGTTCGTGTCCGGAGGCCGAACCGTTCTTCGCGTACGCCGACTCGGCCCGCGACTTGTGGAGGAGGTGCTCGGCGATCTCGCCCTCGCGCCTGGCATCGCCCTTGCTGACGTGTGAGCCGCCCTCAGCGTGACGCATCGATCGTCTCCTTCCAGAAGTGGCAGGCGCTGCGGCGGTCCCCGTCGGGACCGTCGACCGCGTAGAGCGGCGGGACATCGGTGCGGCACACGTCCTGGGCCATCGGGCAGCGCGGGTTGAAGGCGCAGCCGGGCGGGATGTGCATCAGGTTCGGCGGCAGGCCCTTGATGGCGAACAGCTCCTGGCCCTTCTGGTCCAGGCGCGGGATCGACTCCAGCAGGCCCTTGGTGTACGGGTGGGCGGGGGCCTTGTAGATCTCGTGGACGGGGGCGTGCTCGACGATGCGGCCCGCGTACATCACGGCGATCTTGTCGGCGACGTCGGCGACGACGCCCAGGTCGTGGGTGATGAGGATGAGCCCCATGTGGAGCTCGCGCTGCAGCTCGGCCAGCAGGTCCATGACCTGGGCCTGCACGGTGACGTCGAGGGCGGTGGTCGGCTCGTCCGCGATGATGAGATCGGGTTCGAGCGCGAGCGCCATCGCGATCATGATGCGCTGGCGCATGCCGCCGGAGAACTGGTGCGGGTACTGCCCGACCCGCTCCTTCGCCGCCGGGATGCGGACCCGGTCCATCAGCTCGACGGCCTTGGCCTTGGCGTCCTTGCGGGACATGCCCCGGTGGACGGTGAACAGCTCGCCGATCTGCTCGCCCACGGAGAGCACCGGGTTGAGGGAGCTGAGCGCGTCCTGGAAGATCATGGCCATCTCGGCGCCGCGGACCTTCCTGCGCTCCTCCTCCTTGAGCTTCAGCAGGTCCCTGCCCTTGAAGAGGACTTCACCGCCGGTGATCTTCCCGGGCGGCACGTCGAGGATGCCCATGATCGCCTGGGCGGTGACCGACTTGCCGGAGCCTGACTCGCCGAGCACCGCGAGCGTCTCGCCCTCGTCGACGGTGTAGTCGACGCCGTTCACGGCTCTGGCGACGCCGTCCCTGGTGCGGAACTCGACGTGCAGATCGCGTACTTCGAGCAACGGCATGGGCGCTACCTCAGCTTCGGGTCGAGGGCGTCGCGCACCGCGTCGCCGAGCATGATGAACGCGAGGACCGTGAGGGCGAGCGCTCCGGCCGGCCACAGCAGCATGTGCGGGGCGTTGCGGATGTATCCGGAGGCCGCCGAGATGTCGATGCCCCAGCTGACCGCCGGCGGCTTCAGGCCGACACCGAGGTACGAGAGCGTCGCCTCCAGGGCGATGTACGTACCGAGGGCGATGGTCGCGACGACGATGACCGGTGCGACGGCGTTCGGGGTGATGTGGCGCAGCAGCATGCGGGAGTTGGAGGCGCCGAGCGCGCGGGCCGCCTGCACGTAGTCGTTCTGCTTGGCGGTGATGACCGAGCCGCGGGCGATGCGGGAGATCTGCGGCCAGCCGAGCAGCACCATGAAGCCGATGACGGGCCAGACGGTGTTGCTGGTGACGACCGACAGCAGGACGAGGCCGCCGAGGATGACGGGGATCGCGAAGAAGATGTCGGTGATGCGGGAGAGGACCGCGTCCCAGAACCCGCCGAAGAACCCGGCCAGGCCGCCGAGGACCGAACCGAGGAGCGAGACGCCGATCGTGGCGCAGACGCCGACGGTGATGGAGTTGCGGGCGCCGTACACGGTGCGCGTGTAGACGTCGCAGCCCTGGCCGTCGAAGCCGAAGGGGTGGCCCGGCTGGGAGCCCTGCTGGCGTTTGCCCAGGTCGCAGGAGAGCGGGTTGCCCGAGGCGATCAGCTGCGGCCAGATGGAGATGAGCACCAGGAAGAGGATGACCAGCGCCGAGACGATGAAGATGGGGTTGCGGCGCAGGTCGCGCCAGGCGTCGGACCACAGGCTGCGGGGCTTGCCGACGGGCCCGGTGCCGGAAGGGCCGCCAGGCCGGTTGTCCAGGCCCGCGCCCTCGCTCGTGGCGAGGTCCATCGCGCCGCCCATGCCGGTCGCCGCGATGGCCCCGTCCTCGGGCGCGCGCCCGCCTGCGGACCAGGACGAGGGCTCTGGCGCTTGCGGTTCAGGCATAGCGGATCCTCGGGTCGAGTACGGCGTACAGGAGGTCGACGATCAGGTTCACCGCGAGGAAGACAAGGACGAGGATCGTCACGAAGCCGACCACGGTCTGGGTGTTCTGCCGCAGGATGCCCTGGTAGAGCTGGAAGCCGACGCCGTGGATGTTGAAGATGCGCTCGGTGACGATGGCGCCGCCCATCAGGGCGCCGACGTCGGCGCCGATGAAGGTGACGACGGGGATCAGTGAGTTGCGCAGCAGGTGCCGGGTGATGACGCGGCGCCTCGGCAGCCCCTTGGCGATGGCCGTGCGCACGTAATCCGCCCGCTTGTTCTCGGCGATGGAGGTCCGCGTCAGGCGGGTCACGTACGCGAGGGAGACCGAGGCGAGCACGAGCCCCGGCACGATCAGCTCGCCGAACGGGGCGTCCGTGGAGACCGCGGGGTTGATCCAGCCCCACTCCACGCCGAGCAGCAGTTGCAGCAGCAGACCGGTGACGAACGTCGGGACGGAGATGACGACGAGGGTCAGCAGCAGCACGGAGGTGTCGATGGGGCGGCCGCGCCGCAGGCCGGTGACGACGCCGAGCGTGATGCCGACGATGATCTCGAAGAGGATCGCCACGATCGTCAGGCGGATGGTGACCGGGAACGCGGTCGACATCAGCTCGGTGACCTTCTGGCCGTTGAACGCCGTGCCGAAGTCACCGGTGAAGACGTTCCCCATGTACGTCAGGTATTGCTGCCACACCGGCTTGTCGAGGCCGAACTCCTTCGACAGCTGGGCCTTGGTGGCGGGGTCGCAGGCCTTGTCGCCGCACAGCCCCGCGATGGGGTCGCCCATCACGTTGACCATGAGGAAGATCAGCAGCGTGGCGCCGATGAAGACCGGGATCATCTGCAGCAGCCGCCGGATCACATACCGTCCCATTGAGGGCTCCGTCCCTGGCGTCCGTGGCTGTCAGTTGACCTTGATCTCGTTGTAGACGGGGACGCTGAACGGGTTCAGCGCGACGTTGGAGACCTTGTCCGAGTAGCCGGCGCTGCCGTTCTGGTACCAGAGCGGGATGGCCGCCATGTTGTCCCGGACGACCTCCTGGGCCTGCTGGAACGTCTTGACCGCCTTGGCCTGGTCGGGCTCCGCGTTCGCCTTGTCGACGAGGGAGTCGAACTCCTTGTTGGACCAGTGGCCGTCGTTGGACGAGGCGTTGGTGTAGTACAGCGGCTGCAGGAAGTTCTGGATGAGCGGGTAGTCCATCTGCCAGCCGGCGCGGAACGGGCCCGTCATCTTCTTGTCGGTGATCTTGTTGCGGAAGTCCGCGAAGGTGCCGGTGGGGCTGCCGACGCAGGCCTTGTCGTTGCCCAGCGCGTTGTTGATGGAGTTGCAGACGGCGTCGATCCACTCCTTGTGGCTGCCGGTGTCGGCGTTGTAGCCGAGCTTCACCTGGCCGCCGGGGATGCCGCCGCCCTCCTTGACCAGCTTCTTGGCCTCGGCCGGCTTGTACTCGCAGAACTCCCCGCAGAGCCCGGACTTGTAGCCGCCGTCGTCGCCGAGCACCGGGGACGTCCAGTCGGTGGCCGGGGTACGGGTCTTCTCGAAGATCGACTCGGTGATCTGCTTGCGGTTGATCGCCATGGACAGGCCCTTACGGACCTTTTCGCTGCCCGACTTGTTCCAGTCGGAGTCGTAGAACGGGAAGGCGAGGGTCTGGATGATGCCGGCCGGGGTGTTGATGTACCGGCCGCTCAGGTCGCTGTCCACGTTCTTGAGCTGCGAGGCCGGTACGTCGTCGACGAGGTCGAGGTTGCCCGCGGTCAGGTCGGTGTAGGCGGTGTTGTTGTCCGTGTAGACCTTGAGGTCCACGCCGCCGTTCTGCGCCTTGTCGTCCCCGGGGTACTTGTCCCACTTGCGAAGGGACATCTGGGACCCCTTCTGGTACGAGTCCACGGTGTACGGCCCGTTGCCGACGGGTTTGCTCACATAGCTGTCGTGGTCGCTGAAGAACACCTTGGGCAGCGGCGCGAAGGCCGCGTAGCCGAGGGTGTCGGGCCAGGTCGAGAACTTCTGGTTGAGCTTGACCGTGAAGGTCCGGTCACCCGTGACCTTGAGCCCTGACAGCGTGTCGGCGCTCTGCTTGCCGGAGTCCGGGTGCACCTTGTCGTAGCCGTCGATGTACCCGAAGAAGTACGCGTTCTTCTGGTTGTTCTTCAGGCTCGCGCCGTAGTTCCAGGCGTCGACGAAGGACTTGGCCGTGACCTTCTCCCCGTTGGAGAACGTCCACCCGCTCTTGACGGTGATCTTGTAGTTCGTCTGGTCGGACGTATCGATCTTCTCCGCCAGCATGTCCTTGGCGGCGCCCGTCTTCGGGTCGTACCGCTTCAGACCCCGGAAGATCATGTCCAGGACCTTGCCGCCCTGCACCTCGTTGGTGTTCGCGGGCTCCAGCGGGTTCTGCGGATCGCCCCAGGAGGACCGGACGACACCGGATCCGTCACCGCCGCCACCGCCACTGTCGCCGCCGCCCCCACAGGCCGTCGCCGCCATGGCTACGACGACCGCTCCAGCGACCCACTTGGCGTGCGTGGCTCCACGCATGGAGTGCCTCCTCATACCGACTGATACTTGCCCATACCGATCACATGACACGTACGCCTAAATATCGGGCTGATGCTTACATACCGCACCCTGGAGTCGGCCTTACGGGAAAAGTCCTCGCGGCACTCGCACGACATGCGCGATGATCGGCCGATGCCCGACCACGCCTTCACCGACGCCCGGCTCGCCGGTCTCTACGACGCGCTGAACCCGTGGGGCCCGGGCGACGACTTCTACCTGGACCTGGTGCGCGGCGCCGGATCCGTGCTCGATGTGGGCTGCGGGACGGGGGCGCTGCTGATCCGGGCCCGCGAGGAGGGGCACCCGGGGCGGCTGTGCGGGCTCGACCCGGCGGCGGGCATGCTGGCCGTCGCTCGGCGCCGGGCGGATGTGGAGTGGGTGGCGGGCACGCTGGACTCCGCCGTCCGGCCGGAGGGGCCGTTCGACCTTGTCGTGATGAACGGGCACGCGTTCCAGGTCTGGGTCGACGACGCCGAGATCCGTACGTCACTGGAGGCGGTGCGGGGGTTGCTCGCGCCCGGGGGCCGGTTCGCGTTCGAGACGCGGAATCCCGCGGCGCGGGCCTGGGAGCGGTGGACTCCGTCGCGGGCCGTGGAGGTGGGCGGGGTGCGGGTGGCGCATGAGGTCGTGGGTGACTTCGATGGACGTACGGTCACTTTTGATACGACGTTCGGCGGGGCCGAGGTCAGTCGCAGCACGCTCCGCTTTTTGGCGCGGGGTGAGCTGGACGGGTTCCTCGCGGGGGCGGGGCTTGAGGTTGAGGCTCGGTACGGCGACTGGGACCACTCCCCGCTGATGGCTTCCAGCCCGGAGATCGTCAGCGTGTGCCGGGTGGCGGATTGATCGCCGCTGCGGGCCGGTGGGGGCTGGTCGCGCCGTTCCCCGCGCCCCTGGAGCATGCGGCTTCGCCGCAACTCCATGGGGCGCACGCGTCTGCGCCCCTGAGATGGCGCACGCAGTGCGCATTTCAGGGGCGCGGGGAACTGCGCGCTCAGCCCCCACCGGCCGTCAGCTGGAGAACTGTTCAGGAAAGAACTGTGGCCCGGCCCGGTGGGAATCACCGGGCCGGGCCACAGTCACGTACAAGCAACAGGCCTCAGGACTCGCTCTCCAGAGCCTTGAGCGCCGGGTCCAGGACGATGTCCTCCGCGCGGGCCTCGATGGACGGGTCCTCCGGGAAGTGGCAGGCCGTCAGGTGTCCGGGCTTGCTGCCGGAGATCTGCACCAGCGGCGGCTCCTCCGTCGCGCACTTGTCCTGCGCCTTCCAGCACCGGGTGCGGAAGCGGCAGCCGGACGGCGGCGCGATGGGGGACGGCACATCGCCCTCCAGGCGGATGCGCTCCTTCTTCTCCGCGTCGATGTCCGCGTCCGGCACGGCCGACATCAGCGCGTGCGTGTACGGGTGACGGGGCCGGTTGTAGAGCGAGTCGCGGTCCGCGATCTCCACGATCTTGCCCAGGTACATCACCGCGACGCGCTGCGAGAAGTGCCGCACGATCGCCAGGTCGTGGGCGATGAAGACGAACGCGATGCCCATCTCCCGCTGCACCTTCTGGAGAAGGTTCACCACCTGGGCCTGGATGGAGACGTCGAGCGCGGAGACCGGCTCGTCGGCGACGATCAGCTTCGGCTCCAGGGCCACGGCACGGGCGACGCCGATGCGCTGGCGCTGGCCGCCGGAGAACTCGTGCGGGAAGCGGTTGTAGTGCTCCGGGTTGAGGCCGACGATCTCCAGGAGCTCGCGGACCCGCGCCTCTCGGCCGCCGGGCGGGTTGATCCCGTTGATCTCCATCGGGCCGGAGATGATCGTGCCGACCGTCTGCCGCGGGTTCAGCGACGCGTACGGGTCCTGGAAGATCATCTGGATCTCGGACCTGATGGGCGCCAGCTGCTTGCGGCTCGCGTGGCTGATGTCCTGGCCGTTGTACGTGACGGTGCCCGCGGTGGGCTCGTACAGACGGGTCAGCATCCGGCCCGTCGTCGACTTGCCGCAGCCGGATTCGCCGACCAGGCCCAGGCTCTCGCCCGGGTAGACCTCGAAGTCGACGCCGTCGACCGCCTTGACCGC
Organism: Streptomyces sp. NPDC102467; assembly: GCF_044765445.1. NCBI lineage: Bacteria > Bacillati > Actinomycetota > Actinomycetes > Kitasatosporales > Streptomycetaceae > Streptomyces > Streptomyces sp. NPDC102467. The sequence goes on along the minus strand of NZ_JBIWKA010000001.1, from coordinate 356,315 downwards.
GCCGACGGTACGCCGGATCGGGAAGCCGCCCTTGATCGGGAAGTGCTTCTGCAGGTTCTCGACCTTCAGCAGCGGCACGGCGCCGCTGTCACGCTGCCCGGGGATCGCGTCGGCGACCGCCGTGGTGCTGTTGTTGTTCTCGCTCATGGTTCTGCCCCAGTCGCCGGTAGCTGCTCAGCCCAGCCGGGGCTGAATCGTCTCGATGAACACCTGCTGCTTCTGCTCCGCCGTCAGGTGGCAGGCGGAGCCCCGCCCGACCGGGAGCACCGGACGCTCGCCCGAGCAGCGCTCCCCCGACACCTTGTCGGTGAAGGTGCAGCGCGGGTGGAACGGGCAGCCCGTGGGCGGGTTGAGCAGCGAGGGCGGCGAGCCGGGGATCGGCAGCAGCGGCTCGTTGACGTCCGACGAGAGTCGCGGCATCGAGCTCAACAGGCCCCACGTGTAGGGGTGTTCGGGTGACTTGAGCACCTGGCGGGTGGTGCCCCGCTCGACGGCCCGGCCCGCGTACATCACGAGGAGGTCGTCGGCCATGTTCGCGACCACACCCAGGTCGTGGGTGATCATGATGATCGCGGAGCCGAACTCCTGCTGCAGGTCCTTGAGCAGGTCGAGGATCTGCGCCTGCACCGTCACGTCGAGCGCGGTGGTCGGCTCGTCCGCGATGAGCAGTTCCGGGTTGCAGGCCAGCGACATCGCGATCATGGCGCGCTGGCGCATACCGCCGGAGAACTGGTGCGGGTAGTCGTCCACCCGCTCCTTGGGATGCGGGATGCCGACCTTGCCGAGCATCTCGATGGCCCGGTCCCGGGCCTCCTTCTTGCTGGCGCCGGTGTGCTTGCGGTACGGCTCGGCGATCTGCCGGCCCACCGTGTAGTACGGCGAGAGCGCGGTCAGCGAGTCCTGGAAGATCATCGCCATCTTGTTGCCACGGAGCTTTTCCAGCTCGGACTCGGAGGCGGTGATCAGTTCCTTGCCGTCGAGGACGATCTCGCCGTCGATGGTGGTGGTCGTCGGGTTGTGCAGGCCGAGCACGGTCAGGTTGGTGACCGACTTGCCGGAGCCCGACTCGCCGACGATGCCGAGCGTCTTGCCGCGCTCCAGATCGAAGGAGAGGCCGTCGACCGCCTTGACGGCGCCGTCCTCTGTGGAGAACTGCACCCGCAGGTCGCGTACCGAGAGGAACGCCTCGGAACCGGTCGGGGCCGGGGCGTCCTCGGTCTTGGTGAGTGTGGTCACGGGGGTTCTCCTAGGACAGGCGCACGCGCGGGTCGATCACGGCGTACAGCGCGTCCACGACGATGTTGCAGACGATGATGAAGGCGGCACTGAGGATCATGACGCCCATGAGGACCGGCAGGTCCTTGTCGACCACCGAGTCACGTGCGAGCCGGCCGAACCCGGCCAGACCGAAGGTGAGTTCGGTGACCATGCCACCGCTGAGCAGACCACCGATGTCCATGCCCAGGATGGTGACGATCGGGATGACCGAACCGCGCCACGCGTACCGGTAGAAGACGTACCGGCCGCTCATGCCCTTGGCCTTGGCAGCCCGGACATGCTCCTCCTGGAGCTGCTCGATCATCGACGAGCGCGCCATACGGGTGTAGTTGGCCGTGAAGATCGTCGCCATGACGACCCACGGGATCAGCAGACCCATGAACCAGGCGGCCGGATCCTCGGTGAGCGGCACGTACTTCGGCTTGTTGAGCCAGCCCGTGCTGTACACGAAGATGCCGAGCACGATGGGGCCGAGGAAGTAGATCTGGAACGAGCTGAGCACCAGCGAGCCGCCGCTGAAGATCTTGTCGAGCCACGTACCGCGGAAGCGGGCGGCCATCATGCCGGCGCCGAGGCCGACGATCAGGAAGACGATGAGGCTGCCGAAGGTCAGCGAGAGGGTGGTGGGAAGCCGGTCCATCATGGTGTCCCACACCATCTGGTTGTTGCGGAACGAGACACCGAAGCACGGCGCCGCGCAGTGTCCCACGCCGAAGTCCCGCCCGGCGAAGATGCCCACGAGGAAGTGCCAGTACTGCACGGGCACCGGGGAATCCAGGCCGAGGTTCTTGTGGATGATGTCGAGTGCGGCCGGAGTGCAGTTCTTGCCGCACGCGAGCAACGCCGGGTCCTGTGGGATGGCGAAGTACATGAAGAACGTGAAGGCGCTGATCAGCAGGAGGATGAGTGCTGCGCCAGACGTCCGGCGTATGAGAAATCGAAGCATCGCAAAAAGCTGCTCTCAGGACGGCGGCGGTGGGAGGCCAGGAGGGGGGCCGGCGGCCCGGAGGTGAGGGCTCCGCCGCGCCCTCACCTCCGGTGACTGCCTGGTACTGCTTACTTCTTGAGGTAGATCGTGGTCGGGTCGGTGTAGCTGACCACCTGGCCGTAGCGCAGGCCGCCCACGTTCGAGCCGGCGATCTGGAACACCTTGGTGTAGTAGATCGGAGCAGCCGGGTTGATCTTCTCGGAGATGTACTTCGAGAGCTTCGCGTACTCGGAGGCGCGCTCGTCGGCGTCCGCGATGAGCTGGATGCGGGCCATCTCGGAGTTCACGTGCTTGTCGTTCGTGTGCGAGTAGTTGGACGAGCCGTCCTGGATCTGCGCACCGTCGAAGGAGGGCGGGAAGACGGTGTTGCCGTCGGCCCAGTCCTGACCCCAACCGGTCATGTACAGGTCCATGCCGTTCTTGACCTTGCCCATCTGCTCATACCAGGTGGCCTGGTCGACATCCTTCTTCTGGATGTCGAGCCCGATCTTGTCCAGCTGGTTGATGATCAGGTTGGCCTGCGTGGTGCGGACCGGGGTGTTGGCGTACGCGTAGACGAGCTTCTTGCCCTCGGCGCCCGCCTCCTTGATGAGCTTCTTCGCCTTGGCGATGTCACCGTTGGGCTTCTTGACCCGGTTGAACGGGTCGTACGTCTTGTCGTAGCCCGGGGTGGTGGGCGACATCAGCGACGTGGCGGCGTCACCGCCGTAGGCACCGCCGTCGGCGCGCGCGGCCGAGGTGGCCGGGAGCGCGAGGGCGATGGCGTCACGGATCCGCTTGTCCTTGATGCGGTCCATGTTGAAGTTCAGCTGCCACACGTACGGGGCGTAGCCCTGGATCGTGCGCTTCATCACGGCCTTGCTGGACGTGATCTTCTGCAGCTGGGTGGCGTCGACCTGGCCGGTGAACATGATGGCGTTCTTGGCGTCGCCGCGGTCGGCCAGGATCGTCTTCGTCTGGTCGGCCTTGTCGTGGTTGAACTCGATGTTCCAGCCGTCGACGTAGGCGTGGCGCAGCGGGTCCGTCTTCTCGTCCCAGGCGGTGTTGCGCACCAGGGAGAGGGACTTGCCCGACTTGTAGGAGGCCACCTTGTACGGACCGGTGGCGACCGGCGCCTGGTCGTACTTCTGCTTCGTGTCCGTCTTCTCCGGCACGACGGAGTAGGCGGCCATGGCGAACGCCTGCGGCACGTCGGTGTGCGCCTGGAGGAAGTGGAACGTGATGGTCTTGTCGTCCGGCGTGGCCAGGACCGAGTCGGGCAGGTGCTTGCCCTTGTACGGGCCCTTGTACGCCTCGCGGTACTTGGTGCCCGCACCGGACAGCCACTGCTGGATGTAGGTCGGCCCGTCCGTCATGAACGGGTCGTACATGCGCTCTATGGAGTGGCGCATGTCGGCCGACGTGATGACGTGGCCGTTCTGGTCCTTGATGCCGCTCTTCAGCGTGAAGGTCCAGGTCTTGCCGCCGTCCGAGGACTTGCCCGGGTCGGTCGCGAGGTCGCCGACGACCGTCTGGTTGCCCTTGTCGTCCTCGGTGTACGTGGTCAGGCCACGGTAGAGGAGCTTGGAGAGCATGCCGGCGTCCGAGACGTAGATCTGGCCCGGGTCCAGGTGCGAGAAGTCGTCCTCCTGGTAGACCTGGACGGTGCCGCCCTTCTTGGCACCGGCGACAGCCTTGGCCGGACCCACCGAGTCCTGGGCGGTGCCCATGGTGACGGGCTTCGCCTGGGACTTGGCGTCGTCCTGGGACTTGCCGACGGGCTTGTCGCTGCTCTTGCTGCCGCTGCTGCAGCCGGTCAGCGCGAGGGCGCCGACAGCCGCCGCGGCGACCGTTGCCTGCGCCGTGCGCGATCGAAGGATGCTCATGGAGTCGAGTCCACCTGCCTGTGAGTAGTGATCCTGCGGTGCTGCCTGGCGCATCCGGCCTGATCGTCCGGCGCCCGGGTGGCAGCTGCCCCTGGGTGACGCTGGCTCAGCGTCCGGTCTTGGGATCGAAGGCGTCCCGGACCGAGTCACCCAGGAGGTTGAACGCCACGACGAAGACGACCATGGCGATACCCGGGAAGAACATGTAGGTCGGGTCCTGCTCGTAGATGTTCGCGGCCGTGGCGAACATCAACCCCCAGTCGGGAGTGGGGTCTTGATAACCCACTCCGACGAAGGAGAGGAAGGCGACCGAGAGGATGGTGCTGGGGAGCAGGTAGGTGCCCTGCACGATGATCGGCGTGACCAGGTTGGGCAGCAGCTCCTTGCGGATGATCCGCCAGGGCGAGGCACCCGCGACCTTCGCCGCCTCGACGAACTCCCGCTCACGCAGGGAGAGGGTCACGGCGCGAATCAGACGCGCCAGGCTCATCCAGGTCAGCAACCACATCACGCCGGTGATGGCGAGGAAGCGGACGACCGTCGGCGTCTCCTCGTCGGGGGCGACGAAGACCGTGACGATGACGGGCATGACCGCGACCATGAACAGCTGGTTGGGCAGCGCGAGCATGAAGTCGATCAGCCGGCCCAGCCAGTAGTCGATCTTGCCGCCGAAGTAGCCCGCGGTCAGACCGATGACGATGCCGATGAGCACCATGCCGATCGTGGCGAGCAGGGCGGTGAAGAGCGACGTCCTGATGCCGTACAGCAGGTACGAGAACACGTCGCGCCCGTAGTTCGGGTCGATACCGAACCAGTGCTCGGGCGACATACCGCCGTTGGGCCCGGCCGGCAGGTTGAACTCGTTGAGGAGCGTGGGGTCGTCCTGGCCGTAGAAGGTGTACGGATCCTTGCCGTACAGCTTCGTGATGACCGGCGCGAGGGCGGCTATCACGAAGAAGAAGATGACAATGCAGGCCGACACGATGCCCGTCTTGTCCCGCTTGTAGCGGCGCCACATCAGCTGTCCGGGGCTGCGCCCCTCCAGCTTCTTGGGCTCCTTCGCGTCACCCTGCGGCGCGCTCTCCTCGTCCAAGGCGGAAGAGGTCTCGGCGCCCTCAATCTCGATTGGACTCGTCATGATTCGTCCATTTCACAGGTGTTGGAGGTCGTCGGCCGGGTATCCGGAAACTCCGACGGCCCTCGCACGGCGTACGTCATACGAAGCGCGCGATGGGAACAACGACTGGGGTGAACCCACCCCTGGGGAACCCTGGCCCGTGCCCGGCCTCGGCCGGCCTGCGGACCGAGCCGTCAAGAGCGTTCGCGACGCTGGATCGTTACCTCGTCCAGTACAGGGACGAGACTGAACGTGCCCGCGGGACCTACAACACCTGTCATCGGGGACGACGCGACCCATATGGCGCTTGTGGCACCTCGCATGGGTTCCTCCTCATGAGTCCACTTTGTTCACTACAAGTGGAGGCACAAGCCACCCAGCCGACACCCCTGACGGCGAGGATTCAAGTGCCCCAGTGTGCTCGCGAGTCGACGCTCCCCACAGCGCGTGACCCATTGACCCGAGCTCTACGCCGTCAACTATTAGCCACGCAGCCTTCGCCGACCACACTCTTTTGGTCTCGGTTCGATCACACCTGATGCGTACATCTCCCAAAATCCGGACAAACAGATCCGAGATAGAGGGTCACGAAACGGACGTGTTACATATCTATCGACCATTGGTGCCCGGATAGCGGACACCAGGGTGGACTTAATCACTTGCGCCGGGAGCGTTTTTGACCCGTTGTTGGGCGACACCTGACCCGGCATTGTCACCTCACGTCCACCCGCGTCTACCCGCGTCGACCCACGCCGACAGGGGCAGATTAGCGCCAACGCGAAGAGCCCGGCACCCCCTCGGGGGTACCGGGCTCTTCGCGTCAATCAGCGGCGCGTCAGCCGTGCTTGGCGCGCGAGGCCGTGCGGCCGCGCAGCTTCTGGTCCAGAACGACCTTGCGGATGCGGACGGCCTCCGGGGTCACCTCGACGCACTCGTCGTCGCGGCAGAACTCCAGGGACTGCTCCAGGGAGAGCTTGCGCGGCGGGACGATCGCCTCGAACGAGTCGGCGGCGGCCGAGCGCATGTTGGTGAGCTTCTTCTCCTTGGTGATGTTCACGTCCATGTCGTCGGCGCGCGAGTTCTCGCCGACGATCATGCCCTCGTACACCTCGGTGCCGGGGTCGGTGAACAGCACGCCGCGCTCCTGAAGGTTCGTCATCGCGAACCCGGTGACGGCGCCGGCGCGGTCCGCGACGAGCGAGCCGTTGTTACGGGTCTTCAGCTCGCCGAACCACGGCTCGTGGCCCTCGTGGATGGAGTGGGCGATACCCGTACCGCGGGTGCTCGTCAGGAACTCCGTGCGGAAGCCGATCAGGCCACGGGAGGGCACGACGAACTCCATGCGGACCCAGCCCGAGCCGTGGTTCGACATGTTGTCCATGCGGCCCTTGCGGACGCCCATGAGCTGCGTGACGGCGCCCATGTGGTCCTCGGGCACGTCGACCGTGAGGCGCTCGACGGGCTCGTGCGTCTTGCCGTCGACCTCCTTGGTGACGACCTGCGGCTTACCGATGGTCAGCTCGAAGCCCTCGCGGCGCATCTGCTCGACCAGGATCGCCAGGGCCAGCTCGCCGCGGCCCTGCACCTCCCAGGCGTCCGGGCGCTCGGTGTCCAGGACGCGGAGCGAGACGTTGCCGACGAGCTCCTTGTCGAGGCGGTCCTTGACCTGGCGGGCGGTGACCTTGCGGTCCTTGACGGCGGACTTGGCGCCCGCGCCCTTGCCCGTGCCACCGCGGCCGACCAGCGGCGAGGTGTTCGTGCCGATGGTCATGGAGATGGCCGGCTGGTCGACCGTGATCAGCGGCAGCGCGATCGGGTTCTCCGGGTCGGCGAGGGTCTCGCCGATCATGATGTCGGGGATACCGGCCACGGCGCAGATGTCACCCGGGCCCGCCATCTCGGCGGGCTTGCGGGTGAGCGCCTCGGTCATCATCAGCTCGGTGATGCGGACGTTCTGGATCGTGCCGTCGCGCTTGATCCAGGCCACGGTCTGGCCCTTGCGCAGCTCGCCCTGCTCGACGCGCAGGAGCGCGATACGGCCGAGGAAGTTGTCGGCGTCCAGGTTCGTGACGTGCGCCTGGAGCGGCGCCGCCTCGTCGTACGTCGGGGCCGGGACGGACTCAAGGATGGTGGTGAAGAACGGCTCCAGGCTGGTGGAGTCCGCCGGGACCGTACCGTCGGCCGGCTTCGTCAGCGACGCGATGCCGTCACGGCCGCACGCGTAGACGATCGGGAACTCGATCTGGTCCTCGTCGGCGTCCAGGTCGAGGAAGAGGTCGTACGTCTCGTTGACGACCTCGTCGATCCGCGAGTCGGGGCGGTCCGTCTTGTTGATGCACAGGATGACGGGCAGGCGCTGCTGGAGCGCCTTGCGCAGCACGAAGCGGGTCTGCGGGAGCGGGCCCTCGGAGGCATCCACGAGCAGGACCACCGCGTCGACCATCGACAGACCACGCTCGACCTCGCCACCGAAGTCGGCGTGGCCCGGGGTGTCGATGATGTTGATCGTGATGACGTCGCCGCCATCCTTCGGGTGGTACTTGACCGCCGTGTTCTTGGCGAGGATCGTGATGCCCTTCTCACGCTCCAGGTCATTCGAGTCCATCATGCGATCGTCGAGGGACTCGGCGGCGTGCGCGGCGAAGGAGCCGGCCTGCTTGAGCATGGCGTCGACGATGGTCGTCTTGCCGTGGTCGACGTGAGCGACGATGGCGACGTTTCGGATGTCGTGGCGCGTGGCCATATTGCGGCGTACTCCCGGAGTGAGTGGACGGCTGCGCGTACATCAGTGATACGCGCGCCCTGCCGGGCTGGACACGCCACGGCCTCACCCCATGGTACGTGGCTCAATGGGTGGGGGCGCTTCCGGGCCCGTTGGGGCGGCCCCGGAGCAGTGGTCGTACGGAGAAAACTGCAGGTCAATGGGTAGAACGAACCTTGCCCGCAGGGCGGTCCCGCGGGCAAGGGAGTTGAGCTGGATCTGAGCTTTCGGATTCTCCGCGGCGCTGCGCCCCGCTACTTCTCCGACGGCGCCGCGGAGGGCTTGGCACCCTTCTTCAGGTAGCCGATGTCCTCGTACTCCGGCTCCTGGAAGCCGAAGGCGCCGGCGTTGGCGAGATCCGGCCTTGCCGCCACCAGCTCGGGGCGCTGGTAGAGGGGGATCGATCCGGCGGCGGCCCAGATCTGGGCGTCGGCCTGCTTCACCAGGGAGCGTTCCTCGTCGGCGTCGAGCTCGCCGATGGCCTGGTCGAAGAGCTGGTCGATGTGGTCGGTGCCGACCCGCGTGTAGTTCTGCTCGACGGTGAGCGAGCCGTCGGCGGCCGGCACCGGCTTGGCGTAGATGGGGCGCCCGTCGGTGGCCGGATAGGCGGAGGCGGGCCACGAGTAGAGCGCGAGGTCGTACTCGCCGGACGCGATGTGGTCCTTGAAGTAACTGTCGTCGTCGACCTTCGTGACGTCCGTGCGCACGCCGATCTTCTGCAGCATCTGCGTGATCTGGTCCGCGACGGCGCGCAGCTGCTCGGAGCCCTGGCCCGAGGGGAGCACGAAGCGCAGGGTGAGCGGCTTGCCGTCCTTGGCGAGCGCGCCCGCCGCGGCGCCGGCCGGGGCGGCGGTGCCCATCGGGGCGTACGCGCCGGGGGCGCCGCCCTTCGCGATCCGCTTGGCGCCGTTCCCGAGGCTCTCGGCGGCGTGCTCGCTGCGATCGGCGTGCTTCCTGCTCTTGTGCGGGTGCTTCTTCTTTTCCTTGTCGGCCTCACGCAGCTTCATGGCGTCGGCCTGGTGCAGCAGGGCGGCGTACTGGGCCGCGGCGACCGGGCCCGGGCCGAGCAGCAGCGGCGCGTGGTCGGCGGGCTTGTCGTCCTCGCCCACGATGTACGTGCCCTCGCCCGCGTCCTCTGCGTTCTCGGAGGCCTGCTCGTCCTCCGCGTCCTCCGCCGCGCGGTCGGCCTCGCTCCCCGCCGTCTTCGGCTTCTCCTTCTTCTCCTTGATCGGCCCGCCGGGCACCCAGCCCGCCTCGGCGAGCAGCGCCTGCGCCTCCGCGGTGTCCTGGTCGCCGAGTGCGCTGCTGTTGTCGGAGTACGCGGGCTGCCCGGACAGGGCGAGGTGGTTGCCGACGGTGGTGACCGGCAGGCCGAGCGGCTTCAGGGCCGCCTCGGCGAGCTTGGTGCGGTCGAGGGCGCGGGCCACGGCGCGGCGTACCCGCTCGTCGGAGAGCGGGCCCGAGGCTCCGTTCAGCGCGAGCTGCGTGTAGGCCGGTTCGAGCGACTTGCGGAGCTGGAAGCCGTGCAGGTTCGCCTGCTCCTCGGCGTACTTCCTGATCGCCCTGCGCGTCTTCTTGCGCGCGGCGATCTCCTCGTCCGCCGCCTCCTCGTCGTCGCCGTGCACGATCGCCCAGGAGCGCAGCGCCCGGCCGGGGGTGAGGGCGGCGCCGGGGCCGTGGGCGAGCGGGCCGGAGGCGCCCTTGTCGCGGTCGGCGTACGCGAGGCGGTCGGCGCCGCCCGTGTCGACGTCGGCCAGGTCGAGCCGGTCGGCGGCGAGGGCGGCGGCCCGCTCGGAGCGCGGCACCGCGGTGAGGACGAGCTTGTCGAGCTTGGCGGGGCGGCCCCACCAGCGTGGGTTGCGGGCAAGGGTGACCTTGTCGGCGTCCCGGTCGACCGAGTCGAGGGAGAAGGGGCCCGCGGTGACCTTGAGCTTGCGGCGCGCACCCTCGTTGAAATTGTCCGGCGTCCCCGTGACGTCCTTGGGGTACAGCGGCGAGAACAGGGAGCGCCAGTCCGCGTACGGCTTGGCGAACGTGACCCGGACCTCCAGGTCGTTGGCGCCGCGCTCGATCTTCTCGATGCGGTCGTACCCCGCGTTGTGCGCGGTCCAGTACGCGCTGTCCTTGCCGGACAGGGCGCGCCACTGCGCGGCGAAGTCGGGGGCGCCGATCTCGCGGCCGTCGCTCCAGACGGCCTGCTGGTTCAGCTTGTACAGGACGACCTGCTTGGGCTCCGTCTCGATGACGTCGGCCTTCTCCAGGTAGTCGGCGTCGCGCTGCGGGCGCCCCTGCGCGTCGAGCCGGAACATCGACGGCAGTACGGCGCCGGTGATCCGGCCGGTGGCCGCGTCGGCGTCCGCCTGGAAGGCGTTGAGGGTCCCCGGCAGGGCGTCGATGGCCCAGCGCAGACTGCCGCCGTCCTTGATCTGGTCGCGGGCGGCAGGCGCGATGTCCTGACCTGCGGAGGGAGCACCCGCCTCGTCGTCGGAGCCGCACCCGGCGAGCGCGGTCACGGCGAGCGCACCGCTCACGAGGAACGCGGCCGAGCGGGTGGCTGCGCCTGGGCGCCTGGGGTTGGGGTGCATCTCGGCGTCTACCTCCGGTGCGGGCCGGTTGATCACGTTCGGCGGAATATGTCGCTGATCACATCTACTGGGCCACTGAAGTGGACGGGGTTCGCTGCGCTCGGCGACACGGCGACGCTCCGCCGGAAGCCCACTCGTGCGGCCCAATCGGGCGCCCATCGGGGTGCCGCTGGATGCCTCGTGTGCGGCTGCGGCCCGGTGGGGGCTGGTCGCGCAGTTCCCCGCGCCCCTGAGATGCGCACTGCGTGCGGCATCTCAGGGGCGCCTCCTGGGGCAGCGGCGAAGCCGCACGCCCCCAGGGGCGCGGGGAACTGCGCGCTCAGCCCCCACCGGGGCCGCGGGCGCCCACGCGACACCCACCCGGCAGACGGGCCCGCGGAGTCCATAAAAGGGGGCGCACGCCCAAGCGCGCCCCCACAATCCGTGCCGCGGCCTTCACAAAGGGCGATGTGACGCGCGACACTCGCAGGCGCATGAGCATCTCCGCCGCACCAGCGGAAGCGCGACCGCGCGGAAGCGAGGCAAGTCATGTCCCTGAACGACGACCTGACCGCTGTTCAGCACTGTGTCGACGATCTCGCCCGCGCCGTGGGGCGGCTGCAACCACGGCTCGACGGCCCGGACCTGCGCCGGGTCCGTGCCGACGCCGACCATCTGCGCGAGAGCGTGGCCCTGCTGCGCGCGTCGGCCGCGGACCCGGCGCAGCAGAACCCGCTGCGCCCGCCGCAGGGCCTCGTGCCGATCCCCGACACCCCGTACGACAGCTCCCTGTGGACCGACTCGGACGACGAGGGGCTCGGCGTACAGAACAGGCACGCCCCCTGACGCACTCACCCCGTCCCTTCGAGCGGAGGCTTCGTTGGCCACCGGCACCGAACCCACCAGCACCGAACCCCATACCAAGAGCGGCACCGGCGTCCGAGGCCGGACGCGTGCCGCGATCGCCGCGCCCCATCTGCGCACGGACCGCTGGTGGCTGGCCCCGGCCGCGACCGCGGCGGGCCTGTTCGCCTTCGTCGTCTACTCGACGTGGCGGGCCTTCGCCAACGCCGACTATTACGCGGCCCCGTACGTCTCCCCGTTCTACTCGCCGTGCGTCGCGCAGAACTGCGAACCGATGCGGCACGGCCCCAACTGGGAGATCTTCGGGAGCTGGTGGGGCCTCTCCCCCGCCCTGCTGATCCTGATCTTCCCGCTCGGCTTCCGGCTGACCTGCTACTACTACCGCAAGGCCTACTACCGCGGCTTCTGGGCGTCGCCGCCGGCCTGCGCGGTGGCCGAGCCGCACAAGAAGTACTCGGGCGAGACGCGCTTCCCGCTGATCCTGCAGAACATCCACCGGTACTTCTTCTACGCGGCCGTACTCGTCGCCTGCATCCTCAGCTACGACACGGTGCTCGCCTTCCGCGACGAGACCTACGCGTGGGGCCACATGGGCCTCGGCACCTTGGTGTTCCTGCTGAACATCACGCTGATCTGGGCGTACACGATCTCCTGCCACTCGTGCCGGCACATCATCGGCGGCCGCCTCAAGCACTTCTCGAAGCACCCGGTGCGCTACCGACTGTGGGGCTGGGTCGGCAAACTGAATGCCCGTCACATGCTGCTCGCCTGGGCTTCGTTGGTGAGTGTGGCGCTCGCCGACTTCTACGTGTACCTGGTCGCGTCCGGTGCCTTCGACGATCCGCGGTTCTTCTAATGGTGGGGGCTCATCGATGAGTGTGGTGGAGCGGCAGCAGTGGGACGTTGTCGTGGTGGGCGCGGGTGGTGCCGGGCTGCGGGCCGCGATCGAGGCGCGTGAGCGGGGCGCGCGTACCGCGGTGATCTGCAAGTCCCTGTTCGGCAAGGCCCATACGGTGATGGCCGAGGGCGGCATCGCGGCCTCCATGGGCAATGTGAACTCCAAGGACAACTGGCAGGTCCACTTCCGCGACACGATGCGCGGCGGCAAGTTCCTCAACCAGTGGCGGATGGCGGAGCTGCACGCGCAGGAAGCGCCGGACCGCGTATGGGAGTTGGAGACCTGGGGCGCCCTCTTCGACCGCACCGGGGACGGCCGCATCTCGCAGCGCAACTTCGGCGGGCACGAGTATCCGCGCCTCGCCCACGTCGGCGACCGTACGGGACTCGAACTCATCCGCACCCTCCAGCAGAAGATCGTCCAGCTCCAGCAGCAGGACAAGGCGGAGTTCGGTGACTACGAGGCACGCCTGAAGGTCTTTCAGGAATGCACCGTTACACGCGTGTTGAAGGACGACGACGGGTCCCGTGTCTCCGGCGCGTTCTGCTACGAGCGCGAGAGCGGCCGTTTCTTCGTGCTGGAGGCGCCGAGCGTGGTCCTGGCCACCGGCGGCATCGGCAAGTCCTTCAAGGTGACGTCCAACTCCTGGGAGTACACGGGCGACGGCCACGCGCTGGCGCTGCTCGCGGGCGCGCCGCTGCTCAACATGGAGTTCGTGCAGTTCCACCCGACCGGGATGGTCTGGCCGCCGTCCGTGAAGGGCATCCTCGTCACGGAGTCGGTCCGCGGCGACGGTGGAGTGCTCAGGAACTCCGACGGAAAACGCTTCATGTTCGACTACATCCCGGACGTGTTCAAGGAGAAGTACGCCGAGTCGGAGGCCGAGGGCGACCGGTGGTACGAGGACCCCGACACCAATCGCCGCCCCCCTGAGCTGCTGCCGCGCGACGAGGTCGCCCGCGCCATCAACGCGGAGGTCAAGGCGGGCCGCGGCTCCCCGCACGGCGGCGTCTTCCTCGACGTGTCGACGCGGATGCCCGCCGAGGTCATCCGGCGCCGGCTGCCCTCCATGTACCACCAGTTCAAGGAGCTGGCGGACGTCGACATCACCGCGGAGGCGATGGAGGTCGGCCCGACCTGCCACTACGTGATGGGCGGCATCGCCGTCGACTCGGACACGGCGGCGTCCCACGGCGTGCCCGGCCTGTTCGCGGCCGGCGAGGTGGCCGGCGGCATGCACGGCTCGAACCGGCTCGGCGGCAATTCGCTCTCCGACCTGCTGGTGTTCGGCCGGCGGGCAGGACTGCACGCGGCGACGTACGCCGCGGAGCTGGTGGACCGCCCCGCCGTGGCCGATCTCCAGCTCGACACCGCGGCGGCCGAGGCGCTGCGCCCCTTCTCCGCGGAGGGCCAGGAGGACGGCACCGTCCCCGAGAACCCGTACACCCTGCACCAGGAACTCCAGCAGACGATGAACGACCTGGTCGGCATCATCCGCCGGGAGCCCGAGATGGAGCAGGCGCTGCGCAAGCTCGCGGAGCTGCGGGTGCGGGCGCGCCGGGCCGGGGTCGAGGGGCACCGGCAGTTCAACCCGGGCTGGCATCTCGCCCTCGACCTGCGCAACATGCTGCTGGTCAGCGAATGCGTCGCGCGCGCCGCCCTGGAGCGCGAGGAGTCGCGCGGCGGCCACACCCGCGAGGACCATCCGGCGATGGACCGGGAGTGGCGTCGGGTGAACCTGCTCTGCCGGCTCCGGGACCCGAGCGGGGGCTTGGCGGCCACGGACCCGGTGCGCGGCCAGATCCGCCTCGAACGCCGGACCACCGATCCCATCCGTCCCGACCTGCTGGCCCTCTTCGAGAAAGAGGAGCTGGTCAAGTACCTGGCCGAAGAGGAGCTGTACGAGTGAGCGCGTATGAGGCCCGCTTCAAGGTGTGGCGCGGGGACATCGGCGGCGGTGACCTGGAGGACTTCGATGTCGAGGTGAACGACGGCGAGGTGGTCCTCGACATCATCCACCGCCTACAGGCAACGCAAGCTCCCGACCTGGCAGTTCGGTGGAACTGCAAGGCGGGCAAGTGCGGTTCGTGCTCCGCCGAGATCAACGGACGGCCGCGGCTGATGTGCATGACGCGGATGTCCGTGTTCGAGCGGGACGACGTCGTCACGGTGACGCCGCTGCGTGCGTTTCCGGTGGTCCGGGACCTGGTGACCGACGTCGGGTTCAACTACACGAAGGCGCGCGAAGTCCCCGCGTTCGTGCCGCCGTCCGGCCTCGGGCCCGGCGAGTACCGGATGATGCAGGAGGACGTCGACCGCTCGCAGGAGTTCCGCAAGTGCATCGAGTGCTTCCTGTGCCAGGACACGTGCCATGTGGTGCGCGACCACGAGGAGAACAAGTCCGCCTTCGCGGGCCCGCGCTTCCTGATGCGCGTCGCGGAACTCGACATGCACCCGCTGGACGCGGCCGCCGACGACGGACTCGACCGCAAACGCACCGCCCAGGACGAGCACGGGCTCGGCTACTGCAACATCACCAAGTGCTGCTCGGAGGTGTGCCCCGAGCACATCAAGATCACGGACAATGCGCTGATTCCCTTGAAGGAAAGGGCAGTCGACCGTAAATACGATCCGGTGGTGTGGCTGGGGAACAAGATCCGGCGAAGGTCGTCGTCGTAGCGGCGCCGTGCGGCCGGGCGGCGCCATAGGCGTAGGGACGTTTCAGTCTCCGGTCAGGGGAACCCGGTACGCAGGCCGGTGCCGCGGCCCGGGGGCGCTGTGGGGGCGCCCCGGTCGCGGCACCCTTGATCCGGACATACGCTCCCAAATGTGCCCCCGTCCGAGAGCCGCCCCCGCCCGGTACCGATAGCCGCGCGGACGGCAGCGGCCGCGCTTCTCGCGCTGCTCTGGCTGCTGCTGCCCGCCGCCTCCGCCCACGCCGACGACCCGGTCACCCTCTCCCGTACGGGCCAGATCACCGACAAGGTGGACGCCCTCGGGGACCGCGAGGACGCCGTCGTCTCCGCGCTCGGCGATCTCGACGACGCGCACGGCATCCAGCTCTTCGTCACCTACGTACGGGACTTCTCCGGGCGCTCCGCGCAGGACTGGGCCGACGCCACCGCCGACAAGAACGGCCTCGGCCTGAACGACGTACTCCTCGCCGTCGCCACGCACGACCGGCAGTACACCCTCTCGGTCGACCAGGATTCCCGGCTCACCGACGCCCAGATCCAGGAGATCGCGGGGACCGCGGTGGAGCCCGCGCTGCGCAGGAACGACTGGCCGGGGGCCGCGATCGGCGCCGCGAACGGCATCGGCGCCGTCGTCGCGGGCCGGGCCGTGCCCACGCCGACACTGACGCCGGGCGCCGCCGACCCCGGCGCGAGCGGTGACAGCGGCGGGACCGGCACCGGCGACCTGGTGCTCCCCGTCATCGCCGTCGGTGCCGCGGGCGCCCTGGCCGTGTACTCGTTCACCCGCCGCAAGCGGCGCATGAGCGAACGCACGACTCCCGGCGGGAAGGCGCACGGCTGGGGGGAGCCGCAGGCCACACCGCTTCCCGAGCTCGACAAGCAGGCCAAGCACGTGCTGGTGGAGACCGACGACGCCGTGCGCACCAGCACCGAGGAGCTCGGCTTCGCGACCGCCCAGTTCGGGGAGGAGGCGGTCAGACCCTTCAGCGAGGCGCTCGCGTACGCGCAGACGGAGCTGACAGCGGCGTTCAAGCTGCGCCAGCAGCTCGACGACGCGTTCCCCGAGGACGATCCGACGAAGCGGCGGATGCTCGACGAGATCATCAGCCGCTGCACCGAGGCCGGGCGCCGGCTCGATCAGGAGTCAGGGGACTTCGACCGGCTGCGCTCCCTGGAGCAGTCGGCGCCCGAGGCGCTCGCCAACGCCGAACGTGCCTTCCGCGAGCTGACGGCGCACACCAGCCGCGCGCAGGACACACTGACCGCGCTCGGCACGCAGTACGCGCCCGCCGCACTCGTGTCCGTCGCGGGCCACATCGAGCAGGCCAAGGACCGGCTCGTGTTCGCCACGACCCATCTCAACCAGGCCCGCCAGTCCGTCGACGCGGGCGACAACGGCAAGGCCGCCGTCTATCTGCGGGCCGCCGAGGGCGCCGTCGACCAGGCCGGCACGTTCGTCGCCGCGGTCGACCGCCTCGCCGGTGAACTCGCCGAAGCGCAGAAGAAGTTGCCGGCCGCGCTCACCGAGGCCGAGACCGATCTCGCGGACGCACGCGGCCTGCTCGAAGGCACCGCGCAGGGCGTCTCGACCGCCGATCTGCGGGGCCGCATCGCCCGCGCCGAGTCCGTCGTCGGCGACGTACGCGAGGAGACGGCCGCGGGCCCGTACGACCCGATCGACGCGCTGCGCCGCGTGGAGGAGGCCGACGCGGCGCTCGACGAGGCGCTCGCGGCGGCACGGGAGCGCGAGGAGGGCACCACGCGCGCCCGCTCGCTCCTCGGGCAGGCCCTGCTGGCGGCCCGCAGCAGCACCGGTGCCGCGGCCGACTTCATCACCACGCACCGCGGCGCCGTGGGCAGCGAGGCCCGCACCCGCCTCGCCGAGGCCCAGCGGCACCTGGCGAACGCGCAGGGCGCCGAGGAGGGCGACCCGGCGGCGGCGCTCACCGAGGCCCAGCAGGCCGACGCGCTGGCCCGGCAGGCGCAGTCGCTCGCCGAGCGGGACGTGCGCTCGTACGGCGATCCGTACGGGGGCGGCGGGCGCGGTGGCGGCGGCTCGGGCGGCGCCGTGCTCGGCGGGATCCTCCTCGGCCAGATCCTCGGCGGCGGGCGCGGCGGCATGGGCGGCGGCGGGCGCGGCGGGTTCGGCGGCGGGGGCGGGCCCGGCAGCTTCGGCGGCGGCGGGACGCGCGGCCGCAGAGGCGGCGGCGGACGTTTCTGACCGGTGCGCCGACCATCACCGACCACAGCCCCACGCCACCTACAGGCATACACAGCACGGGAGTCGACCATGACGAAGCAGACCATTTTCAGCCGGGTCGCCACGCTCGCGAAGGCGAACATCAACGCGCTGCTGGACAACGCCGAAGATCCCCAGAAGATGATCGACCAGCTCATCCGCGACTACACGAACAACATCCGAGAGGCCGAGGACGCCGTGTCGACCACCATCGGCAATCTGCGGATGTTGGAGCAGGACCACAAGGAGGACGTGGACGCGGCCGCCGAGTGGGGCACGAAGGCGCTCGCCGCCAGCAAGAAGGCGGACGAGCTGCGCTCCGGCGGTACCGCGGCGGAGGCCGACAAGTTCGACAACCTCGCGAAGGTCGCGCTCGGGCGGCAGCTGCAGTCCGAGAAGGAGGCGAAGGACGCCGAGCCGACGATCGCCTCCCAGACCGAGGTGGTCGACAAACTGAAGTCGGGGCTCGACCAGATGAAGGAGAAGCTGACGCAGCTCCAGTCGAAGCGCGATCAGCTGGTGGCCCGCGCGAAGACCGCGCAGGCGCAGAACCAGATGATGGACGCCGCGAAGAACATCAATGTCCTCGACCCCACGAGCGAGTTGAACCGCTTCGAGGAGAAGGTGCGCCGCGAGGAGGCCAAGGCGCTCGGCAAGCAGGAGCTGGCCGACTCCTCTCTCGACGCGCAGTTCGAGCAGCTGGACTCGCTCGGGGACTCCGCCGAGATCGAGGCACGGCTGGCCGCGCTCAAGGGCTCCTAGGGCCCTTCTGACGGATCTCCGCGGCGCGCCAGTACCTCCTGCCGCGTCGCCTCAGAAAAGGCTGAGCAGCGCCTCCGTCGGATCGGCGATCCCCGTCTCCCCGTCGGGCAGGGCGAGTTCGAACCACACGGTCTTGCCGCGCGGTGTGCGGCGCGACCCCCAGGCGGCGCTGAGCAGGCCGACGAGCTGGAGGCCGCGGCCGCCCTCGTCGGTGTCCCGGGCGCGGCGGCGGCGCGGCTGCACGAGCCCGGCGTCCCACACCTCGCACACCAGCGTGCGGTCGAGCAGCAGTCGGAGCCTGATGTCACCCTCGCCGTAGCGCAGCGCGTTGGTGACCAGCTCGCTGACGAGCAACTCGGTGGTGTCCACGAGGAGTTCGAGGTCGAAGGCGGTCAGCTGGGCCCGCGCGAGCTCCCGGGCGCGGCCCACGGACTTCGGCTCGCGCGGCAGTGTCCAGTCGCCGACGTTCTCACTCGGCAGCCCCTGGATACGGGCCATGAGCAGGGCGATGTCGTCCTCGCCGTGGTGCGTGTCGAGCGTGTTGAGGACGTGGTCGCAGACGTCCTCCAAGGCCGGCGCCGGGTCGTCGAGCACGGCACGGAAATCGGAGAGCCCCTCGTCCAGAGGGTGGTCGCGGGACTCGACGAGGCCGTCCGTGTAGAGGGCGAGGAGGGAGCCCTCCGGCAGTTCGACCTCCACCTCCTCGAACGGCTCGCCGCCCACGCCGAGCGGCATCCCCGGCGGCACGTCGAGCATGAGCGCGCCCTCGCCGGGTTCGACGAGCACGGGCGGCAGATGCCCCGCGTTGGCGAAGGTGCAGCGCCGGGTGACGGCGTCGTAGACCGCGTAGACGCAGGTGGCGAGGTAGACCTCGGACAGGTCGGCGTCGGACGGCTTGCTGCGGGCCGACCGGGTCGCCTGCTGGACGCCGCCGGGTGTGCCGAGCCCGCGCGCGATCTCGTCCAGCGCACTGAGCACTTCGGCCGGTTCGAGGTCGAGCAGGGCCAGGGTCCTGACCGCCGTACGGAGTTCGCCCATGGCGACGGCGGCGCGCAGGCCGCGCCCCATGACGTCGCCGATGACCAGCGCGGTGCGGTGGCCGGGAAGTTCGATGACGTCGAACCAGTCGCCGCCGACCTCCGTCGCGGCGTTGCCCGGCAGGTAGCGGCAGGCGATGTCGAGGCCGGACGCCTCGGGGTTGTCGGGCGGCAGGAGCGAGCGCTGCAGTATCAGGGCGCGCTCGTGCTCGCGGCGGTACAGGCGCGCGTTGTCGATACAGACCGCGGCGCGCGCGGCCAGCTCCACCGCGAGCGCCCGGTCCCGCTCGTTGAACGGCTCGCTGCCCTTCGTGCGGGAGAACTGCACGAGCCCGACGACCGTCTCGTGCGCGACCATCGGCACCGCGAGCGTGGACTGTACGAGGCTGCCCGGCTCGGCGGGCAGCAGCTGGGGGCGCCCGGTGCGCAGGGCGTCCGCGCAGGCGGAGTTGAACGGGAAGCGGTGCACCGCGCCCACGCCGACCGGTTCCTCGCCGCCAAGGTCGAGGAACGGCACGTCGGCGACGGCGCTCGCGGCGGCGACCCGGCGCAGCTCGGCGCTGCCGTCGGCGAGGCTGTGGCTGCTCAGCGCCGCCTCGTCGCCCGCGAGCAGGCCCTGGTACAGGTCGACGGAGGCGAGGTCGCAGAAGCCCGGGACGACGACGTCGAGGAGTTCCCTGGAGGTCGTCTCCAGGTCCAGGGAGTTGCCGATGCGGGCGCCCGCGTCGTTCAGGAGCGCCAGGTTGCGGCGGGCGTGGGCGGCCTCGCGGGCGGCGGCGTGCCGGCGGGTGACATCGGTGGTGAGCCCGGCGATGCCGATGGGCCGGCCCGAACCGCTGTGCACGCGGTAGAGGTTGATGGACCAGTGGCGCCGCTCGGAGGAGCCCGGGACGGTCCCCACCAGCTGCATGTCGGTGACGGCGTCGCCGCTCTCCAGGACGCGGCGCAGCGCGCCCTGCACCCGATCGGCCTCGTGGCGCGGCAGGTAGTCGTGGACGGTGCGGCCGCGGTGCTCGTCGGCCTGGCCGCCGAAGACCGCGGTGAACGTGCGGTTGGTCCGCCGTACCGTGAGGTCGGTGTCGAACAGCAGGAACCCGAAAGGGGATTGGCCGAAAATCGCCTGCGAGGCGGCGAGGTCGGTCTCGATGCGCCGCAGGGTCCGTACGTCCACGACGATGCAGACCGCGGCGCGCTCGCCGGACTCGGTGGTCGTCGGCATCACATAGACCTCGGCGCGGCCGGTCGGCCGGTCCGCCGACGCCTCCGCCTCGTCCGCGGGCGGCATCCGGAACGGGACGGTGCCCGTCCACTCCCGGCCGTCCAGGATCTCCGCCATCTTGCGGTGCCCGCGCTCGCGGAGATCCGCGGGGACGAACGCCTCGATCGGATCCTTGCCCACGGCGTCCTCGGACGTGACGCCGAAGATGCGTGCGGCCCGCACGCTCCACTGGTCGATCAGCCCGTCGGGCCCGATGGAGAAGGAGGCGACCTTGATGTAGTCATAGATCGAGCCGGGCGGGCTCGACTGCCAGCCGTCGGGCGCTCCCGGACCGTCTCCGTCCTGCGGCGTGCGGTCCGCATCCCGCGTCGACGCCGCGTCCGAGAGTTCCTCGGGCACCTTGGCCTTCGCTGGTATCTCGCTCACGCGAACCGTCCCCTCCAGCTCACCACGTCCGGCACCGGTCACCGGGGCGGCTGCCCGCAGTATCCAGCACTACGGAGCCACACAACACGGTGTTCACGATCACACCACGCTCCCGACGCTTTTTGGCCCGCCGGGGCCGACTGATTCCGTACCCAGGGTGTAGGTACGCCCACACACGGCGACCCACACCAGCTGCTCTGATCCCTCGTCTAACCAGGCAGAGCCAACTCGAACCACACGGTTTTGCCACCCGTCCGGGCGTCCCCCGGTCTTGTGCCCCAGCTCCGCGAGACGCCCGCGACCAGTTGCAGACCTCGGCCGCCCTCGTCGTCGGGGGCGGCGGCGCGGGCGCGCGGCGGGTCGGGCAGCGGGTCGGAGACCTCCACGAGGAGGGCGCCGTCGGACCCTCTCGGCCGGCACAGACGCACCCCGATCGGGCCCGAGGCGTGCCGCAGGGAATTGGTGACCAGCTCGCTGACCAGCAACGTCGTCACATCTCCGAGTTCTTCCAGATCCCAGTCGGCGAGCTGCCCCCGAACCGCCGCACGGGCTCTGCGCACCGCCGTCGGGTCGGCGGGAAAAGCCCACTCGGCGTAGTCGCCGTCGGTGTGGAGCACGCCGATCACTTCCCTGGCCCGCGAAGAGGACTGTCCGGTTTCAGAGGGTTAATCGGCATATACCCGGACGCGGCGCAGAGCTATCGCGTTAGTAGGGGTGTGGTGGTACAGACGGCGTACGCACGGCTCATCCGGTTCACGGGTCGTGCGCCTGTGCGCCGGTCGCCGCCGGGGTCGCCGGCGGATCGGACACAGGGCTCCGGAGAGGTCAGCGCGCCTGCCGTGCGAGCACCTCCTTCACCGCGGGGACGTCCTGATCCAGCCAGTCGACCGACCAGACCTCGTCCGGCGCCAGCCAGCGGAGGTCGTCGTGGTCCTGCAGCGGGACCGGGGCACCGGAGCCGGCGAGGAGCCGGGTGCGCCATACCCGTAGGACATAGCCGGATTTCAGGGGCCATTCGCCCGGCACCCGGCCGACGGGGTCGGCCGTGACGCCCAGCTCTTCACGCAGCTCGCGCACCAGGGCCCGCTCCGGAGTCTCGCCCGGCTCCACCTTGCCGCCGGGAAGTTCCCAACGGCCGGCGAGCTCAGGGGGCGCACTCCGTCGCGCGGCGAGGAGACGGCCCGCGTCGTCGTACAGGGCGGCGGCGACCACCACGATCGGTTCCGGCGAGGACGGTGCAGTGGGCATGCACCGGAGCCTACGGCTCCGTCAGCGCACCGCGCCGTTCTGTCCCGGGCCCGGGCTCTGGGTGAGGCGCTCGACCCAGTAGAGCTGCTTGTGGCCGCGGTCGTCGAGGCTGTCGGCCATGCGCTGGGCTTCGGCCCTGGTCGCGTACCGGCCGACGCGATAGCGGTTGCCGTTGTCGTCCTCGCGTATGACAAGCCACGGAAGTGTGGTCGTGCTGTCAGTCATCGCGCCCCTCCACTCCCCGACTCCGGCTCGCATGGTGCCCCGCCCCCTAAGCGTCCTGAGGAAACCGCAATCCGCATATGCCCGAGCCTACGCCTGACCTTTACGGAGCGGATACGGATTAGCACAAAGAGATACGCAACAAGCCACCGGGGTGACGCCTCTTGAACACCGTCGCGGGTCTGCCTGAGCACGACAAGGGGGCGCATCCGCAAAGATGCGCCCCCTATCCCCTCCGATCTGCCGTTTCAGCCCACCCGCACCGCCGGTACCGGCAGCAGGACGGGCTCCCCCGTCGGCCGCTTCGTACAGGCGTCGTCGCACTCCGCGTCCAGGGAGCAGCACAGCGAGCAGATCGGACCGGCCTGGACGGGGCAGTCCGCGATGTCGGGGAGTTCGTACGCGGTTTCGCAGACGCCACAGGTGTGGGTCGCGGTGACGTCCGCGACGTCGACGTCCGGGCCGTTCACCGGATTCGGGCGGGCCAGGTAGTACTTGCCCTTCGTCGCCCACGCGATCAGCGGGCACAGGACCAGCGCGAGACCTGCGGCGATGAAGGTCGAGAACGCCTCCGCGTACACACCGAAGACCCCGAAGAAGGCCAGGATCGAAACCACCGACGCGATCACCATCGACCCGAACCCGGCCGGGTTCACGGCGTACAGATACGCGCGTTTGAACTCGATGTACCTGGGGCTCCAGCCCGCCCGCTTGTTGATGACGAGGTCCGCGGCGACGGTCGCGATCCAGGCGATGCCCACGTTCGAGTAGAAGCCGAGCAGCTTGTTGAGCGCGGCGAACATGTTCATCTCCATCAGCGTCAGCGCGATGGCGAGGTTGAGGAAGA
This sequence comes from Streptomyces sp. NPDC102467, assembly GCF_044765445.1. Taxonomy (NCBI): domain Bacteria; kingdom Bacillati; phylum Actinomycetota; class Actinomycetes; order Kitasatosporales; family Streptomycetaceae; genus Streptomyces; species Streptomyces sp. NPDC102467. The sequence continues at coordinate 333,284 of NZ_JBIWKA010000001.1, read as the reverse complement.
TGTACCAGACCCGGCCCGGGTGCCGGTGGGTCAGCCGGGAGAAGAAGTTCGACCACGACAGCGAGCCGCTGTATGCGTTCGTTACGTTGATCTTGATCTGCGATACGACGACGAACAGCGCGGCGACCGGCAACGCCACCGAGCCCAGCCACGGCTTGAGCGCCTCCACCTGCGGGGCGATGGGCTCCAGCGCGTGCGTCTTACCCACGGCCCCCAGCGCCACGAAGGCGAGCAGCGCCCCGCCGAGCTGCTTGGCCGCGCCGATGATCACCCAGCCGGGGCCCGCGGCGAGAACGGCCAGATTCCATCGCTTCCTGTTCGTATCCGTCTTTGCAGGCATGAAGCGCAAATAGTCGGCCTGCTCGCCGATCTGCGCGATGAGCGAGAGCGCCACCCCGGTACCGAGCCCGAAGCCGAGCCAGTCGAACCCGCTGCCCGCGCCCTCGGTGCCACCGAAGTGCGTGAAGTCTCCGAAGGAACCGGGCGAGTGGAACAGCAGGATCGCGAAGGGCAGGACAAGACCGATCAGCCACACCGGCTGCGTCCACGCCTGCACCTTCGCCAGCGCGCCCATCCCGCGGAACACGATCGGGATGACGATGAGCGTCGTCAGCAAGTACCCGACGGGCAGCGGCAGTCCGACGATCTCGTGCATGGCCTGCGCCATGATCGAGCCTTCGAGCGCGAAGAAGATGAAGGTGAACGAGGCATAGATCAGCGACGTCAGCGTCGAGCCGAAGTAGCCGAACCCCGCCCCGCGCGTGATGAGGTCCATGTCCAGGCCGTACGTAGCGCAGGCGCGGGCGATCGGGATGCCGGTCAGGAAGATGATCGTCGCCGCGCACAGGATCGAGGCGAGACCGCTGGTGAAGCCGTACGTGAACACGATCGACGCCCCGATCGCGAAGTCCGCGAGGTAGGCGATGCCGCCGAGCGCGGTGGACGCGACCATGGTCGGCGACCAGCGCCGGTAGGAGTGCGGGGCGTAGCGCAGCGAGAAGTCCTCGCGGGACTCGTCGGCCGCCAGCTTGGCGTACCTGCGCCGGGGCGCGCTCCCGTCGGGCGGTTCGGGGGCCGTCGTTCCGGCGGTGGGCAGGGCGGTCTCGGTCATCGGCGGCTTCCCGTTCGTCCATCCGTCAGCGGTTACCGGTACGGCCGGTACGCAGAAGGAAGGTAGGAGCCGTGCATGACAACGCGGGGCGGCGCGGGATTGCCCGCCGGTTACGGGAGGCGGGGCCGGGTTAACTCGGGATCACGCGGCCCGGACGCGCCATCCCGGGTATCGGTCACCCCACCCCACTCGGGACCCCGTCGGACACCCATCGGGACCACCACGGCCGCTCGACCGGAAACCACGTCACCGGGGTCACGTCAGTGGGTGCAGGTCAGCGGCTGCACGCCACCAAGGTCACGCCACCGAGGTCACGCCACCGAGGTCACTTCACCGGCAGGTGGTACGCGATGCGGTAGCGATCGGCCGGGACCACGACGTCGGCCGTCTCCACCGGCCGGCCCGAGGCGAAGAACGTCCGGTGAATGACGAGGACGACGTGGCCGGGCACTCCGCCGAGCGCGCTCAACTCCTCGGCGAGGCCCGGGCGGGCGGCGACCTCCTCCGTCACGTTGTCCACGATCACGTCGATCCCCGCCATGCGCTCGACGACACCGCAGCCGCCCAGCGGTCCCTCCTCGGGGAGCATCACCGGAGTGCGGCCCGTGACGGCCAGCGGCTCCCACGACGTGGCCAGCATCACCACTTCGCCCGCGTCCCGGTACACGTATCTCGTACACATGACGCGGTCGCCCACGCGGATGCCGAGGCGCTCGGCGAGGCCGCCGTCCGCCTCGGTCTGCTCGCTGCGCGATTCCCAGGTGCCGCGCGCCGCCGGGTCGGACTGCTCCTGGCGGAACGGCGTCGAGCCACCGCCCGAGCGGTATCCGGAACGGGCCACGCGGCGCGGCACGGGACGCTCGCGCACGTACGTCCCCGAACCGGACCGTCCCTCGACCAGTCCCTCGGCCATGAGGATCTTGCGCGCCTCCAGAGCGACCGTGTCCGAAACCCCGTACTCCTCGCGGATCCTGGCCTGGGAGGGAAGACGTGTATGTGGCGGCAGCGAGCCGTTGACGATCTTGCTGCGCAGATCTCCCGCAACGCGCAGGTACGCCGGCTGCTCACCGAATGTCACTAGGTGTTCCCCTCAGATCCCATCAGATTGACAGACAGCAACAGCGTGGCAACCGTGGGTTCGGCCGTGCAAGCAAAGGCCAAGGAATCACCCGAAGTGATTACACGCAGGCCGCGAGGTCTTTACTCAGCGGCCTCGTGCAGGTAGTGCATATTTCACACATCGGCCCCTCGTGGCGCTGCCCGTCAGCCGGTCGGAATCAGGCGGAGCCATCTGTGGCGAGGCCCGTTTTCAGGCCCGCGCCGCAGAGGGGGACGACCGCTGTGCGGGTGTTCAGGGTCGCGCCGAGGGAACCGCCGTCGCGGGTGGCGGCCCAGCAGGCGACGCCGGTCGACTCGACGTACAGGCCCCGCGAGGCCAGGTCGAGCTGGGCGTGCCGGATCTGGTCCTCCGTCACCGTGTGGAAGGCGCCGCCTGATTCGCGTACGGCACGAAGGATCTGGCGGGCGCGAGGGGGCCGGGGGATCGCGATGCCCTCCGCGAAGGTGGCGGCCATCGGGGCCACGCCCACCAGGTCATCGGCTCCGGCCTGCCACGCCTCGGCCAGCGGTGCGACCGCCGCGGCCTGTACGGCGTGCAGCGCGGGGCGGCGGTCGATCAGGCCCGCGGTGTGCAGCTCGGCGACGGCGAGGGCGGCGCCGAGGAGGAGGGTCCCGTTGCCGACGGGCACCACGAGGGCATCGGGGAGGCGGCCGCCGAGGTCCTCCCACAGCTCATGGACGTAGGTCTTGGTTCCGTGCAGGAAGTAGGGGTTGTGGACGTGGCTGGCGTAGAAGACGCCGCGCTCGTCCGCCGCCGCGCGGGCCGCTTGCGCCGTGGCCTCACGATCTCCCGCGACCACTTCCAGCCGCGCGCCGTGCGCTCCGATCTGCTCCAGCTTCTTGGGCGACGTGCCCTCAGGGACGTAGACCGTGCACGGCAGTTGGGCGCGGGCGCAGTACGCGGCGACGGCCGTACCGGCGTTGCCGCTGCTGTCGGCGATGACACGGTCGGGGCGCAGCCGGGTGGCGAGGGCGGCGAGCATGACGGCGCCGCGGTCCTTGAACGACAACGTCGGCATGAGGAAGTCCAGCTTGGCCGAGACGTTGCCCGTGAGGGGGACGACGGGTGTGCGGCCCTCGCCGAGGGTGCAGTCGGGAGCGGGGAGCGGCAGGCACTCGGCGTACCGCCACAGCGAATTGACGCGCCCGGTGAGGGACTTGAGCTGCGCGGGTGTCGGCGAGTAGTCGAGGTCGAGCGGCCCCCGGCAGGCGGGACAGCACCAGTCGAGCGACCCGGCGGGGACGCGGGTCCCGTCGACGGGGCAGTAACAGTCGGGAAGGGCGGTCATGGGAGCACCCTAGGCGGGGCCGGTTCGGTTCGTTGCCCAGCACTGATACCCAGCCCCGGGGCTCCGCCCCGGACCCCGCTCCTCAATCCCCCCAGCCTCCGTCCGGGGGCCCCCAAGGGGCTTGAAATACCGGCGCTTGGCGAGAACCGGCGATCAGACGCGTACGAGACGGGAGGGGACGGTCGGGGTATGTGCGCGCGCAGCACACCGGCACGCGGTAGCGACGCCCGAAGCAACCGGCGAGGCCATCAAGATGGCGAGCACGGACATACCCCGGGCGGCCCCGTACCCACCACACACCTATCGGAACGCACCAGACAGCCGCCAACGAAACCCAAGACGGCCACCCTCCCTTCAATGCGCCCCACCCCCACCCCCACCCCCACACCCACCCGGCCAAAGAATCCGTCCGCCCCGGCGCGCATGCCACACCACCCCGCCCCCACCACGCACCCTCGACCCGTGACCACCCCGAGCCGCCACCTCCTAGCAGCCCTCACCCTCGCCCTCACCGCCCCCTTGCTCCCGCCCACCCCCGCCCAGGCCACCACGACCGCCCCGCCGTGCACCACCCCCGCCTGGACCTTCACCACGCACACCCCGCTCCCCCCGACCAACCTGTTCCACGCCTACGCGGGCAACGGATACCTCGGGCTCCGCGTCCCGCCCGCCGGCACGGGATACGCCGCCCCCGGCGGACCCGACGCCAAGACGGGCTGGCCGTTGTACACGCACCCGTACGACGGCGCCTTCGTCTCCGGCCTCTACGCGCGCGGCCCGGCCGTCACCGCCCACCGCCAGGTCCTCGCCGCGCTCCCCACCTGGACGGGCCTCGACGTGAGCGCGAACGGTGAGACGTACGGGCCCGGCAGCCGCACCACGGGGTACCGGCAGAGCCTCGACCTGCGGTGCGGCATCGTCCGTACGTCGCTCACGTGGGTGCACAAGGACGGCCGTCGTACGGATCTGACGTACGAGGTGCTCGCGGACCGGGCCCGCCCGCACGTCGGGGCGGTCCGGCTGCGTCTGACGCCGCACTGGAGCGGCCGGGTCACGGTCGCCGACCACGTGGACGGCCGCGGAGCCCGCCGGCTGACCGCGACGGGCGGCGGCCCGGCCGGCAAGCGGACGGTGACCGTGGGCTTCACGACGGAGGGAACGCGGACACGGGGCACGCTGGCGTCCACGCTCCGTTCACCGGGCCGCACCCACCCGCCCCACCGCACGGAGAACCTGAGCGCCCGTCAGACCGCGGACTTCGGCGTGAGCCCCGGCGTACGGTACGACGTCGTCAAGTACGTCGGCATCGACACCGCCCTCACCTCCCGCTCGCCGCGCGCCGACGCGATCACCGCTTCCCAGCGTGCGGCGGCGGCAGGCTGGGATGCGCTGATGCGTGAACATACCGACGCGTGGCGGAAGTTGTGGGCATCCGACATCGAGGTCCCGGGCCACCCCCAGCTGCAGAAGCAGGTACGCGCGGCCCAGTACGGCCTCCTGGCCTCGCTCCGCCCCGGCGCCCGGGACAGCATCGCGCCCACCGGTCTGAGCAGTGACAATTACGGGGGCATGGTGTTCTGGGACGCGGAGACGTGGATGTTCCCGTCGTTGCTGGCGACGCGACCCCAACTGGCGGCACCCGTACTGGAGTACCGCTACCGCACGCGGGACGCGGCGGCCGACAACGCGCGCAAGACGTCCGTGAGAGGCCTCATGTACCCCTGGACGAGCGCGAGTTCGGGCTCGCTCTGGACCGAGTGCCAGAGCTGGCACCCACCCCACTGCGTCACCCAGAACCACCTCCAGGGTGACATCGCGCTGGCGGCCTGGCAGTACTACCAGGCGACCGGCGACCGGGCGTGGCTGCGTGCGAAGGGCTGGCCGCTGCTCAAAGGGCTTGCGCAGTACTGGACTTCACGAGTGACCAAGAACAACGACGCCCCGAGACCCGGTACCGCCGGCCGACCACGCTCGCACTCCTACTCCATCAAGGACATCGCGGGCCCTGACGAGTACAGCAACGGCGTGGACGACGGGGTCTACACGAACGCCGTCGCCGCGCTGTCCCTGCGCTCGGCGACACGGGCGGCGCGGATCGTCGGGGAGAAGCCGGACCCGGGGTGGACGCGGATCGCCGACCGGCTGCGGATTCCGTACGACGCGCGGCGCAAGGTCTTTCTCCAGTACGCGGGATACAAGCTCGGCGGCTCCGCCTCCGACATCAAGCAGGCCGACGCCGTACTGCTGCTGTATCCCCTGGACTGGCGTCCGATGCCGAAGGGGGCGGCTGCCGCGACGCTCGACTACTACGCGGCGCACACCGACCGCGACGGCCCGGCGATGACGGACTCCGTGCACGCGGTCGCGGCGGCGGCGATCGGCGAGCCGGGCTGTTCGACGTACACGTTCCTGGAGCGGGCGTCGCGGCCGTTCTTCCGCGATCCGTTCGGCATGTTCTCGGAGTCGCGCGGTACGAAGGCGGGTGCCGCGGACGCGCTGGCCGGCGCCCCCGCACAGGACTTCCTGACCGGAAAGGGCGGCTTCCTCCAGGTGTTCACGCACGGGCTGACGGGGCTCAGACTCCGCGACGACGACGCCGTGCACCTGGACCCGACGCTGCCACCCCAGCTCTCAACAGGCGTCACCGTAAAGGGACTTCAGTGGCGTGGTCGGTCGTACGACGTGGCGATCGGCGCCGAGCGGACGACGGTGCGGCTCACGTCCGGCACCCCCTTCACGGTGGACACTCCGGCGGGCCGCAGGAGGGTGACCGCCACCGGCCTCACCCTGCCGACCCGGCGCCCCGACCGCGCCCCGACCTCCGACCTGGCGCGCTGCCGCCCGGCGACGGCGACGTCCGAGGACCCCGGCCAGTACGCGGGCGCGGCGGTCGACGGCAACCCGGCCACCACCTGGCTGCCCGCACGCCCCGGCGCCGCGCTGACCGTGGATCTGGGCGCCGAGCGGGTCCTGTCCGGGGTGTCGGTGACGGGGGCGCGGGCGTACCGGGTGCGGATGTCGGTGGACGGGCGGCGCTGGGTGCCGTTCGCGACGGGCGGGGCGGGGCGGTTCGTACGGGTGACGGAGACGGGCAGATCGGCTGAGCCCGTAGGGGAGTTGACGGTGCGCTGACCGGCCCGGGGCGCACCCGCGCGCAACAAGCAACAAGCACCAAGCAACAAGCAACAAGCAACTAAATGTATGACGCCGTACAACCTCAGCCGGGCCACGTTGGTCTTGATCACGTAACTCTGCGCCGTCCTCGGGCGCCGCGCGTTGATCATTGGGAGAAGCACCATGCGAGCCACCAGCGTCCGCCGTACCGCCCTGACCGTCTCCGCGGTCTCCTTCGCTCTTCTGGTCACCGCGTGCGGTGGCGGCGGTGGCGGCGATGAACAGGGCGACGAGGGGAAGTCGGGAAGCGCCGGGGCGTCCGACAAGCCGACGGCGAAGGCGTTCACCGCCGGTGAGCTGGAGAAGCTCGCGGTCACCCAGGGCGACGTCAAGGGCCAGGAGATCAAGAAGCCGGGGAAGGACGACGTCTTCGCGCCGGGCTCGGTCACCGTCGACAAGGCCGCGTGCAAGCCGGTCGCCCTGGCGTTGTCGGCCCTTCCGGCGGGCAAGCCGGCGGCGAGCGTACAGCGGCTCGTCGTCGACGAGTCCGCGCAGGCCAAGAAGGGCATGCCCTCGATGGAGGAGCTCGGGAAGATGTCGAAGAAGGAGGCCGAGGAGGCGACGATCGACTCGCTCGACATCACCAAGACCCTCACCTCCCTCTGGTCCTACGACGCCGACGGCGCCGAGCAGGCCCTCACCACCCTGCGGGAGGCCGGGAAGACGTGCGCCGGCGGCTTCACCATGACGGCCGACGGGGAGAAGCAGCAGGTCACCAAGGTCAGCGAGGAGAAGGTCTCCGCCGGACAGGACGCGGTCGCCTGGACGGTGGGGACGAAGCAGGACGGGACCCCGGCCGACACCAAGGTCGTCGTGTTCCGGCAGGGCGGCACGCTCGCCGGGTTCTCGTCCTTCAACATCGCGGCGGTCACCCGGGGCGATGCGTTCGAGCAGCCGACCGCCGTCATCGACGCGCAGGCCGCCAAGCTCGGCTGACCCACGCATCCGTTCCCCAGGCTCGAACCGGGTCCAGGGTTCATCCCCGCCCGTCGACCAGGCCTGATTCCCAGGCCCAGGCGGCGATCTCCACGCGGTTGCGGGCGGAGAGTTTGGTCTGCACGTTGCCGAGATGGGTCTTCACCGTGCCGACCGAGATGGTCAGTTCGGTGGCGATCTCGGCGTTGGTCAGCCCTCTGGCCACCAGGCGCACCAGGTCGTTCTCCCGCGCGGAGAGCGCGGTGTGCGGTTCCCGGGGGGCCGGCACGGCGCTGTTGAGGCGTTGCAGCAGCCGGACGGTGATGGCCGGGCTCACCAGCGCCTCGCCGGAGGCGGCCGCCCTGATGGCCTCGACGAGGAGGGCCGGGCCCGAGTCCTTGATCAGGACCCCGGAGGCGCCTTCGCTCAGGGCCCGTTGCACGTACTCCTCGTCGTCGAACGTCGTCACCACGACGACCTTCGGCGGGTTCACGGTGCCGGGGCGGGTCAGTCTGCGCAGTGCCTCCAGGCCGTCCATGCGGGGCATGCGGATGTCCATCAGCACGACGTCGGGGCCGTGGCGTCCGGCGAGTTCCACGGCTTCCACTCCGTCCGTGGCCTCCCCGACGACCTCGATGTCGTCCTCCGCGCCGAGGATCATCGCGAACCCGGCTCGGACCATGGCCTGGTCGTCGGCGATCAGTACGCGGATCGTCATGTCGCGGCCACCTTCGTCTTCGCCGGTGCCGTGGCCGGAGCCGGGGACACGGGGAGCGTCGCCTCGACGCCCCAGCCGCCGCCCGTCACCGGGCCCGCCTGGACGCTTCCGCCGATCAGGCCCACCCGTTCGGCCAGGCCCTTGAGCCCGAATCCGCTCTGGGAGTGGTGCCGCGATCGTCCGTCGTCGCTGACCCGCACGGTGAGCCGCTCCCCCGAGCGGTCCACCCGCACCCGCACCTCGGTGCAGCCGTGGGCGTGTTTGCGTACGTTGGTGAGGGCCTCCATCACCACCCGGTGCGCGGTGGTGGACACCTCCACCGGCAGGTCGTCGAAGGTCCCTTCCACTTCGAGCCGGGCGCGGGCGCCGCCGACGGCCGAGAACTCCTCGACGAGCGTGTGCACTTCGCCGATGCCTGCCAGCGGTGTCAGCGTCACTTCGCCGTCGGCGTCGCGCAGCATCCCCACCATGTGCCGCATCGAGGTCAGCGCCTCCGAGCCGGCCTGTTCGATCCGCCGCAGGGCGGGCGGCACCAGTTCGGGCTTGCGGCCCGCTATCGCCTGGGCGCCCTGCGCCTGTACGACGATGCCGGTCACATGGTGGGCGACGAAGTCGTGCAGGTCCCTGGCGAACTCCGTGCGCTGCTCGAGGCGGAGGGCCGCCGCCTGGCGCCGCCGGTCCACCAGGAGCAGCCGCATCCCGAGACCGATGCCCAGCGCCGTGACCGCCGCCAGGGCGAAGAGCAGCGCGATGATGGTGGTGGACTGCCGCACCGAGACCGACACCGGCCGCAGCACGATCGCCATGCCGAGGAGCGGGACGGCGAGCGCCGCCCACGACGGCTTGCCCCGCCGGGCGACGAGCAGCAGGAGCCACGTGAGCGCCGCCGGCTCGGCGAATCCCAGCGACTGCGAGCTGCCCACCATTTCCAGGTGGAACCAGACCGAGAGGCACAGCGACCCGACCGCGCACACGCAGGCGGCCACCGGCAGCGCCCGGCTGTCGAGCCGGGGTGAGACGACGGCGAGAGCGACGATCAGCAGAGCGCCGATCAGCTTGGCGGGGCCGCTGTACTCGATCCAGTAGAGCCCGCCCACCGAGTCCAGTACGACGAGGCCGACCAGGCACCCGGCCAGCAGCATCCACCCCGTGACGGGCAGTACCTGCGTATGTCCCGGCTCCCCTGTGGCCGTGGGTGTGGGCGCCTCGTTCGCCGCCTGCACCATCCCTCTCACCGTCCCTCCGGCGGACCGGCCGAAAGTCGGAGCCGGCCACGCATGATCTGTCTTTCGCCCGATCCGCCGCAGGGCGCCGCGGAGGAGAGTCGTGTTCACCGGGCGGCGCTCGCGTGACGAAAGTCCCCGGCAGTGGTCGACCGTACACAGCCGAACCTCTCCCCCGCACGGACGTCCACACGCACCCGGCCGGACCCCCCACATACACGTACAGGAGCCACACATGGACCACGCAGGGATGCATCTCGGAGCCGGAACGGGCTTCGGGCCCCCCGTCGGCTTCGGCGAACCGGCGATCGAGGCCCATGGACTCGGCAAGCGGTACCGGCGCGGCTGGGCGCTGCGGGACGTCTCCTTCCAGCTGCCGGTCGGGCGGGTGTGCGGCCTGGTCGGCCCCAACGGCGCCGGCAAGAGCACCCTGATGGGGTTGGCCACCAACATGATCCGGCCGTCGACCGGCGCCCTGCGTGTGTTCGGCGCGGCACCGGGGTCGACGGAGGCGGTCCTGCGCACCGCGTTCCTCACCCAGGAGAAGCCGCTGTTCCGGCGCTTCACCGTGGCCGAGACCCTGCGCCTCGGCCACGAGCTCAACCCCCTCTGGGACCAGGAGGTGGCCGAGGGCATCGTGCACGCGGGCCAGGTGCCGATGAAGGCGAAGATCGGCACACTGTCCGGCGGCCAGCGCACCCGCGTCGCCTTCGCCCTGGCTTTCGGCAAGCGCCCCGACCTGCTCATTCTCGACGAGCCGATGTCCGATCTCGACCCGCTGGTCCGCCGTGAGCTCATGGCCACGTTGAAGGCGGAGGCCGCCGAACACGGCACGACGGTCCTGGTGTCGTCGCACATGCTCGCCGAGCTGGAGTACATCTGCGACTACCTCCTCGTCGTCGCGAACGGCGGTCTGCGTCTCGCGGGCGAGGTGAACGAGCTGCGCGGCGCCCACGCCCTGCTCGACGTCCCGGGGGGCGGCGCGTTCCCCGCTGTCGCACCGCACACGGTCATCGAGGCGCACCGCGGCGAGGGCCGTCCCGGCGTCCTGGTGCGGCTCGGCGCGCCGATCACGTTCGGCGGGCCGGCCGAGCCTCCCACCCTGGAAGAGCTGCTGCTCGCCTATCTGCGCGCCCCCGACGCGCCCGCGCTGATCGCCCCCAGCGCCCGGGTCGGCGACATCCACGACGTCCTCACCCGCGACCGCCAGAAGGCTGTGACCGCATGACCACGCTCACGCACGACCCGGCCCGCACGGCACCCGCCGGACGCCCGCAGAACATGCGCGGCCCACGTCTCGGCGGTACGGCCTGGCTCGTCTGGCGCCAGCACCGCGCCGCGTTCTGGACCATGATCGCCCTCACCATCCTGAGCGTGGCCGTCATGGTCTATCTGCGCGGACAGATGACGGACTACATGGACTCGACCTCGCCGAAGTCCACCGGCCTGCCGCCCGATTTCGAGACGTACACCAACCGTCTGACCGACTTCGGCGGCTACCTCGGCTACGTCCCTCTCCTCGCGGGTGTCCTGCTCGGCGCCCCGCTCATCGCGGGCGACCTGGAGTCCGGCACCGCCAAGCTGGTGACGTCGCAGTCCGTCAGCCGACTGCGCTGGCTCACCACGAAGCTCGCCATGCCCGCCGCGCTGATCGCGCTGTCCACCGCCGTGCTCGCCGCCGTCTACAACTGGTGGTGGAGCCCGATCAAGGGGCGCGGCGAGACGCTGGAGTGGACCGCCGGCATGTTCTTCGACGTCACGTGGGTCATGCCCATCGCCTACGCCCTGCTCACGTTCGCCGTGGGCGTCGCGGTCGGCATGCTCCTGCGCCGCACGCTGGTGTCGATGGTGGTCACGCTCGGCATCGTCGTCGCGATCGGGGTCGTCTGGGACCGGTTCCGGCTGAGCCTGGGGCACATCCTGTCGGTCAGCACGGACAAGGGCGTCGGGCCCGGCGCCACCCGGCCGGAGCTGCCCGCCGGTGCGGTGCAGCAGGGACAGGGCACCTACTTCATCACCGACTCCGGAGCCCGCCTGGACTGGACCGCGTGCCTGGACAAGATCGACAACGACAAGGCGCACACGGCCTGCCTGGAGTCCCAGCATGTCGTGGGCTGGTCGATGGACTACCTTCCGATCTCCCAGATGCACACGATGCAGTGGCTCGGAGCGGGCCTCATGCTCGCCGCCACCGCCGCGGTCGTCACCTTCATCATCGTCTGGGGCCGCAAGCGGCTGCTGTGACCTCCGCCCCGGAAACAAGCCAGGGGGCCGACTCCGCGGAGTCGGCCCTCTTTTTTTGGCTTTCAGTCCTCAATGACGACGGGCATCACGTCGTTGCCCTGCGACCGTTGTGTACACATGCGACATTCGGTACTCTTGGTCTCATGACGCAGCCTCTGCCCATAGAGTCCATCCGGGACGTGCGCGCACACCTCGCCGAGGTCGTAGAACGCGCCGATCGCGAGGATGTACCCACCGTGATCACTCGCCGAGGCAAGGAAGTCGCCGCGATCGTCTCCATCGAGGTGCTGCGCAAGTACCAGGAGTGGGAAGAGCACGAGATCAACCGGATCATCGACGAGCGCATGGCCAACCCGGCACCAGGCATCCCGATCGAGGACATCATGCGGGAGACGCTGGCACGCGGTGAGTGAATACCGCACCGCCTTCCGACCTGAGGCACAGACCGAACTGCGCAGGATTCCGCGCGACATGGCGCTCCGCATCCTGGCCAAGCTGACCGAACTCGAAAGCGACCCGCTCGGCTTCAACACCACCGCACTCGTTTCCCAACCGGACCGCCGTCGACTGCGAGTCGGCGATTACCGGATCGTCTACACGATCGACAACGGGGAACTGGTGGTGTGGGTCGTGCACGTCGGGCACCGCTCGACGGTTTATGACACCTGATCCGGGCCTGATGCGGCGCGCGCCAGGACATCCAGCGCCCGGTCAGCACGGTCACGACGGAGGGGCCGACTTTTCAAGGAGCCGACCCTTTCTACCTACGTGCGGTCACACGTTGAACCGGAACTCCACCACATCCCCGTCCTGCATCACATAGTCCTTGCCCTCCATGCGCGCCTTGCCCGCCGAGCGGGCCTCCGCCACCGAGCCCGTTTCGACCAGGTCCGCGAAGGAGATGACCTCGGCCTTGATGAAGCCCTTCTGGAAGTCGGTGTGGATGACACCGGCCGCCTCGGGGGCCGTGGCGCCCTTCTTGATGGTCCAGGCCCGGGATTCCTTGGGGCCCGCCGTCAGGTAGGTCTGCAGGCCGAGGGTGTCGAAGCCGACGTGGGCCAGGGTCGCGAGGCCCGGCTCCTCGGCGCCGACGGACTCGAGGAGCTCCATGGCGTCCTCCTCGTCGAGCTCGGCGAGGTCCTGCTCCAGCTTGGCGTTGAGGAAGATCGCCTCGGCCGGGGCGACCAGGGCACGCTGCTCGGCCTTGAAGGCGTCGTCCGTCAGCTCGTCCTCGTCCACGTTGAAGACGTAGAGGAAGGGCTTGGTGGTGAGGAGGTGCAGGTCGTGCAGGAGCTCCGCGCGCTCCGAGCCCTGGAGGATGCCCTGCGAGAAGAGCGTGTCGCCCTTCTCCAGGATCGCCTGGGCCTCCTCGATCGCCTTCACCTTCGGGGCGACGTCCTTCTTGATGCGCGACTCCTTCTGGAGGCGCGGCAGGACCTTCTCGATCGTCTGGAGGTCGGCGAGGATCAGCTCGGTGTTGATCGTCTCGATGTCGTCCTTGGGCGAGACCTTGCCGTCGACGTGCACGACGTTCTCGTCCTTGAAGGCGCGGATGACCTGGCAGATCGCGTCCGACTCACGGATGTTCGCCAGGAACTTGTTGCCCAGGCCCTCACCCTCGCTCGCGCCGCGCACGATGCCCGCGATGTCGACGAAGTCGACCGTCGCCGGGAGGACCTTCTGCGAGGAGAAGATCTCGGCCAGCTTGGTGAGACGGGCGTCGGGGACGCCGACCACGCCGACGTTCGGCTCGATGGTCGCGAACGGGTAGTTGGCCGCGAGCACGTCGTTCTTGGTCAGGGCGTTGAACAGGGTCGACTTGCCGACATTCGGCAGACCGACGATTCCGATCGTGAGCGACACGTTGCGACTTCCCGTACAAGAGGTGAGGTGTGGGCGATCCACCAGTCTACGGCCTCACCGCACCCGCCCCGGCGACGTATCGAACACCCGACCGGCATCGGTCAAGCTCGGCCAAAGGGCGTGTCCTTTGGCCTATTCCGCACATAAGCCCACCTATGTTGGACGGGTGGAGCAACCCAGGACGCGTCCCTCGCAATCCCGCCCCCGCCGCACGGCCCCGCTTCCGCCGCAGGCGCAGGGCGGACGCGACGAGCGCGCCGCCACGACCTCCGGGTCCGCCACCGTGTACCGGGCCGCCCGGCAGGCCCGGCGGGTGGCGCCGATCGTGCTGGCTCTGCGCCGTTTTCCGAACCCGAGACTCACCGGCCTGGGCAGTGGCCTGTTCTGCGTGGCCGCGATGCTGGTGCTCGGCTTTGTGGACCTGCTGCTGTTCGACGGCGCGGCGGCCGTGTACGGCGTGCTGTTCCTGCTGGTCAGCGGCCTTACTGCCGGGTGGGTGCGGAAGGCGGACCTGCTGACGGCGCCGGTCGCGGTGCCGATCGCGTTCGCCGCCGGGTCGGTGCCGATCGCCGACGGGGCGGGCGGGTCGGGCGCGCGCCTCATGGGGGTCTTCACGACGCTCGCCATGAACGCGGTCTGGCTGTACGCCGGCACGCTGCTCGCCGGGGTCGTCGTGACCGTACGCAAGGTGCGGCTGATGGCCCGCCGCCGCGCGGCGCAGCGGCGGGCCGGTCAGGCGGCGTCGCCGTCCACGGCCCCGGCACCCCGGCGACGTACCGCGTAAGGACGTACCGCTCAAGGACGTACGGCTACGCGCGCGACGCCGTCATCGCCGCGCCCACGATCCCCGCGTTGTTCTGCAGCTGCGCCGGGACGATCTCCGCCTTGATGCCCTCGATCAGCGGCAGGAACTTGTGGGCCTTGCGGCTGATACCGCCGCCGATGACGAACAGCTCGGGCGAGAACAGCATCTCGACGTGGGCCAGGTACTTCTGGACGCGGTGCGCCCAGTGCTCCCAGCTCAGGTCATGGTCCTCCTTGGCCTTGGTGGAGGCGCGGTGCTCGGCGTCGTGGCCGTCGAGCTCCAGGTGGCCGAGCTCCGTGTTGGGGACGAGGACGCCCTCGCTGAACAGGGCGCTGCCGATGCCGGTGCCGAAGGTGAGCAGCAGCACGGTGCCCTTGCGGCCGCGGCCCGCGCCGAACTGCACCTCGGCGACGCCCGCCGCGTCCGCGTCGTTGAGCACGGTGACGGGCAGGCCGCCGAGCTTCTCGCTGAGGAGGGCGCGGGCGTCGACGTCGATCCAGCTCTTGTCGACGTTGGCGGCGGTACGGATCGTCGAGCCGCCGGTGACGACGCCGGGGAACGTGATGCCGACCCGGTCGCAGCCGCCCTCGAAGTTCTCGACGACCTGCTTGACGCCCTCGGCGACCGCGTCGGGCGTCGCCGGGTGCGGGGTCAGCACCTTGAACCGCTCCTGGGCGAGGTCGCCGCGCTCAAGATCGACCGGGGCGCCCTTGATCCCGGATCCGCCGATGTCCACACCGAAGATCTTGTTCATGGGCTCCACGGTACGACGCCGTGGCCTCCGTCACTTGTCGGTCGCGGAACCCTGCATCAGCGCCGCGGCCTCCGCGCGCAGGTCGCGCCGGAGCTCCTTCGGCAGCGAGAACGTGATCGACTCCTCGGCCGCCTTGACGATCTCCACGTCCGCGTAGCCGCGCTGGGAGAGCCACTCCAGGACTTCCTCGACGAGGACGTCGGGGACGGAGGCGCCCGAGGTGACGCCGACGGTCGTGACGCCCTCCAGCCAGGCCTCGTCGATCTCGGAGGCGTAGTCCACGAGGTACGCGTCCCGCGCGCCGGCCAGCTTGGCGACCTCGACGAGGCGCACGGAGTTCGAGGAGTTGCGCGAGCCGACGACGATGACGAGCTCGGAGTCCGCGCCCATCTGCTTCACGGCGAGCTGGCGGTTCTGCGTGGCGTAGCAGATGTCGTCGCTGGGCGGCGAGATGAGCCCCGGGAACTTGCCCTTGAGCGCGTCGACCGTCTCCATCGTCTCGTCGACGGAGAGCGTGGTCTGGGAGAGCCAGACGACCTTGGACGGGTCGCGGACCTCGACCTTGGCGACGTCCTCGGGGCCGTCGACCAGCGTGATGTGGTCGGGGGCCTCGCCGGAGGTGCCGATGACCTCCTCGTGGCCCTCGTGGCCGATCAGGAGGATGTCGAAGTCGTCGTTGGCGTAACGGATCGCTTCCTTGTGGACCTTGGTGACCAAGGGGCAGGTCGCGTCGATGGTGGCGAGCTTGCCGCGCTCGGCCTCGTCGTGGACGGTCGGTGCGACGCCGTGCGCGGAGAACATCACGATGGCGCCCTCGGGAACCTCCTCCGTCTGCTCGACGAAGATGGCGCCCTTCCGCTCCAGGGTCTGCACGACGTACTTGTTGTGCACGATCTCGTGGCGGACATAGATCGGGGCCCCGTACTGCTCCAGGGCTTTCTCGACGGCGATAACGGCACGGTCCACACCGGCGCAGTAGCCACGGGGGGCGGCGAGCAGGACGCGGCGGGAGCCAGTCGTAGCAGTCATGCCTCCATCGTAAGGGCGCACCCGGGAGGCCAAAGATCCGCCGTCTGGGGAGACTGGGTGTCTCGCGACCCACGGAGGCAGCATGTCCGCCGAGATCACGCATGAAGAGGCAGGACTGCGGCGCAGTCTCGGCTTCCGGGACCTTGTCGTCTACGGGTTGCTCTTCATCGCTCCTATGGCGCCGGTCGGCGTCTTCGGCACCCTGGACGCGAAGTCGCACGGCGCGGTCGCGCTCGTCTACATCGTGGCGACCGTCGCGATGGCGTTCACCGCTTTCAGTTACGCGCAGATGGTGCGGGTCGCTCCACGCGCGGGGTCGGTGTACGCCTACGCGCGCGTGGGGCTCGGAAAGGGGCCCGGTTTCATCGCGGGCTGGATGGCGATGCTGGACTATCTGCTGATCCCGGCGGTGGCGTACCTCTTCTCGGGGATCGCGATGAACGCGCTGGTGCCCTCGGTGTCGCGGTGGGTGTGGACGGCGCTCGCCGTGCTGATCACGACGCTGCTGAATCTGTGGGGGGTGCGGGCCGCGGCCCGGGTCGGCTTCGCGGTCCTGGCGCTCGAGATCGTGGTCCTGCTGGTCTTCATCGGGTCCGCGATCGTGGTGCTGGCCCGGGACGGCGCGCAGCGGGACTGGCTGTCGCCGCTGACCGGGGACGGCACGCAGGGCGCGTTCGCCCTGTCGGCGGTGATCGGCGCGGTGTCCGTCGCTGTTCTCTCCTATCTGGGCTTCGACGCGATCGCCACGTTCGCCGAGGAGGTGACGGGCGGCTCGGCGAAGGTGGCACGGGCGGTGCTGTTCTGTCTGGCGTTCACGGGTGTGCTGTTCGTCGTGCAGACGTACCTGGTCGCGCTCCTCGAACCGACGACCTCGGCGCAGCTGGCGGCCGATCCGGTGAAGCAGGGCTCCGCGTTCTACGACGCCGTGGACACGTCGGTCGGCGGGTGGCTGCACGATCTGGTGGCGGTGAGCAAGGCGATCGGCGCGGCGTTCGCGGCTCTTGCCGGGCAGGCCGCGGCGGGCCGGCTGCTGTTCGCGATGGCCCGCGACAGGCGGCTGCCGAAGGCGCTGTCCCGGACGAACTCGGGTGTCCCGCGCACGGCGCTGCTCATCGCCGCGGTGATCACGCTGGTCGCGGCGGTGTGGGCGGCGCGGCGCGACGACGGCATGGACCATCTGGTCTCGGTCGTCGACATCGGCGCCCTGACGGCGTTCACGCTGCTGCACGCGAGCGTGGTCGGCTATTTCGCGGTCCGCCGCCAGGGCGGAGCCGTGAGCTGGTGGCGGCACATTCTGCTCCCCGTGCTCGGCGCGGCGATCACGGTCGCGGTGATCGTGGAGGCGTCGGGGGCGGCTCAGGTGGTGGGCGCGATCTGGCTGGTCGTGGGGCTCGCGGTGCTCGTGGCGCAGCGGGGGCGGGCGGCGGATCCGGCGTAGTCCGGCCGCCGCCCGCCCCGGCGGGTCAGCGGGTCAGCGGTGCCGTCCGTTTCTGCGCAGCCGGCCCAGGGCCATCGCCCCGGCGCCCGTGACCACCAGGGTGGCCGCGATACCGCCGAGGATCACGGAGGTCCGCCGGTCCGAGCCGGTATCGGCGAGTTCGGGTCCTGTCGGGGTGGGAGTGGCGGGCGTGGTCGGGGCCGGAGTCGGGGACGAGGGTGCGGGCGTCGTCGGCGTGGGAGTCGGGGTCGGCGTCGGTGTGGGAGTCGGCGTGGGGGTGGGAGTCGGCGTGGGGGTGGGAGTCGGCGTGGGGGTGGGAGTCGGCGTGGGCGTGGGCGTGTCGTCGCACTGGATGTTCCCGTCGAACGGGTGGTAGTGGATCTCCCCAGCGTTCACCGCGCTGCCTCCGACGGCCGCCGTCGACCCCTGGACCAGCGACTTCACGATGACGTCGCCCTCGATGTTCGAGGAGTCCAGGTCGATGAACTCCGCGCTCGGCGCGTAGACCGTGCCCTCGATCTCGTCGCCGTCGGGATTGGTGATCCGGGTGGCGTCGGGGAAGTCCCACAGGATGTGCGTCTGGGAACTGCCGACCCCGGCCATCGTCGGCGCGTGCCAGGTGTAGTCCCCGCCTTCGGCGCTGGTGTCCACGACGAACACCAGCGGGGCCGCCGCCGTCGGCTGGTCGAGCAGCGTCAGGGTCGAGATGTTGTTCAGCATCGCGCCGGTGAGGTGCACGACGTTGGTGCGGCTGGGGTCGAGGCGGAGCTTGATCTGCGAGTTCGGCGCGACGGTCTTCTGGTCGGGAAGCGGGTCACCGTTGCCGTCGAGCAGGGTCACGTTGTTCGCGCAGGTCGCCATCTGCTGTGCGCGGTCCCGGTACGTGGTGAACAGGCCGGGGAAGTCCATGAGGTTCGCGGGACCGACCTTCGTGGGGTCCTGGTGCGTGCTCAGTTCGATACGGGGCGTGGCGTCGTACGGGTCGGCCGCCGCGACGACGCGCGTGTTGACGGTCGCGCCGTTGCTGTCGGTTCCCAGGGCGTGGCCGCCGGACATGTCGCCGATCTTGACGTACCCGTTCTGCAGGACCTTGAGGACGCCCGCCGGGTCGCTCTCGTCGTACCGGACCCGGCCACCGACGAGCAGCGCCGTGGGGCGCGAGTCGCCGGGCGCGGTGAAGGAACCGGCGGTGTTCAGGGAGACGTTGTAACCGGCGCCGAAGCGCAGGTCGCCGCCGACCGCGACCGGGCCCTCCGATTCGGTGCTGCCGAGATAGGCGTCCTCCTCGGTGACCACACCGAAGCCGTTGTTGCCGGCGACAGGATTGCCGATGGAGACGGCGGCGCGCGGGGCGGCGGGCGCGGAGCTCACCGGGCCCGCCGCCAGCAGCAGCCCGCCCGCGCACACGACACAGCTCGCGGCGACCGGAATCGCTGTTCTGATCACTTTTGTCATACCGGTCGACGCTAGGGACACCTCCCGGGCGAGCCCGGGAGGTCACGCCGGAGCGCGGGCAGGATGACCCGTGTGCCCCACCTGGCCGGTGACCCCGGCGGCACCTCTCGCCGGCCCCGGCTGTCGGTCCCGGCGACTACCCTCGCGGCATGGCTGCCAACACGTCCCCGGACGCCCCGCTCCCCGTGGGCGAGATCTCCCGGCTCATCGGCGGATGGATCGACCGGCTCGGCGCCGTGTGGGTCGAGGGGCAGATCACCCAGCTGTCCCGCAGGCCGGGCGCCGGTGTGGTGTTCCTGACACTGCGCGATCCGTCGTACGACATCTCGGTCTCGGTCACCTGCTACCGGCAGGTGTTCGAAGCGGTGGCGGACGTGGTGCGCGAAGGCTCCCGGGTCGTGGTGCACGCGAAGCCGGAGTGGTACGCGCCGCGCGGGCAGCTCTCCCTGCGCGCCGCCGAGATCCGCCCGGTCGGCGTCGGCGAGCTGCTCGCGCGCCTGGAGCAGCTGAAGAAGTCGCTCGCCCAGGAGGGGCTCTTCGCGGCCGACCGCAAGAAGCCGCTGCCGTTCCTGCCGCAGCTCGTCGGGCTGGTCACCGGCCGCGCGTCGGCCGCCGAGCGCGACGTACTGGAGAACGCGCGGCACCGCTGGCCCGCCGTCCGCTTCGAGGTGCGCAATGTGCCGGTGCAGGGCGTGCACGCCGTGCCGCAGGTCGTGCAGGCGGTCAAGGAGCTGGACGCGCTCGACGACGTCGACGTGATCATCGTCGCGCGCGGCGGTGGCAGCGTGGAGGACCTGCTGCCGTTCTCCGACGAGCAGTTGGTACGGGCGGTGGCCGCCTGTCGTACGCCCGTCGTCTCCGCGATCGGCCACGAGCCGGACAGCCCGCTGCTCGACCTGGTCGCCGACCTGCGCGCCTCGACGCCGACCGACGCGGCGAAGAAGGTCGTGCCGGACGTCGGCGAGGAGTACGAGCGGGTGCGCTGGCTGCGCGACCGGGCCCGGCGCAGCGTCGAGGGCTTCCTCGACCGCGAGGAGCGGGGTCTCGCCTCGGCGCTCTCCCGGCCCTCGATACAGGACCCGCACCGCATGGTCGACGAGCGCGAGGAGCAGGTCGCGGCGCTGGCCGAGCGGGCCCGGCGCACGCTCGGCCACCTCCTGGACCGCGCCGAGTCCGATCTGACGCACACGCACGCGCGCGTGGTCGCCCTCTCCCCCGCGGCCACGCTCAAGCGCGGTTACGCGGTGCTGCAGAAGGCGGACGGCCACGTGGTCCGCGCGCCGGACGAGGCGGCGCCGGACGAAGAGCTGCGGGCCAGGGTCGCCGAGGGCGAGTTCACCGTACGAGTCACGACAACCGAAACATCAGAGACCTGAGCGTGAGGACGGACCACACCACGATGGCAGCCACGAAGACGGCCGACGAGACGCTCGGCTATGAGCAGGCCCGGGACGAACTGATCGATGTCGTACGGCGGTTGGAGACCGGCGGCACGTCCCTGGAGGAGTCCCTCGCGCTGTGGGAGCGGGGCGAGGAGCTGGCGAAGGTGTGCCGCCGCTGGCTGGACGGCGCCCGGGCCCGGCTCGACGCCGCCCTGGCCGAGGAGGACGACAACGAGAACTCCGGGGACGAGGACGCCGGGGAGGAGTGAACAGGGTCACCAGGAGTTTGGTTGAAGGTTGAACCTCATCCGCGTACTGTCGTAGGTACCGGCTGATCCGGACGGATCGGATCACCGCAGCCGTCACGTCCGTACCGAGAAGGTTGATCGATGTCTCTCGTTCTTGACCCCGCCGCCCAGGACCTCCTCTTCCGCGAGGCCCGCACCGCGAACACCTTCACCGACGAGCCGGTGACCGACGAGCAGGTGCAGGCGATCTACGACCTGGTCAAGTTCGGCCCGACCGCCTTCAACCAGTCGCCGCTGCGCATCACCCTGGTCCGCTCCCCCGAGGCCCGCGAGCGCCTCGTGCAGCACATGGCCGAGGGCAACCGGCCGAAGACCGCCGCCGCCCCGCTGGTCGCGATCCTCTCCGCGGACAACGAGTTCCACGAGGAGCTCCCGGCGCTCTTCCCGCACTTCCCGGCCGCCAAGGACGCCTTCTTCTCCGAGCGCCCGGTCCGCGAGCAGGCCGCCGCGCTGAACGCGTCGCTGCAGGCCGCCTACTTCATCATCGGCGTGCGCGCCGCCGGCCTCTCCGCGGGCCCGATGACCGGTCTCGACTTCGCCGCCGTCCAGAAGGAGTTCCTGGACGACGACCACACCCCGCTGATGGTCGTCAACATCGGCAAGCCGGGCGACGACGCCTGGTTCCCGCGCTCCCCGCGCCTCGAGCTCGACCAGGTCATCACGACCGTCTGAGTTCTGCCTGTACGTACGTGAGAGGGCCCCGGCGCTGCCGGGGCCCTCTCACGTACGTACAGGTACTAGGCGGGCTTGTCGGGCTTGGCCTGCTTGTCGGTCTTCATCTCCAGCGACTCGGCCATCTTCGTCAGCTGCCCGAAGCCGGCCGTGCCGGTCACCAGGGTCGTGGAGCCCTTCCGCTTCAGCACCAGGGCGTCGTACTCCTCGCCCTTGTAGCGCTGCCAGCTCTCGCCGCCGATGGTCTGCTTGCGGCTGGTCTCCTCGGCGCCCTGGCTCGCGTCGTCGATGAACCGGACCGGCTTGTCGGTCGACTGCTCGATGGCGACGTACTGGCCTTCGGGGTCGAGGAAGCCGAGGTGCCAGGCCTCGTTCGACTCGCCGTCGTAGCGCACGGAGGTCGGCTTCCAGCCCTTCGTGAGGCCCGTAGGAGCGGCCACCGGGTACGAGGCCGCGCGTCGGGCCGTCAGCAGCTCGATGCGGTAGTCCACGCGCTTGACCGGCGCCTCCTTGGAGGCGTCGTGCGGAATGAACGCGTACGCGACACCCGCCGCGACGACGCAGACGCCGAGCGAGAGGACCAGGCTGCCGACCGTCTTCTTGCCATTTCTTCCTGCCACGCGCCCCATCGTCGCAGGTCGCCGGATGATCTCTGCCAGGAGGTCCCGCACCACGCGGCCCGGCGGGGACAGGCCCGCTCATCCGTGGGGCAGTCTGCTCATATTGTCGGACTGGCGATAGGATCGACGCCAATAACCCTCATCCGGCCGTCGTCGTATCCCGGTGAAATCCCGGAACAGAAAGGTGCGTCTCGATGACCGAGCATCACCAGCTTCCGTCCGAACTCGAGGTCCCCTCCGAGGCCCCGGACCGCAACCTCGCCCTGGAGCTCGTCCGGGTCACCGAGGCCGCGGCCATGGCCGCCGGCCGCTGGGTCGGCCGCGGCGACAAGAACGGCGCGGACGGCGCGGCCGTGCGCGCCATGCGAAAGCTCGTCTCCACCGTGTCGATGGACGGCGTCGTCGTCATCGGCGAGGGTGAGAAGGACGAGGCGCCGATGCTGTTCAACGGCGAACAGGTGGGTGACGGGACCGGCGCCGAGTGCGACATCGCCGTCGACCCGATCGACGGCACCTCGCTCTGCGCGAAGGGCATGCCGAACGCGATCGCCGTGCTCGCCGCCGCCGACCGCGGCACGATGTTCGACCCGTCCGCCGTCTTCTACATGGACAAGCTGGTGGCCGGTCCCGAGGCCGCCGACTACGTGGACATCAACGCGCCGGTGTCGGTGAACATCCGGCGGGTCGCCAAGGCGAAGAAGGCCGCGCCCGAGGACGTCACCGTCGTCATCCTCGACCGGCCGCGCCACGAGGGCATCATCAAGGAGGTCCGGGAGACCGGCGCCCGGATCAAGCTGATCTCCGACGGCGACGTCGCGGGATCGGTGCTCGCGGTGCGCGAGGACTCCGGCGTCGACCTGCTCCTGGGCATCGGCGGCACCCCCGAGGGCATCATCTCGGCCTGCGCGATCAAGTGCCTGGGCGGTGTCATCCAGGGCAAGCTGTGGCCCAAGGACGACGCGGAGCGCCAGCGCGCGCTCGACGCGGGGCACGACCTGGACCGCGTGCTGTCCACGGACGACCTGGTATCCGGCGAGAACGTGTTCTTCGTCGCCACCGGCATCACCGACGGCGAGCTGCTGCGCGGCGTGCGCTACAGCTCCGAGACGGCGACGACCTCGTCCCTGGTGATGCGGTCCAAGTCGGGCACGATCCGGCAGATCGACTCCCAGCACCGGCTGAGCAAGCTCCGGGCGTACAGCGCGGTCGACTTCGACCGGGCCAAGTAGCCCGCGGGCTCTTCGCGGAGCGGACAAGCGGTCGGGGGCGCCTCCTCCACGAGAGGCGCCCCCGACGGCTTTCCCGTAAATCCCGTAAGACCGTGCCGCCTATCCGGCGGCCGCCACCGCGCGCTCCGACTTCTGCAGCTCGACCTCGCGGCGGCGCCTGCGCGCCAGCACCACGCGCCGCTCGGCGGCGGTGAGGCCGCCCCACACCCCGTACGGCTCCGGCTGGAGCAGGGCGTGCTCGCGGCACTCGACCATCACCGGACAGCGGGCGCAGACCCCCTTGGCCGCCTGCTCGCGCGCCAGCCGCGCGGCGGTGGGCTCTTTGGATGGGGCGAAGAAGAGTCCCGCCTCGTCGCGCCTGCACACGGCCTCCGTGTGCCACGGTGCGTCCTGGTCCCTGTCCTGCACGGGCACCCGCTGGGACGGTACGGCGGCGACCTGCAGGGACTGATGCGGCGGATGCAGCACGGTCTACTCCTGACGACGGCTTACGACGGCTTTCGCGAGCGAGAGACGATGCAGCAAGCTCTACCCGCTGTGTCGGCGCCTATGCACTGAGTTCCGAAGCGCGGAAGTTCCCGAGCGCATACGGGAGTTCGGGGCGTGGGGCCCCGCGCTCAGTCGAGGTGCTTGCGCAGGTGCTTGTCGACATACTTGCCGACGTACTTGTGGAGGTCCTGGATGATCTTGCCGCGCTTGGGCTTGGCCTCGATGTTGCCGAGGACCGCGACGCCGTCGACGTAGACGACGGGCGCCCCCGGGTCCGTGGCGTCGAGCGTGTCCACCTCGAAGTTGCCGAGGACACCGCCGCCGCTGCCGCGCAGCGACACGTTCTCGGGGACGCGGATCTCGACGTTGCCGAAGACCGAGACCGCCCTGATGTAGACCTGCGGGTGCTCGAAGATCGCCTCGCTGAGGTCGATCTCGACGTTGCCGAACACGGCGTACGCGTGCGTGCGGCGGCCCACGCGCCAGCGGCCCCTGCGGGTGGTGGAGCTGAACACCGCCACCAGGTTCTCGCTGGGCACCGGCGGGATGGTGCCGGGCGCCGGCTGGTTCGGCGGGGATCCAGGGGCGGCGGCCCGGCCGGGCGTCTGCGCACCCGGCAAGTCCCTTACCAGCGGCTCCAGTTCACCCAGCGTCTTGGCGCGGTACACGCCGTCGATCCGCTCGGCGTGCTCCTCCGCGTCGAGCCGGCCCTCGGCGAGCGCCTCGCGCAGGATGTCCGCGATGCGGTCACGGTCGGCATCGGATGCGCGCAAATCGGCCGGTTCCGCCGCGGGGGCGCTCTGCTGGGGGCGCTTCTGAAGGTCCACGACAGCAGCCTACCCAAACGCGATAGATCGCGACTAGGGGGCGGAGGTGGTCGGGGCCGGGAACTGAGCCCTACCTCACAGGCCCGCGCGCGTGGGCAGGTTCTACGCTGGTTGGCGCTGCCAACGAATGCCAGCCGCTGTCTGTCTAGTAAGGAATGGGCGAGATGCCTGAGTTCGCGTACACCGATCTGCTCCCCCAGGGCGAGGACACCACGCCGTATCGCCTGGTGACATCGGAGGGTGTCTCCACCGCCGAGGGGCCGGACGGCCGTACGTTCCTGAAGGTCGAGCCGGAGGCGCTGCGCACGCTCGCCGCCGAGGCCATCCACGACATCCAGCACTACCTGCGCCCGGCCCACCTCGCGCAGCTGCGCCGCATCGTGGACGACCCCGAGGCGTCGAACAACGACAAGTTCGTCGCGCTCGACCTGCTGAAGAACGCGAACATCGCGGCGGCGGGCGTGCTGCCGATGTGCCAGGACACGGGCACCGCGATCGTGATGGGCAAGCGCGGGCAGAACGTGCTGACGGCAGGCGGCGACGAGGCGGCCCTGTCGCGCGGCATCTACGACGCGTACAAGAACCTGAACCTGCGCTACTCGCAGATGGCCCCGCTGACCATGTGGGACGAGAAGAACACGGGATCGAACCTCCCGGCGCAGATCGAGCTGTACGCGACCGACGGCGGCGCCTACAAGTTCCTCTTCATGGCGAAGGGCGGCGGCTCGGCCAACAAGTCGTTCCTCTACCAGGAGACGAAGGCCGTTCTGAACGAGTCCTCCATGATGAAGTTCCTGGAGCAGAAGATCCGCTCGCTCGGCACCGCCGCGTGCCCGCCGTACCACCTGGCGATCGTCGTGGGCGGCACCTCCGCCGAGTACGCGCTGAAGACCGCGAAGTACGCCTCCGCGCACTACTACGACGAGATCCCCGACGAGGGTTCCGAGCTCGGCCACGGCTTCCGCGACAAGGAGCTGGAGGAGAAGGTCTTCGAGCTGACCCAGAAGATCGGGATCGGCGCGCAGTTCGGCGGCAAGTACTTCTGTCACGACGTACGCGTGGTGCGGCTGCCGCGGCACGGCGCGTCCTGCCCGGTGGCCATCGCCGTGTCCTGCTCGGCCGACCGCCAGGCGACCGCGAAGATCACCGCGGAGGGCGTCTTCCTGGAGCAGCTGGAGAGGGACCCGGCGCGCTTCCTGCCGGAGACGACGGACGAGCACCTCGACGCGGAGAACGACGTCGTGAAGGTCGATCTGAACCAGCCGATGGACGCGATCCTCGCCGAGCTCACCAAGTACCCGGTGAAGACCCGTCTCTCGCTGACCGGCCCGCTGGTCGTGGCCCGCGACATCGCGCACGCCAAGATCAAGGAGCGCCTGGACGCGGGCGAGGAGATGCCGCAGTACCTGAAGGACCACCCCGTCTACTACGCGGGTCCCGCCAAGACCCCGGAGGGTTACGCGTCGGGCTCCTTCGGGCCGACGACGGCCGGGCGCATGGACTCCTACGTGGAGCAGTTCCAGGCCGCGGGCGGCTCCAAGGTGATGCTCGCCAAGGGCAACCGCTCGCAGCAGGTCACCGACGCCTGCGACGCGCACAGCGGCTTCTACCTGGGCTCCATCGGCGGCCCTGCCGCGCGGCTCGCCCAGGACTGCATCAAGAAGGTCGAGGTCGTCGAGTACGAGGAGCTCGGCATGGAGGCCGTCTGGAAGATCGAGGTCGAGGACTTCCCGGCGTTCATCGTCGTCGACGACAAGGGCAACGACTTCTTCCAGAACCCGGCGCCCGAGCCGACCTTCACGCACATCCCGGTGCGCGGCCCCGGTCTGGCGTAACAGCGCCCCGTGCCACCCGCCGGACGGGCTGAATCCCACGGTCCGTCCGGCGTTGCGCCGGGAACATCACGGCGCGTGCCCGTGCTGTACGAGGTATGAGCGACGACCGCAGCGACTACCGCATCGAGCACGATTCCATGGGCGAGGTCCACGTCCCCGCCGCCGCCAAGTGGCGGGCCCAGACGCAGCGCGCCGTGGAGAACTTCCCCGTCTCGGGGCAGCGCCTGGAGCGCGCCCACATCGAGGCGCTCGCCCGTATCAAGGCGGCGGCCGCCCGGGTCAACGCCGAGCTGGGCGTACTCGACAAGGACATCGCCGGGGCCATCGCCGACGCGGCGGCCGAGGTCGCCGACGGCCGCTGGGACGACGAGTTCCCTGTGGACGTTTTCCAGACAGGATCCGGCACTTCGTCGAACATGAACACCAACGAGGTGCTTGCCACGCTCGCCACCGAGCGCCTGGGCCGTGACGTCCACCCGAACGACCACGTCAACGCCTCGCAGTCGTCGAACGACGTCTTCCCGTCCTCGATCCATATCGCGGCCACGGCCGCCGTGACACACGATCTGATTCCGGCCCTGGAGCACCTCGCCGCGTCCCTGGAGCGCAAGTCGGCGGAGTTCGCCGACGTCGTGAAGTCCGGGCGTACGCATCTGATGGACGCGACGCCGGTGACGCTGGGCCAGGAGTTCGGCGGCTACGCGGCGCAGGTCCGCTACGGCGTGGAGCGGCTCACGGCCTCGCTGCCGCGCCTTGCCGAACTCCCGCTGGGCGGCACGGCGGTCGGCACCGGGATCAACACGCCGCCCGGGTTCCCGGCCGCCGTCATCGCCGAGGTGGCGCGGGCCACGGGGCTGCCGCTGACCGAGGCCCGCGACCACTTCGAGGCGCAGGGCGCGCGCGACGGGATCGTGGAGACGAGCGGGCAGTTGCGGACCATCGCGGTCGGCCTGACGAAGATCGCCAACGATCTGCGCTGGGCCGCTTCGGGCCCGCGCACCGGGCTCGCCGAGATCAACCTGCCGGATCTGCAGCCCGGTTCGTCGATCATGCCGGGCAAGGTGAACCCCGTCATTCCCGAGGCGACCCTGATGGTCGCCGCGCAGGTGATCGGCAACGACGCGACGGTGGCCACGGCGGGCGCCGCCGGCAACTTCGAGCTGAACGTGATGCTGCCGGTCATCGCCAAGAACGTCCTTGAGTCGATCCGGCTGCTCTCGAACGTCACGCGGCTCCTCGCCGACCGCACCGTCGACGGCATCACCGCCAACCGCGAGCGGGCCCGCGAGTACGCCGAGTCCTCGCCGTCCGTCGTCACCCCGCTCAACAAGTACATCGGCTACGAGGAGGCCGCCAAGGTCGCCAAGAAGTCGCTCGCCGAGCGCAGGACGATCCGCGAGGTCGTGCTCGACGGCGGGTACGTGGAGCGCGGCGACCTGACGGTGGAGCAGCTCGACGAGGCGCTCGATGTACTGCGGATGACGCACCCGTAACGCTTCATGGCCGGATGACGTATTTCGTGGCCCGTACCGCAGCGTCGTATGCCTACGGCACCTAATATCTGCGCATGACAGACGACGACCGGACCGACGACGAGGGTGGCGGGCGATGGGCGCCCGGCGAGCCGATCCTGTGGCGCTACCGTGCCAACGGGGGCGACGGCTTTCACATCTGTCGTCCGGTCACGGTCGTCCAGGACACGGCGGAGCTGCTCGCCGTGTGGATGGCGCCCGGCACCGAGTGCGTGAAGCCGGTCATGGCCGACGGCACGCCGGTGCACCGCGAGCCGCTCGCCACCCGCTACACCAAGCCGCGCGCGCTGCAGCGCGACCGCTGGTTCGGCGCGGGCGTGCTGAAGCTGGCGCGGCCGGCCGAGCCCTGGTCGGTGTGGCTGTTCTGGGAGCCGGACTGGACGTTCCGTAACTGGTACGTGAATCTTGAGGCGCCGCGCGTGCGGTGGTCCGGCGGTGTCGACTCCGAGGACCACTTCCTCGATCTGTCGGTGTACCAGGACGCCAGCTGGCGCTGGCACGACGAGGACGAGTTCACCCAGGCACAGGCGGCGGGCCTGATGAGCGCCGCGCGGGCCGCCGCGGTACGGGCCGCGGGGCGCCGGGCCGTCGAGGTGATCGAGGAGTGGGGCCACCCGTTCTCGGACGGCTGGCAGCACTGGCGGCCCGACCCCGCGTGGCCCGTACCGGCACTTCCTGCGGACTGGGACCGTACGCCCGCGCGCGTGTCGTCATGAGACCCTTGATGCGCCCCCACGGGGTAAACGTAGGATCGTCCTCCGCAAGAGCGCACAGTGGCGCGAAGAGGTGCATAAAAAGCTGTTTCAACAGCAACTCTTCGCGTCCCCGGTAGGTCTGACACGATGTCAATGATGTCAACGATGTCGACGAGGTCATCTAGGGGCGGTGGGACCGTGAAGGTGGCGGGAGCGGACAGGGCGAGCCGGTCGGACAGGTCCGACCAGGCCGCGGCGTTCGACGCGATCTGCGCACGCCATGACGGAGCGTTTCGCCGCAAGGGCGGTCAACTGGCCGCCGGACCACAGTTGTTGACGTATCCGCCGCTGGGCGCACAGGCGCCCGAGGCGGAGTTCCGGCAGTCCGGTCCGGATGACGCGGAAATTCCGTTCCTGGGACACACATTCCGGGTATCGGCCTTTCTGCGGGGCGTACCGCGCCCCGCCGTGCGCGCTGCGGACTTCGAGACCACCGGGGAGGAGACGTACGCGTACGCCCCCGCGAGCACCGACGCCCCACCCGAACACCAGCTGTTCCTCAACTGCCGGCGCACTGGCCAGTGACACGGCGCGCAGCCCCGGACGGACGGATTCGACACGCGTGACGGAGCACCCGACCTCCCACGAAGGCCGCCACTACGGCATGGCGGCCGGCCCCGCCGATCCCCGCGGGGCCCTCAGGAGTACCCCCAACTCCTCCGGGACCCCGGCCGGTGACGGCTTACCGCAGCAGCCGCGGCGCGCCGCCGCCTCCCCCGCCGCCTCGGCCTCGGCGGACGCCGAGCACTCGCAGCCGCACTCGCCCTCGCCCGAGCCGGTACGGCCCTCGGGGGCGCCGGCGGGCGACGAGCGGCGCTCCGGGCAGCCGCGCCCCACGGGGCAGCCCACGGCCATGCGCCGCGACGGCGACCGGCTGCGCTTCGTCGGCGCGGCGACCCGGCGGATCGCGCGGGGCATCGACCTCGACGAGATCGTGATGGGCCTGTGCCGGGCGACGGTGCCGACGTTCTCGGACGCGATCCTGGTCTATCTGCGCGAACCGCTGCCGGTCGGCGACGAACGCCCGCTCGGCCCGATGGTGCTGCGGTTGCGCCGCAGCGACCGGATCCCCGACGCGGTCGAGGACCTGGACACGGACGGCGTCCAGCCGACCGTCCTCGTCCCCCCGATCGAACTGGCGCCGGACAGCACCGAGTTGTGCGAGGTGCGGGCCGGCGGCGCGCTGGCCGAGGTGCTGCGCGGGGTGCGGCCCGTCTTCGCGGACTCGCCCGCCGCGCTCGCCGCGCTGCCCGAACTCCTCGGCGGCGACCGGTCGGTGCCCACGGGTCGCCGCGCGATCCTGGCGCCGCTGCGGGGGCGGCGCCGGGTGATCGGCGCGGCGGTCTTCCTGCGCCAGCCGAACCGGTCCGCGTTCGACGCCGACGACCTTCTGGTGGCCGGCCAGTTGGCCACGCACAGCGCGCTCGGCATCGACAAGGCGATGCTGTACGGGCGCGAGGCCTACATCGCGGACGAGCTGCAGCGCACGATGCTGCCGGAGACGCTGCCGCGCCCGACCGGGGTGCGGCTCGCCTCGCGCTACCTGCCCGCGGCGGAGACGGCGCGGGTCGGCGGCGACTGGTACGACGCGATCCCGCTGCCCGGCAGCCGGGTCGCACTGGTCGTCGGGGACGTCATGGGCCACTCCATGACCTCGGCCGCGATCATGGGCCAGCTGCGCACGACCGCGCAGACGCTGGCCGGGCTCGACCTGCCGCCGCAGGAGGTGCTGCACCACCTCGACGAGCAGGCGCAGCGGCTCGGCACGGACCGGATGGCGACGTGCCTGTACGCGGTCTACGACCCGGTCGCGCACCGCATCACCATCGCCAACGCGGGGCATCCGCCGCCCATAATGCTGCACCTGGGCGGCCGCGCGGAGGTACTGCGCGTACCGCCCGGGGCGCCGATCGGGGTGGGCGGCGTCGACTTCGAGGCGGTCGAGCTGGACGCCCCGGCGGGTGCGACGCTGCTGCTCTACACCGACGGCCTGGTCGAGTCGCGGCTGCGGGACGTGTGGACCGGCATAGAGCAACTGCGCGAGCGGCTCGCCGCCACCGCGCAGCTGACCGGGCCGGACCATTCGCCGCCGCTGGAAGCGCTCTGCGACGACGTACTGGACATGCTCGGCCCGGGTGACCGGGACGACGACATCGCGCTGCTCGCCGCCCGCTTCGACGGGATCGCGCCGAGCGACGTCGCGTACTGGACCCTCGACCCGGAGGACGCGGCGCCCGGCCGGGCCCGCCGGCTCGCCCGAAGTGCCTTGACCCGCTGGGGACTTGAGGAGATGACGGACTCCGTCGAACTCTTGGTGAGCGAGGTCGTCACGAACGCGGTGCGCTACGCCTCCCGGCCGGTGACGCTGCGCCTGCTGCGCACCGACGTGCTGCGCTGCGAGGTCGGCGACGACGTCCCGCAGCTGCCGCGCCAGCGCAACGCGCGGGCCACCGACGAGGGCGGCCGCGGCCTGTTCCTGGTGAACCGGCTGACAAGACGCTGGGGCGCGACCCGCCTGAGCACTGGAAAGGTCGTCTGGTTCGAACTGGCGCGACCCGCGGGTGACCACACCCCGCACGGGGACTGAAGCGGGGGGGGGGGGCGGGGGGGGGGGGGGGGGGGCCGGGGGGGGGGGGGGGGGGGGGCGCCCGCCGGGCCCCCCCGGGGGCG
>NZ_JBIWKA010000001.1:132816-301818 GCF_044765445.1 Streptomyces sp. NPDC102467 | reverse complement strand
CGGCGCTCGGCTCCTAGGGGGCCCCCCCGGGGGGCCCCCCCCCCCCCCGGGGGCTGGCCCGGGGGGCGCCGCGGCGCCGGGGCCGCGCGCACGGGGGGGGGGCCCGGCCCCCCCTTCCGCGCGTGCGCCCTGCCTGCTTGCCTTCTAGTCGTCGCCTCTGCCGTCGTTGCTGCCGTCGAAGGGGTTGTCCGGGAGACCCTCGCTCGACGTGGGCGGGCCCGTGGGCGTCGTCGGAGTGTCCGTCGGTTCGCCCGTCGGCGGGCCGGTGGTCGGCGTGCCGGTCGGCGACGTCGGGGACGACGGCGGGGGCGTGGTCGGCGTGCCGCTCGACGAGGACGAGGACGAGGAAGGCGGCGGGGTCGTCGGCGTGGCCGGAGCCGTCGTGGTGGGCTCGACGCCCGCGCCCATGTCGGTGTCCAGGTCGAACTTGGCCGAGCTGCTGGTCGAGTTGAAGGTGTACTGGGCCCAGATCTGCGCCGGGAAGCCACCACCGTTGACCCGTCCGCCGCCGCCCGCGCCCGACAGCGAGACGTGACCGCCCTTGCCGACCTTCACCGGCTTGTCGGTCCCGCACTGCGTGGTGCCCGCCTTGGCCGCCTCACCGAACAGGCCCACCGACGTGACGAGGTCCGGGGTGTAACCGGTGAACCAGGCCGACCTGTTGCAGTCGGAGGTACCTGTCTTGCCCGCGACCTTCTGACCCTGGCGCGACGCGTTGTTGCGTACCGACTCGCGCGCCGTACCGTCGTCGACCACCCCGGTCAGCACCGAGGTGACCGAGTCGGCGGCGCCGCGGGAGATGACCTGCTCGCCGATCGCCTTCGGCAGCTCGATCGGCTCGCCCTGCTTGTACACCGACTTCACGATCTTCGGGGTGACCTGCTTGCCGTGGTTGTCGAGGGTCGCGTAGACACCGGCCATCTCCATCGGGCTCGCGCCCATGGTGCCGAGGGTCTGCGCCGCGTACGGCTTGAGGTCGCCGTCCTCCATGCCGAGCTTCTTGGCCGTGTCCATGACCTGGTCCATGCCGACGTCGGCGCCCATCTGCGCGAAGACGGAGTTGATGGACTTGTTCATGGCGGTCTGTACCGTGACCGGGCCGTAGCTCCGGTCGTCCTCGTTCGGAGGAGCGAAGCCGACCTTCTCGCCGTCGGCCACGACCGGCCGCCTGTTGGTGCCGTCGTAGATCGTGCTCGCCTTGATGGACTGGTCGCGCTGCGTCTTGGCGCTGTTCTCCAGGGCTGCCGCGAGAATGATCGGCTTGAAGGTGGACGCCGGCTGGTAGTCGGGGCGCGTGGCGTTGTTGACGTAGTGCTCGGTCAGCCCCTCACCGCCGTACAGGGCGACGACCTTGCCGGTCTTCGGATCGACCGATACGGCGCCGGCCTGCACGTCCGCATCGGTCTTGTCGCTCTTCGTGTGGAGATTGTCCGTCAGCTGCTGCTTGACCGACTTCTCCAGCTGCTTCTGCTTCTTGCGGTCGATGTTGAGCGTGATCGTGTAGCCGCCCGCGTCGAACTGCTCACCGGTGATGTTCAGGTCCTTGATCACCTCGGCCCTGGCGGCCGTGTACAGGTAGCCCTCCTGGCCCTGGAGCCCGGCGGCGGCCTTCGGTTCCTTGGGTACGGGGAACTTCATGCCCTGGCGCTCGCTCGCACCGAGCCAGTGCTTGTCGACCATATTGTCGAGTACGTAGTTCCAGCGCTGCTTGGCGAGCGCCTTGCCGGTGTCGGAGGCGATGGCCCAGTCGTACTGGTTCGGCGCCTGGAGGAGCGCGGCGAGGTACGCCCCCTCCGCCACGGTCAGCTTCGAGGCGTCCTTGTTGTAGTAGGCCTGGGCCGCGGCCTGGATGCCCCACGAACTGCGGCCGTAGAAGCTGGTGTTGATGTACCCGGCGAGGATCTCGTCCTTGCTCTTCTTGCGGTCGACCTTGAGCGAGATGACCAGTTCCTTCAGCTTGCGCGAAACGGTCTGGTCCTGCGTGAGGTAGTAGTTCTTCACGTACTGCTGGGTGATCGTCGAGCCACCCTGCTTGCCCTTGCCGGTGACCGTGTTGAGGACACCGCGGGCGGTGCCCTTCAGGTCGACGCCCTTGTCCTCGTAGAACGTCTTGTTCTCCGCCGCGACGAAGGTGTGCTGGACGCCCTTGGGCACCTGGGACAGGTCGACGATCTCCCGGTTGACCTGGCCGGTGCGGGCCATGGTGTCGCCGTTGCCGTACTTGTAGACGTTGCTCTGCAGCTCGGCGTCGGGGTTGCCCTCGGGCACCGAGATCACCATGTACAGCACCACGAACGCGCCCATGATCAGCAGCACGAACCCGAAGAAGGCACCCAGCAGCTTCTTCCACGTGAAGAGGCGGCGTATGCCCGACGGCCGCGCCGCGCGCTTGCGCGCATTTCTCGCATCCGCTCGGCCCATGACCTCAGTCGCTCCGCTTCTCGTTCGTGTCGTTCGTGGTCGTGAGTGACCAGGACTCGCTTCCGTGCACTTCCGTGCCGAATCAGCTCATGAAGCTAACACCGCCACTTAAGGCAAAACCCTGCTGATCCGGTCATTTCCGGACGTGACAATCAGCACCTGCCCCATGGGAACCGACGATCCAGGGGTGCGTATGGTTGCCGGGCACGATAAAGTGATATCACTTTGCTAGACACGGTGCAGGGCGCACCGGCCATGTACCGCCAGCTCAGAGAGACGGGGACCGTTATGTCCGAGACGGACGCCACACCAGACGTACCAGCTATGCCGAAGGCGCGTGTGCGCGAGTTCACGGCACACAGCATCGGCGGCGGACTCGCCCTGCTGCTCGGGCTCCTCGGCCTGATCATCGGCGTGGCCCTGGTCGCCACGGGCGCCACGCTCACCTCGACCAGCGGCGCGGTGCAGGGCGTACTGATCGCCGTCGGCATCGTCGTCGCGATCGCGTCGCTCTTCGCGATGGGCGGTCTGAACATGGTGGCGCCGGGCGAGGCCCGCGTCGTCCAGCTCTTCGGCCGCTACCGGGGCACGATCCGCGAGGACGGGCTGCGCTGGGTCAACCCGCTCACCTCGCGCACCAAGGTCTCGACGCGCGTACGCAACCACGAGACCGCCGTCCTCAAGGTCAACGACGCGTACGGCAACCCGATCGAGCTCGCCGCGGTCGTCGTCTGGAAGGTCGAGGACACCGCGCAGGCCACGTTCGAGGTGGACGACTTCCTGGAGTTCGTCTCGACGCAGACCGAGGCGGCCGTCCGGCACATCGCGATCGAGTACCCCTATGACGCACACGACGAGGGCGGACTCTCGCTGCGCGGCAACGCCGAGGAGATCACCGAGAAGCTCGCGGTCGAGCTGCACGCGCGGGTCGAGGCCGCGGGTGTGCAGATCATCGAGTCCCGCTTCACGCACCTCGCCTACGCGCCCGAGATCGCCTCGGCGATGCTCCAGCGGCAGCAGGCCGGCGCCGTGGTCGCCGCCCGCCGGCTGATCGTCGACGGCGCGGTGGGCATGGTCGAGGACGCGCTCGCCCGGATCACCGAGCAGGACTTCGTGGCGCTGGACGAGGAGCGCAAGGCCGCGATGGTCTCCAACCTGCTGGTCGTGCTCTGCGGGGACCGCGCCGCGCAGCCGATCGTCAACACGGGGACGCTCTACCAGTGACGCCGCCTCCGCCGCCTCCGTCTTCGGCGCGTAAACAGGTTCTGCTGCGGCTCGATCCCGCGGTGTACGAGGCGCTGGCCCGCTGGGCCGGGGACGAGTTGCGCTCCGCGAACGCGCAGATCGAGTTCCTGCTGCGCAGGGCTCTCGCCGAGGCGGGCCGGCTCCCCGGTTCGGCAGGCCCTATGCCTCGGCGGGGCCGGCCCCCCTCCGGCGACTGAGAACAGTGGGGAAGTTCTCCACCGGCGGCCCGGTGGGCGCTGGTCGCGCAGTTCCCCGCGCCCCTGGGGAGTTCTTCGCCTCCAGGCCGGTGGGGACTTCTCGCGCAGTTCCCCGCGCCCCTGGAGCATGCGGCTTCGCCGCAGCTTCAGGGGCGCGCACGTGCCCCGCACACCCCATAGGCGCACGCACGCGCCCATGAAATAGCGCACGCAGTGCGCATTTCAGGGGCGCGGGGAACTGCGCGACCAGCCCCCACCGGCCCGCACCCGGCCACGGGCCCCGCGGAGCCGAAGCAGCCCCGGCCGCTATACACGCCAGGTATACACACCGTGTACAGTCCTCCCCATGTCCATCGGCCACACCCTTCTCGGGCTCCTGGAATCCGGGCCCCGCCACGGTTACGACCTGAAGCGCACCTTCGACGACACATTCGGGCACGACAAGCCGCTGCACTACGGGCAGGTCTACTCGACCATGTCCCGCCTCCTGAAGAACGGCCTCGTCGAGGTCGACGGGATAGAGGCCGGCGGCGGCCCGGAGCGCAAGCGGTACGCCATCACCGAAGCCGGCGTCACCGACGTACGGCAGTGGCTGGCGACCCCGGAGAAGCCGGAGCCGTACCTCCAGTCGACCCTCTACACGAAGGTCGTACTCGCCCTGCTCACCGAGCGCGACGCGAGCCGCATCCTCGACACCCAGCGCGCCGAGCACCTGCGCCTGATGCGCATCCTCACGGACCGCAAGCGCAAGGGCGACCTCGCCGACCAGCTGATCTGCGACCACGCCCTGTTCCACCTGGAAGCCGACCTGCGCTGGCTGGAACTGACCGCCGCGCGCCTCGACAAGCTCGCCGCGGAGGTACGCCCCTCATGACTCCCGCCGGATCCCTCCTCGCCGCCCACGACCTGCACAAGACGTACGGGCCCACGCCCGCCCTGGACGGCGCCTCCTTCACCATCCACCCGGGCGAGGTCGTCGCCGTCATGGGCCCCTCGGGCTCGGGCAAGTCGACGCTGCTGCACTGCCTCGCCGGCATCGTCGTCCCGGACTCCGGGTCGATCACCTACGACGGCCGCGAACTCTCCGCGCTGTCCGACGCCGAGCGCAGCGCCCTGCGCCGCACCGAATTCGGCTTCGTCTTCCAGTTCGGCCAGCTCGTACCGGAGCTGACCTGCGTCGAGAACGTGGCGCTGCCGCTGCGGCTGACCGGCGTCAAGCGCAAGGAGGCCGAGCGCCGGGCGACCGGGTGGCTGGAGCGCCTGGAGGTCGACGACCTCGCGGGCAAGCGGCCCGGCGAGATCTCGGGCGGCCAGGGGCAGCGCGTCGCCGTGGCCCGCTCGCTGGTGACGAACCCGCGCGTGCTGTTCGCCGACGAGCCGACCGGCGCCCTCGACTCGCTCAACGGCGAGCGCGTCATGGAACTGCTCACGGACGCGGCCCGTTCGTCCAACGCCGCCGTCGTCCTGGTCACCCACGAGACGCGGGTCGCGGCCTACTCGGACCGCGAGATCGTCGTACGGGACGGCAAGTCACGGGACATGGAGTTCGCCCGATGACGCTCCTGGACGACCGCACGGACACCGCGTCGGCGCCCGCCGCCGCCTCGACAGGACCCTCGAGCTGGCTCCGCGACCTCGGCCTCGGCATCCGGTTCGCCGCGTCGGGCGGCCGCGAGGGCTGGATCCGTACGCTGCTCACCGCGCTCGGCGTCGGCCTGGGCGTGGCCCTGCTGCTCGGTGCCGCGTCGCTGCCGACGCTGATGAACGGGCGCGATGTGCGCGGCGATGCCCGGCAGTTGGGCGCCAACGCGGAGGGGGAGACCAAGCGGAGCGACCGCACGTTGCTCACCCTCGACGCGTCCTCCGACTTCCGGGACAGCTCGGTCGGCGGGTATCTG
Organism: Streptomyces sp. NPDC102467; assembly: GCF_044765445.1. Lineage (NCBI taxonomy): Bacteria > Bacillati > Actinomycetota > Actinomycetes > Kitasatosporales > Streptomycetaceae > Streptomyces > Streptomyces sp. NPDC102467. The sequence continues at coordinate 296,057 of NZ_JBIWKA010000001.1, read as the reverse complement.
GTGCGCCCCGAGGGCCGGCACTCGCCGGTGCCGCCCGGCGTCGACAAGCTGCCGGGGCCCGGCGAGATGGTCGTCTCGCCCGCGTTGCGGGAGGCGCTCGACGCCCCCGGCAACAAGCTGCTCAAGGAGCGCTACCCGTACCGCATCGTGGGCACGATCCACGATGCGGGCCTCGACGGCCCCTTCGAGCAGTACCTCTACATCGGCAGCGACACCCTGAGCACCGACCGTGGCGCCTCCCGCATCGAGGGCTTCGGGATGAGCTACCCGCAGGGGCCGCTCGACCCGGTCCTCATCGTGCTCATCGTGCTGGCCTGCGTCGTCCTGCTCGTACCGATCGCCATCTTCATCGCGACGGCCGTCCGGTTCGGCGGCGAGCGGCGCGACCGGCGCCTGGCCGCGCTGCGCCTGGTGGGCGCGGACGCCCGGATGACGCGCCGGACGGCGGCGGGCGAGGCGTTGTTCGGCACGCTGATCGGTCTCGTGTTCGGCGTCGGCATCTTCCTGGCCGGGCGGCAGCTGCTGGGCGTGGTGAAGATCTGGCGGCTCTCGGCGTTCCCCTCCGACATGTCGCCGGTGCCCGCGCTCGCCGTACTCATCCTGCTGGCCGTACCGCTCGCGGCGGTCGCCGTGACGGTGTTCGCGCTGCGCTCGGTGACGATCGAGCCCCTGGGCGTCGTACGCAGCGCCCGCGCCCGGGGCCGGCGCCTGTGGTGGCGACTGCCCGTGCCGGTCATCGGCATGCTGCTCCTGCTCACGTCGGGTTCCGACGAAGCGGGGAGCACGGTGGGTGTCGTGCGGATCTCGGCCGGCATCACCCTGACGCTGCTCGGCCTGGTGCTGGTGATGCCGTGGGTGGTGGAGGCAGTGGTGAACCGGCTGCACGGCGGCCCGGTTCCCTGGCAACTGGCGTCACGCAGGCTCCAGTTGAGCAGCACCGGCGCAAGTCGCGCGGTCGCCGGGATCACCATCGCGGTGGCGGGCGGTATCGCTCTGCAGATGTTCACCGTCGGCATCGACGACGACTTCACCAAGACGACGGGACAGGACCCCAAGCGGGCTCAGATCGGCGTGAGCGGCAGCTTCTCCAGCGGGGAGCTCGCCGAGCGGATGGTGAAGGACTTCGGGGCGACCAAGGGTGTCCGTTCGGTGATCGGCACCGTGGACACCTGGCTGAGTCCGGTGCGCCCCGAGCGGGGCGACGACGACTCGCCCTCGGTGTCGCTCTCCGTCGGCTCCTGCTCCTCCCTGCGCGAGATGGCGAAGCTGCCGTCCTGTCACGACGGCGACGTCTTCCGGGTCACCGGGTCCGATTCCCCCGATTACGACGCGGATCTGGCGAGCATCGCCAAACCCGGCAGCAAGCTCATTATCGGCGACTCGCAGTCGAAGAAGTGGACGCTGCCCGCCAAGGCCCGGCTGGTGACGTCGCGGATGGACCCGGCCGGTACCCGCTTCGGCGGCATCCTCGCCACTCCGGCCGCCGTGAACGTACGGAACATGTCGGAGGCCTCGACGAACGCGCAGATCCAGGTCGACCAGTCGGTGCCGGACGCCTTCGAGTTCGTGCGCAACGCCGCGTTCCGGATCGACCCGGGCATGCGCGTGTGGAACTACACCTCGGAGCAGCGCGACTCGGAGTACGCGAGCATCCGGCGGGGCCTGTTCACGGCGGCCGCCCTCACGATGGCGCTGATCGCGGCCTCCATGCTGGTCTCCCAGATCGAGCAACTACGGGACCGCAAGCGCCTGTTGTCGGTCCTGGTCGCCTACGGCACGCGGCGCTCGACGCTCGCCTGGTCGGTGCTGTGGCAGACGGCGATCCCGGTCGTCCTCGGCATGGCCGTCGCGATCGGCGGCGGCCTGGTCCTGGGCTGGCTGATGCTGCGCATGGTCGACAAGCCGGTCACGGACTGGCTGCTGTTCCTGCCCCTGGCGGGCGTGGGCGCGGGGGCCATCGCGGCCGTGACCCTGCTGAGCATGCCGCCGCTGTGGCGGCTGATGCGGGCGGATGGGTTGCGGACGGAATAGGCACCCGGCGTCGGGGCGAAGGTCACGGGCGGCTGCCCCGGACCTTCCCTCGACCGGCGTCGGGGCGAAGGTCACGGGCGGCTGCCCCGGACCTTCCCTCGACCGGCGTCGGGGCGAAGGTCACGGGGCTCCGCCCCGGACCCCGCTCCTCAAACGCCGGAGGGGCTGATTTTGACCGGCATGCCCCGCAGCGCGACCCGCAGCGCCCCGGCCAGTTCCTCGTACTCCGCCGCCCGTGCGGCGCCCGTGCGCATCGCGAGAGCGACCCTGCGCGTGGGCGCCGGGTCCGCGAAGTACCCGGTGAGCAGCTGGCTGCTGCGGCTGGTCTCGACCGCGACGGCCGTCCGCGGCAGCAGGGTCACCCCGAGGCCGCCGGCCACGAGTTGGACCAGGGTGGACAGACCGGCGGCGGTCGTGGTGACCGGCGCGTCACCCCGGCCCGCCTCCCGGCAGATGTCCAGCGCCTGGTCCCGCAGACAGTGGCCCTCGTCGAGCAGCAGCAGATTCAGCTCGCGCAGCGCCTCGCGCGGGATGCCCTCGCGGCCGCCGAGCCAGTGGTCGAGCGGCGTGACGAGCACGAAGTCCTCGTCGAAGAGCGGGAGTTCGGTGACGCCCTGCACCCCGAGCGGCACGGCGAGCAGCAGCAGGTCGAGCCGCCCGGCCGCCAGCCCCTCGACCAGTGACGAGGTCTGTTCCTCGTGCACCTGGAGGTCCAGGTCCGGATACGCGTCGTGCACCAGGCGCAGCACGGTGGGCAGCAGGTAGGGCGCGACGGTCGGGATCACCCCGAGCCGTAGCGCGCCGGTGAACGGGGCGCGCACCGCCTCGGCCTCCTCCATGAGCGCGCCGACCTCGTCGAGCACGGCCCTGGCCCGCGCCGCGATCCGCGCCCCGGCCGGTGAGAGCAGTACTTTTCGCGTCGTACGCTCGAGAAGGGTCACCCCGAGCGTCTCCTCCAGGGCGGACACCGCACCCGACAGAGCGGGCTGGCTCATCCCGATCGCGGCGGCCGCGTCCCGGAAATGCAGATGCTCCGCGACCGCGGCGAACGCCCGTAGTTGCGCCAGGCTGGGCTGCCTCTTCCGCGTACCTGGGGTCATTCCGTTCTTTACGGCCACTGATAGCCACCTCCGATCAACATGACCGAGTCTAGCTATTTCCGTAATCAATGCACTCTGTGCCACGATCACCAGCAGTCCAACCCATGGAAACGTCCTCAAAAGGGGCGTTTCTCGCTGCAAGGAGAGCGTGTGCTCACTGTCGGTGACAAGTTCCCCGAGTTCGACCTGACTGCCTGTGTCTCCCTGGAGAAGGGCTCGGAGTTCGAGCAGATCAACCACAAGACCTACGAGGGCAAGTGGAAGATCGTCTTCGCGTGGCCCAAGGACTTCACCTTCGTGTGCCCGACCGAGATCGCCGCTTTCGGCAAGCTGAACGAGGAGTTCGCCGACCGTGACGCCCAGGTCCTCGGCTTCTCCGGTGACTCCGAGTTCGTGCACCACGCCTGGCGCAAGGACCACCCGGACCTGACGGACCTGCCCTTCCCGATGCTGGCCGACTCGAAGCACGAGCTCATGCGTGACCTCGGCATCGAGGGCGAGGACGGCTTCGCGCAGCGCGCCGTCTTCATCGTCGACCAGAACAACGAGATCCAGTTCACGATGGTGACCGCCGGTTCCGTCGGCCGTAACCCCAAGGAGGTCCTCCGGGTCCTCGACGCGCTGCAGACGGACGAGCTGTGCCCGTGCAACTGGACCCAGGGCGACGAGACCCTGGACCCGGTCGCGCTCCTCTCGGGCGAGTGAACGGAAGGTTCTGACATGGCACTCGACGAACTGAAGTCCGCCGTACCGGACTACGCCAAGGACCTGAAGCTGAACCTCGGCTCGGTCATCGGCAACTCGGACCTGCCCCCGCAGCAGCTGTGGGGCACGGTCCTGGCCTGCGCCATCGCCTCCCGCTCCCCGCACGTGCTGCGCGAGCTGGAGCCCGAGGCCAAGGCCAACCTGTCGCCCGAGGCGTACACGGCCGCCAAGTCGGCCGCCGCCATCATGTCGATGAACAACGTCTTCTACCGCACGCGTCACCTGCTCTCGGACTCCGAGTACGGGACGATGCGCGCCGGCCTGCGGATGAACGTCATCGGCAACCCGGGCGTCGACAAGGTCGACTTCGAGCTGTGGTCCTTCGCGGTCTCCGCGATCAACGGCTGCGGGATGTGTCTCGACTCGCACGAGCAGGTGCTCCGCAAGGCGGATGTGTCGCGTGAGGTCGTTCAGGAGGCCTTCAAGATCGCCTCTGTGATTCAGGCGGTCGGTGTCACGCTCGACGCGGAAGCGGTTCTCGCGTAGCGCGTCCCAGGAGTACGAGTGCGGGGGGCCGGATCTGATCCGGCCCCCCGCACTCGTGTCACGTCACGGGGGCTCCGCCCCGGACCCCGCTCCTCAATCGCCGGAGGGGCTTGATTTGTCTCCCCCGGAGGGGCTTGGAGGTTGTGAAGGTGGGTCCACCGGGGCCAGGGCCAGGGCTGTCGCCCCGTGGGGCGCTGGGGTCTGTTTGATCGCTGTCTCTCGCGACCAACTCCGTAGATACACGACGACCGTGTTCGCCACGGCGACGAGCGGGACCGCCACCACCGCGCCGCCGATCCCGGAGACCATCCCACCCGCGGCGACGGACAGCACCACGGCCAGAGGATGCACCCGCACCGCGCGGCCGAGGATGAACGGCTGCAGGATGTGGCCCTCGATCTGCTGCACGGCCAGGACGACCACGAGCACCATCAGGGCCGTGAAGACGCCCTGGGTGACCAGCGCCACGACCACGGCGAGCGCGCCCGAGACGACGGCGCCCACCAGCGGGATGAACGCGAACAGGAAGATGAAGACGGCGAGCGGCACCGCCATCGGCACACCGAGGAAGAAGATGCCGAGGCCGATGAAGATGGCGTCGATCAGAGCCACTATCACCGTCCCGCGGACGTACGCGGTGAGCGTGCGCCACGCCCTCGGGCCCGCTCCCGCGATGCCCGGACGGGCCTGCGCCGGGACGAGCTTGAGCGTCCACTCCCAGATGCGCTTGCCGTCGTAGAGCAGGAACAGTGTCGAGAACATCGCCAGCAGGATCCCGGTCAACGCCTCGACGACGACGGTGACACCCTCGAGGCCCGCCGACGTGATCGACTCGGTGTTCGCGCCGATCGCGTCGCGCAGCGACTTGGCGATGTCGTTGATCTGGTGATCCGTCACGTGGAACGGGCTGTTCAGCAGCCACTTGCGCAGATCGTCGATGCCGTCCTGGATCTGGTCGGAGAGCGCGTCGATGTTCTCCTGGACCTGCCAGACCACGAACCAGCCGACGAGCCCCATGACGACGAAGCCGAGGATGGCGGTGAGGGCCGTGGCGAGACCTCTGGGTACGCCGTGGCGGCGCAGCCTGGCCACCGTCGGCTGCAGCAGCGCGGTGATGAGCAGCGCCGCGACGAACGCGAACACCACCAGCTGCACCGAGCTGATGACCTTCATCAGGATCCAGACCATGCCCGCGAGGACGAGGAGGCGCCAGGACGCCTCCGCGGCGACCCGCAGCCCCCACGGCACGGCCGCGGCCGGTTCGGGCCTGGCCGACACCGCCGGCGCGTACGCGGGCGGCGGGGGCACCTGATCGTGCGGCGGCTCGCCGGTGTCCGCGTCACCGGACACCGCCCCGGCCGTCGGACGCGGCGGGGTGGAAGGGGTAGTTGGGGCGGACACGTCGGACAGATCCCTGTCCGCGTTCCGCTCGGCCTCGGCTCTGCGCTCGTCCAAGCGCTCGCCCACCTTGCTGATTCCGGCTCCGACTCTGCCGAGCCAGCCTGGGACACGCGACATGATCAGTCCTTTTCCCCCGTGCGCTCTCACCACTCCCCCCAGAGCCTGTGAACCTGACCGTACATCGGGATGTCGGCATACGGCCGGAGCCCCTCACCGTAGGACGGTGAGGGGCTCCGCGAGGTTGAGCGGTGCTGCTCTGCTCTAGTACCAGCTGTTGGCCTGCCAGAACGACCAGGCCTCGCACGGGCTGCCGTAGCGCGAGTCCATGTAGTTGAGGCCCCACTTGATCTGGGTGGCCGGGTTGGTCTGCCAGTCGGCACCCGCGGAGGAGTACTTGGAGGCGGGCAGAGCCTGGAAGAGACCGTAGGCGCCGGAAGAGGCGTTACTGGCCCGGTAGTTCCAGCTGGACTCGTGGTTCACGATGTTGCTGAAGCACTGGAACTGACCGGACGGCACCATCTGGCGCGCCATCGCCTGGATCTGGCCGACGGAGTACGACGACTGGGTCGAGAAGCTGGAGGCGTCGCGCGTCGCGGAACGGCTGGCGGCCGCCTTCTTGGCCTCCGCGCGCTCCTTCGCCTCCTTCTCGGCCTTGTCCTTCGCGGCCTGCGCGTCCTTCTGCTTGGCGACGGCGTCCTCGGCGGCCTGCTTGCGGGCCGATTCCTCCGCCGTCTTCTGTGCAGCGTTGTCGGCCGCGATGGCCTGCGTCTGTGCCTGCTGAGTCAGGGACGCGGTCTGCACCTGCGCCTGCTGACCCGCGGGTATGTCGGCGAGGAGGGTCGCGTCGCCGGCCGTGGCCTCAGTTGCCTCGTTCGAGGGCTGAGCGGTGCTGCCCGAGGCAACACCCACGACGGCGCCGACTGTGGTGACCGCGGTGGCCGAGGCCACTGCGAATCCCCGGACCGAAATCCGGCTCACACGGTTTCCTTCCAGCATCGCCCGCTGGAGTGTGACCCTCGCGGACGCAATCGTGCCCTCGACACTGGCCTCCCAACTGACGGGTCACGGGAGGCACGGGCCCGGTGGGCAACTCCCGGTGGGGGAGCGCCGCGTGGTGCACGGGCGGCATACGACGACCGATATGGAGTTCAAGGTGCGGCGGGTGCCGCGGTGGTGCAGTACCGCTGGGGGTACAGAAGTGTCGTATGCGGGGCCTGACGGAACCGAGACTCTGCCGTATGCGGAGGTCGCTAGGCAATTCTGTGCCGAGTGTGAAAGGTCACACCCCGTTTGCCCCAGGGGTTTTACGGAAATGCACACGCGCCAAGACGCCGCCCGGATAAGCTCTCTGGCTTCTCCGGACGGCGCCAAGTCGGGCCAAATAGGGCCTGCTATCTCAGATCTGACCGTCCTCCAGCATTTCGGTCACCAGGGCCGCGATCTGCGACCGCTCCGACCGCGTGAGCGTGACGTGCGCGAACAGCGGATGCCCCTTCAGCTTCTCGACGACCGCGACGACACCGTCGTAGCGGCCGACCCGGAGGTTGTCGCGCTGGGCGACATCGTGCGTGAGGACGACACGCGAGTTCGCCCCGATTCTGGACAGAACGGTCAACAGGACGTTCCGCTCCAGGGATTGGGCCTCGTCCACGATCACGAACGCGTCGTGCAGCGACCGCCCGCGGATGTGCGTGAGCGGCAGCACCTCCAGCATCCCGCGCGACGTGACCTCCTCGATGACCTCGCGCGAGGTGACCGCCGAGAGGGTGTCGAAGACGGCCTGCGCCCACGGCCCCATCTTCTCGGCCTCGGAACCCGGCAGATAGCCGAGCTCCTGCCCGCCGACCGCGTACAGCGGCCGGAAGACCATCACCTTCTTGTGCTGGCGCCGCTCCAACACGGCCTCCAGGCCCGCGCACAGGGCGAGCGCCGACTTTCCGGTGCCGGCCCGGCCGCCCATCGAGACGATGCCGATGTCCGGGTCGAGGAGCAGATCGAGCGCGATCCGCTGCTCCGCGCTGCGCCCCTTGAGCCCGAACGCCTCCCGGTCGCCGCGCACCAGACGGACGTTGCCCCCGGGCGTGACGCGGCCGAGCGCCTTGCCGCGCTCGGAGTGGATCGTCAGACCCGTGTGCACGGGAATGTCCGCGGCCTCGGGAACGTAGAGGCTGTCCTCCTCGAAGAGCAGGTCGACCTGCTCAGCGGGCAGGGTCAGTTCGGACATTCCGGTCCAGCCGGATTTGGTGATGGCGAGCTCGGCGCGGTACTCCTCCGCGAGGAGGCCGACCGAGGACGCCTTGATCCTGAGCGGCAGATCCTTCGAAACGACCGTGACGTCGAACCCCTCGGCCTGCAGATTGCGGGCGACCGCGAGGATGCGGGAGTCGTTGTCCCCGAGGCGGTAGCCCGAGGGCAGGACGCTGGGGTCGGAGTGGTTGAGCTCGACGCGGAGCGTGCCGCCCAGATCCCCGGTGGGGATCGGGGCGTCCAGACGCCCGAAGCGGATGCGGTAGTCGTCGAGCAGGCGCAGGGCCTGCCGGGCGAAGTACCCCAGCTCCGGATGATGCCGTTTGGCCTCCAACTCCGTGACCACGACGACGGGAAGCACTACTTCGTGCTCGTCGAATCGGGTCATCGAGTTCGGATCGGCCAGCAGGACGCTGGTGTCGAGAACATAGGTGCGCCGGTCGGGCTTGTGGCGCTTGTTGCTGTTCACCACGGAAGGACGTACCCCCTCGGAAGAGGTCGGGGAGCGACGGAGGGAAACAGGACCGGTCATCGGCCCCAAGGCGCGGGCCGAGAGCCGGCCCTCCAAGTCGTCATCCGTACTTGGTTGCGTACGGTCGTCCTGGTGCAAGGGGCCTCCCGGGCGGACGGCCCCGTGCCGTCCGCTGAGAACCGGCGTCCGTGGTTCGGACACCGACCTGCAAGGCTTATTCCCTCGAACACGCGCAGCCATGCCAGGGCATAGGGCGGCGCGTACGTTAACTCCTGATGACCCCTTTAGAACCCAGCCCCGCTGTGCGGGAGCTGTGACGCGGGGTCAGCCGCCGAAACGGCGGTGCCTGGCGGCGTAGTCACGCATCGCGCGCAGGAAGTCGACCTTGCGGAACGCAGGCCAGAAGACGTCACAGAAGTAGTACTCGGAATGCGCCGTCTGCCACAGCATGAAGCCGGAGAGGCGCTGCTCACCGCTGGTGCGGATGACGAGTTCCGGGTCGGGCTGGGCGCTGGTGTAGAGGTGCCTGCCGATCAGGTCGATGGTGACGTCGTCGGCGACCTGCTCCAGGGTGCTCCCCTTGTCGGCGGCGTCGAGGAGCATCGAGCGGACGGCGTCGGCGATCTCCTGGCGGCCGCCGTAGCCGATCGCGACGTTGACCAGTATTCCGTCGCGGTCGGCGGTGGCCTCCTCGGCCTCCTTGAGGACCGTCTGCATGCCGGAGGGCAGGATGTCGGTGGCGCCGACGTGGTGCACGCGCCAGCGGCCGTCGGTGGCGAGCGTGCGGACGACGTTCTCGATGATGGAGAGCAGCGGGACCAGCTCTTCCTGGGGCCGGTCGAAGTTGTCCGTCGACAGCAGCCACAACGTGACGACCTCGACCTCCGTCTCGCTGCACCAGCCGAGGAACTCCTCGACCTTCTCCGCGCCCGCCTGATGGCCTTCGGCGGGGGTGGATCCGGCGGCCTTCGCCCAGCGTCGGTTGCCATCCATGATGACCCCGATGTGCTTGGGCGCCCGGGCGTGGTCCAGGTGACCTTCCACCCGGCGTGCGTACAGCCTCACCAGCAGGCCACGCAGCCTGTCGCGCAGGTTCACGGTCGTTCAGCCCCTCCGTGCAGACGGCAGTCCCCGAGCGCGAAAGCCTACCCCTGTGACAGCACCCCTTCTCGCGTGTGCCCCCTGTGGTCCCCGCTGTGGGAGTTCACAGGACTGACGTAGTTTCGTCTCCATGAACGACACCTCTCCTTATGTCGCTTCCGGCGACCGGTACGAATCGATGGAATACCGGCGCACGGGCCGCAGCGGCCTGAAGCTGCCCGCGATCTCGCTGGGCCTGTGGCACAACTTCGGGGACGACCGCACCCTCGACTCCCAGCGCGCGATCCTGCGCCGCGCCTTCGACCTGGGCGTCACGCACTTCGACCTGGCGAACAACTACGGGCCGCCGGCCGGCTCGGCCGAGTCGAACTTCGGCAAGATGTTCGCGCAGGACTTCGCCCCGTACCGGGACGAGTTGGTCATCTCGACCAAGGCCGGCTACCTCATGCACCCCGGCCCGTACGGCGAGTGGGGCAGCCGCAAGTACCTGCTGTCGTCGCTCGACGCGTCCCTGAACCGGATGGGCCTCGACTACGTCGACATCTTCTACTCGCACCGTTTCGACCCGGAGACTCCGCTCGAGGAGACGATGGGAGCGCTCGCATCGGCGGTGCAGCAGGGCAAGGCGCTGTATGTCGGCGTCTCCTCCTACAACAGCGAGCAGACGGCGGAGGCGGCACGGCTGCTGAAGGAGATGGGCGTGCCGGCCCTCATCCACCAGCCGTCCTACTCGATGATCAACCGCTGGACCGAGGACGACAAGCTGCTCGACACCCTGGAGACGGCCGGCATGGGCTGCATCTCCTTCGTGCCGCTCGCGCAGGGCCTGCTCACGGGCAAGTACCTGAAGGGCATCCCGGAGGGTTCGCGCGCCACGCAGGGCAAGTCGCTCGACCCGGATCTGCTGAGCGACGAGGTCCTGCGCCGGCTGAACGGGCTGAACGACATCGCCGGGCGCCGGGGCCAGTCCCTCGCGCAGCTCGCGCTGAACTGGGTGCTGCGGGACGAGCGGATGACGTCGGCGCTGATCGGCGCCTCCAGCGTGAAGCAGCTGGAGGAGAACGTGGCGGCGCTCGCGGGCGCGAAGCTGACGGAGGAGGAGCTGACCGAAATCGACTCGTTCGCCGTCTCCACCCCCGGCACGAACATCTGGGCCGACCGGAGCTGACTCACCAGGGCGGCCACGGCCCCTGAGCGGGGCTTGTGGCGTCCCGGGCCAGGACAGAAAAACGGGCCGGTCCGTGGGGGGGGGAGACGGACCGGCCCGAGGGGGGGTTTCCACCATAACCCTTCGTAAGTGCCAACGTGTGCATCGGCGCGCCACAACTACTCTCCGGAGTCGGCCGACGACGGCTGGAGGTGGGTTTCAGGCCGCTGTACAGCGGGCCCACAGGCTTCTTGCGCACCGTCTTCACGGGGACGCCACCGGGGGTTCGGCATCCCTCCCCCGTGTCGCGCGCGTGGTTGACGCGGGCGCGGCCTGGCCGGGTACCCGCCACGGATATGGCGCATTTGGGTCGCATCCCCACCGGGGAGCGGGGGGGTGCGCACCGCGGGCGAGGGCAACGGCACCGCGCAGCCCCCTCCGCCGCGCGGTACCGCCGCGTAGCTTTGCTGACGCGAATGCCGTTGGTCTGAACTTACGTGAGGTTTACGTGAAGATCGAGTGCGTCTCGATAACGATGCGGAGTCGGTCGTCCCGGACGGCCGGCCGCGCGCCTTCGTCGTACCCCGTCGACTCGGCCTCCTCGCACGGTGGTTGAGCTACGCGGACGGCTTGCGGGCCTCGATCAGATGACGGGTGCTGTGGGCGACGAACGGGCCCTCCTTCCCGATCCGCTCGTGCAGGGCGAGGAGACGCGGCCGGTAGGCCTCGACCGTGAAGCCCGGGACCATCCAGACGACCTTGCGCAGGAAGTGGACGACGGCGCCGATGTCGTAGAACTCGATGCGCAGGCGCTCCGCGCGCAGGTCGACGACCTCGAGTCCGGCCGCCTCCGCCTCGGCCTTCTCGCGGTACGGGTCCCGGGCACGGCGGCCCTCATCGGGCTGCGGGCCCAGGAAGTACTCGACGACCTCGAACACGCTGCTGGGGCCCACGTGTTGGGCGAAGTAGCTGCCGCCGGGGCGCAGCACGCGGGCGATCTCCGCGAAGGGGGCCTTCACCGGGTGGCGGGCGGTGACCAGGTCGAAGGCCTCGTCCGCGAAGGGCAGCGGGGCGTCCGCCGGGGAGGCGACCACGACCACGCCGCGCGGGGCCAGCAGCCGGGTGGCCCGCGCGACGTTCGGCGGCCAGCCCTCGGTCGCCGCCATCGACGGCGGCAGCTCCGGCGCCATGTTCAGCACCTCGCCGCCGCCGGTGTCCAGGTCGAGGGCGGCCCGCACCTCCGGGCGGCCCATGCGCTCCCCCATGGCACGGGCGTACCCCCACGACGGCCGCTGCTCGGTGGCCCGCCCCTCGAACCAGGAGAAGTCCCAGCCGTCGGTGGGCGCGGCGACGGCCTCGTCGACGAGTTCGTCGAAGGAGTCCCGGGATCCGATGGAACCGACGGAATCGGCGGAACGGCTGTGCGGGGTATGTGCGTCCTTGCTCATGCATCAATGGTCCCAAGCGCCACGTTTGCGTTCATCTCCATTTACTGGGGGCCGCTCGGGGCCGCGGTGGGGCTGGCCCCCGGAAGATTCGGGGGGCGGCCCCTCTTCCGTAGAACCCGGTGAACGCACGTACCCTTGGCAAACCCCCGCCACCGTCAGAACCACGGATCCCCACGTACCCGTAGGCCCGTCCGTCCCACCGCAGAGATGCGAGCACATGTCCGTACGTTCCGCGATAGCGACCTGGCTGACCCGCCTCTACTTCTCCCGGCTGCGGAAGAGGGGGACAGGCCTCGATCTGTCCGTGCTGGCGAAGCTGCCCGACGCCGCCCTGCTGCCGCTGCGCCGCGAGGGCCTCGACCCGGTTCCCGAGATCGGGGAGCTGCGTGACCGCGAGCCGGTCAGCAGACTGCCGATCCCCGGCATGACGGTCTGGCTGGTGTCCGGCTACGACGAGGCGAAGGAGGTCCTCGGCGACGCCAAGGCGTTCAGCAACGACTTCCGCCACCTGGTCGGCGTCGGCGGCGCCGGGGCCGACCAGAACCCGGGCGGCCTCGGCTTCTGCGACCCGCCGGACCATACGCGGCTGCGGCGGTTGCTCACCCCCGAGTTCACGATGCGCCGGCTCTCGCGCCTCACGCCCCGCATCCACTCGATCGTCGAGGAGCAGCTGGCCCACCTGGAGAAGGCGGCGCAGGAGTCGGGCGACGGCTCGGTCGACTTCGTCGAGCACTTCGCGATGCCGGTTCCGGCCCTGGTCATCTGCGAGTTGCTCGGTGTTCCCTACGAGGAGCGCGATGCCTTCCAGCAGTTCTCGGTCGCCCGTTTCGACGTGCTGGGCGGGGCGGGCGCGTCGTTCGGCGCGGTCTCGCAGTCCCTGGACTATCTGCGCGGGGTCGTCGCCGAGCAGCGGCACAATCCGGGTGAGGGTCTGCTCGGCATGCTGGTGCGCGAGCACGGTGACAACATCACCGACGAGGAACTGACGGGGCTTGCCGACGGTGTCCTCACGGGCGGCCTGGAGACCACCGCGAGCATGATCGCCCTCGGGACGCTGATCATGCTCCAGGACCGCGAGCACTTCGACGCGCTGCGCGACGCCGAGGACCCGGCGACGGTGGCGGCTCCCTTCGTCGACGAACTCCTGCGCCATCTCACGGTCGTGCAGACGGCGTTCCCGCGGTTCGCCCGCGAGGACACCGAGATCGGCGGCGTGCCGATATCCGGCGGCGACATAGTGATCGTCTCGCTGAGCGCGGCGGACCGGGATCCGCGCCTCGGCGGGGCCGACGACGACATGGACGCGTTCCTGCCCGCCCGCCCGCCGTCCTCCTCGCACCTGGCGTTCGGCTACGGCATCCACCGCTGCATCGGGGCGGAGCTCGGCAAGATGGAGCTGCGCGCGGCCTTCCCCCAACTGGTGGGCCGCTTCCCGGGGTTGAAGCTGGCGGTGGCGCCCGCCGAGCTGGAGTTCCGGAAGCTGTCGATCGTGTACGGGGTGGATTCCCTGCGCGTCTACCTGGAGGACCGGGACGGCTGACCCGTCTCGCGGCGCAGGCCGATGATCTCGGCGACGGCGTCCAGCCAGCGGGCGGTGAGCGTCTCGCCCTCCGCGTCCGCCCCGGCGACCTGCGCGGCCGTCTCCAGCCAGCCGCGCAGCACGTCGGCCGCGGCCGGGTCGGGCAGTGGCTCGGCGAGCTCGGCCGCGTAGCGGACACCGCCCGCGCGCACGATCTTGGCGAGGTACGCGACCGAGCGCGGCAGCACGCCGAGCCGGTCCAGGGTGATGGCCGCGGCGATGGCGCCGTCGCCGGACAGGGCCGGGCGGAAGGCGTCGCGGGTCTCCGGGTTCAGGCCGTACCTGAGCAGCGACTCGACGTCGGTCGCCGCCAGGAGCTGGTCGTCGGTGCGGGGTTCGGGGCTGGCTGCGGCAGACATGGGGACCTCGGTTCCGGTCAGCTGACCGTGACGGTGAAGACGTAGAAGGCGGCCTTGGTGTCCGGGGTGCCGGTGGCCGTGGGGTACGGGGAGAGGGACGCGGAAGGTGATGGGCTGCTTTCCGTGCTTTCCGTGCTTTCCGTGCTTTCCGCGCCGGAGGTGGTCGGGGGCGTGGGGTACGGGGTGCCTTCGGCGGGGCCGTGGCAGGTGTTCATCGGGCAGTACAGCAGCCGTACCGTCGCCTTCCCCTTCGTACGGGCCGTGAAGTCGAAGGACTGGGTGCCGTCGGCGCCGCCGTCGAGAGGGCTGCCGTCGGTGTCGCGCCGCTCACCGCGGTACTTCAGGACGCTCGCGTCCGGGGCGGGGTCGGTGAGGTACCAGGCCTGGTTGAAGGACGGGTTGGCCGGGACCGTGAGGGAGAACGCCTCCCCCGCCTTGACACTGACGGCCCGGTCCTTCGGGCCGAACGCGGTACCGCCGCCGGAGTCGCCGCAGGCGGTGAGGGTGGTGAGGGCGGCGAGGGAGAGGCCGAGCAGGGCGGCGCGGGTCGTCGCGCGCGCAGTGGGCTTGGTGATCTTCATGTGAGGTCAGTCCTGGGGTACGTGGACGCCGTAGGCGTCGGGCAGATCGTTGTCGCTGGCCTTGGCCATGCCTCCGTTGACGAAGTCGTCCTCGCTGATCCAGGTGGTCGTGCCCCACGGGTTGTAGATCTGCAGCTTGTCGCCCTCCTGACCGACGATCATCACCGCGTGTCCGGAGCGGTCGCCGTCGTTATAGCCCTCGATGCCGATGGGGACGGGCTTGCCATCGGCCACCGACTTCTCGATGTCCGGGAGGACGTCGCGCCGGTCGTCGGCGCTCTTGACCTCCTTGAAGTCGTAGCCGCTGCCGGTGTGCGGGCTGATCTCCTTGTTCACGACCTCTGTCTTGCCGTCGTTGTCCATGCCGTCGGGGACGTCCGTCCAGAAGTGGGTGTGACCGCCGTCGCCCTCCTCGTGCACCCGGTGCTGCTCGTCGACGAGCCGCTCGCGGAAGGCCGCCGCGTCGTCCTCCTGCCCGCTGGGGCCGCCGGTGAGTTCGAGGGCGTAGACCGGGTCGACCATGGCGCGGGCGGTGACGGTGGACGACGCGACGCACGAGCCCTCCATGCCGTCACCGCCCTGCGTCCAGCCCTGCCCGTCGAAGTCCTGATTGTCCGTGTTCTTGTTGGACCCGTTGGTGTTGACGCCCTCGTCGTTCATGCTGTCGCCCGCGGTGGTGACCGGCGCGAGGTGCTCCTGCAGCCACATCGGGTCCTTGCCGTGGATCTTCCCGCCGAACGTCTCGACCTCGTCCACGGAGCGCCCCGACGCGAGGGCCTTCATCAGGTACGCCTTCTCCTGCGGCGAGGAGGCGCCCGCCAACAGCCGCTCCATGCGCTCCTGTTCGGCCGGGGAGAGGTTCTCCATGGCCCGCCCGGAGCGCTCCAGGTCGTTGGCGCTGAGGATCTCGTTCCACTCCGGGTCGCCGCTCACGTTACTGGCGTCGGCGAGCGCGAGCCGGTCCACGGCGGAGAGGTCGTCGGTGCTCATCTTCCCGGCGCGGGCCTCGGAGGCGTACTTGTTCAGGTCGCGGGCCGCGGCGCGGGCCGCGTCGTCGGCGGTCACAGCGGCGTCGTGCAGCTCGTCGACGCCGGTGGTGGCCAGCGAACGGGCCTTCTTGCGCGCCGCCTCCTCCCCGTCGTCCTCGTGCCAGTCGTCGAACCAGCCGTCCTTGCCGCCGAGCTGGCCGCGGGCGTCGCGCAGTTTGCCGCGGCCCGAACTGTCCTTGGTCTGCGCGGCCTCGATGGCGTCGGAGAGCGTGATCAGGGCGTTGCCGCCACCGCGCAGCGCGTCGGCCATCTGCTCGGCGGCGCGGGTGGCGGCGCTCACGGCGTCGGCGGCGAGCACCGAGGTGTCCCCGACCCAGACACTGGGCAGCCCCTTGCGGGACACGGCGTCGGAGCGGTCGTGGACCTTCATGGCGTCGTCGGCCTGGCCGCGGTACCGCTTGCCGAGCGACTCGATCGTGGCGGGGTCGCCCTCCGGCGCGGCGACACCGAGGGCGTCGTCGATCGCGTCGATCAGGTCGTTCTTGCTGTCGGCGGAGGATATGGAGCCGCGCAGCTCGGCGAGGCGCTTGCGGCGGTCGGTGGTGGATTCGGTCACGGTGGATCGGCCCCTCGGGGGTGGTCGGCGAAGTGACGTCTCGCGTGCGGATCGGCGGCGGTTCGGAGGCGGATCAGCGGCGGATCGGCAGCGGTTCGGAGGCGGATCAGCGGCGGATCGGCAGCGGTTCGGAGGCGGATCAGCGGCGGATCGGCAGCGGATCGGAGCTTGCCCTGGCGCCGATCAGTAGTCGGTCAGGGCCGAGGGGCGTTCGGCCTGTACCGGGTTGGTGCCGATGGGGGCGGTACCGAGGACGGCGGGCCGGTTCGCGTGGACCGGATTCGTGCCGATGGGGGCGGTGCCGTACACCGGGTTGGTGCTGACGGCGTCCCCGACGGAGATGCGCTGCGCGCTGGTGCGCACGAGCCCGTCGGAACCCGCGTAGGCGCCCTTGGAGGCGCGCACCTTGTCGGCGAGTTCGTGCAGCGCGTCCTCCAGGGTGCGGGCCTCCGCGATCCAGGCCGTGCTGTACGCGTTGAAGGCGGGGCCGGAGTCCGAGCCGCCGAGCACCTCCTGCGGGTAGCAAGCCGTGTCGCTGAGCAACTTCCCTATCCCGCCTGCCTGTTCACCCGCGCCGTCCAGTTCCTCGGACTGGCTCTTCATGCCGGCGTGCTTGACGTGATACCCGTCGTTCGTACCCATGGCGCTCCCCCGAAGCTCATCAACTCACCTGCCGGGCAGGGCAGGTTGCGCATGCGACGCGTAGGTAATGATCGCCCAAAGACACCTCACCGACAACTACTGTCACGCCCTGCGCAGGGGCGGACACCCCCTCCGCCTTGGCGGTCGTTTCGGGCCCGCTTAGGCTGCTGCCCTTGCGTCTGGTCCACCGGTCAACTTTCGGTGGGCGCGGGGGCAGGGGGGAGAGGGAGATGAACGGAGCCACAGAGGTGTTCGAGCCGCTGGCTGCCGACGATCCGCGGACGGTGGCCGGATACCGGCTCGCCGCCCGGCTCGGGGCCGGCGGCATGGGGCGGGTCTATCTGTCGCACACCCGGGGCGGCCGCGCCGTGGCGATCAAGGTCGTACGTCCCGAACTGGCCGACGACGCCGACTTCCGGCGGCGCTTCCGGCGCGAGATGGAGTCGGCGCGGCGCGTGCGCGGCGCCTACACCGCCGAGCTGATCGACGGCGACGCGGACGGCGTGCCACCGTGGCTGGCGACGCTCTACGTGCCGGGGCCCTCGCTCGCCCAGGCCGTGGCCCGGCGCGGACCGCTGCCGCTGCCCGCCCTGCTGTGGCTGACGGCCGGGGTGGCCGAGGCGCTGCAGGCGATCCACGCGGCGGGCATCGTGCACCGTGACCTGAAGCCGTCGAACGTCCTGCTCGCCGCCGACGGCCCCCGCGTCATCGACTTCGGCATATCGATGGCCTTCGACGGCACCTCGTACACCGCCACGGGCGCCACCATCGGCACCCCGCAGTTCATGGCCCCCGAACAGGCGTCCGCCGCCCCGGTCTCGGCGGCGACCGACGTCTTCTCGCTCGCCCAGACGGTGGCGTTCGCGGCGCTGGGCGAGCCGTTGTACGGGAACGGCCCCGCGGTCAGCGTGCTCTACCGGATCGTCCACTCCGCGCCCGACCTGTCCCCGCTCCCGTCCGAGATCCGCCCGCTCATCGAACGCTGCATGGCCCCGGACCCCGCCGACCGGGCCACCCTGGCGGAGATCGTCGAGTGGTGCCGGGAGCGGCTCGGGCGGGACGCGGATGCCGGTGCGGTGTGGCGGGAGGTCACCGGGCCGGAGATCACGGTTCCTTCGCCGGTCCGAGCGGTCGAGACCCCTCCAGGTCCGGCTTTGGCTCCGGCGGGGGCTCCGACTCCGACTCCGGCTCCGGCTTCGGCCCCGCCTTCGGGCTTGGCTCCGGCGAACCCCACCCTGGTGCACCACCGGCCGAACTCCGTGGGCCCGAACTCCCCCTGGCAGGCGCCGTCTTGGCCCACCCAGGCGAAACCGCGCAGCCGACGGGCGAAGATGATCACCGGGGCGGCGGTGACGGCGGGGGTGCTGGTGCTCTCGGTGCTGGCGTGGACGGTGATGGACGCGACGGGCACGTTCGGCACCCCGGACAAGTCGTCGCCGGCGGCCCGGGCCGCCGGCGCGGGGGCCGGTTCGTCGGACCCGTCGTCCGGTACGTCCTCCACGTCATCGTCGTCGAACTCGTCATCGGGCGGGACAACGGGGGCCGACGGCAAGCGAGCGGCGGCACCCTCCACCGCCGCGTCCCCGACGGCCACCCCGTACCCCATGCAGATGCTGAACGAGAAGAACTCGCTGAGCATCAAGGACGGCGTCGAGCGCAAGGACCGCAAGGGCGACATCCGCCTCACCTGCGCCAAGGAGAACAGCTGCGCGCTGGAGACCACCACCAGCGTGATCGCCCCGGTGTACGACAAGCCGGGCGCCACCCTCGACACCTGCCGCGCCTACCTCGCCGGCAAGGGCGCCGACACGCGCCTGCCGCTCGCCATCATCACGACCGGCAGCGAGATCTGCTTCCAGCATCCCGACGGCTACATCGGCCTGTTCGTGGTCGAAACGAAGTCGACCGCGCTCCCGAAGAGCGGGACCAGCTTTCTGAGCGGGGCTTTGACGGTGTGGCGGACGGCGGATAGCTGAAGATCGGCGGCGATCGAGAATGCGCAGATGTGACGATGTTGAGCACGGAGTGGCCGGGGGATCAGCGAGAGCATGCAGGAATTCACGGCAGACCAAGTCATTGCGCTGACCTCAGGGCCTCGTTTCGCTGAAGACCCCTCCGAACGCGTCTGCCCAGCTTGCGGGGCACGAACTGTGCGCGCCTACATCTACCGATCTTCGGCGTCAAGGCGCCCGAGCCGTATCAGTTACGCCTGGTGTGCCACCTGTAGGCGCTTCAAGGGGTGGACCGGTCCGGACACCGATGGACTCAGTTTCTCCGATCCGTTGGAGAACCTACCGGTGGGCGAACGCGACGAACTACGGAAGAACCTTTTCGCCCTTTTGGTTAAGCTGGATGACTTTTGGAGCGATGGGCAGATGCCGCAGAAGTTCTATCGCTAGAAAGCAGGCGGGTGAGGTTCCGGTGGAGCTCAGAAACGAACCCGGCTGGGGACAACTGGAGGCATCCGCAGGTTCCCTGACTTGTCGTCCGGCAGCCGAGGCCGAGAGACCAGAACCGTAGTTCCTGGGCCTCAGGGGCGGGATGCCTTCTCAAGGCCCGTCACGAACTGGCTGAACTCGCCTGTTTTTACGCCGAGTACAAAGGCGTCCCACTTCTTACGGGTGGTCGTGACGACCGTGACCGGGGCCGAGATCTCGCGTATGTACACCAAGCCTCCCGCGCCGGGAGCGATCTCGATCCAGGGACCGTGCCCCTCCATGGCTTCGGGGGCGGCTCGGGTCCATGTGTGGTCGGTGGGGACCGACGTCACCGGAGGGGGCCCTTGAGGGCGCGGAGGAGGTGGGAGAGGGCTGCGGGGGTGATGGCCATCTCTGTCGTGGGGTCATCGCTTTCGCGGAGGTGGATGGATTCGGCGGCTGTCGCCACTTCGACGCAGGTGTTGCCGTCGCCGCCCCCAGAGAACGTCGATTTCTGCCAGTGCGGGACCTTAGGCATCGGCTAGCCCTCGCAGTTCCTTCTTCTTCGCCAAGCGGTGAATGAAGTTGCGGGATTCCACGACCTTCAGCGCGTACTGGGGCCCCAGAGTCGGGATACCTTCTAAAGGTTCCTCACGAAGTGGTCGGACGTGCCTGCCTGCACACCGAGCCCGAAGGCGTCCCACTCCCTGGGGGGCGTGACGACCGTAGCCGGGGGCGAGATCTCACGAAAATACACCAAGACTCCTGCCCCGAAGCCGATCTCGATTCAGGGCCGGGGCCCTCCGTGGCTTCGGGGACGGCTCGGGTTCACGTGAGGTCGGCGGGGATTGAGGTCACGTGCGCGGGGCCTTAAGAGTGCGGAGGAGGTGGGAGAGGGCTGCGGGGGTAGTGGCTATCTCTCTCGTGGGGTCGTCGCTTTCGCGGAGGTGGATGAATCCGTCAGGGTTCGCGACCTCGACGCAGGTGTTGCCGTCGCCGCCGTCGGAGAAGGTGGACTTCTGCCAGTGCAGGGCCTCACGCATGCTGGTGCCTCACAGTTCCTTGGCCAGTCGGTGGATGAAGTCGCGGGACGCCGACGGGTCCAGCGTCGCCTTCTCCACCCTACGGAGCAACGTGCGTAGGCGCTTCAACTGCGGCTCGGCATCGATGAATGCCGTACCGGTGGGCGCATCACGCAGCCCGGTGTCCAGTTGAGCCAATGGCCCGCCGACGTACATCATCGATGCGCCGGCACCGGCGAAGCCATCCTGGTCGACGGGGACGACACGCACCGTGGCGTGTCCGCGTTCGATCTGGGCCAGGATCTCCTGGAGTTGAGTGCGGGCGACCTTGCGATCGGCGACCCGGATACGCAGAGCGAACTCATGGACAGTCGTCTCGTACGGTGTCGGGCCCTCGCCCTCTATGGCGGTACGCCGCCTCATTCGGTGCTCGACCCTCGGCTCCAGCTCACTCGTCGGCAGACCGGGTGACACGTACGAGTACACCGCGCGCGCGTAGTCGGCGGTCTGCAGGAGTCCCGGGACGTGTGTGATCACCACTTCCTGAAGGAACGTGGCATGGTGTTCCAATTCGGCGACGTCCAGGAACACCGCGGGGAGCACGCCCCGGTACTCCTCCCACCAGCCGCGCGTGCGGTCGGCCGCCATGGCGACCAGCGCCTGGATCAGCCCGTCGTCGGTGCAGTCGTAATGCGACGCGAGTCGGCGTACTCGCTCGCCGCTGACGCCCGCGACCCCCGACTCGATCTGGCTGATCTGAACCGCATCGGCTCCCAGCAGGGCAGCAGCCTCCCGAGCCTTCATACCCGTCGCCTCACGCAGTCTGCGGAGTTCGGCGCCGAGGCGCACGCGGCGCGCGGTGAGGTGCCTCTTCGGCGGCATGAGCTCCTCCTGGATCAACTGCGCGTCAGCTGCGACTCGTTCGAGTAGAGAGTACGGGAACAGCTTGCATTTTCCTAAGCTTAGGAAATACCTTCAGTGACACAGTGATGACGCTACGCGACCACGTGGGGCGGAAGCGCACCGCCCCGTCCTGCCACGGCGGAGGCGACAGAGCCACCGTCCGCCGAGACCTCGCGGCGTTCCGCAACATCCCCACTCACCGACGGAGTTCAGCCATGCCCCAAACCACGTCCGCCCCCTGGGAATACGTCCTCCACATCCCGCACGACCCACGGGCCGTCACCGTCGCCCGGCGCACGCTGCGACTCGTTCTTCACACGCACGGGCTGCTGGCCCTCACCGAGCCTGCCGAGCTGCTCGCGACAGAGCTGGTCTCCAACGCCGTACGGCATACCAAAGGGCCGGCCGCGCTGCGGCTCAGTTGGGGCGACGGGCTGCTGCGGCTGGGGGCCTGGGACGCGGATCCGACTCCGCCGCGGCCTCCGACCCCGCACCTCGTCGACGCCGAACAGGGGCGGGGGCTCGCGCTCGTCGGGGCCTTTGCCGACGAGTGGGGCTGGCATCCGTACGCGACGTGCGGGGACAGCGGGAAGTTCGTGTGGTGCGAGCTCGGGGCCGCGTGATGGTGAGCTCTTCGCACGCGGGACAGCGAGGCCAGGAAGGTGTGGAGGGAACTGATGTCGCAGATGCACTACTTCTTCCGGCACCCCGTCGCCGAGAAGGTGCGGGAGGAAGGGCGTATCGAGGATCGGGCCGAGATGACTCTGCGGACTCTTGAGTGGCGTGGGCTTGTCGTGCCGGAGGGCCTCCGCGAGCGGGTCCTCGCCTGTACCGACGCCGCTCAACTCACCATTTGGGCCGAGCGCGCCGTCCATGTGACGGAGGCGGACGGGATTCTTCTCGACTCCCCTGCCTGAGCGCCGCCGTGGCCACGTCCGGCCCCAGCCGGGCGTGGCCCCCTCAATCACCCTTCGGGAACGACACCTCCACCCGGCGGTTCTTCTTGCGGCCCTGTTCCGTGCTGTTGTCCGCGATCGGGTAGTCCTCGCTGTAGCCGCGGACCTGGAAGGTGAGGTTTCCGCCGTCTCCGCCGAGTGCCGACTGGAGCGCGTCGTGGACCGATTCCGCGCGCTTCTTGGAGAGCGTCAGGCCGTGCGCGTACGAGCCCAGGTTGTCCGTGAAGCCGAACACCCGCACTGTGGCTGCCTTTTGGGACGTGATCTCGACCGCGATGGCCTGGATGCGGACCTTCGCGTCCGGGTTCAGTTTCGCGCTGTCCTTGGGGAACAGGACCTCCGCCTGGAGCGCGAAGGTGATGTCCTCGCTGGTGTCCGTGCGGCGCTCGTCGCCGGACATGTCCTCGACGACGGACTTGATGTCCAGGACCTTGGCGGCGGCGAGCGTCGCTCCGTCGGCCAGTTTGAGGCCGGGGCTGTTCGCGTCCACCTGTGGGGGTGGCGAGTTCGTCGTGCTGCCGGGCGGGTTCGAGGGGGTCGGGTCGTCGGCGTGGGCCGGGCCCGGGGACAGCATGATGGCGGTCGCGGCGGTGAGAGCCGCCGCTGCGGTGAGACTCCGTCGGGGCATCGTCAGTCGCCCTCGGTGATCTCGATCGGCGCCGGGGGCATCGCGCCGACCTGGAAGGAGAGCTTGGTCGTGCCCTCGGGTGGGGCGGGGAACTGGGCGTACCAGTTCTCGCTGGCACCTGGCCTCAGGCGGCTGAACTTCGTGCACAGGCAGCGCCCGGTGGTGTCGCGCAGGACCAGGTACTTCTTCTTGCCCTGCTGATCCACGAGGCTGGCCCCGGACAACGAGCCTCCGTTGACCGCGAGTTCATTCTCGTCACTCTGCCAGTTCGCGCCCATCCAAGAGCTGCTCCCGTCGTTGCGGACCGACCCGGCGACGCTGACGAACCCGCCCTCGTCCCGCGTCGCCGAAGTGATGGAGACGGTGACGTCACCGTCCTTCGACTCCGCGAGGATCTTGTCGCTCGGGTCCGCCGACTCGGGCCGCTGCCCGCCATCTCCCTTGTCAGGGGATGCGGATGCCGAGGGCCCCGTCGGCTTTCCGCTGCCCCCGCCTCCGTCCCCACCGCAGCCGACCGCGCTGAGGACCAGTCCTGTCGTGATCGCCGCCGCGGCCAGCGCCCGGCGGGTCGTCGTTGTGCGCCGAAAGTTCATCGCGGCGGCTTCCCTCTCTCATCGTTCACTCGTCAGTCGGCCAGATGGACGGAGAACAAGGTTGATGCGTCGGGCAGGTCGGCTGGGTTGGAATCACCGGGATCGATCTCGATCGGGCTGCCATCACAGCTGAGCTGAACGGGTTTCGTCGGGTCTGCGTCTATAGGCAGATCGCAGCGAGGTTCGATCACCGCCGTCGCGTGTGCTTTCGCCTTGTCGTTCTCCGTGCCAGGGATGACCGTGTCGCCGACCGTGTAACGGGTCTGCACTTCAACCCAGTAACCCGGGAGGCCGTTGACCGTCGTACCGTCGGGACCACCGACGACATCTGCTTCGTTCTCGGCTGCCAGTCGGGTGGCTGCATCCTGTGCGCCGACGCCGTCGAACTCCTGCCCGTTCAACCAGTTCAGCCAGTCGTCGTCCTTGCCCACAGCCGCGCCCAAACCGTCCATCAACTCGTCGCGGGCCGACTGCGCGGCCGCCAACGCAGCTGCGTCGGCCGCCGATTGGGCACCATTGCGTGCCGAGGCAGCCTGGGCGAACGCGAAGAACGCGAACGCGGCGAAAAGAAGGGCCCCGGTCAGCCAGATATAGATGGGGAGGGTCGATCCGCGATCACTGCGGAGTGACGCCGCCGTCAGCCGCCGATGACCCGGTCGACCGCGTCGCCGATCGCGCCGGAGATCAAGCCGTCCAGCCCCAACTGGTCGATCAGTGTGAAGATCCCGGCGATCAGAATCATCAGCCCCGCATACTCCACGAACCCGGCCCCGGAATCGCGCTGAGCCCCCCGAAGCCGCTCCCCCAGCGAACTCGTCCACGCCGCCCACGCCCCGACCACTCGGTCCTTGATCACGGGAACCCCCTTCCGCCGCATCCTCCAAGGCAACCAGAACACCACACGCAACGTACGCGAAACGCGACCCTGCGCACCTGGTTTCGCCAATTAAGAGGCCGGGCTTGACCATAAGTTGTCGGGGTGTTGCCCGGGGCGTCATCGCTTGTCAGCTCCCCTCGTACGAGTTCGCCGGCCCGCCCGGATCCGGCACTCGCCTCAGCACTCGCGTCGGCATTCGCATTCGCCAACCTTTGCTCACTACCACTGTAGCCAGTCCGGCGGCGTTGCAGGAGAGGTTCAACGGCCCAATATGGAACCGAAGTTGGTTCCCGAGCCGAGGAACATGCCCGTCGCGATCAAGATCATGGTCGCGGGGAGCATGAAGACCAGCGTCACCATCGTTGCCTTTGGAATTGTTTTGGCGGCGCGGCGGCGGGAGTTCTGGGCGTCCGTTCGGCGCATGTCGGTGGCCAGTTGGATCAGTGTGTCCGCGATGGGCGAGCCGAGTTCCTCGCCCTGCTGCAACGCCGAGACGAACTGGGCGACTTGCTCCGACGCGTTGCGCCGGCGCAGCTCGTCGAAGGCCTGGCGGCGCGGGACGCCCATGTCCATCTGGCGCAGGGTGATGCGGAGTTCGTCGGCCCAGGGGCCCTCGTACTTCTCCGCGACGCGGTCGAGTGCCTGGCGGAAGCCCAGGCCCGCCGAGACGACGACCGCGAGGACGTCGAGGAAGTCGGGGAGGGTGCGGTCGATGACCTCCTTGCGTTCGCGGACCGCCTGCCAGATCAGCGCGTCGGCCGCCAGCGCGCCGAAGGCCAGGGTCAGCAGTCCGAG
The DNA here is from genome assembly GCF_044765445.1 of Streptomyces sp. NPDC102467. Taxonomy (NCBI): domain Bacteria; kingdom Bacillati; phylum Actinomycetota; class Actinomycetes; order Kitasatosporales; family Streptomycetaceae; genus Streptomyces; species Streptomyces sp. NPDC102467. The sequence goes on along the minus strand of NZ_JBIWKA010000001.1, from coordinate 270,902 downwards.
GAGCGGGCTGCCGTTGGAGAGGAAGATCAGGGCCATGACGATGCCGAAGAGGCCGTAGACGGCTCGGCGGGCCGCGTAACGGTCGATCGTCAGGCCTCCCGGGTTCCCGGCCATGTCGATCTTGCGGCGTTTGGCGTCCACCCGGCGCGGGCCCATCAGGCGCAGGATCAGCGGCGCGAAGCGCATGCCGAGCCGGTCCACCGCCGAGCCCGCCGTGGAGACGCGGGTGGCGCCGACTTCCAGGGCGAGGGCGAGGTCGCTGGGGATCTTGGCCTCGGCGCGGTACATGCGGACGCCCATGAAGACGCCGAAGACCGCCGCACCGGCCAGGAGGGCGATGAGCACACCGAGAAGGGTGGGTGACATGGGTCAGACCTCGATCTTTCCCAGGCGGCGGATCACGAAGAACCCGATGGCGTACAGGCCGAGGGAGATCAGGATCAGGGTCTGGCCGAGGGGGGAGCCGGTCACCTTCGCCAGCGCGCCCTCGTTCGAGGAGTTGATCAGGAGGAGGGAGCCGAGGCCCAGGAGCGGGACCGTGAACGCCGTCGCGTTCACCTCGGAGAGCATCGTGCGGATCTCGCGCCGGGTCTCCTTGCGGTCCTCCAGGGTCTGGGTGAGGTTCCGGAGGGAGGAGACGACCGTGCCGCCCGCCTTGTTCGCCAGGACGAGGGTCGTGACGAGGACGATCAGCTCGCGGGACGGGAGGCGGGACGCCAGTTCGTCCAGCGCGTCGTCCACCGAGCGGCCGAGCGCCAACTGGTCCGCCACCCGGCTCAGTTCCTCGCCCGCCGGAGCCTCCAGCTCCTCCGCCGCCATGGCGAGGGATGTACGGAGGGCGAGACCTGCCGCTGTCGCGTTCGCCAGGAGGCGTGCGACATCGGGAAGTTGATTGATGAAAGCCTCAATGCGCTTCTGGCGCTGCCAGTTGAGGAAGATGACCGCAGCCCAGATCGCCACGGCTCCCGCGATCGGGCCGAAGAACGGGGCCAGCGTCGATGCCGCCAGCAACCACAGAGCGACGACGACCGCGGCCACGTAGACGGAGAACTCGCCCGCCGTCAGGTCCAGGCCCGTGGCGGAGAGCCGGAGGTGAACGGCGCGGCCCAGGCGGGTGCGGCGCAGCCGCCTGTCGATCGTGGTGAAGCGGCGCGCCCGGCCGCCGGCGGGACCGGCCGGGCCGCCGCCGTAGCCGTCCAGGCGGTCGACGAGTGCCTGGCGCTGGGCGCGTCCGGTGGCGTACACATGGATGCCCGCTATGGCGAGTGCGCAGGTCAGGACAGTCGCGCCGAGGGCGATGAGGGCGGGGTTCGTCATGCCTTGGCTCCCCCGGGCGCGTGGGTCCGGGTCATCCCGTGGCCTCTCTCGTATGGCGTAGGTCGACGGACTCGACGACCCCGAACGCCGGCGGGACCGCCTCCCCCGCCACGTACAGGCGGTCCGCGACGCGGCGCGGCAGCGGCAGGTGTTCGTAGTAGCCGCGGACTTGGCGACGCTCCTGATCCGTGGCTCCCGACACGTACGGCTGGGCGGCGAAGCGGCTCACCGTCGCGATGGTGAACTGTTCGCGACCGTGCGAGACGAGCAGCGCGATCTCGCTGATCCGGCGGGAGCCGTCGGCGTGCCGGGTGAGCTGGACCAGGACGTCGACGGCCGAGTTGATCTGGTCGCGGAGCGCCTCGAAGGGGACGTCCACCTCGGACATGGAGCCGAGGGTCTGGAGGCGGGTCAGGGCGTCCTCGGCCGTGTTCGCGTGGACGGTGGCGAGGGAACCGTCGTGGCCGGTGGACATCGCTTGCAGCATGTCGAGCGTCTCGCCGCCGCGGACCTCGCCGACGATGATGCGGTCGGGGCGCATGCGCAGGCTGTTGCGGACGAGGTCGCGGATGGTGACCTGGCCCTTGCCCTCGACGTTGGCGGGCCGCGACTCCAGGCGGATCACGTGGTCCTGCTGGAGCTGGAGTTCCGCCGAGTCCTCGATGGTGATGATGCGCTCGTGGGACGGGATGAGCGCCGAGAGGGCGTTGAGGAGGGTGGTCTTCCCGGAGCCCGTGCCGCCGCTGACGATGATGTTGAAGCGGGCCCGGACGCAGGCGGCGAGCAGCATCAGCATGTGCTCGTCGAGCGAGCCGAGTTCGAGGAGTTCGGTGAGGCTGTACGCGCGCGGGAAGCGGCGGATGGTGAGCGTGGCGCCGGTGAGGGCGAGGGGCGGGATGATCACGTTGACGCGTTCGCCGGTGGGCAGTCGGGCGTCGACCATGGGGTTGGACTCGTCGACGCGCCGGTTCACCGTGGAGACGATGCGCTCGATCGTCTGCATCAGTTGTTCGGGGGACGCGAAGCGGAGCGGGAGCTGTTCTACGCGGCCCGCCCGTTCTACGAAGATGGCGTCCGGGCCGTTCACCATGATCTCCGTGATGGAGGCGTCCGCGAGGAGCGGTTCGAGGATGCCCAGGCCGAGCGCCTCGTCGACGACGCGGCGGATCAGCTGGGTGCGCTCCGTGGAGGAGAGGACCGGGCCCTCGCGGCTGATGATGTGGCCGAGGACGCGCTCCAGGCGGACGCGGCGGTCCGCGGCCTGGAGCGTCGACATCTCCGCGAGGTCGATCTCTTCGAGGAGCTTGGCGCGGTAGACGGCGATGAGGCCTTCGTCGCGGTCCGGGGGCGTTCCGGTGGCGGTGTCTCGGGTGGCGACGACTCGGGATCGCAGGCTCATCGTCAACTCCCCTCGCTGTACTGGTCGTTGGGCATGGTGGCTTTGCGGTGGAGGTCCCAGCCGTCGAAGAGGGGGATGATCGCGGGGACGTGCACGGTGACGGTGCAGGTGATGGTGGCGTCGCCGGCGCATTCGCCCCCGCTGGGCTCCAGCCAGGCGCTCGCGGACCCGGCCGCCGCGGCTCCGCCCGTGCCCTGGTTCAGCGACTCCGCGCGCGCCGCGGCCCGCGCCGCGCTGCCCGCCTGGTTCGCCCCGTAGCCGACGAGGCCGAGCTGGATCGCGGCCATGCCGATGACCAGGAGGAAGGGGAGGAACCCGGCGAATTCGAGGATCGAGACGCCTCGGTCGTCGAATGTGCGCCGGTCCGCACCATCCAGCCCCTCCGGCGTTTGAGGAGCGGGGTCCGGGGCGGAGCCCCGTGTCCCGGACACGGTCACTGGTCCACCTCGGACGCGGCCCCAGCCTCACCCTTGACCGACCAGCCGGGGTTGACCCCGGGGAAGAACAGCGGAACATCCACCTGGACGGTGGCCTTCATGACAACCCCGTCATCCGCGCAGGAAATCGCCGCCCCCTGCCAAGCGGACGGCAGATGCGACTTGCCCGCCGAGTCGCAGGCCCCGGCGGCATCCCCGTTCCCGGCGGCAGCCGACGTCGCCGCCCGCGCCGCCTCATCCGCCGCGTTCCCGGCCAGGGAGTACGTATAGCCGTACAGCACGCACTGCCACATCACGGCCATCACGACGAGCACCAGCGGGAACATCGCGGCGAATTCGAGCGTGACCGCCCCCTTGTCGCCGCGGCGGCGGGCGCGGCGGCCTCCCGCTTCCGGGGCGGGGGCGGCGACCAGGCCGAGTTCACCGGCCAGGCTCCACAGGGCCTGTTTGACCGTGGAGCGGTTGTCGAGGTCCTGCATGCGGCCCGCGTCGACGGCGGCCTGGAGTTCCTTGTACGCGGCGGGGACGGCGGTGCGGGCCGTCTTCGTGCCGGTGACCCGCTCGACGAGGGGTGCCTGGATCTCGGCGGAACGCGCGTGCCGGTTGACGACCGTGAGGGTCTCCTCGGCCTTGCGGATCTGGAGCCGGTCCCAGAGTCTGACCATGCGCTTGGCGGCGCGTACGGCGACGACGTCCGGGGTGACCAACAGGGCGGCCTGGTCGGCGAGTTCGATGGCCGCCGCGTTCGCCGCGCCCATCTGCGTACCGCAGTCGACGACCACGACCTCGTAGCGGGCGCGCAGGGCGTGCACGACCTGGCGGGCGACGCGGTCGGTGATCTCTTCGCCGCGCTCGCCGTCGGCGGGGGCGAGGAGGAGGTCGATGCCGGTCTCGTGGGTGAAGACGGCGTCCTGGAGGACGCGCGGGGTGATGTCGCGGATGGCGGCGAGGTCGGCGACGGAACGACGGAACTGGACGTCGAGGTAGGACGCCACGTCGCCGGACTGGAGGTCGAGGTCGAGGAGGGCGACCGAGCGGCCCGACGCGCGTGCGGCGAGCGCCAGGTGGACGGCGGTGAGCGTGGTGCCGACGCCGCCCTTGGCGCCCGTCACCGCGACGACGCGGCCGCCGCCGCCCGCCGGCATCAGCTCGGCGCCGGTGCCGCCCGCGAGGTGCCTGCGCATGCCCGTGGACCAGGAGGCCGCGGCGTGGACGCGTTCGGCGAGGGCGTCGTAGCCGAGCGGGAACGCGACGATGCCGCGCGCTCCGCTGTCCATCGCGGCGGTGAGCAGGGCGGGGCTGGTGTCGGCGGTGGCGAGGACGACGCCGACGGCGGGGAAGCGCAGGACCAGGTCGCGGATCAGGTCCAACGCCGGTACGGGGCCGATCCGTTCATGTACGAGGACGACCTCGGGCAGCTCGTCGAGCGACTCCGCGGCGAGGCGGGCCAGGGTGTCCAGGAGGGCGGTGCTGTCGGCGACGGGTGGGGCGGGTTCGGTGTCGGGGAGCTGGGAGAGGAGGGTGATCAGTGCGCGGGCCGCCTCCGGGTCACCGGCTGCGGGGAGGATCCTTGTAGTCATCGGCACGTTCCCTTCAGGGGCGCTGGCCCACAGGCCTCGGGGCTCCGCCCCGGACCCCGCTCCTCAAACGCCGGAGGGGCTGTCAGTGCCCGAGGGGTTACCCCGGTACGGGCCCCCATCACTTGTCCTCGTCCAGCGTGTACGAGCGGTCCCCCGCCGGGATCGACCCGTCGCCCCCCGGCGCGACCAGCGCGAGCCGTACGTGCGTCGCGAACGACTCGGCGTACGCCACCCGTTGCGCGTCGGCCGCGTCCAGCGCGAACGTGATCGGCACGGCCTCGCCCTTCCGCCGCGCGGTGCTGTTGTTGGAGGAATTGGCGCCCTGCTCGTCGATCGGGGTCAGTTTGCCCACGTCGATGACCTCGGCGTTCTCCACGATGACCTTGGACTGGTCGCTCTGCTTGTCGTTCTCGGCCTTGAAGGTGGCGTAGATGTTCACCTTCGAGCCGGGGTCGATCTTTCCGGCGACGCCCGTCTCCGCGTCGATCATGATGGCGATCTCCTGCTGGCCCGCCTTGAGCTGCGGCCGGGCGACGATCATGTCGCTCTGCAGCAGGGAGCCCTTCTTGAGCTGGGTGACGGCGATCTTGCCGCGGACCTGGCGGAGGCTGGTGACAGCTGTCGACGACAGCCATCGCTCGGGCATCTCCACTTTCTCGAACTGGTCGTCGGTCAGCTCCTTGTAGGGCGCGACGTCGCTCTTGAGCCGGTACGCGATCGTCTCGTCCCCCACTTTGGAGTTCACGTCGCGGATCACGGACAGCACACCGGCGAACGCGCCGACGGCACACAGGGCCGAGACGACCAGGAGGATGACGCCGCGGCGCTGACGTGAATTCATGGACCGGACAACCTCGTTGGTAGGCGAGCGGATGGATTCGCTATACGGGTGCGGGTGCGGGTGCGGGTGCGGTCACGAGCCCGCGTACCGGCGGCGCTCATCGGTGCGGGCCACGGGGCAGCGCGGTCCGGCCAGGGCCGGCGGCCGGGGCGAGTGAGGACCGGGCTGCGCCCACGCGCTCGGAGGGCGTGTCGACTGCCAGGGACGCGGAGCAGAACCCGCAACGGTCGCCGATGAGTTCGAGCCCGCACCAGTGGCACTCCTCGCGCCGCACGGACGACACGAGCTGGTAGAGGACGGAGATGTCGGGGATGGCGGCCGCGAACTCCACGATCCGGCCGGGGTTCCCTCCTCCGCCCTTGCCCGTGGCCCACCAGCGCGGCGACTCGGCGGGCAGCGGCGCCTCGGTCGCGCCCTGTACCCGCCAGGCCGGGGCGAGCACGCCGGTGACCCAGTCGGTGGTCTGCTGCCCGGCGGCGTAGAACATCCGTGTCCCGAAGGAGGGGCCGCTCGGCGTCTCGGTCCCGGTGACCCGCAGCAGCTGCGGCTGCGGCGAGGCCACGACGGCGAACTGGGCGCCCGGTGACCACGACTTGGCGTGCGCCTTGAGCGAGACGGGCACGCGGTCGAGTTTGGCGACGGAGCCGAGGAGGGCGCCCGCGTGGACGTAGTGGGCGAGCAGCCGCCCGGCGGACGCGAGCACACCCGGGCTGAAGTCGCAGATCGACAACTGGCGCAGTTGCAGGGCGAGCACGGCGAGTCCGAGCGGCGGCAGCTCGGGGCGGAGTATGGCGATCCGGTCGCTTTCGAGCACGGACCGGATGGCATACAGCCGGTGAACGACCGCGTCGGGCACGGATTGCGGACAGAGCACGATCACATACCCGTGCTGTTCGATCAGTGCGTGTACGTCGTCGATCGCGCGGTCCAGCGGATAGGCGTCCGGCGTCCTGCCCACGGGCAGTACGACGGCGGTCGGCGTATGCCGGTCGGGCGAACTCAGCACCAGGTCGGGGTCGGTCACGGCTATGGCGGTCGGCACGTGTGAACCCCCCGGTCGCTCTGTGCTCCTCCAGACACTGCAGTGCTCTGCCTGAGCACCATATCCACGCGGGCGCCCGGCAACACCCCACTTCGCACTGTTCACGAACCGGTTCACGCGGTGACCGGTCGCGTATTGGCGCGGAAGCATCGGCTCAAACCCTTGACATCGCTATTGGTCTGGACCAGTTTTACGCCCAGCAGCTGCTTCCCCCCTCACCTCGACTCCCCCACTTCGGTGCGGGGAGCCCTCCCCCCACACGGAGGCAGAAATGAAGCGATCCGGCGCGCTCATAGGCGCGTTCGCGGCGGCGGCACTCGCCGTCACCGGACTGCTCGCGACGACGGACACGGCCGTCGCGACCCCGGCCACGAAGGGCACCGCTACCGCGGCCGCGGTACCCGCCCACGCGGTCACCGGCTACTGGCAGAATTTCGACAACGGTGCCGCCGTCCAGAAGCTCAGTGACGTCCCGGCCGACTACGACATCATCGCCGTGGCCTTCGCCGACGCCACCACCACGCCGGGCGCGGTCGATTTCACGCTCGACTCGGCGGGCCTGGGCGGCTATACCGAGGACGCGTTCAAGGCGGACATCAAGGCGAAGCAGGCGGCCGGCAAGTCGGTGGTCGTCTCGATCGGCGGCCAGAACGGCACGGTCTCGGTCAGTGACTCCGCCTCTGCGGCGAACTTCGCGAACTCGGTCTACTCCCTCATGCAGGAGTACGGCTTCGACGGCGTCGACATCGACCTGGAGAACGGCCTCAACTCCACCTACATGTCACAGGCGTTGGAGTCGCTCGCCTCGAAGGCGGGCAGCGGGTTCGTGCTGACCATGGCGCCGCAGACCATCGACATGCAGTCGACGTCGGCGGAGTACTTCAAGACGGCTCTCGCGGTGAAGGACATCCTCACGGTCGTCAACATGCAGTACTACAACAGCGGTTCGATGCTCGGCTGCGACGGCAAGGTCTACAGCCAGGGCTCCGTCGACTTCCTGACGGCGCTCGCCTGCATCCAGCTGGAGGGCGGCCTCGACCCGTCGCAGGTCGGCATCGGCACGCCCGCGTCGAGCAGCGCGGCGGGCAGCGGCTACGTAGCCCCGTCGGTCGTGAACGACGCCCTGGACTGCCTGGCCAAGGGCACCAACTGCGGCTCGTTCAAGCCCTCCAAGACGTACCCGGGGCTGCGCGGCGCGATGTCCTGGTCCACCAACTGGGACGCCACGTCCGACAACGCGTGGGCCTCCTCGGTGGGCCCGCACGTCCACGGCCTCTGACCTCCACCCCACGACCGGCAGCGCCGCCGCTCCCCCGGCGGCGCTGCCCGCGCCCCCCTTACTTAGGCTTCCGGCCATGACCTTCGGCCCACCGCCCGCTGACTTCGACGGCCCCGCCTCCCCGCGGCCCGCCTGGACCGCGCCCTCCCCCACCGAGCGGGCGCTGTACGAGGCGAAGGAACGGGGCGACTGGGCGGCGTACTACGAGACGCTCGCCTCGGTCGAGCTGTACATGGAGCTGCGCCCCGACAAGGCCGACGTCTACGAGTCCACGTACCCGCTGTTCCACCGCGACCCCCGCACCGGCGGCGAGTGGCTGGAACTGCGCACCGTCGGGATGCTGCCCACTCCCGACCCGCACCACCTCTACGAGTGGACGTCCCTCGACTGGTTCGCCACCGCGAAATGGGCCACCGGATCCAACCCTCCGGCCCTCGTCATCAACCCGGGCACGCCCTGCGAGGCGGTCCTCCCACCGCTCCCCCCGCACAACGCGGCCTGGATGCAAGCGGGCATCCGCGCCGGGATGCCCCGCTACAAGATGTGCCTACGGGCCCTGCACGTGGGCGGCGCCCTGCACGGACGCGTCGCGCACGGCCTGGCCCTGGGCGCGCTGCTCTCGGTCACCAACGGCGAGTTCTGGAACACCATGGCCCACCACGGGGAGGGCTACCAGACCGAGCGCCGTCGGCTGCGCGAGTGGTGGGACGTGACCAGCCGCCAGGATTGGCAGGAGCGGGTGCACCAACTCCTGTCCACCGCCCAGCGCAGCGACGTATGGGAGTTCGCGCTCGGTCTGCGGCACACCATCGCCCGCGACTTCGGCGGCCACGTCGACACCGGCTACTGGAAGCAGGCCGTGACCAAGGTGCTGCGGGCGCGCGGCGAGGTCCGTACCGTGCTCACCGAGGACGGCGTGACCACCACCGAGCCGCGCCCCGCAGAGGAGATCGCCGCCCAGACCGAGGGCATCCACCGGCTCATCGGCCGGATCACCCGCTACGAGGCCCGGATGCGCGCCGACGGCCTGCTCGCCGAGGGCCGTTACGTCACCTCGGTCGACGCCTGGGACCTGGGCCGGGCCCCGAACATGGCCCGCTGGGGCCTCGCCTCCCGCTACGGCACCCTCGAAGAGGCCGAGTCCGCGGTCCGCGCGGCCAGCGTGGCGGCCACCCGTTCCTACCGCTCCTGGCAGGACTTCTCCGCCGCCTACGCCCTCGGCCGGTGCCTGCACTTCGACGACGAGGAGTTCGGCAAGTGGTACGAGGAGATGGTGTCGGCCCACCGGATCCTGCTGGAGGACCCGGGCAGCCCGTGGCTCAACGTGCCGTTCAAGTAGGCCTGTTGAGCCGTCGGGCGGCACGCGGACACCCGGGCGGCGCTCAGTCCTCGAAGTACGCGTCCAGCGCCTTGTCGATCTGCTCGGTCCACTCGGCGAGGCGCGACTTGTCCGGGGCCTCGACGTCGTTCGGGTACCAGCGGCTGTTGGGGGTGTGGACCGTCACGGTGAGGCGCTTGCGGGACGTGCCGTATTCGACCGCGCTGATCTCGTCCCAGGTGAACTCGGCCTCCTGGTCGTCCAGCGTGTACCGGACACCGGTCGCGTCGACGGTGATGGAACCCCGGCGGTCCTTGGCCTCCAGGACCGGGCCGTCGGTGACGGGGGCTTTCCCGTCCGCGGCGGCCTCGTCATCCGCGCCCTTGTCCGTATCCGAATCCGAATCCGGAACGGAATCCGAAACCGAATCCGCGTCCGTGCCATCCGTCGACGGCTCGTCCTTCGTCACCTCCTCGGTCGCCTCGTCGGAATCCGTGACCGTGTCCTCGGCTGCCGCCTCCGGTCCGGGAGACGTCAGGCCGGGGACGTACGCCGGGTCGAAACCGGCACCGGTGACGGGCGTGACCTTCTGACTCTCCATACGCTGCTCCACGGGCGGAAGTATGGCGGACAAGACTGTGCGGCGCCTCCCCCGGGCCCCTTGGATCCCACCGGAACCTCTGCCCACAGCTTGACGTGCTCATTACCGAGCCCTGTTACCTTCGTGAGAAAAGCGCGCGACACGGGGGTGTACGCATGGCGTGGGACGAGTGGGAACAGCTGAAGGCCGAGGCCGCTGAGCGGCAGCGTAACGGGACGGGCGGGCCCGCCGGAGGGTCGGCGCACACGCGGCTGAACCAGCTGGCGCCCACCGGAGGCGGCGGCGGTGCGCCGGACATCGACATCAAGACCAAGGGCGTCCACGGCGCGGCCGACGACACCGAGACGCTCTCGCGGACGGCCATGACGCGCCTGAGCCACTCGCTCGACGGCAGCGACGCGGTGTACGGGGCACACAACGGCAACGGCTGGCTGAGCCCCGTGCAGTTGAAGGTGTGCGCCGTGGACTGGGAAGAGCACATGGTCTCCCTGGCCAGGCAACTCGGCGAGCTGAGCGCTCAGTTGAAGGACTCGGCGAACGGTTACGACAGTGCGGACGCCGAGGCGGAGGCCCGGCTGCACGCGGCTGTCCAGGACCTGGGCGGGGCGTGACATGGTCTCCTACGAAGGCATCAACAGCGCCCAGCCGGCCAAGTGGAAATCGGCCTCCGACGAGTGGCACGCGCTGGCCAAGTACGCCCTGGACGCCGCGAAGGACCTGCGCGACTACGGGGTCAAGCCGCTCGCGGACAACTGGACCGATGCCGTCGGCAAGGCGGCCGCGGGCAAGTTCGAGGCGCTGGCCAACCAGTTCGAGGTGGCCTACGACATCCTGCTCGCCGTCAACATGGTCGCCGACGGCGTGACCACCGCCATCGAGACCGCCCACAGCACCTTGCGGGAGGCGCAGGAACTCGCGGGGCATTACGGCCTGACGATCGGCGCCGACGGAACGATCACCGGGCCGCCCGTGCACAACCGCACGGAGGCCGAGGAGATGGGCCCGTACCGCACACAGGTGAAGGATCTCGTCGATCAGGCCGTGGAACAGGTGACGACCGCCGACAAGCTGGCCGCGGCCGAGTTCGCCAAGCTGGCCGGACAGACCGGGCTCACCGACCCCGACAAGGCGCTGAACGAGTTCCAGACGCAGGCCTCGCACGCCCAGATGCAGATGCTGGCCGCCGACATTCCGGTCGACCAGGATCCGACGACCGTGCGGCAGTGGTGGGACGGCCTGTCGGCGAAGCAGCGCAAGGACATGATGCTGGCCGAGCCGGTCCTCATCGCCAATCTCGACGGCATCCCGGACGACGTCCGCACCGACCTGCGCGGCAACGGCAAGTACGACCGCGTGAAGCTGGTCCAGTACGCCCTCGACAACTGGGACAAGGCCGACCCCACCGACTTCGGCAACAACTGCACCAACTTCGTGTCGAACGCGCTGCACTCGGCGGGGATGCGGGAGAAGACGTCGTTCTGGGAGGGCACCACCGACGACGACGGCTGGATGATCGGCAACCGGACCGGGGTGGACGCGATCGACAAGCGCCTCGCGTACTCCGACAACTGGGCCGCCGCCGAGAACAACCAGAACTTCATGCTGAACCACGGCGGCCAGGAAATTCCGCGCGCCGACGTGAAGCCCGGCGACATCATCTACTACGAGCAGTCCGGCCCCAACGACTCGATCGAGCAGGGCAACACGCACCACGCGGCGATCGTCACCGCGGTGATGCCGGACGGCGAGATCAAGTACACCCAGCACAGCGACTCGTTCCAGAACGTCAGCCTGGAAGGGCGGATCAACGCCACCGAGAAGCACGAGGGTGCCCAGAACCTCCGTATCGTCCGCCCCGATCCCGACTGGTACTGACAATTGGCAACGATGAATCGCACCGACCCGAACCCCGCCCGCGACGGCTTCCTCGTCGCCGCCGTCGTCCTGACCGTCGTATCGGCCGGGCTGCTTGCCGCGCACTTCTCCTTCGACGGGGACACGTACCAGCACTGCGCGTACCTGGGGCCTTCGACGCGGATGTACGTCACCGCGTGGGCGGGCCCGCTGTGCAGCGTCGCCGCGCTGGTGCTCACCGGCCGCCGCGCCCCGCGCTTCACCGGCGCCCGCGCGGCGCTCGTCTGTGTGGCGGCACTGCTGCTGCTCGTCCAACTCGTCGCGCTGTACTGGGTGTACTCGTCCGACCCGGCCGGCGGCACCGGCTGCTCGGGACTGGGCCTGCTCGCACCCTGAGCGACGCGACCTGAGAGACGCACCCTGAGACGTGCGTACGCGGGGCGCCCGCCGGCGCCCCGCGTACGTGTGAGGGCGGCTAGACGAACAGGCTGACCACGCCCGCCACCGCGAACCCGGCGACCGAGAGGACCGACTCCAGGACGGTCCAGGTCCGCAGGGTGTCCCGCTCGGAGATGCCGAAGTACTTGGCGACCATCCAGAAGCCGCCGTCGTTGACGTGCGAGGCGAAGATGGAGCCCGCGGAGATCGCCATGATGACGAGGGCGGTGAAGGCCTGCGAGTAGTCGCCCTCGGAGAGCAGCGGGGCCACGATGCCGGCCGTGGTGACGATGGCCACCGTCGCCGAGCCCTGGGCGACGCGGAGCACCAGCGAGATCAGGTACGCGAGGACGATGATCGGCAGGCCGACGTTGTTGAACGTGTCGGCGAGGGCCTGCGCGATGCCGCTGGCCTTGAGGACGGCGCCGAAGACACCGCCGGCGCCGACCACGAGCAGGATGTTGCCGACCGGCTTCAGGGACGCGGTCGACACCGTCTCCAGCGACTTGCGGGACCAGCCGCGCCGGATGCCGAGCAGGTAGTAGGCGAGGAGCAGCGCGATCGTCAGCGCCACGAAGGGGTGGCCGAAGAACTCGATGACCGAGCGGCCCGTGGAGGGGTCGAAGGCGATCGAGGAGAACGTGGCGAGGAGGATCAGGACCAGCGGCGTGCCGATGATGGCGAAGACGACACCGAGCGCGACCGGCTTCTCGGTCGGGGTGACACCGGAGGCGCGCTGCTCGGCGGCGAGCGACGCCTTGGCCTCCTCGGCGGCCTCGACCATGTCCTGCGGTACGGGCACGAAGATCCGCTTGCCGATCCAGGCGGCCCAGCCCCAGGCGGCGAGCACGGCGGGGATGCCGCAGACGATGCCCATGAGGATGACCCAGCCGAGGTCGACGTGGAGGAGACCGGCGGCCGCGACGGGGCCCGGGTGCGGGGGCAGGAACGCGTGGGTCATCGACAGGCCGGCGAGGAGCGGCATGCAGTAGAGGATGATCGACTTGCCGCCGCGCTTGGCGGCCGCGTAGACGATCGGCGCGAGGACGAAGATGCCGACGTCGAAGAAGACGGGGATGCCGAAGATCAGGCCGGTGAGGCCCATCGCGAGGGGCGCGCGCTTCTCACCGAAGAGGTTCAGGAGGCGGGACGCCAGTACTTCGGCGCCGCCGGAGACTTCGAGGACCGCGCCGAGCATGGTCCCGAGTCCGATGATGATCGCTACGTGTCCGAGGGTGCCGCCCATGCCGGACTCGATGGTGGAGACCGCGTCGGACTTCTGGACGGTGCCGAAGAGTTCGGTGACCGAGAGGCCCGCGCCGAGGCCGACCGCGATGGAGACCGCGAGGAGGGCCACGAAGGGCTGCAGGCGCGCCTTGATGATCAGGAAGAGGAGCAGCACGATGCCGAGCGCGGCGATCGTCAGCAGGCCTGCGGTGCCGTCGATGATCGTGAGGATGCCGCCGGTGTGCGGTGGCGTCTCGGGGGCGGCGGCCGCGAGCGGGGCGCCGGTGGATATGGGGAGCATGGGGGTCCTCGTAAGGGCATGAAGATTTCTGGGCAGGGGGGATCGCGGTGCGGCGCGTCCGGATGGCGCGCCGCACCGTGACGACGTACAGGGGTGGAGAAGATGCTCAGCTCAGGACGTGATCAGCCGAGGACGGCGAGCGCGTCGATCTCGATGAGCAGGCCCGCCGGGAGTCCGACGTAGACCGTGGTGCGGGCGGAGGCGGGGGCCTTGAGGCCCTGCTCCTCGAAGTACTCGTTGTAGATCTTGTTCATCTCGGCGAAGTGGTCGACGTCCGTGAGGTAGACGCGCATCATCATGACGTCGTCCCAGGTGGCGCCGCCCTCTTCGAGGATCGCCTTGACGTTGGCGAACGTCTGGAGGGTCTGCTCGCGCAGGGTCGGGCCCGCGGGGGTGGGGGCCTTGCCCTCCTCTGCGGGGAGGAAGCCGACCTGGCCGGCGACCTGGAGGAGGTTGCCCTTCTTGACGCCGTGCGAGAACTTCGCGGGCGGGGTGGTGTGCGTGGCGGGGGTGAGGGCCGTCTTCTCGGTCTTCTCGGTCATGATGAACTGGCTTCCTTCTGGGGGGTGTTACCTGTGTTACCGGTGTTGCCTGTGCTACCTGCACTGCCGGGGCCGGTACCTGAGTAGTCCCGGCTGATGGCTTCCGCCGTGCGGCGCACCAGCGGGAGCAGGGTGAGGAGTTCCTCGGCGGTGACGACGACGTTCGGCGCGGAGACCGACATGGCGGCGACGACGCGTCCGTCCGCGCCGCGGACCGGGGCCCCGACGCAGTTGATGGATTCCTCGTGGCCACCGAGATCGGTGGCCCATCCCTGTTCGCCCACTTTCTCCAACTCCCTCAGAAAAGCAGGGGCGTTGGGGGTCGAACGGGACGTGTACATGGGGTAGTCGAGCTTCTCCGCGACGGCCCGGCGCTCGGCTTCCGACAGGTCGGCGAGGAGCAGTTTGGCGACCGCGGCGACCGTGATGGCGACCGGCTTGCCGATGCGCGAGTACATGCGCACCGGGTAGCGGCTCTCGACCTTGTCGATGTAGAGGACCTCGTGCTCCTCGTACACGGCGAGGTGGATGGTGTGCCCGACCTTCTCGTTCAGAGCGACGAGGTGGGGGTGGGCGATCTCGCGGACGTCGAGGTTCTCGACGGCTTCCTGGGCGAGCGCGAAGAGGCGGGCGCCGAGCCGGTAACGCTGGTCGGACTGGCGGTGCACGAGGCCGTGTTCGTGCAGGGTGCGCAGCAGGCGCAGGGCCGTGGACTTGTGCACCCCGAGCCGCTCGGCCACCTGGCCCAGGTCGGCTGGTCCCTCGGCGAGCAGCGGCAGGATGCTGAGCGCGCGGTCGACGGTCTGGCTCATGGTGTACGTACCTCCTCGGCGGCCCGGTCGTCGAAGGCGTCGGTGACGGTCCATCCGGGGCCGAGGTGCAGTGTCTCCCACGCGGCGGCGTCGAGGGCGACCAGCCGGTCGGCGTGGGCGCGGCTCGGGGGTTCGGCGAGGTCGCCGGGGACGGTGAGGGCGGCGGCCGCCCACAGGTGGCCGTGGCGGAGCCGGTCGGCGGCGGGCAGGCCGCGCAGGGTCGCGGAGAGGAATCCGGCGGCGAAGGCGTCGCCCGCGCCGACGGCGGCGGCGACGTCGACGCGCGGGGCGGGTTCGAAGTGCCGGCCGCCGTCACGGTCGTAGGCGATCGCGCCGTCGGCGCCGCGCTTCACGACGAGCAGCTCCGGTTCGGGCAGCGCGGCGCGGACGGCGTCGGGGCCGCCGGTGATCCCGAACGCGTCCTCGGCCTCGTCCTCGCCGACGAAGACCAGGCCGGCGTGGCGGGCGAGGTCGAGCAGGACGCGGGCATCCTCGGGGGTGCGCCACAGGCCGGGGCGGTGGTTGACGTCGAAGGAGACGAGGGGGCTTTTTACGCCGCCGGGTGCCTCCATGAGCGCCCGGAGCAGGCCGAGGCAGTCGTCGGACAGTGCGGCGGTGATGCCGGACAGGTGCAGGATGCGTCCTGCGCGGAGCGCGTCCAGGTCCATGGTCGCGGGGGACATGGCGGAGGCGGCGGACCCGGCGCGGTAGTAGGCGACCTCGTGGGCGTCGGTGGCCCGGTCGCCCGCGGTGCGGAAGTAGATGCCGGTGGGGCGGGCGGGGTCGCGGCGTACCCCCGAGACGTCGACGCCGTATGCGCCGATGGCCTCGACGAGGTGGTCGCCGAATCCGTCGGCGCCGACCCGGCTGACCCAGCGCGCGCGGTGCCCGCCGGCGGCGAGTACGCAGGCCAGGTTGGACTCGGCGCCGCCGATGCCGCGCTCGAAGGAGGGCACGTCGGCGAGGCGCCCGGGTACGGAGGGGACGAACGTGACCATGGACTCGCCGAGCGCGACGACGTCGGGTGCGCTGACGTCGGGTGCGCTGTGCGGGGCTGCGGGTCCGGTGACGGTCACGGGGGTCGGTCTCCTCACGGCGTGGGGGTCAACAGCTCCGTTGACCCGGCATTGGCTCGGATGTTAGACAGCAGTAAGCGACATACGCAATGGCCGTTGCGCATATTGCAACAGCCGGCCTGGAGGAGGCACCGTGACCGCCCAGAACGCCGTCAATGTCGATGGCGCAGTCGACGCAGCCGCCGAGCGCGGGAAAGCACGCCTGAAGGACCTGGCGCGGGAGCGGGTGGACTTCCGGTTCAAGGGCCTGCCGCCCCAGGCCGAGGGCCTCACCGTCGCCGAGCTGGCCGAGCGCCGCCTGAACCTCTTCACGGACGGATTCACCACCCCCGTCCTCGCCCTCTCCGCGGAGCGCCTGGAGCACAATCTCGCGCTGATGGAGACGTACGCCACCCGGCACGGTCTCGCCTTCGCCCCGCACGGCAAGACGTCGATGGCCCCCCAGCTCTTCCAGCGGCAGATCGAGCACGGCGCCTGGGGCATCACCCTCGCCGTGCCCCACCAGGTGCGCGTGGCGCGGGAGTTCGGCATCGACCGGATCTTCCTGGCCAACGAACTCGTCGACGCGGCCGCCCTGCGCTGGCTCGCCGCCGAGCTGAACGCCTCGGCCGCCTTCCGCTTCATCTGCTACGTCGATTCCGCGCGCGGCGTCGAGCTGATGGACGCCGCGCTGCGCGAGGCCGGCGCCACCCGCCCCGTCGACGTGGTCGTGGAACTGGGCGCGGGTGACGGCGCGCGCACGGGCGCGCGTACCGAGGCGGAGTGCGCGACGATCGCCGACGCGGTGGCCGCCACCTCGACGCTGCGGCTCGTCGGTGTCGCCGGGTACGAGGGCGAGGTGCCCCAGGCCGACGGTGACCGGGTCCGCGCCTGGCTGCGCCGCCTGGTCGCGCTCGCCGCCGGCCTCGACAAGGCCGGGCGGTTCGCGGGGCTCGACGAGATCGTGGTGAGCGCGGGCGGCAGCGCCTGGTTCGACGCGGTGGCGGACGTGTTCGCGGAGATTCCCGAACTGAGCGCGCCCGTACTGAAGTTGCTCCGCTCCGGCGCGTACGTCTCGCACGACGACGGCCACTACCGCCATCTGACCCCGTTCAACCGGGTCCCGGAGGAGGGCGCGCTGCACCCCGCGTTCCGGCTGTGGGCGCAGGTGGTGTCGCGGCCGACGCAGGACCAGGCGTTCACGAACGCGGGCAAGCGCGACGCGGCCTACGACCTGGACCTGCCCGAGGTCCAGGTCGTACGGGACGCGCGGACGGGCGTGGTGCGCGAAGGGACCGGGATCACGGTGACGGGCCTGTCGGACCAGCACGGCTGGGTGCGGACGGAGACCGGGGCCGGCCTGGAGGTAGGCGACTGGCTCGGCATGGGCCTGTCGCACCCGTGCACGTCGTTCGACAAGTGGCAGCTGATCCCGGTGGTGGAGGCGGACGGCACGGTCGTGGACTACGTGCGGACGTACTTCTAGGCGCCGTAGCTCCGCCGGTCGGGTGCCGAGTGCCGGCCGGTGGGGCTTCTCGCGCAGTTCCCCGCGCCCCTGAAATGCACGCGCTTCGCGCCGCATTTCCCCGATGAAGGCTGAGCGGCGAAGCCGCTCAGCCTTCATCGGGGCGCGGGGAACTGCGCGACCAGCCACGACGAAGCCGCACCCGGCAACACCACAGCACCTGGCAGACGAGAGGCCTCCCATGGACCTGGTCATCAAGAACACCCGCGTGATCGACGGCACCGGAGGCGCCTCGTACCGCGCGGACGTGGCGATCGACAACGGCCGGATCACAGAGATCACGCGCGAGGGCCAGGGCCCGCGCCCCACGGCACCCCGAACCCTGGACGGGTCAGGCCTGGCGGTAGCGCCCGGGTTCATCGACATGCACGCGCACAGCGACCTCGCCCTGCTGCGCGACCCGGACCACAGCGCGAAGGCGGCCCAGGGCGTCACCCTCGAAGTCCTCGGCCAGGACGGCCTGTCGTACGCCCCCGTCGACGACCGCACCCTCACCGAGGTCCGCCGCGCCATCACCGGCTGGAACGGCGGTGCGCCCGGGGACACGTCCGTCGACTTCGACTGGCGCACGGTCGGCGAGTACCTGGACCGCCTCGACCGGGGCATCGCCGTCAACGCCGCCTACCTCATCCCCCAGGGCACGGTCCGCATGTACGCGGTCGGCTGGGACGACCGCGACGCGACCCCGGCCGAGCTGGACCACATGAAGCGGCTGGTCGCCGAGGGCATGGAGCAGGGCGCCGTCGGCATGTCGTCCGGGCTCACGTACACCCCCGGCATGTACGCCAAGGACGCCGAACTCACCGAGCTGTGCCGGGTGGTGGCCGCGTACGACGGCTACTACTGCCCCCACCACCGCAGTTACGGGGCCGGTGCCCTGGACGCGTACCAGGAGATGGTCGACCTCACGCGCACCGCGGGCTGCTCCCTGCATCTGGCCCACGCCACCATGAACTTCGGCGTGAACAAGGGCAAGGGCGGCGACCTGCTCGCCCTCCTCGACGACGCGATCGCGGGCGGCGCCGACATCAGCCTCGACACGTACCCGTACACGCCGGGCGCCACAACTCTCGTGGCGATGCTGCCCAGTTGGGCCAATGAGGGCGGGCCCGACGCGACCCTCGCGCGGCTCCTCGACGACGAGACCGCCGAGCGCATGCGCCACCACGTCGAGGAGCTCGGCTCCGACGGCTGTCACGGCGTGCCGATGGAGTGGGACACGATCGAGGTCTCGGGCGTCTCGGACCCCGCGCTCGCCGCGTACGTCGGCAAGACGATCGCCGCGGCGGCCGCCGAGCGCGGCGAGGCGCCCTGGGCCACCGCCCGCCGCCTGCTCATCGACGACAAGATGGGCTCGACGATCCTGCAGCACGTCGGCCACGAGGACAACGTGCGGGCGATCATGCAGCACCCGGTGCACACCGGGGGCAGCGACGGCATCCTGCAGGGCTCCAAGCCGCACCCGCGCGCGTACGGCACGTTCCCGCACTACCTCGGCCGCTACGCCCGCGACCTCGGCGTCATGTCCCTCGAGGAGACGGTCGCGCACCTCACGTCACGCCCGGCCGCCCGGCTGCGCCTGCCCGACCGCGGCCTCGTCCGCGAGGGGTACCGCGCCGACCTGGTCCTGTTCGACCCGGAGACGGTGGCGGCGGGCTCCTCGTTCGAGGCGCCGCGCACCCTGCCCGTGGGGATCCCGCACGTCCTGATCGACGGGCGGTTCGTCATCGAGGACGGGCGCCGCACGGACGTCCTCGCGGGGAAGTCGGTACGCCGCTCCGCATAAGGCCCGCTCAGCGCACTCCGCGCGGCCGGAACTGGATGCTGATCCGGGGTCCGGTCGCGCGCGCCGATTTGGGGATCGCGTGCTCCCAGGTCCGCTGGCAGGAACCGCCCATCACGATGAGATCGCCGTGGCCGAGCGGCCTGCGCACGGCCGGGGCGCCGCCGCCCACGGGCCGCAGCACCAGATCGCGCGGCGCCCCGACCGACACGATGGCGACCATGGTGTCCTCCCGGTCCCCGCGTCCGATCCGGTCCCCGTGCCAGGCGACGCTGTCCCGCCCGTCCCGGTAGAAGCAGAGCCCCGCCGTGGTGAAGGGCTCCCCCAGCTCGTCGGCGTAGTGCGCGGACAGCGCGGCGCGGGCCGTGCCGAGCACGGGGTGCGGCAGCGGCTCGGCCGCCCCGTAGAACTTCAGCAGCCGCGGCACGTCGACGACGCGCTCGTACATCTGGCGCCGCTCCGCCTTCCACGGCACGCCCGTGGCGAGGTGTTCGAACAGCGCGTCGGCGCCGCTCAGCCAGCCCGGCAGTACGTCGATCCAGGCCCCGGCACCGAGTGCGGTGCGCCGCACTCCGGCGAGGGAGCCGAGCGCGGTCTCCTCGGCCTGGTCGAAAAGGGATCCCTGAAGCATGGTCCCCACGGTAACGAATGATTAGAACAAACGCTCGAACAATGCCTCTCAGCTGCCCACAGTGGCCCATCTCACCCGCCAGAACAGAGGGCGCGGCCCGGCGGCCCGGCCGTAAGGTCGGACCATGCAGCTCATCCAGTCGACCAAGCTCTCCAACGTCTGCTACGAGATCCGGGGCCCGGTGCTCGAGGAGGCGATGCGGCTGGAAGCGGCGGGTCACCGGATCCTGAAGCTGAACACGGGCAACCCGGCGGCGTTCGGTTTCGAGTGCCCCCCGGAGATCCTGGAGGACATGCTCCGCAACCTCGGCGACGCGCACGGCTACGGCGACGCCAAGGGTCTGCTCGCCGCCCGCCGCGCGGTGATGATGCACTACCAGACCCTGGGCGTGGAGACCGACGTCGAGCACGTCTTCATCGGCAACGGTGTCTCCGAGCTGATCGTGATGGCGATGCAGGGACTCCTCGACGACGGCGACGAAGTGCTCGTCCCCGCCCCTGACTACCCCCTGTGGACCGCCGCCGTCTCGCTCTCCGGCGGCACCGCCGTGCACTACCGCTGCGACGAGCAGGCGGAGTGGATGCCGGACCTGGCCGACATCGAGCGCAAGGTGACCGACCGCACCAAGGCGATCGTCATCATCAACCCGAACAACCCGACGGGCGCCGTATACAGCGACGAGATGCTGCGCGGCATCACCGACATCGCCCGCCGCCACAACCTGCTCGTCTGCTCCGACGAGATCTACGACAAGATCCTCTACGACGGCGCGACGCACACGCCGACCGCCGCCATCGCCCCCGACCTGCTCACGCTCACCTTCAACGGCATGTCGAAGGCGTACCGCGTGGCCGGTTACCGCGTCGGCTGGATGGCGATCTCCGGCCCGCGCGCGCACGCCCAGTCGTACATCGAGGGCCTGACGATCCTCGCGAACATGCGCCTGTGCGCGAACATGCCGGGCCAGCACGGTGTCGTCGCGGCGCTCAGCGGCCGCCAGACGATCAAGGACCTCGTGCTTCCCGGCGGCCGGCTCAAGGAACAGAGCGATGTCGCCTACGACCTGCTCACGCAGATCCCGGGCGTCAGCTGCGTGAAGCCCAAGGGCGCGCTCTATCTCTTCCCGCGCCTGGATCCCAAGGTCTTCAAGGTCAAGGACGACCGGCAGATGGTGCTCGACCTGCTGCGCGCCGAGAAGATCATGGTCGTGCACGGCACCGGCTTCAACTGGCCCGAGCCCGATCACTTCCGCGTCGTGACGCTGCCCTCGACCCGGCAGCTGACCGAGGCGGTCACCCGGATCGGGAACTTCCTGGACGGCTACAGCCAGCCGTGACCCAACTTTGGACAGGTTCTAACTTAGACAGATTCTAAGGTACGATGGAGGCCAAGTTACCGCCTGTCCGGTTGTTCCGGTTGCCTGGAGGCCTCCCATGTACGAGCCGATCCGCACCAAATCGGTCCACTCGATGGTGGCCGACAGCGACTTCCCGCACCGCTCCCGCGAAGAGGAGCTGGACATCCAGCTCGCCGGGCACCTGTCCGCGCTGCTCGCCCTGACCGACGAGCTTCGGCTCGCCGCCGGGGACCAGGAATTGGACGCGGCCGCCACCGAGCTGGCCGCTCAGATCAGCCGCCTTCGGGGCGGGCACCCGCCGGTCCGGTCCTCCGTCGCCGCCGCCGTGCATGAGCCGCATGTCGCCGGGCTGCACCAGCGGGCGCATGCCCTCGCCGGGCGGGCCCTGGTGGTCGCGGCGTCCCGGGCGGACACGAGCGCGGCGATCCTGGCCGCGCAGCGCATGGAGTACCACGCAAGCGCCGGCCGCTTGGTAGCCGCCTAAAAGGGCGCGGGCATGACTGAGCCCCCGCACCTCGTTGTGCGGGGGCTCAGTCAGGTCCGGCTAGCCGAGCCGCTGCACCAGCTTCCGGTACTCATCCCACAGTTCCTTCGGCGTGTGATCGCCGAACGTGTTGAGATGCTCGGGTACCAGCGCAGCCTCCTCGCGCCAGACCTCCTTGTCGACGGTGAGCAAGAACTCCAGGTCGTCCTCGGCGATGTCGAGGCCGTTCGTGTCCAGGGAGCCCTTGGCCGGAAGAATGCCGATCGGGGTCTCGACACCCTCCGCCCGTCCGTCGAGGCGGTCCACGATCCACTTCAGGACGCGGCTGTTCTCACCGAACCCGGGCCATACGAAGCGGCCCTTCGCGTCCTTGCGGAACCAGTTGACGTAGTAGATCTTCGGAAGGTCCGCGGCGTTCTTGTCCGCGCCGACCTTCACCCAGTGGGCCATGTAGTCGCCCATGTTGTAGCCGCAGAACGGCAGCATCGCGAACGGGTCGCGGCGCAGCTCGCCGACCTTGCCCTCGGCGGCGGCGGTCTTCTCGGAGGCCACGTTGGCGCCGAGGAAGACGCCGTGGTTCCAGTCGAAGGACTCGGTGACGAGGGGGACGGCGGACGCGCGCCGACCGCCGAACAGGATCGCCGAGATCGGTACGCCCTTGGGGTCCTCCCACTCGGGCGCGATGATCGGGCACTGCGCGGCCGGGGTGGTGAAGCGGGCGTTGGGGTGCGCCGCGGGGACACCGGAATCGGGCGTCCAGTCGTTGCCCTTCCAGTCCGTGAGGTGGGCCGGAGTCTCCTCCGTCATGCCCTCCCACCAGATGTCGTTGTCGTCGGTGAGGGCGACGTTCGTGAAGACGGAGTTGCCCCACAGCGTCTTCATCGCGTTGGCGTTGGTGTGCTCACCGGTGCCGGGCGCGACGCCGAAGAATCCGGCCTCGGGGTTGATCGCGTAGAGCCGGCCGTCCGCACCGAACCGCATCCAGGCGATGTCGTCGCCGATCGTCTCGACCGTCCAGCCGGAGATCGTGGGCTCCAGCATGGCCAGGTTGGTCTTGCCGCACGCGGACGGGAACGCGGCCGCGACGTACTTCGACTCCCCCTGCGGCGGCGTCAGCTTGAGGATCAGCATGTGCTCGGCGAGCCAGCCCTCGTCCCGCGCCATCACCGAGGCGATGCGCAGCGCGTAGCACTTCTTGCCCAGCAGGGCGTTGCCGCCGTAGCCGGATCCGTAGGACCAGATCTCGCGGTCCTCGGGGAAGTGCGAGATGTACTTCGTGGAGTTGCACGGCCACGGCACGTCCGCCTCGCCCTCGGCGAGCGGGGCGCCCAGCGTGTGCACGGCCTTGACGAAGAAGCCGTCGGTGCCGAGCTCGTCCAGGACCGGCTGCCCCATCCGGGTCATGGTGCGCATGGAGACGGCGACGTAGGCCGAGTCGGTGATCTCGACGCCGATCGCGGAGAGCGGCGAGCCGAGCGGGCCCATGCAGAAGGGGACGACGTACATCGTGCGGCCCTTCATGGAGCCGCGGAAGATCCCCCCGTTCCCCTCGTTGCCCTGGAAGATCTCCCGCATCTCGGCGGGGTCCTTCCAGTGGTTCGTGGGGCCCGCGTCCGCCTCTTCCGCGGAGCAGATGAACGTCCGGTCCTCGACCCGCGCGACATCGGTCGGGTCGGAGGCGGCGTAGTACGAGTTCGGGCGCTTGATCGGGTCGAGCTTCCTGAACGTTCCCTTGGTGACGAGCTCCTCGGCGAGCCGCTCGTACTCGGCCTCTGAGCCGTCGCACCAGACCACGCTGTCCGGCTGTGTCAGTTCGGCGATCTCGTTGACCCACGAGATCAGTTCCTGGTGCTTTGTCGGGACGTGGTCGGTCGGGAGGGTGAGAACGGGGGAAACGGGAGCCGCGATGTCGCGCGCCACGATCGCTCCTAAATGAGGGTGTTGTGTTGGTTGCCCCGTGGGGGCCTCGACCCGGACGCTGCGCCTCCCGTGCCACTGAAATTCAGTGGGCGCTCATCCGGTGCCGACCGCACTCATTTGATCATCCGACCGTTTCGCCCATCTGTCCAGGGGGCTTCACACTTGAGCGGAGTGAGCATCGCCACTCGGCTCCCCGGGCTTATCGATCAGGACTTCGGGTTAACCCCAGGTGAGAACTGACGCCCTCCATATCCATGACCTACGGTCGCGTAGGTACGATGGAAGCCATGAGCGTCACCGCGGACCAGCCCGAAGTCCCCCTTGCAGAGCCTTCCTCGCTGAAGCCGAAACTGCGCGGCTGGCTGCACGCGGGCATGTTCCCGGCCGTGCTCATCGCCGGCCTCTTCCTCACGGCCCTGGCCGACTCGACGCGCGGCCGCGTGGCGTGCGGGATCTTCGTACTGACCGCCTGCCTGCTGTTCGGCGTGAGCGCGCTCTACCACCGGGGCAACTGGGGGCCGCGCGCCGACGGCGTCCTGCGCCGGCTCGACCACGCGAACATCTTCCTGATCATCGCGGGCACGTACACGCCGCTGACCATGCTGCTGCTGCCCGGCGCCAAGGGCGAGACGCTGCTGTGGGGCATCTGGGTGGCGGCCGCGGCGGGCATCGCGTTCCGCGTCTTCTGGGTCGGCGCCCCGCGCTGGCTCTACACCCCCTGCTACATCGCGATGGGCTGGGCGGCAGTTTTCTTCCTGCCCGACTTCATGCGGACCGGCGGCGTCGCCGTGCTCGTCCTGGTGGTCGTGGGCGGGCTGCTCTACAGCGCGGGCGGTGTCATCTACGGCATCAAGAAGCCGAACCCCTCGCCCCGCTATTTCGGCTTCCACGAGGTCTTCCACTCGCTGACCCTCGCGGCGTTCGTCGTGCACTACGTCGGCATCTCGCTGGTGGCCTACCAGCACGGCTGACGCCCCTCCCCCTCCTTCCTCACGCATGGCCGCGGCTTTCGAGCCGCGGCCTTTTTTGCGCTCCCGAACTTACGACAGCCACTCTAGATTGACAGACACTATGAAGTGAGAGTTACTCTCATTTCATGGCTACTGTCACTCAGCAAGTGGAGCCGCGCCTCGATCCCAGGCGCTGGTTGGCCCTCGGGGCCCTGGTCGCGAGCATGCTCGTGCTCGGTTTCGACATGACGATCCTGAACGTGGCGCTCCCGACGATCACCGGGCAACTGGGCGCCACCACCGGTCAGCAGCAGTGGATGGCGGACGCGTACGTCGTCGTCTTCGCCGCGCTGATGCTCCCCGCCGGACTGCTCGGCGACCGCTTCGGGCGCCGCCGGATCCTCGTCACCGGACTCGGCGTCTTCCTCACCGCCTCCGTCGTGGGCGCCCTCGCCTCCGACGTGACCTGGGTGATCGTGGCCCGGGCCCTGATGGGCGTGGGCGGCGCCTTCGTGATGCCGCTCGCCTTCTCCGTACTGCCCTCGCTGTTCCCGCGCGACGAACAGACGAAGGCCCTCGGCATGATCTCCGCGGCGTCCGCACTCGGCATGCCGCTGGGACCGATCCTCGGCGGCTGGCTGCTGAACCACTTCTGGTGGGGCGCCGTCTTCGTGATCAACGTGCCGATGGTCGCGATCGGCATCACCGCCTGCCTGCTCCTGCTGCCGGAGACGAAGGACCCGGCCGCGCCCAGGGTCGACATCGTCTCGACCGTGCTCACCGCACTCGGCCTCGGCACCCTGATCTACGCGATCATCGAGGGCCCCGCGAAGGGCTGGACCGACCCGCTCGTGCTCGGCGGGTTCGTGGCCTCCGTCGTGCTGCTCGCCGCGCTCGTACTGCGCGAACGCCGCAGCCCACGCCCCATGCTCGACCTCACGCTCCTCGCCCACCGCGGCTTCCTCACCAACACCCTCGCCGCGACACTCGGCATGTTCGTGCTCGCGGGCCTGATGTTCGTGCTGCCCCAGTACCTCCAGGCCGTGCTCGGCACCGACTCGCTCGGCACCGGAGTGCGGATGCTCCCGCTGATGGCCGGGATGCTGGCCGCCGCGAAGCTCGCGCAGCCGCTCGTCGTGAAGTTCGGGGCGCGGGCGGTGATCTGCGTCGCGCTCGTCGTCCTCGCGTTCGCCGGGTTCCTCGGGGCGCGCACCACCGTCGACTCCGGATACGGGTTCACGGCCCTGTGGCTGACGATCGCCGGGATCGGCTTCGCCTTCGCCATGATCCCCGCGATGGGCGGCGCCCTCGCCGCCCTGCCCAAGGACCAGGCGGGCCGCGGCTCCGGGCTGCTGAGCACGGTGCGCCAGACCGGCAGCGCGCTCGGCGTCGCCCTGCTCGGCGCCCTCATCGCCGGCGCGTACACGGCCCGGCTCAGCACGGCCGGACTGCACGGCGCGGCGGCGGACGCGGCGCGCGACTCGGTGATCGGCGCTCACCTGGTCGCGGAACGGGCCGGCGACCGGGCCCTCGCGGCCTCCGCCGACGCCGCGTACCTCCACGGCATGGACCTCGCCCTGGTCGTCATCGCCATCACGGCGCTGGTCGCCGCGCTCCTGACGGCGACCCTGATGCCCGGCCCCGTCCGCCCACCGGCGAGCGCCACGTCCGACCCGGAGGTGGCCGCCGTCAGCGCGGATGCCCGACAATGACGGTCATGGCCGCCTCAGCACAGACCCCGGAAGCCAAACTCGGACTCCGGGAACGCAAGAAGCTCAAGACCCGTACGACGATCCGCGAGGCGACGTACCGCCTGATCATGGACCAGGGGTACGACGCGACGACGGTCGAGCAGATCGCCGAGGCCGCCGAGGTGTCGCCGTCCACCGTGTTCCGCTACTTCCCGACCAAGGAAGACATCGTCCTCACCGACGAGTTCGACCCGATCCTGGAGCGGGAACTGCGGGCACGGCCGGCCGACGAGTCGATCATCGACTCCCTGCGGCACGTCATCGACCGCAGCCTGCACCTCGCGCTCGGCAGTGACGACCCCGACGTGTCCCGGCTGCGCACCCGGCTCCAGGTCGAGGTGCCCGCGGTGCGCTCCCGGATGATGGAGTCGATGTCGGTCACCGGCCAGATGATCTGCGGCGTCCTCGCCGAGCGCACCGGCCGCGACGCGGGCGACCTGGAGGTCCGGGTCTACGCGATGTGCGTCACCGGCGCCCTCATGGAGGCCACGATGTACTGGGCCGAGCACGACCACGAGGGCGACCTGCGCGACCTGGCGGTACGTGCCCTGGACACCCTGCAGAACGGGCTCTGAGGCACGCCGCCCACTACCGGCCCGGCTCGCTCAGCAACCGCTCCAACTGCTCGGCATCCGTCACCGGCGCATCGCATACGAAGTGGCGGCACACGTACGCGGTGTCGCGCCCCTCGACGCGCGGCCGGTCGGCGAGCAGCGGAAGCTCGTCGCTCCCCTCCGGTCCCGCGGCGACCACGGCGCCGGGCGCGGTTCCGGTGAGCGCGGTGTGCTGCATCCGGCCGCCCACCTCCCCCACGACGGCGATCTCACGGGGCCCGTCGAGCAGCGCCTCGGCGACCGCGAGCCCGTTCCCGATGAACCGCGGCGCGCGCGGGCCGAGCGCCTTCACGACGCCCAACGCCCGCTCCGCCGCGCTCCGGTGCGGTTCCGAACCGGTGTGCGCCGCGTACGAGAGCAGCGCCCCGGCCGCCGCCGTCCACCCGGAGGGAGTCGCGTTGTCGGTCGGGTCCTGCGGCCGCCTGATCAGCTGCTCGGCATCCACGGCGGTGTCGTACAGGGCGCCGCTCTCCCGGTCCACGAACCGGTCGAGGACATGGTCGAGCAGGAACCCGGCGAACTCCAGCCACACCCCTTCCCCGGTCACGGACGCGAGCGCGAGGAACCCCTCGGCGACATCGGCGTAATCTTCCAACACCCCACTGTTCTGGCCGACTTGACCGTCCTTGCTGGTACGGGAGAGCCGGGCCAGGGGATCCATGTGCAGCCGCACGAGCAGATCGCCCGCGGCCACGGCGGCGTCCACGAGGTCCTGCCGCCCGAAATACGCGCCGGTCTCGGCGAGGGCGGCCACCGCGAGCCCGTTCCACGCGGCGACGACCTTGTCGTCCCGGCCCGGGGCGGGCCGCTCCTCGCGCGCGGCGCGCAGCCGCTGCCGGATCCGCTCGATCTGCTCGCCGTCGAACACCTCATCGTTCTGCGGCAGTTGAAGAACAGAGGCGCCCTCCTCGAAGGTCCCCTCCTGCGTGACCCCGAAGTACCGGGCGGCGGCAGCCCCGTCCTCCGCGCCAAGCACCTGGCTCAACTGCTCGGGCGTCCACACGTAGTAAGCACCCTCGACGTGCTCACCGCTCACCGGATCTTCGCTGTCGGCGTCCAGCGCGGAGGCGAACCCGCCCTCGTTCGTGCGCAGTTCACGCACCATGAAGTCGGCGGTCTCCAGCGCTACGCGCTTGGCGAGTTCGGAGCCGGTCGAACGCCAGAGGTGGGCGTAGGCGCGGCACAGCAGCGCGTTGTCGTAGAGCATCTTCTCGAAGTGCGGCACCGTGAACTCGCGGTCCACCGAGTACCGCGCGAAGCCGCCCCCGAGCTGGTCGTAGATCCCGCCGCGCGCCATCCGCTCGCACGTGTCGACGGCCATCTGCAGCGCGCCCTCGGCGCCGGTCCTGGCGTGGTGCCGCAGCAGGAACTCGATCACCATGGACGGCGGGAACTTGGGCGCCCCGCCGAACCCGCCGTACGTCGCGTCGTACTCCCGCGTCAGCCCGAGCAGCGCCTGCGCCAGCTCGCCCTCGCCGGGCACCTGCGCGTCCCCGAACGACAGTTCACGCCCCGCAAGATCCGCGGTGATCTTCGCGGCGACCTCGGTGACCTCGCTCCGCCGGCCCGTCCACGCGTCCCGGACGCCCCCGAGGACCTGAGTGAAGGAGGGCATGCCGTGACGCGGCTCGGGCGGGAAGTACGTACCGAAGTAGAACGGCTCGGCATCCGGGGTCAGAAAGACGGTCATGGGCCAGCCGCCCTGCCCGGTGGCGGCCTGCACGGCCTCCATGTAGACGGCGTCGACGTCGGGCCGCTCCTCGCGGTCGACCTTGACGCTGACGAAGTTGTCGTTCATCAGGGCTGCGGTTGCTTCGTCCTCGAAGCTTTCGCTCGCTAGGACGTGACACCAGTGGCAGCTCGAGTACCCGACGCTGAGCAGCACCGGCACCCCCCGCCGCCGCGCCTCCTCAAAGGCCTCGGCCGACCACGGCCACCAGTCCACCGGGTTCTCGGCGTGCTGGAGGAGGTAGGGGGACGTCTCATGGGCCAGTCGGTTCGACATGCCTCCATCCTCACCCATGCCCGTCACGGTCGTGTCTTTGATCGCCGGGCCCCTCGCGCCTTCACCCCATACGCAGGACACTTGACCCGA
Source organism: Streptomyces sp. NPDC102467 (assembly GCF_044765445.1). Lineage (NCBI taxonomy): Bacteria > Bacillati > Actinomycetota > Actinomycetes > Kitasatosporales > Streptomycetaceae > Streptomyces > Streptomyces sp. NPDC102467. The sequence continues at coordinate 241,749 of NZ_JBIWKA010000001.1, read as the reverse complement.
ATCTGACGCAACCGGAGGGGGACCGAAGATGCGAGACAGCCATCGGGCGGAAGCCGAGCGGCTGTTGGCCCGGGCCGTGGAAGAGGAAGTCAGGCGCTCGGGCGGGCGGACGGACGGGGGTGTGCTGCTGTCGCGGGCGAAGGGTGCGCTCGACGCCATGGGGCAGACCGCCACCGAGGAGTACGCGGCGTACACCCGGGCGCTCGACGAGGCCGCGGCGGGACAGATGTCGTTCGGGGAGCGGTTCGCCAAGGAGGGCGGGTCGACGCCGCTGATGGTGGCGGGGGTCGGGGCCGTCACCGCGGTCGTGGCCGACCTGGCGTTCGGGGCGGGCACCGGGGTCGCGGTGGGTACCGGGGCGGCGGTCGCCGTGCTCGGCGCGGCCGCCACCGTCGCCAAGGTGACCGCCTCGCACCTGCCGGCGGCGAGCCGCAGCGCGGGCGCGCTGAATCAGCCGGGCGGGCCCGAGCAGCTGCGCCTGCAGTGGCTGACGGCGCTTGAGGTGCGGGGCATCCGGCCGTTCCTGGACCAGCAGCGGGTGCTGGCGGCCAGCACCGGTACGACGAAGAAGTCGGCGTCGCCCGGGAACCGGCGGACCGACAAGAGCGCGGCCGCGCGGCGCAGGAGCGTGCTCGAGCAGTCGTTCGGCCAACTCCCGGATCCTGAGGGGCCGTTCGCGGGGCGGCGGGCGGCCATGGCGCGGATCGCGCAGTGGGTGCACGCGGCGCGGGCCAGCACGGAGACGCGGCCGACGGTGGTGGTGCTGCACGGGGCGCCCGGTTCGGGGCGTACGACGCTGGCGGTGCGGGCGGCGCACGAGCTGCGGGACCAGTTCCGCGGGGCGTGTGTCGTGGACCTGCGCGGGGACCGGGCGGACGCGGCGCCGCTGGCGACGCGGGACGCGCTGCTGCATCTGCTGAACCGGCTCGGCGCGCCGCGCGAGCAGTTGCTGTTCCGGGAGCGTTCGTCGCCGGATCAGCAGGTCAAGCGGTTGAGCGAGCTGTACCACCAGCATCTGACCGGGCTGCCGGTGACGATCGTGCTCGACGACGCCGAGGACGCCGAGCAGGTGCGCACGCTGGTGCCGGAGCGGTCCGACAGCCTCGTCATCGTCACCGCGCGCAAGCCGCTCGAACTCGGCGGGGCCACTCCGGCCTGGGTGCACCAGTTGCCGGTGGAGGCGCTGGACGCGGCGGGCGCGGAGGAGCTGCTGCGGGACGCGGCGGAGGATGCGAGCGGCCCGTACGACGCCGAGTCGACCGAGGAGGTAAGGGAGTTGTGCGGCGGCCTGCCGCTGGCGCTGCGGATCGCGGGTTCGTCGATCGGGCCGCGCACGGCACGTCAGCTGGCGGCGGACCTGAGCGCGTACGGGCCGGTGGAGCCGGTCGAGCGCGTCCTGTGGCTGCGGTACACCGACCAGTCCGACGCGGCCCGGCGGCTGCTGCGCAGGCTCGCGCTCGCCGGGCGGGCCTCGCTCGGCGCGGCGGCCGCGGCGGCGCTGCTCGCCGCGGACGAGTCGGAGGCCACCCGCCATCTGACGGCGCTGTCGCGCGCGGGCCTGATCGACCACGTCAGGGGCAGCCGCTACCGGCTCCATGACCTGGTCCGTTCCTTCGCGCAGGCCCGCCTCGCCGATGAGGAGGAGCCGGCCGAGCGTACGGCGGCGCAGGAGCGTCTCATCCAGAACTACGCGGAGCTCGCGGACTCGGTGATCCGGCTTGTGGACGGCAACATGTCCACGCGCGCCGGGCAGCCGGGGCCGCACGGCTTCACGTCGCTCGACGCGGCGCTGCGCTGGCTGGACGACGAGTCGAGCTTCATCACGGCGGCGCTGCGGCACGCGGAGGGCGTCAACCAGGAGGCGGTCCTCGGCCTGCTGGGCGCGCTCTGCGACTACTGCCTGCTGCGGGGCGACCTCTACCGCCTGGGCGAGATCAGCGAGTTGACGCAGGCCATCGACCAGGGGCTGCTCGTGCGCTCGGTCCAGTGGCGTACGGGTATCGCGGCCCGTCAGCTCGGTGAGCTCGACAAGGCGCGTACGACGCTGTCGTCGGTCGTCGACCTGTACCGCGAGGCCCATCACCAGGCGGGCGAGGCCCGCGCGCTGTGTTCGCTCGGCATCACCTTGCATCACCAGGGTCAACTCACCGACGCGACAGCCAAGTTGAGGGAGGCGCTCGAACTCCAGACGACGCCGGAGACGCAGGGTGACCGCGGCTGGACGCTGCACGCGCTCGCGGCCGTGGAGCGCGACCGCGCCCACGTCCGCGAGTCCCTGGCCCTGCTCACCGACGCGCTCGCCCTGCACCGGGAGAACGAGTCGTTGCACGGCGAGGCGTGGGCCCACTTCCAGCTCGGGCAGCTGCGGCTGCGCATGGGTGACGTGCCGCGCGCGGACGCCGAGCTCCGGGCGGCGCTCGACCTGTACGGCCGTACCCGCGACAGTCGCGGCGAGGCCTGGGCGCTGACCCAGCTGGCGCGGGCCCGCCTGGTCGACGGGGAGGCGTCGGCCGCGGTCGACGGCCTGCGCCAGGCGGCGTCCCGGCACCGTGACAACGAGGACGCGCGCGGTGAGGCGTGGACGTACTACTACCTGGGCCAGGCGCTGGAGGAGACCGGCAACCTCGACCAGGCGGTGCGTGAGCTGGAGCGTTCGCGCACCATGTTCTCCCGGATGCGTGACGTGTACGGGCTCGCGTGCGCCCGGCACCACTCGGCGCGGGTCACCCGCGACCAGCGGGCCGCGCAGACGGGCTCGCTGCGCAACTCGGGGTTCGCCCGTCAGCTGCTTGTCGACGCCCGCGCCGATTTCCAGCGCATCGGTGTCGCGCACGGCGAGGCGTGGACGTGCCTGGAACTGGCGGTCGTCGACGCGGGCAACGCCCGTCTTCAGCAGGCGATGACGCTCTGCGACGAGGCGGCCGTCCTCTTCGCCTCCTACGGGGACCGGCGCGGCGAGGACTGGGCGACGTTCTTGCGCTGCACCCTGCTGCCCTACGCCTCACCGGGCGGCTCGGAGGTCGGCGCGGCGGTCGCCCAGGAGGAGCTGTCCCAGCTGGCCCGCGCCGACAGCCCCACCCGTGACGGCAAGCTCGACGATTACGTAGGCGCGTATCAGCTGCTCCTCGAACGGGGCGTGGAGCTGGACGCGGGATGGCAGGCGTGGCGACTCGGGATGGTCCCGAACCGGCACGCGCGGGATGTGATGGGGGTGGTGATCGCCTAGGGACATACCCGTTCGGTCACGGCTTGCGCACCCGGTACTGCAGGTGCAGCACCCGGTCGCCCTGGATCACCACATGCGGGTCCTCCAGGAGGCGCTGGGCGTCGGCCGGGCCGAAGTAGCGCTTGCCGGAGCCGAAGACGACGGGGACGACGTCCATGGCCACGATGTCGACCAGGCCGAGGGCGAAGGCCTGGCCGCCGATGTCGCCCGCGGTGATCGCCACGGACCGGTCGCCCGCGAGTTCCCTGGCGCGGGCGACGGCCTCGGCCACGTCACCGGCGAAGTGGTAGTGCGAGGCCTCGGGGTGCCAGTCGGCGGGCCGGGGGCGGTGCGAGACCACGACGACGTGCTCGCCCGCCGGCGGCTTCGCGTCCCAGCCGTTCGTGAGGTCGAACAGGCGCCGACCCATGATCGTCACGCCGAGGCTCGCCCACATCGGCCGGGTGTAGTCGGCGGACGCCTTGGAGATCCGGAAACCGCCGCCGTCACCGAGCGGCTCATCACCATTGCCGTACCAGTCGAACAGCGGTCCGACCTGGTCGTCGGCATCGGCGATGAAGCCGTCCACGGAGACGACCGCGTGCATCAGTACAGGGCTCATACCTGTACGACCGGGCGCGCCCGCAAAACTCATCGCGGGCGCGCTCATGAGAAGGCCGGGGAAGCCCTAGGAGCGCTCGGGCGCCCGGCCGGCGTCGGCGCCGACCGGCTCGGCCGGCGTCTTCTCCTTGAAGTCGACCTTGCCCATGTGCCGGTTCATCGACTTCATCAGGCCCCAGACGGCGAGCGCCATCACGGCGAAGACGATGAAGCCGAGCACACCCGGAGTCACCTTGTTCTCGTCGACCTCCTGCGCGGCAAGAGGGACGAGATGGGTCATTGCCAGATTCGATGTCACATCAGGCATTGTGACGGACGCCCGCGAAGAGGTCGTCCTCGGGGAGGGAGGTATCGACGAGCGACTTCGCCAGCTCGTACTCCTCGGTGGGCCAGACCTCCTTCTGGAGGTCCATCGGAACGCGGAACCAGCCGCCGTCCGGGTCGATCTGCGTGGCGTGCGCGATCAGCGCCTTGTCGCGGATCTCATAGAAGTCGGCGCACGGAACGTGCGTGGTCAGCGTGCGCTCGACCCGCTCGAACTCGTCCCAGCGCTTGAGCCAGTCCGCGTACGGCGACTCCATGCCCCGCTCGATCATGGCGTGGTGCAGCGCTTCGGTGCGCGGCCGGTTGAAGCCCTGGTTGTAGTAGAGCTTGCTCGGCTGGAAGACCGGGCCGAACTCCGCCTCCGGGTACTTCTCGGCGTCGGCCGCTCCGTCGAAGGCCACCATCGAGATCTTGTGGGTCATGATGTGGTCGGGGTGCGGATATCCGCCGTTCTCGTCGTACGTCGTGATGACCTGCGGACGGAAGGAGCGGATCTGGCGCACCAGACGCCCTGCCGCGTGGTCGACGTCCTCAAGGGCGAAGCAGCCCTCGGGCAGCGGCGGCAGCGGGTCGCCCTCGGGCAGTCCGGAGTCGACGAAACCCAGCCAGTCCTGCTTGACGCCGAGGATCTCGCGGGCCTCCTCCATCTCCTTCCTGCGTACTTCGTGGATGTGCTCCTCGATGTATTTGTCGCCCTGGAGCTTCGGGTTGAGGATCGAGCCGCGCTCGCCTCCCGTGCAGGTCACGACATGCACGTCCACCCCCTCGGACACGTACTTGGCCATCGTGGCCGCGCCCTTCGACGACTCGTCGTCGGGGTGGGCGTGAACGGCCATCAGTCGCAGCTGCTCAGTCAAGACAAGATCCTTGGTGAATTAAGGCGCCCTGGTGTGATTCGGCGCAATGGGCGCTTCTATAGTGACCGAACCGGGGGGCGGAAAATTCCGGTGCCCGGATGTTGGCGGGCGAGGCGAGAGGAACTGGCCGATGAGCGCCGTGCAGCAGCTGCCGGAGGGCCGCTACGGATCTTCGCGCGCGGCCGACGCCCGCGCGGACCGGAAGCTGAAAATCGCCGCGATCGTGCTCGGCGCCCTCTTCGCGGCCATGATGTGCTGGTTCGGCTGGTACTACGTCGCGGGCAACAAGTTCAGCGGCGAGGTCATCGCCTTCAAGGCCTACGACGACACCGTCAAGGTCCATCTGGAGATCCGCAAGGACACCGGCGCGAGCGGCTACTGCACGATTCGCTCGCAGGACGCCGTCGGCGCCGAGGTGGGCCGCGCCGACTTCCGCTTCGCCCAGCACACGGACCGGATCGACAAGGTCGTGACGCTGCGCACGGCGGGCGGCAAGGGCACGACCGCGGAGCTCGTCGGCTGCCACGCCGAGTGACGCGCCCCGGCCGCGCACCAGTACCTCGATGCTGACCTGCGTCGACGCAAAACTGATGCCTTATGTCCTCCCCGTTCGACCGCGGAATTGTTAGGCTCGTGGTTTCGCCCACCCGTGAGGGAACATCCTTCTGGGTAGGGCGATGCTTTGTATTCCCCCAGTACCTACGAGGAGCGACCTGTGACCCAGACCAGCGAAGACGTCACCTGGCTGACGCAGGAGGCGCACACCAAGCTCAGGGACGAGCTGGCGTACCTGTCTGGTCCCGCGCGCGAGGAAATCACCGCGAAGATCGCGGCGGCGCGTGAGGAGGGCGACCTGCGGGAGAACGGCGGGTACCACGCGGCCAAGGAGGAGCAGGGCAAGCAGGAGCTCCGCATCCGCCAGCTGACCCAGCTCCTGGAGAAGGCCAAGGTCGGTGAGGCGCCCGCTGCGACCGGGGTCGTCGCACCCGGCATGGTCGTCACGATCGCTTTCGACGGCGACGAGGACGACACCATGAGCTTCCTGCTCGCCTCCCGCGAGTACGCGAGCTCCGAGATCGAGACGTATTCGCCGCAGTCGCCGCTGGGCACGGGCGTGAACGGCAAGAAGGTCGGCGAGGACGCCGAGTACGAGCTGCCGAACGGCAAGTTCGCCTCGGTCAAGGTCCTCACGGCGGTGCCGTACAGCGGCTGACGCCGTTCGTGACATACGAGTCGTGACGAGGCCCCCGCAGCGACCGCTGCGGGGGCCTCGTCGTGGCACGGCCGCTCAGGCCGTCGCGTTGCGGTACTTGCGGACCGCGAGGGTGCGGAAGACCACGATGATCAGGACGGACCAGAGCAGCGACGCCCACACCGGGTGCTGCATGGGCCAGGCCGAGGACGTGGAGACCCCCGGGTTGCCGAAGAGCACCCGGCACGCCTGCACGGTCGCGCTGAAGGGGTTCCAGTCGGCGACGTGCCGCAGCCAGGGCGTCATCATGCCGGTGTCCACGAACGCGTTCGAGATGAACGTCACCGGGAACAGCCAGATGATCCCGCCCGAGGTGGCCGCCTCCGGTGTGCGTACGGACAGGCCGATGAGCGCGCCGATCCAGGTGAACGCGTAGCCGAGGAGGAGCAGCAGGGCGAAGCCGCCGAGGATCCGGCCGGCGTTGGTCGGGTCCGGTGTGCCGGTGCGCCAGCCCACGAGCAGGGCGACGATCGCGAGGACGAGCAGCGTGATGGAGGTCTGCACGAGGTCGGCCACGGTGCGGCCGGTCAGGACCGCGCCCCGGCTCATGGGGAGCGAGCGGAAGCGGTCGACGAGCCCCTTCTGCATGTCGTCGGCGATGCCCGCGGCGGATCCCGCCGTGGCGAAGGTGACCGTCTGGGCGAAGATGCCCGCCATCAGGAAGTTCTTGTAGACGCCGGGGTCGGTGGAGCCGCCGACGCTCATGGAGCCGCCGAAGACGTAGGTGAAGAGGACCACGAACATCACCGGCTGGATGACCCCGAAGAGGATCATTTCCGGGATGCGTGTCATCCGGATCAGGTTGCGCTTGGCGACGACGAGCGAGTCCCGGACGGACTGGCCGATGCCGCCAGCCGCCCGCGGCGCGCGTACGGAGTCGGTGACGGTGCTCATGCTGCGGCCTCCTCGGCCCGGCCCGGCTCCTGCGACTCCTGCGGCTCTTCCGCCAGGTGCCCGGTGAGGGAGATGAACACGTCGTCCAGGGTGGGGCGGCGCAGGCCGATGTCGTCGATCTCGATGCCGCGGGCGTCGAGCTCGCGGATCACTTCGGCGAGCAGTTTGGCGCCGCCGGTGACCGGGACGGTCACCTTGCGGGTGTGCTGCTCGACGGTGGCCTCGCCCTTGCCGAAGCCGGCCAGGACGCCGTGGGCGGTGTCGATGTGCTCGCGCTCGTGCACGACGACCTCGACGCGCTCGCCGCCGGTCTGGGCCTTGAGCTGGTCGGAGGTGCCGCGGGCGATGACGCGGCCGTGGTCGACGACGCAGATGTCGTGCGCCAGGTGGTCGGCCTCTTCCAGGTACTGGGTGGTGAGCAGCAGTGTCGTGCCGCCGGCCACCAACTCCTGGATGATCTGCCACAGTTGCTGCCGGTTGCGCGGGTCGAGGCCGGTGGTCGGCTCGTCCATGAACATGACGGGCGGCGAGACGACGAGTGCGGCCGCGAGGTCGAGGCGGCGGCGCATGCCCCCGGAGTACGTCTTGGAGGGGCGGTCGGCGGCGTCCGCGAGGTTGAACCGCTCCAGGAGTTCGACCGCGCGGGCCTTCGCCGCTCTGGCCTTCATCTGGTAGAGCTGGCCGACCATCTGCAGGTTCTCGCGGCCCGTCAGGTACTCGTCGACCGCGGCGAACTGGCCGGAGAGACCGATCGAGCGGCGTACCTCGTTCGGATGTTTCCGTACGTCGATGCCCGCGACGAGCGCCTTGCCGCTGTCCGGCGTCAGCAGGGTCGTCAGGCAGCGCACCGCCGTGGTCTTGCCCGCTCCGTTCGGCCCGAGCAGGCCCAGGACGGTGCCTTCTGGTACGTCCAGATCGACCCCGTCCAGAGCTCTTACGTCGCCGAAGGTCTTCACCAGACCTTCGGCGTAGATGGCGCCTGGCATTGGTTCCCCCATGGGTTGGTGAGTGACCGGTCTACCGAGGTGGTGCCTGTACGTGGAGCCATATATGCAGCTTTATGTGAAGAAAGTCTAGTTATGCCGGAACAGCGTCGCCCGATGAGCGTGTGAACGCGCGGAGCGAGCGGAAGGAGCACACGGTATCGCGATGTATCGCGTTTGCTCAACCTGTTTTACGTCAGCCTGTCTTACGTCAGCCAGTTCAACGTCAGCCGATGGCCGGGGCGATGACCGTATAGCCCGCGCTGCGCAGCGCCGCGCCGACCTCGGCGCAGTGCGCGGGCCCCTTGGTCTCCAGGTGCAGCTCGACCTCCACCTCCGTGAGGCCGAGGCGCGGATCGGTCCGCACGTGGCCCACGTCGAGGACGTTGGCGTCCGCCACTGACAACACCTCGGCGATCGAGGCCAGAGCGCCGGGGCGGTCGGTCAGCCGCACGCGCAGCGAGAGGTAGCGCCCCGCGGCGGCCATGCCGTGGGTGAGGACGCGCTGCATGAGGAGCGGGTCGACGTTGCCGCCGGAGAGCAGCGCGACCACCGGGCCCTCGAAGGCGCCCGGCTCGCTCAGCAGCGCCGCCACGGGGCTCGCGCCCGCCGGTTCGACGACCATCTTGGCGCGCTCCAGGCACAGCAGCAGCGCGCTCGACAAGGCGTTCTCCGACACCGTACGGACCTCGTCGACCAGGCCGCGGACGAGCTGGAAGGGCACGTCACCGGGCCGTCCCACCTTGATGCCGTCGGCCATGGTCGTCGGGTGCGGGACGGAGACGGGCCGGCCCGCCTCCAGCGAGGGCGGGTACGCGGCCGCGCCCTCCGCCTGGACACCGATCACCCGCACGTCGGGCCGTACCGCCTTCACCGCGACGGCGATGCCCGCCGCGAGACCGCCGCCGCCGATGCCCACGACGATGGTGCGCACCTCCGGGCACTGCTCCAGGATCTCCAGGCCGAGCGTGCCCTGGCCCGCGACGATGTCCGGGTGGTCGAAGGGGTGGATGAAGACCGCGCCGGTCGCCTCGGCGTACTCCTGCGCCGCGGCGAGCGTCTCGTCGACCACCTGCCCGTGCAGCCGCACCTCCGCGCCGTAGTCACGGGTCGCGGCGACCTTCGGCAGGGGCGCGCCGACCGGCATGAACACCGTGGAGCGCACGCCCAGGAGTGAGGAGGCGAGGGCCACGCCCTGCGCGTGGTTGCCCGCGCTCGCGGCGACCACCCCGGCGGCCCGCTCCTCGGGCATCAGCCCCGCGATGCGTACGTACGCGCCGCGCAGCTTGAAGGAGCCGGTCCGCTGGAGGTTCTCGCACTTGAGGTGAACCGGGGCGCCGAGCAGCTGCGACAGGTGGTGGTTGTGGGCCATGGCTGTCATCCGTGCCACTCCGGAGAGCATCTTCTGGGCACCGCGTACGTCGTCGAGGGTCACGGCGGGCAGAGGGCGCGGCAAGGAGTCAGACGCGTTGTAGCTCATGACCGAAGTCTCGCAGCTCACGGCGCACGTCTCTCGGGATGTTCACGCTCCGAGACCGGATTGCGCAGCGCAGGTACGGCCAGCGCTTTCGCCGCGTACCCTGTGGCCCAATCCAGTGCAATCCACCACCCACGCATGAAGTGAGCCCCCGGCCATGCCCACACCACAGGAAACGATGGACATGATGACCGCCGGCGACACCGGCCTCCTCGAAACGCTGCAGCACGAGGTGGCGGTCTTCGCCCGTCGCGCCGAACAGACCCGGCTCGGCGGAGTCGGGCAGGTGCGCAATTCGATGGACCGCGCCGCGTATCTCCTGCTCAACCGCCTCGACAAGGAAGGCCCGATGGGCGTCAAGGCGCTCGCGTCGAGCATGGGGATCGACTCCTCGACGGTGACCCGCCAGGTCGCCCCGCTCGTCGACACCGGCCTCGTCAAGCGCACGTCCCATCCGGAGGACGGCCGCGCGGTCGTGCTCCAGCTGTCGCCGCGCGGTCTGTCGCGCCTCGACGAGGTGCGCTCGTCCCGGCGGGAGCTGATGGCGCAGCTGACGGAGGAGTGGGAGCCGGAGGAACGCGAGCAGTTCTGCGCGCTCCTCACGCGCTTCAACACCGCGCTGTCCGCACGCCAGTCGGGCCAGCCGGCGCCCCCCGCCGACTCCGGCACCGACTCCTGAGCCTCCTGGCTCCCTGCGCCACCGCCGCGGCTCCCGCCTCTTGACCAGGGGGCCGCGGCAGGCCTCATATGAAGCGTGCGCGAACGGCAGGCGTCCAGGAACGCCCGCCGGGCCCGGGAGTTCGAGGCGTTCGTCGCGGGCGCGGCAGGGCGGCTGCTGCATGCCGCGACCCTGCTCACCGCCGAACCCCACGCCGACAACCCGCGCGCGCGAAAGCTGCTCACGGCCGCTCTCGCCCGTACGTACTCGTCCTGGGACCGTCTTCGGGGTGAGGATCCCTACGACTGCGCCCGTAAAGAACTAGGCGTCCGCTTCGCGCGCGGGGCGTGGCACCGGCACCGCGGGCACGGCGGCGTGTTGGCGCATCTGACCCCGCAGGAGCGTCTGGTCCTCGTACTGCGACTGTTCGAGGGCATCGGCGAGGAGCAGGTGGCGGCGCTGCTCGGGCTGCCTCTGATCCGCGTACGGGCGCTGCACGCGCGCGCGATGGCCCTCGTCCTGCACCCTCCGCGCGACCCCGGGCCCGCCGGGCTGCACGGGGCGGCACCGGCATGAGCCGGCAGGAGCGCGAGGAGGCGACGGTCCGCGCGGTGCTCGACGCGGCGCCGCCGCCGACCGTGCCCGCGGAACTGTGCGGGGAGGCGATGCGCCGGGGCGGGCGTGCGCTGCGGCGCCGCCGGATCGCGCGGCGGCTTGCGTGGTTCGTGCTCTGCACCGCGGTGGTGGCGTTCGCGGTGTGGGCGACGATGGCCCGCCCGTGGGTGGAGCCGCCCTCGAAGACGACCCCACCCCTGACGGGTTGGTGAACTCCCTCACCTAGGAAGGGAGTTACTTGTTGTCGAGCGCCTGCTGAAGGTCGGCGAGCAGGTCGTCGACCGACTCGATGCCCACGGAGAGGCGGACGAGGTCGGCGGGCACTTCGAGGGCCGAGCCCGCGACGGACGCGTGCGTCATACGGCCCGGGTGCTCGATGAGGGACTCGACGCCGCCCAGGGACTCGCCGAGCGTGAAGAGCTTCGCGCGGTTGCAGACCTCGACCGCCGCCTCCTCGCCGCCCTCGACCTGGAACGACACCATGCCGCCGAACGCCTTCATCTGCTTGGCGGCGATCTCGTGGCCCGGGTGCTCGGGCAGGCCCGGGTAGAGGACCTTCGTGACGCGCGGGTGGCGGGAGAGCATCTCGGCGACGCGGGTGGCGTTCTCGCTGTGCCGGTCCATGCGCACGGGCAGCGTCTTGATGCCGCGCAGGACGAGCCAGGCGTCGAACGGTCCGGCCACCGCGCCCATCGCGTTCTGGTGGTACGCCAGCTCGTCGGCGAGCCCCTGGTCATTGACGATCAGTGCGCCGCCGACCACGTCCGAGTGGCCGCCCATGTACTTCGTCAACGAGTGCACGACGATGTCCGCGCCGAGGGCGAGGGGCTGCTGCAGGTACGGGCTGGCGAAGGTGTTGTCGACGACGAGGCGGGCGCCGGCCTCGCGGGCCACCTGGGCGACGGCGGCGATGTCGGTGATGCCGAGCAGCGGGTTCGAGGGCGTCTCGACCCAGACGGCCTTGGTCTTCGGGGTGATCGCGGAGCGCACGGAGTCGACGTCACTCGTATCGGCGACGGACCACTCCACGCCCCAGCGCGTGGCGACCTTGTCGAACAGGCGGAACGTGCCGCCGTACGCGTCGTTCGGGATGACCACGTGGTCGCCGGGGCTCAGCAGCGCCCGCAGCAGGCAGTCCTCGGCGGCGAGCCCCGAGGCGAAGGCGAGGCCGCGGCGGCCGCCCTCGAGTGCGGCCAGATTCTCTTCCAGGGCGGTCCGTGTCGGGTTGGCGCTGCGGCTGTACTCGTAGCCGCCGCGCAGGCCGCCGACGCCGTCCTGCTTGTACGTGGAGACCTGGTAGATCGGCGGGACGACGGCGCCGGTGGCCGGGTCGGCCGTGTTCCCGGCGTGGATGGCGGTCGTCTCGAACCCGCGGGGGGCGCCGTGATGGCTGTGGGTGTCGCTCATGTGCCCCGAGAATAGTGCTCCGCGGTCCTCGCGCCGCCTCGGTTAACTTTGAAGGCATGGGAATTCTCTGGGTCCTGATGGCCGTGCTGATGATCACCTGGGTGGTGATGCTGCGGCGGCGCGGCGGTGGTGGCGGCATCCGTCAGGTCGCCCCGGGCTCGCCCGACGCCGCCGACCCGGCGAACTACGGCTTCGTACGGCAGGAGGAGCTGGACGTCCGCCTTCCGGGCCCCGACCAGGATCTCCTGAACGTGATGGCCGTCGTACAGCGCAATCAAGATTTCACGGCCGCTTCGCAATTGCTCGCCGGTACAGGCAAAGAGACCGAGACCAGGTGGGAGCGGGTGCAGGCGATCGCGGGAGCCGCCGCCATCGAGCTGCAGCAGACGCCGCGGCTCGGCGCCGGGTGGTTGCACGCGTGGCGGTCGCAGCAGCCGAAGGACGCGGGCGGGGCGCAGGTCTTCGCCGAGTTCCTGGTGCAGCAGGCCTGGCGCAACGGCGGCACTCCGGACGAGCAGCGGATCATCCTGGAGGAGGCGCGGGCCGCCTGTGAGCAGGCCGCGCTCCTCGCCCCCGGCGACCCGGTCCCCCACATCACGCACCTCGCCGTGGCACGCGGCCTCGGCTACTCGCGCCCCGAGTTCGAGCAGCTGTGGCTGAAGATCCTGGACACGGCCCCCGGGCACATGGGGGCGCACCTCGCGGGCCTGCGCTACTGGACGGAGAAGTGGCACGGCTCGCGCGAGGAGGCGTTCGCGTTCGCCGAGGCCGCGGCGGCGCGCGCCCCGCGCGGTTCGCTGCTCGCCGCGCTTCCCCTCTTCGCCCTGTACGAGCACATGCCCGACCTCAACCTCGTCCGCAACTTCTACGAGAGCGAGGTCGTGACGAAGGCGCTGCACGGCGCCCTCTTCGCGGTGAGCGCGGCCCGCCCCGACGACCCGATGCTCGCCCACGTACGCCACCTGCTGGTCTTCTTCCTCGTCCGCAGCGAGCGCTGGGCCGAGGCGATGCAGCAACTGCTGCGCGTGGATGGGCATGTGGGGGCGATTCCGTGGACGGCGGAGGAGGACCCGGCGTCGTCGTATGCGGTGTATCGGGCGCTGGCGGTTGCGGGGTATGAGGCGAATGGGGGGAGTCCGGCGAGTTTGCGGGCCTGAGCGGAGGCGGGGCGTCTGCCGTCGCCGGTGGCTTCTACGCCGCGGGCTCGGCCGCAGGTCGCTGAACCTCCAGGACGACCGCTGTCCCGGCCACGGACCGATCCTCGTGCATGGTGATCACTTGGCCGGGCCGAAGGTGCTGCCACTGCTGAGGACTCAGGGGAGCGAGCCTCACCGGGGCTCTCCCACCAGGCTCCAAGAAGGGCGTGAACTCCACCCAGAGCGCGGCAATGTTGAGGTCGGGATCGCCGGTCGGGGTTCGGTTTCCGATGTTCCACATCGGTCGCAGGACGCCGGCACCGGTGATGGGCGACTGCCGTCGGGCTTCGGCGGCCGGGCGGAGGGTGAGGTCGGCTCGGATGATGCCGACGCGGGTCTCGTAGCAGCGCCAGTGGCACCAGGCCGCGCTCTTCTCCAGCCGCATCTGTTCGGCGGCAGTGGCCAAGTTCTCCCAGAAACTGAGCGAGAGCGACGCTTGGGCATCACCGAGTTCTTCCAGCAGCCCGAGGGCCACCTCCCACTCGTCCCGGATGAGGTACTCCCAGACGTCGTTCACCGTGAGGTCGTTCTCGGTAGCGCCCTCCTCGGGCACCAGCAGGGAGGCTGCCTCCAGCAGCGCGGGAATGTCCATGTCCCGATTCTGGACCGGCTCCACGACCGGCACGGCGGCTGACTCCCGACTCATCCGCCCGACCCCTGACGGGCCGCCGCCCCGGGCACGTTCGTGCCGATCAGCGGGCGGCCACGCCTGCGATGAACGCCGACCAGGCCGTGTCGGCGACCACGACGACCGGGCCGGTGGGATTCTTGGTGTCTCGGACCGGGACGATGCCGGGGGTGCCGTCGGCGACCTCGACGCAATGGCCTCCGTCGCCGTTGCTGTGGCTGGACTTGCGCCAGCGGGCGGCACCGGGGAAGTCGCGGGCCACCTCCACGCAGTCGCCGCCGTCACCGTTGCTGTAGCTGGACTTGCGCCAGCGGGCGGCACCGGGGAAGTCGCGGGCCACCTCGACGCAGTTGCCGCCGTCGCCATTGCTGTAGCTGCTCTTGAACCAGAGCGCTTCACTCAAGTCGGTCCGGCTGTCTGCCATTTCGATATTCCTCTACCGCTGCCTCGATCATGGCCAGGGACACGTCCGGTGCCTGAGCGACGGCCCTGAGTCGATCGTATGCCTTTCGATACTGCTTCACGAGAGCCGGATCGTCGGTGGTGGTACCGCTGTACGAAGCCTCCGTGTAGACGAGCGGCGGCGCGTCATCGAAGGCCATGAGCATGATCGACGCGGCCATGAGGGGATACGGCCCACTCTTCCGCAAAACAAGTTGCGGAACGATCCGGTGCCGGTTGGTCAACTCCGCGATGCGGTCGAGCTGTGCGGCCATTTCGTGCGGCGGGACCACCGGGTCCGTCAACAACGACTCGTGCAGGACCGCCCAGTACTCGGGGGTGTCGTGGTTGGCGTCAAAGAGGCTGGCGCGGGAAAGGCGGGCCGTGACCTTCTCCTCGATCCAGTCGTCGGCCGCCATGGGGTGAGCCGATCTGACCTGCGCCCGCGCGTACGGACCGAGTTGGAGCAGGCCGGGGATGGTGCTGGGGCACCACTCCTCGATGCTCTCCGCATGCCGCTCGGCCTCCAACACCTGCTGGAAATACGCGGCATGCGGCCCCCTGCGCGCCTTGCCCACATCCTCGCAGCACCGCTCGAAAAACCCATCAGTGCCCAGTACTTGATCCACATGCCGGGCCAGTTCCAGCGGCATCCGCCGCTCGCCGCGCTCGATGTCGCTGAGGTGCGACTTTCCGTAGAAGCTGCCCTCGACGGTCTCCTCCAGGGAGAGCCCCGCGCGCTCCCTCTTCCACCTCAACTCCTTGCCATAGAAGGTCGGGACGCTCATCGAGCCGTCGATGTCCTTACGTCGTGCCATCGCTCACCGCCAGGTATTTCCGCAGTTCGTACTGCGTACTGGAAACGCTGTTCACGGTACGGAGCCCGACGTCACAGTGTGAGCGAATCGTCACAGCGTGCTCAGGAAGGTGACCCGCTCATGCCCCACCACCGCACGGCCATCGCACTCGATCTGCTCGCCACACCGGAATCCGTACCCGAAGTCCGCCATCATCTGCGCGCCCACAGATACGAAGTCCGGCTCTGCGCAACCGAGTTGATGACCAATGTCATCGACCACCTCGGCGACGGCACACCCGTCTCCGTCCGGGTACACGTCACCGGCGACGGACACACCCGCGTCGAGGTCACCGACCCGGATCCGCGCGCCCTGCCCGTACTCATCCACGCCTCACTGACAGACGAATGCGGGCGAGGCCTCACGATCATCGGGGCGCTCGCGCTGCGATGGGGCGTGGAGCAGGGGGATCGCGGCAAGACCGTGTGGTGCGAGCTGGCCGCCGAAGGGGCACCATGACGCGCCTCCTCCTCGCGCTGTTTCTGCCAGGTACCGGCGCCCGCCGCAAACGCCCAGGACCTTTCAGTACGGCCTACGCCGAACCAACGCCCTGAGACGTCCCCGCCGCGGCGAACGCGTCGGCGATCGGCGCGATGAGCGACGCGAAACGGCGGGCACCCTCGTTGCCGATCGGGGTCCACAGCGCGGCGCAGTGCTTGTCCGTTTCCACCTCGATCCGCTCGCGCGCCGCGCTCCCCGCGTCGGTGAGCGTGGCGTCGGAGTCCAGCCAGCCGCGGGCGACGAGACGTGCCGTCGCCGCGCTCCACTCCTCGTCGTCCCACTGGCGGGTCGTTCGCACGAGAGCCGTCGGGAGGACGCCTGTCGCGGTGTGCAGGACGAGGCAGTCGCACGGCCCGAGGCCGTTGTCGGCGAGCACGACGAGGTGCGCGTCGCCGCGCCATTCACGCGCCACCGCGATCTGCTGCCACAGCGCGACGAGCGGATCGGACGGCAGCGCGACCGACGCGTTCGCGGCGGCCAGCACCTTGCCCGCGTAGTCGGCGCCCTCGACGACCGGGTCGATCAATGAGCGCGCCTCGGCGAGTTCGTCGGCCGGGATACGCACGCCTACGCGTCGCATCGCCCGCTCGGCGGCCAGGAAGCGGGCGGCCTGCCACCGCTCGGGCGGCGCGGCGTCCCACACGCCCGCCATGGCCCGCACCGCCCGGGGGCTGAAGTTGTAGAAGGCCGCAAGCGTGACCTGCCACGGGACCGCGCCCATCGCGGCCGACCGGAACGCCAGGTACGCCGGTCCGGGATCGGTCACGCCGAGCGCTGCCGCTTCCTCCGCGCTCTCCGGCGCGAGGTAGATGAACAGGTGGGCGGCGCTGATGGCTCGGCTGACTTCGCGGACGGTGTTCAGGTCCACCGAACCCTCGCCGGAGCAAACGGAGGCGGGAAGGTCGTCGAGGTGCATCGTGGTTGCTCCTTCTCGAAGTCAGGCGGAGGTCTCGGCGGTGGCGATCAGGACCGCTCGGCCGAGGATGTGACCGGCCATGGTGAAGCCGAGGACGGCCGGGGTCGCGTCGGCCGGGACGCCTATGGAGGCGGTGTCGAGGGCGTGCACCACGACGAAGTAGCGGTGCGGACCGTGTCCGGCGGGCGGGGCGGCACCGATGTAGCGGGCCGCGCGGGCGTCGTTGGGCAGTTGGTAGGCGCCCTCGGGCAGGCCCGAGCCGGTGTCGCCGCCGGCACCTTCGGGCAGCTCGGTGACCGTGGCGGGGATGTCGGCGACCGCCCAGTGCCAGAACCCTGCCCCGGTGGGGGCGTCGGGATCGTAGACGGTGACGGCGTAGCTCTTGGTGCCGTCCGGGGCGCCGCGCCAGGAGAGCTGCGGGGACAGGTCCCTCCCGCCGGGCAGCCCGGACGCGTGCTGCTCGGGCGGCCAGGCGGCGCCGTCGGCCACGGTGGTGCTGGAGACGGTGAAGGACGGCGCCTCGGGGAGACGGGCGAAGGGATCGTTGGCGTTCACTCGGGTGTTCATGGAATCGACAGTAACAGCAATAATCGATTATCTAACCGATCGTCTACGCTGAGGTCATGACCGTGACGCCTCACAGCCCGGCCCCCTCCGGGACGCAGAAGCAGAAGCAGATGCTTTCCGAGCAGGTCTACGCACACCTGCGGGACGCGATCATGCGCGGGGACTTCGCCCCGGGTGACGCCCTCAAGCCGCAGGACCTCGCCAGGGCGCAGGGCGTGAGCCTGGCCGTCACCCGCGAAGCGCTGGTGCGGCTGGCCGGTGAAGGGCTCGCCGACCGGCTGCCCAATCGCGGATTCACGGTCCCGGCCTACTCCGACCGCCGCTGGCAGGAGATCGCGGAGGCCCGCCGCACCATCGAACCCGTCGTGCTGCGCATGTCGGTCGAACGCGGCGACGTCGACTGGGAGGTCCGCGTGCGGGCCGCCCACCACCGCCTGGTCCGCACCCCTGCATACGCGCCGGAGGAGGGCGAGTACTACACCAGCACCTGGGCCGAGGCCCACCGGGTCTTTCACCGCACACTCCTAGAGGGGTGCGGCAATCTCGCCCTGCTGGAGACCTTCGACCGGCTGTGGACCGCCAGCGAGCTGACCCGCCGCTGGTCGGCTCAGCGCAACCCCGGCCGCGACGGCGCGAAGGAACACCGCCTGCTGGAGGAGGCGGCGCTGGCCCGCGACGCCGACACCGCGGCCGAGGTCCTGACGCGGCACCTCACCATGACCGCCGCGGCTCTGACCGACGGCCCCGACCCGGGCCGGACCAACTGATCCGGACCGGCTGAGCCAGGCCGACCGAGCCAAGCCGACCGAGCCAAGCCAACCGATCCGGCCGACTAATCCGCTGAAGTCCGCGTTTACGCGCACCGCACGTTCGGTATATCGATCGCCCTTCGGTTTTTCGGACAGATCTGCGTCCAAGTTCTTGACCGGGCGGCCCCGGACTTCTTCACTGGCCACCGCCGACACCGTCGTCGCGCCCGACCCCACGGACTCCCCCGCACCCCGAGGACCGGTACGCATGCCCCGTAACGGAATAGCCCGTCCGTCCGCCGCCGCCCTGTCGCGGCGGCACCTTCTCGTCGCCGGAGCGCTCACCGTGGCGGCCTCCGCGCTGCCCTCCCCGGCACATGCGAACGCCCGCCCCGAAAACACCGTCTACGACGGCTACCTCTTCGTCTACTTCACCGGCGAGGGCACCGCCGACGGCGAGCAGATCCATCTCGCGCTCAGCCGGGGCAACGACCCTTTGCACTGGCGGGAGTTGAACGGCGGGAAGCCCGTGCTCAGTTCCGCGCTCGGTGACAAGGGCGTGCGCGATCCCTTTGTGATCCGGGCGCCCGAAGGGGACCGGTTCTTTCTCATCGCCACCGACCTGAGGATCTACGGCGGTGCCGGCTGGGACGAGGTTCAGCGGCACGGCAGCCGGTCGATCATCGTGTGGGAGTCGGCCGACCTGGTGAACTGGAGCGAGCCGCGCTCCGTTCGGGTGTCGCCGGAGCGGGCGGGCAACACCTGGGCGCCAGAAGCCTGTTGGAGTACGGAGCTCGGGGCGTACGTCGTCTTCTGGGCCTCGAAGCTGTACGCCGACGACGACCCGCAGCACACCGGGGACACGTACAACCGGATGCTGTACGCGACGACCACGGACTTCGTGACGTTCAGCGAGGCGAAGGTGTGGAACGACCCCGGGTACTCCGTCATCGACTCCACCGTCATCGCCCATGACGGGACGTACTACCGGTTCACGAAGGACGAGCGGTCGGCGGACCAGTCGGCCTGCGGGAAGTTCATCCTGGAGGAGCGGGCCACCGACCTGCTGGACACGGAGTGGGAGACGGTCTCGGAGTGCATCGGCAGCGGCGCCATGGCGCAGGGCGAGGGGCCGCTCGTCTTCAAGTCCAACGCGGAAGACAAGTGGTATCTGTTCGTCGACGACTACACCGGCGGCGGCTACATCCCCTTCGAGACCGGTGACTTGGCCGGCGGCGCCTGGACCAAGGCCGCCGACTACCGGCTGCCCTCGGCGCCCCGGCACGGCACCGTCCTGCCCGTTACCCGCGCCGAGTACGACCGGATAAACACCAAGTGGGGCGTCGCGCCCGTGCTCGCCGACCGGGACGGGCTCGTCGCCCACTGGCCCCTGAAAACGGGCGCCGACGACGTCTCCGGGCACGGCTACCACGCCACCGCCACCGGCGACGCGAGCTGGGCGGGCGGCGCGCTGGTGCTCGGCGGGGCGGGCGGCCACATCGCGCTGCCCGACAACATGCTGGCCGGGGTGGACGCGGTGACCGTGGCCGCCGATGTGTGGGTGGACGCGGACCAGCCGACGCCGTACTTCCTGTACGGGTTCGGCAACACCGGGTCCGACGGCAGCGGCAACGGCTACCTCTTCGCGACCGGCGGCACCGCCGACGACGGCTTCCGCGCCGCCCTGTCCGACGGCAACTGGAGCAAGGAAGAGGCCGCGAACGCCAACAGCGGGCTTCCGCGCGGGCGTTGGGTCAACGTCACGTACACCGTCGACGGCGCCACCGCCCTCCTCCACCTCGACGGCGCGGTCGTCGCGCGCAACACCGCGATCACCCTGACGCCCTCGGACATCGGCGGCGGCCGCACCACCGCGAACTATCTGGGCAGATCCCTGTACGCCTCGGACCGGACGCTGAAGGGCCGCCTGCGGGACGTCCGGCTGTACAACCGGGCGCTGTCGGCCGACGAGATCGCCGCATTGCCGTCCAACGCGACCCGCATCCGGGACGTGGAGGTGAAAGAGCTCAAGGTTCCCGCCATCGTGGACAGCGAGAACGACGGCGCGAGCGGGAGCGGGAGTGTCGTTCTGCCCGTCGAGCCAGGCACCGATCTGCGGCGCCTGCGACCGGAGTTCACGCTCGCGCCCGGCGCCCGGATCAGCCCGGCGAGCGGTCGGCGAACGGATCTGCGCAAGCCGGTGACGTACACCGTCACCTCGGCCGACGGCGCGAAGAGGAAGTGGCGGGTGTCGGCCGTCGAGTTGCGCACCCCGGTGCTGCCGGGCTTCCACGCCGACCCCAACATCGTTGCCTTCGGCGGCACTTACTACATCTACGGGACCACGGACGGGTTCGACGGCTGGAGCGGCACCCGCTTCAGCGTCTGGTCGTCCAGGAACCTCGTCGACTGGACGGACCGCGGCGTCATCCTCGACCTCGGCAAGGACGTGAGCTGGGCTGAGTCCCGCGCCTGGGCGCCCACCATCGCCGAGCGCGACGGCCGGTACTTCTTCTACTACTGCGCCGAGGCCCGGATCGGCGTCGCGACGGCCGACTCCCCCACCGGCCCGTTCACCGACAGCGGCAAGGCCCTGATCACGGCCAACCCCGACGGCCAGGGGCAGGCCATCGACCCCGCCGCCTTCACGGACGACGACACCCGGACATATCTGTACTGGGGCAACGGCTCGGCATGGGTGGCCCCGCTGAACGACGACATGGTGTCCTACGAACCGTCGAAGGCCCGACAGCTGCACGGCCTTACGGACTTCCGCGAGGGTCTGTTCATGGCCCGGCGGAAGGGCCTCTACCACCTGACGTACTCGATCGACGACACCCGTAGCGAGAACTACCGGGTCGGGTACGCCACGTCGACCACCCCGTACGGCCCCTTCACCTACCGCGGTGTGATTCTCGAGAAGGACCCCTCCCGGGGCATCCTCGGCACCGGGCACAACTCGCTGCTCCGGGTGCCGGGCACCGACGACTGGTACATCTGCTACCACCGCTTCGCACTCCCCGACGGCGACGGTACGCACCGCGAGACCACCATCGACCGGGTGACGTTCGGGGCGGACGGGCTGCTGCGGCCGGTCACGCCGACGCTGGACGGAGTGCGGCCGCGGCGCATCCCCTGACAGGTCCTTACGACGCGTCGCGCATGGCCGCCGCCGTACGCGACGCGTCGTAGTCGGCCGGCACGCCCTCCACGAAGACCAGCTCCCCGGGGATGTGCTCGGTGCGCAGCGGCAGGATCTCCTGGTAGGCGGGGGACGCGTACCAGTCGTGGGCGTGGGCCAGGTCGGGGAACTCGACGATGACCAGGTCGCCGAGGCGCTCGCCCTCCACCCACTCGCCGGTCTTCCCGTGCGAGAGGAAGCGGCCGCCGTACGGCGCGAAGGTGCCCTGGATACGCTCGATGTATGTGAAGACGTCGGGGTGCAGCGGGGGTGTGGGGCGCAGCACGGCTATGGCGTAGGCGGTCATGGAGAAGCCCTCCTCGGGATCCGGCGGGGTGGAGTGGATGACTCGCATCCTGCCGGAGCCCGGGGAGGGCGTCGATTACCTCACGGGTAAGGCCCGAGGGCTCAGATCGTGGCCGCGTCGATCACGAAGCGGTAGCGCACGTCCGAGTTGAGGACGCGCTCGTACGCCTCGTTGACCTGGCTGGCCTCGATCAGCTCGATCTCGGAGCCCAGGCCGTGCTCGGCGCAGAAGTCGAGCATCTCCTGGGTCTCGGCGATGCCGCCGATCATCGAACCGGCGAGGGTCTTGTTGCCGCCGATGAGGGAGAACAGGTTGAGG
The DNA here is from genome assembly GCF_044765445.1 of Streptomyces sp. NPDC102467. Classification (NCBI taxonomy): domain Bacteria; kingdom Bacillati; phylum Actinomycetota; class Actinomycetes; order Kitasatosporales; family Streptomycetaceae; genus Streptomyces; species Streptomyces sp. NPDC102467. Next base: position 219,795 of record NZ_JBIWKA010000001.1, on the reverse strand, counting down.
GAGATCGGCTCCTCGGGGGCGCCGACGTTCACCAGGGCGCCGCCCGTCTTGAGCAGGCTCAGGTACGCGCCGAAGTCGACCTGCGCCGACACCGTGGAGAGGATGATGTCGAAGGTGCCCGCGAGGTCCTTGAAGGTCTGGTCGTCGCTGGTGGCGTAGTAGTGGTCCGCGCCCAGCTTCAGGCCGTCGTCCTTCTTGCGCAGCGACTGCGACAGGACGGTGACCTCCGCGCCGAGCGCGTGCGCGATCTTGACACCCATGTGGCCGAGGCCGCCGAGACCGACCACGGCGACCTTCTTGCCGGGGCCCGCGCCCCAGTGCTTGAGCGGGGAGTAGGTGGTGATGCCGGCGCAGAGCAGCGGGGCCGCCACGTCGAGGGAGATGCCCTCGGGGATGCCGACGGTGAAGGCCTCGTCGACGACGACCTTCTGCGAGTAGCCGCCGTAGGTGGGCTCGCCGTCCTTGCCGACGGAGTTGTACGTGCCGACGTTCCCGCGGACGCAGTGCTGCTCCTGGCCGCTGAGGCAGGGCTCGCACTCGCGGCAGGAGTCGACCATGCAGCCGACGCCGACGCGGTCGCCGACCTTGAACTTCGTCACACCGGAGCCGACCTCGGAGACGACACCGGCGATCTCGTGGCCCGGGACCATCGGGAAGATGGCCTCGCCCCAGCCCTCGCGGGCCTGGTGAATGTCGGAGTGGCAGATTCCGGCGAACTTGATGTCGATGAGTACGTCGTGCTCGCCGACCGTGCGGCGCTCGATGGTGGTGCGCTCCAGCGGAGCCTTTGCGCTGGGCGCGGCGTATGCGGCAACAGTCGTAGTCATGGTCCCCAGCGTGCCTGCTCCGAGCGCATCCACCCAGGTCACCGCTTTACGTACGTCCAGCGGTCCTACCACTGACGGGGTCAGGCTGGTGTGCGTAGGAACGGGAATACTGGCAGGCATGGACGACAACCCCGCTCAGCCCGACGGCCTCGACCAGCGGGCCGAGCTCAGCGAGTTCCTGCGTACCCGGCGGGCCCGGCTCAAGCCGGAGGACGTGGGGGTCGCCTCGCACGGGCGGCACCGGCGGGTGCCGGGCCTGCGGCGCGAGGAGCTGGCGCAGCTGGCCGGGGTCTCGGTGGCGTACTACACCCGTCTTGAGCAGGGCAACGGGCGCAATGTGTCGGCGGAGGTGCTCGACGCGATCGCGCGCGCCCTGCGCCTCAGCGAGACGGAGCACGCGCATCTGACACACCTCGCCAAGCCGAAGGAGCGGCGCAGGCGGAGCCGGGCACCGAAGCGGCAGCAGGCGCGGGTGGCGCTGCAGCATCTGGTCGACTCGATGGAGGGCGTGCCCGCGTACATCGGCGGGGCCCGCTCGGACATTCTCGCCTGGAACCGGCTGGCGGCGGCCCTGTTCGGTGACTGGGGCGCGCTGCCGGCCGCCGAGCGCAACTGGGCACGCCTGACGTTTCTGAACCCGGACTACCGGGAGCTGTTCCGTGACTGGGAGCAGAAGGCGTCGGACATGGTCAGCTATCTGCGGCTGTACGCGGGCCAGCACCCGGACGACCCGGAGCTGTCGGCGCTGGTGGGTGAACTCTCCGTGAAGAGCGAGGAGTTCAGGAAGCTGTGGGCCACGCACGACGTGAAGGAGAAGGGCCACGGCGTGAAGCGGATGCGGCATCCGCTGGTCGGTGAGCTGACCCTCGCGTACGAGACGCTGCACCTCCCGGACGACGACGGCCAGTTCCTCTCCGTGTACCACGCGGAACCGGGCTCGCCGTCGGCGGACGCGCTGCGCCTGCTGGCCAGCTGGGGCACGGACGCGGTTCCCACCGAGAGCGCCCCGCTGTCGGAGTGACCCGCCCCGGCCAGGAGCCGGAGCGGGCCACCCGCGAGGTCACCTCGCGACTACTTGCCGTAGTACGCGTTGTAGACCGAGATCGTCGACAGGTTGCCCTTCTTGTCGGTGATCTTGGCGTGGAAGGAGACCGCCTTGCCCTTGGCGGGATTCTTGACGGAGATCTTCCCGTTCTTGACGGTCACCTTCTTCCAGGTCGTCCCGTAGTCGTACGAGACGTACACGGCGAGCGTCTTGAGGTTGCTGCCCGCGGCCGCGCCCTGCACCGTGACCGGGACGGACTGGGTCCTGCCCGCGGTCACCTTGCTGTCCAGGCCGACGGCCGCGGCGAAGCGGATGCCGGAGGCCGGGAGCTTGGTGACGTCGGCCGTCTTCTTCGAGCGGAACGACCAGCTGGCGTTGACCTTCGTGGTGGCGGACCCGACCTTCGCACTGCGCTTGACCGAGGTGGTCAGCTTGTACGCGGCGTCGCCCGCGGGCACCTTGAACGGCGTGTCCCCGTACAGCGGGTCGTCGTTCGTGCCGACCTTGGTGCCGTTGCGGTAGAGCGTCGTGACGGCCGAGGAGTAGAGGGAGTAGCCCACGTGCGTCTTGCCGTCGGCGTACACCGGCAGCGAGCCGACGATGTCGTTGCCCTCGCGGAACAGACCGTACGAGCCGCCGATCCGCGGCCCGACGACAGCCGTGTTGAACGTCTTCTCGTACGCCTGCCCTGCCTTGAACGTCTGCGGGACGCCCAGTGAGTACGAAGCCTCCGTGGTCGGGAAGCCGTCACTGTCCGCCGGGCCGGCCTGATCGAACTGCAGGCCCCACTTCACCTTGTCGCCGGTGGTCAGGTGGAAGGTGCGGGTGCTGGGCAGCTTCTGCGGGACCGAGACGGTCCAGCCGCCGCCGGATGTGGGCAGCTCGCCCATCGCGGTGAGGGAGCCGGTCTTGCCTGCGGCGGACGCGCCGAGGCCGCCCTTGACCGTGGCCAACTCGGACGCCTTGTAGTGCTTGGTGTAGCCGGTGGGGAAGGTCTTCGTCGGGCCGCCGGAGAACACGTCGTACTCTTCGGTCGCGCCCTTCGTCAGCACCGCGTTCCACAGCTGGGACATCGTGACGCCCGTGGGCGTCGGACCGACCTGCGCCGTACGGAAGTTGGTGTACGAGTCCAGGAGCCAGCCGGTGCCCATTCCCGTCTCGGCCGTACCCACGGTGAACTCCGGTGCGGCCAGGACGCTTTCGAGGCCGGTGGCGGGCAGGGTGATGTCGACCGGCCTGGTGGTACGGGAGTCCAGGGTGACCGTGCTGTTTTTGGTCACGTCCAACTTCGGCTGAACGAGCCAGTCGACGCCCTTGGAATAGTCGTCCGGGTCGACGACAAGGGCCTCGTTGAGGAGGTAACTCCCCTTCTTGACACGGACCTTGGCCGTGCCCGAGCCGTCGTCCGGGATGCCCACGTAGTCGAGGCCCGTGCCCGAGGTCAGCGGGAAGAGACTCGTGTCGAAGCCCTTGGCCGGCTTGCCGTCCCGTCCGATGTGCTTCAGCGTCACGTCGTACGACTCGGTCTCGCGCTGCACGGCGGCGGCGGTGCGTACCGACTGGCCGTCGCCCGTCGCCGTCACGTACGCGGAGTACGCGCCGTCGACGGTGCCGCCCAGCTTGGTGTTCGCGGTCAGGTCGACGGAGGCGGTGCCGCCCGCCGGGACGGTGAGCTTCGTGGCGCCCAGCGTGAAGAAGCCCGCCGGGGCGGCCTGCCCCTTGGGGTCGGTGGCGGACGCCTTGAGGTCGAGGGTGACGTCCTTGGTGCCGGTGTTGCGGTACGTCACCTTCTTGGTGATCGCGGGATCGTCGGTGTGCGGCCACTGCGCGACGCCGAAGCTCACCGAGACGGGCTCGGCGAACACGGTCTGCCCGATGGCCTTGTCGACCTGGATGCGCCCGCTGCCCTGCTCGAACGCGCTGAGCCCCGCGGTGCCCTTCGTGGAGCCGACGAGCGCGCCCTTGAGCTCCTGGTACGTCCAGTCGGGGTGCTGCTGCTTGAGGATCGCGGCGGCGCCCGCGACGTGCGGCGTCGCCATCGACGTACCGGAGATCGTGAGGTACCCGGCGGGGTTCTCGCCGACCTCCTTGTCGATGACGCTGCCGGGGGCCGCGGCGGCCGTGATGTCGACGCCCGGCGCGGTCACGTCCGGCTTGATCGCGCCGTCGCCGACGCGCGGCCCGGTCGACGAGAAGTCGGCGAGCTTGTCCTCGTCGTCGACGGCGCCGACGGTGAGCGCGGCGTCCGCGCTGCCGGGCGAGCCGAGGGAGTTCGGGCCGTCGTTGCCCGCCGCGATGGCGAAGAGGACGCCCTTCTCCTGCGACAGCTTGTTCACCTCGGCTTCCAGCGGGTCGATCTCCGGGGTGTCACCGCCGCCCAGGCTCAGGTTGACGACGTCGGCGCCCTGCGCGGCCGCCCACTCCATGCCGGCGAGGATGCCGGAGTCGTCGCCGAAGCCGTCGTCGTCGAGGACCTTGCCGCTGATCAGCTTGGCGCCCGGGGCGACGCCCTTGAACGTGCCGCCGGACTTGGCGCCCGTGCCGGCCGCGATGGACGCGACGTGTGTGCCGTGCCCGAAGTGGTCGGTGGCGTCGGCGGCGGCCGAGAAGTTCTTCGCCTCGACGACCTGGTCCTTCAGGTCGGGGTGCGTGGCGTCGACGCCCGTGTCCAGGACGGCGATCTTGACGCCCTTGCCGTCGTACCCGGCGGCCCAGGCCTTGGGCGCGCCGATCTGCGCCACCGACTTGTCGAGGCTGGCGCGGCGGATCCCGTCGAGCCAGATACGGCTGACGCCGGCGGCGGTGGCGCCCTTGCCGTTCGTCACCGCGTCCCACAGCTTGGTCGCGTCGCCCTTGGGCGTGGTGACCGCGTCGGCGTTGAGCGCCTTGAGCGCACGGTGGACCTTGGTGCCACCGGCGTCACGCACCTCGGCCCTGGCGGCGGTGGCGGCGCCCTTGTAGCCGACGATGACCTGAAGGCCGTTCTTGCGCTCCGTGCGGTACGACGCCTTGGACAGTTCGGTGACGTCGAAGAGACGCTGGTCGAGCTTGCCCGAGGCGACGAGCCGCTGCGCGTCGAGGGGCACCACGTAGGTGTGCCCGTCGACTATGTGCTTCTGTACGGGTATGTGGGCCCGCCCCTTGGCCCGCTGCAGCCCGACCGGCTTGCCCTTCGCGTCGAGTGCGACGCGGTCGCCGGTGATGAGTGTGACGTACCTCTTGGCGGCGGCGCCCTGCGCGGGATGCGCGGAACCGGTCGGCGCGGCGGCACCGGCCGGGACGGTAAGCCCCGCGGCCAGTGCGACGGCGGCGGCTCCGGCGACGACGACCGCCGCACGACGCTGCCCGCTGTGTAGGTATCTGTGCAACTTTCCCCCTGGCGAAGGTAGTTCACGCATGGGGGATCTCAGGTGACCCCCCTGCGATGAAGAGGTCACAGGGGGCCCACAGGTTGCTTCGGCCACTCAGCGCGCGCCGGTGTTCTCCTTCACGGAGATCCGGCCCTTGCGGATCGTCGCGACGCGCGGCGCCTTCCGGGCGATCGCCGAGTCGTGGGTGACCATGATGAACGTCAGCCCGTGCTCCTTCCACTGAGCTTCCAGTACGTCCATGATCTCGTCCCGCATGGACTCGTCGAGGTTGCCGGTGGGCTCGTCGGCGAGCAGCACCTTGGGGTTCTTCACCAACGCCCGTGCGATGGCGACACGTTGCTGCTGACCGCCGGACATCTCGGAGGGCAGGTGCGTGAGGCGTTCGCCGAGACCCACCGACTTCAGCGCCTCCGCGGCCCTCTCACGCCGGTCGCCGCCCTTCAGGCCGAGCGGTACGAGCGCGGTCTCGACGTTCTCCTGCGCGGTCAGCGTCGGGATGAGGTTGAAGGACTGGAACACGAACCCGATGGACTCGGCGCGGACCTTGGTGAGCCGGGCCTCGGGCAGCTTGGCCAGATCGGTGCCGTCGAGTTCCACGCTGCCCGCGGTGGGCCGGTCGAGGCCGCCGAGCATCTGCAGCAGCGTCGACTTGCCGCCGCCCGTGGGGCCCTGGATGACGAGCCGGTCGCCGTCGCCGATGGTCAGGTCGACGCCCGCGAGCGCGTCGACGGTGTCCTTGGCCCGCCGGTACTGCTTGGTGACGCCTCTGAGTTCATACATGGTGCAACTCCTGCAACTCCTGCTATCCGAAAAGGGGGTTGGGTGCCCGTGCAGGGCCGCTGCTACTCGACGCGGCGCAGCGCGTCCGCCGGACGCAGCCGCGAGGCCCGCCAGCCGCCGAACGCGCCCGCGATCAGACCACCCGCGACGGCGAGGCCGACCGCGAGGGCGATGGTGGTGGCGGAGACCGGGGCACTGAGCGCGATGTCGAGGGTCTTGCCGCTCGCCCCCGCGGCCTGGCGCCCCATGCCGCCACCGAAGCCGCCGCCACCGGGGCCTCCGCCCACCTGGCCGCCGGTGGAGCCGAGTTGGGCGGAGAGGGTGGGGCTGATGGCGGTGACGACGTAGGCACCCGCGAGGCCGACGGCGATACCGAGGACACCGCCCATGAGCCCGTTGACGACGGCCTCGCCGACGACCTGCCGCGTCACCCGGCCCGACTTCCAGCCGAGCGCCTTGAGCGTGCCGAACTCCCGCACGCGCCGCGACACGGCCGACGACGTAAGGAGACCTGCCACCAGGAACGCGGCCACGAGCACCGCGATCGACAGCCACTTGCCGACGTTCGAGGCGAGGTTCGAGGCAGTGGACAGGGAGCCGGAGACGGTGTCGGCGAGATCGGCGGACGTGGTGACCGTGGTGCCGGAGAGATTCTTCTGGATCGTCGACTTGACGGCGTCGATCTGCTGCGAATCGGTCGCCTTGACGTACACCGTCGTCACCTTGTTCTTGGTGTCGGCGAGCGTCTGGGCCTGCTTCAGCGGCAGGTACAGGTTGGCTGCGGCGTCCCCGCTGTCGGGCGTCGCGATCCCGATGACCTTGTACTTCGTGCCCTTGACGGTGACGGAGTCGTCGACCGCGAGCTTCTTCTCCTTGGCGTACGAGGCATCGGCGACGGCCACCTTGGAGTCCGTCTCCGACGTCTTGAAGCTCCGCCCCTTGGTGATCTTCGAGGAGGTCAGCGGGCCGAGACCCTGCTTGGTGACGTCGGTGCCGAACACGGAGTACGAGTTGACGTCGAAGTTGGCGCCGCCACCCTCGACGCGGCCCTGCGGCTGCCCGCTGCCGCCGCCGGAACCGCCCCGCTCGGCGCCGCCACCCTGCTGCTGGTCCTGCTTGAACTGGCCGCGCGTGAACTGGCCGCTGACCTTCATCACTTGCAGGCTGAGCCCGCCCACGGTGTCGTCGACGCCCTTCTGCTGCGCGACCTTCGTGACCGTGGTGGAGGCGAGGGTCTGGAAGCCCTGCACCATCACCCGGTCGGTGCTCTGCTCCTTGTCGGAGTCGCTGTCCTTGGCGTCGAAGTTGAAGCGCGGCCTGCCGGTCGCGCCGTCCTTCGGCGCGGCGGCGGCCTTGGTGACGGTCATGTCCGTGCCCAGCCCGTACAAGGACTGCAGGACCTTGTCCTGCGCCTGGCTCATGCCCGAGGACACGGAGTTGACCACGATGACCAGCGCGATACCGAGTGCGAGGCCGGAGGCGACGACGAGCGCCGCCTTTCTGCGCCGGCGCAGCTCACGCCTGAGATAGGTGAAGAACATCGAAGCCTCGCTGGTGACGGCCCCGACCCGGGGCGCTGACAGGAACCAGCGAAACGTATGAGGGCGCTGTAAGGGTTGCGTGAGGTGACGATGAGAACGCGATGAGACCCGTTCCGGCCCCGCCGGGCCCGCCGCCCATGGCATGAACCCGAACAGCGTGAACCCCCGGAACGCGGTGCGCGCCGGGGGTTCACGGAAGAAGGTGGATCAGGCGGCCGAACCGGCCTGCCAGTCCGCCCAGCTCAGGTTCCAGCCGTTGAGGCCGTTGTCCGGAGCGACGGTCTTGTCACCGGTGTTCTTCACGATGACGACGTCACCGACCATGGAGTTGTTGTAGAACCAGGCACCGGGGGTGCTGGAGTCGTTGGCGCCCTTGGCGTCGGACAGACCGACGCAGCCGTGGCTGGTGTTCGCCCCGCCGAAGATCGACTTGGCGCCCCAGTAGTTGCCGTGGATGAAGGTGCCGGAGTTCGACAGACGCATCGCGTGCGGCACGTCCTTGATGTCGTACTCGCCCTTGCCGTCGTCGTCCGTGAAGCCGACCGACGCACCGTTCATCCGGGTCTCCTTGAACTTCTCGGAGATCACCATCTGGCCCTCGTACGTCTTGTTCTCGGGCGAACCGGCGGAGATCGGGATGGTCTTGATCGTCTTCCCGTTCTGGGTGACGGTCATCATCTTGGTCTTCGCGTCGACCGTGGACACCTGGTTGCGCCCGACCTTGAACGTGACGGTCTTCTGCTGGACGCCGGTCACACCGCTCGCGCCCTCGACCCCGTCGAGGTCGAGCTTCAGGGTGACCGTGGAGTTGCCCGTCCAGTAGTTCTCGGGGCGGAAGTCGAGCCGGTTGCCGCTGAACCAGTGGCCGACGACCTGCTGGCCGCTGCTCGACGACACCTTGATGTGGGACTGGACGTCCGACTTGTTCGTGATCGCCTTGTCGAAGTTGATCGACACCGGCATGCCGACGCCGACGGTCGAGCCGTCCTCCGGCGTGAAGTTGCCTATGAAGCTGTTGGTCGGGGAGACCGTGGTGAACGACGCGTTCTCGTGCGCGGCACGGTTCTCCGAGTCGTTCGCCGTAGCGGCGATCTTGTACGTCGTCGCCCGCGCCAGCTGGTTCGTGGGCTTCCAGCTCTTCTTGTCCGCGGATATCTGCCCGGCGACGGCCGTGCCGTCGGCCGTGGTCATCGTGACGTCGGTGAGCGAGCCCTTGCTCACGGTGACCTTCGCCGCGTTGTTGATGCTCGCGTTGTCGGAACCGTCCTTCGGGGCGATCTTGATCTCGGCCTGTGAGGCCTTCTTCGCCGCGGCCTCGTCCGCCTGCGCCTGGGACGACTCCTTCTTGCCGCTCGACGAGCCGGCCGATTCACCGTCGCTCCCGCCGCACGCAGAGAGCATCAGTACACCGCCGAGCACAGCGGACGCGGCCATCAGGCCCTTGCGCCGCTTACCGTCCGTCATCACACGCTTCTCCATAGTCGCCGAATTCCGACTTCCCCGGCATCCCGACTGCCCCGAGTCCGGTCTCGGAGAACACAGGGGTTCCCCTTACCCATGGACAACGCGGTGACCGGTTCATCCCGTTCCCGAAAACGTCCCGATGTGGGGGACGCCACGTCGAAGGAGGCGGTAGTCACGGGTGCACCGGTGGTAACGGCACCCGCGTGAATCCCTCGCCCCACTTGCGTATCTCCCCCTGCGGGACGACGAAACCCCGGGCAGCGGTCGCCGCCCGGGGTTTCCCGTTCGTCAGCCGCTACGCGCGCTCTTCGCCGCCCTCCTCGTCATCATCCTCGTCGAGGTCCCAGTCCGGCGAATCGGGGTCGTAGTCGACCTGTTCGCTGGACCACGAGGCCTGCACGAGCTCGGCCCCCGGCACGTCGCCGACCAGGTCGAACGGGTCCACGAGGTACGCGACGGCCTCCGCCTCGTCCTCCTGGACGGCGTGCTCGGCGTGCGCGCGCTCCTCGCCCTCCATCGACTCGTCCTCGGCGACGCGCTGGAGGGCGGCCCCCATCAGTGCCTCGGCGTCGGCGACCTCCAGGACCAATTCCACCTTCAGGCGAACAAAACGTGACGTCTCATCAGTGCTCATACGCCGGAGCGTACGACCCACTCCGCTCGTGACTTTCCCGTGACCCGCCCCTTTCACTAACATCGGCCCACACGGCCAATTCGCCAGCGCCACAAGGGGGATCGCTTCCGTGTCCGCCGCACGTCGATCACTGTTCACCGCCACCGCCGCCGGGACGCTCCTGGCCGCCCTGTGGTTCGTCCCCAATGCCACAGCCAACCCCGAGCACCCCACCACCAGCACCGCCGGGAGCCGGACCGCCACCGCGGTCGACGCCCAGTCCGACCAGCAGCTCCGGCTCGCCGACACGGGGACGTTCGACACGACCCCGTACGTCATCGGCGGCTCGGCGTTCCTGGGTCTGGGCGTCGGCTTCGTGGCGTACTCGGTCCGCCGGGGCCGCTCCCTGGAGGCGCCCATCTGACGCGCCCGGAGTGCGGCCCGGAGCAGTGGCCTACGCGAGGGGCCCGGTCACCGTCTCGACGGCCGTCACCAGCGCACCACTTCGCACGAACGCGTCCGCCGCCGCGAGATCCGGCGCCAGGAACCGGTCGGGTCCCGGCCCCTCGACCCCCGCCTGTCGCACGGCGGCGATGACCGCCCGCGACGCCGGCGCGGCCTCAAGGCCCTCCCGCAGTTCGATGCCGCGGGTGGCCGCGTAGAGCTCCACGGCGACGATCCGCGCGAGATTGTCGACGGCCGTCCGCAGCTTCCGCGCGGCCGACCAGCCCATCGAGACGTGGTCCTCCTGCATCGCCGACGACGGGATCGAGTCCGCGGACGCCGGCACGGCGAGCCGCTTCATCTCACTGACCAGTGCCGCCTGCGTGTACTGGGCGATCATCAGGCCCGAGTCGACTCCTGCGTCGTCCGCGAGGAACGGCGGCAGGCCGTGCGAGCGGTTCTTGTCGAGCAGCCGGTCCGTGCGCCGCTCGGTGATCGACCCCAGGTCGGCCGCCGCGATGGCGAGGAAGTCCAGTACGTACGCGACCGGCGCGCCATGGAAGTTGCCGTTGGACTCCACGCGCCCGTCGGGCAGCACCACGGGGTTGTCGACGGCCGCCGCCAGCTCCCGCTCGGCCACGAGCCGCGCGTGCGTCATGGTGTCCCGCCCGGCCCCCGCGACCTGCGGGGCGCAGCGCACGGAGTACGCGTCCTGCACGCGCGGCGCGTCATCCTGGTGATGGCCCGTCAGGCCCGAACCGGTGAGCACGGCGGCCATGTTGGCGGCGGACGCGGCCTGGCCGGGGTGCGGCCGGATGGCGTGCAGCTCGGGCGCGAGGACCTTGTCCGTGCCGAGCAGCGCCTCCATCGTCAGGGCCGCGGTCACATCGGCGGCCTTGTAGAGGTTGTCGAGGTCGTCGAGGGCCATGACGAGCATGCCCAGCATGCCGTCGGTCCCGTTGAGCAGGGCGAGCCCTTCCTTCTCGCGCAGCTCGACCGGCGCGATGCCGTGCTCGGCGAGCAGTTCACCGGCGGGCCGCACGACCCCGTCGGGGCCTTCGGCGTCGCCCTCGCCGAGCAGGGTGAGCGCACAGTGGCTGAGCGGCGCGAGGTCGCCGGAGCAGCCGAGGGACCCGTACTCGTGCACGACCGGGGTGATCCCGGCGTTCAGGACGTCCGCCATGGTCTGCGCGACCTCGGGCCGCACGCCGGTGTGGCCGGAGCAGACGGTCTTCAGGCGCAGGAACATCAGCGCGCGCACGACCTCGCGCTCGACGCGCGGGCCCATTCCCGCCGCGTGCGAGCGCACGATGTTGCGCTGCAGCTGCGCGCGCAGCTCCGGGCTGATGTGCCGGCTGGCGAGCGCGCCGAACCCGGTGGAGACGCCGTAGACGGGGTCCGGCTTCGCGGCGAGCGCGTCGACGATCCCGCGGGCCGCGGCCAGCGCGGCCACGGCCTCTTCGGAGAGTTCGATCCGGGCGCCCCGGCGCGCCACGGCGACCACATCGGCCGCAGTGACCCCGGCTGTCCCGACCACCACAGTGTGCATATCCATATTCAGGAACGTACACAGTGAATCCGAAGATGTCACGACCGAGATCCGGGAGGGCCCCTTACTTCGGCCGACCCGGTTCGCGACCCGGTTCCCGGCCCCGGATCCGCCGCCGCTCCCCAGGAACCGCGGGCGGCGAGTCGGCCAGCCGCACGACGGGGTCGTCGAGCCCGCCGTCCCGCCCCGCCACCACCGGCTTCGCGGCGCGCAGCGCCTTCGCCCGGTACTGCGCGGCGTCCGCGAGCCGGAAGAGGCGGCGGGCGCTGCGTACCTCGCCGATGGGGTCGCCGGTCGAGGCGATGCCGACCGCCACCCCCTCCCCGATCTCCATCTCCGCGGCGCGGGAACAGACCTCGTCCCCCACGCGTACGACCTCGTCGGCGGAGGGCCCGACGGCCAGCAGGCAGAACTCGTCCCCGCCGAGCCGTGCGGCGAGGGCTCCCGGCAGCATCGCCCCGCACAGCGAGAGCACCGATCCGAACCGCTCCAGGAGCCGGTCGCCGATGGCGTGCCCGAGGGTGTCGTTGACCCGCTTGAGCCCGTTCAGATCGCAGACGACGAGACTGACGACAGCGCCCTCGGCGGCATGCCGCTCCACCGCCTCGTCCAGCCGTATGTCGACGGCCCGCCGGTTGGCGAGGCCGGTCAGGGCGTCGGTGAAGGCGAGGCGCCGGGCCTCCTCAAGGCGTTCGGTCTGCGCGATCCCGGCCGCGACCACGGATGCCAGTACGGTCGCGAAGTCGGCGTCCCCCGGTCCGTACACCGGCGCCCCGAGCGGCCGCGCCACGTACAGCTCGCCCCAGGCCCGGCCGTGCAGCACGATCGGCGCGACGACACAGCAGCCGCGCCGCCGCCGGCGCAGCGCCGCGACCCGCTGGTGGCAGTAACCGGCGCGCTCGACAGGACCGTCGACCGTCTCGACCCAGGCGTCCGGCTCACCGCCGCCGGCCCACCGCTCGTGCAGGAACTCGGCGATCTCCGGGAACCGGTGCACCGGATACGCCTCGGCCTCGGGGAACTGCTCCTCCCCCTCGGCGCGCTCCCCCACGTTCACCAGGACCCGGAGCCGGCCGCGCTCGCGCTCCCACACGGACAGCGCGGCGAAGCTTCCGGACAGCGCGTGACAGGCGCCGAGGGCGGCGGCCCGCCAGGTCTCGCGCGGGCTCTGCGCAGCGGCCATGCCCTGCGCGAGCGTCACCACGGCGCGCAGCCTGACGTCCTCTCCCATTAGCCCAGGTTAGGTACTTTTCCGACATTACGGTGAGTTGAGTACGGCCGTCCCGGGGTCCCCGGCCGACCCGGGATCACTCACCCGGCCACTGGGGCTTGCGCTTCTCGTTGAACGCGGCGACCCCTTCGGCCCGGTCCGCCGAGAACGCCACCGACCGCCAGGCCGCGTCCTCCACCTCAAGACCGGCCCGCAGATCGAGCCCGTGCCCGAGCCGCAGCGCGCGCTTGGCGGCCCGCAGCCCGACCGGCGAGTTGGCGGCGATCCGCGCGGCGAGCGCCAGCGCCTCGGCGCGGTCCTGCCCCGCCGCCACCACCTGGTCCACCAACCCCAGCTCGCCCGCCTCTGCGGCCTCGACGCGGCGCGCCGTGAAGATCAGCTCGGCGGCCCGCGCGGCCCCGACCCGGCGCGGCAGCAGCTGCGTACCGCCACCGCCGGGGATCACGCCGACCGACACCTCCGGCAGCCCTACGACAGCGCTCGCGTCGGCCACGATCAGATCGCAGGCGAGCGCGAGCTCGAAGCCGCCGCCGAGCGCGAACCCGTGCACGGCGGCGATCGTCGGCATCGGCAGCTCCAGTACGCCCGTGTACGCGGCCCTGGCGACCGGCCGCTGGCGCACCAGCTCGGCGTCGGAGAAGGAGTTGCGCTCCTTGAGGTCGGCGCCGACACAGAAGGCCCGCTCACTGCTGGACGTGACGACGACGACCCGCACCTCGCGGTCGGCGCCCAGGGCCTCGCACGCGGCGCCGATCGAACGGGCCATGTCGCTGGAGACGGCGTTCATGGCCCTGGGCCGGTCGAGCACCAACTCGGCGACGGCTCCGCTCTCGTGGCGCCGGACGACCACGAACTCCCCGAACCGCTGCTCATCACCCATGACTCGCCCTTCCGGTTAACGTCAGTCAACCGGCAAGATTGTCAGGTGCGCCGGGTCAGCGTCCAGGGCTCCACGATGCCGAGCCCGCGCACGGGCCGCTGCCACATCGGCTGCAGCGCGAACCGGTACGAGGGGGGCTCCTCGCCCTGCTCCTCGGCCTTCTCGGCGGCGGCCGCCGCCTCCGCCTCGGATGCGGGCGCCTCGGTGGTGCGGATCAGCTCCTCGGCGAACGCGCCGTCGACCAGCACGTTGTCCTTGGGCGCTATCGACGTGAGCCGACTGGCCAGGTTCACGGTCGTGCCGAACACGTCGCCCATGCGCGTCGTGACGGTCCCGAAGGCCATGCCGACGCGCAGCTCCGGCATCGTCTCGTCGTTGCTCATCGTCTCGATGAGCCGCAGCGCGATCTCCCCTGCCGTGCCCGCGTCGTCGGCGGCGAACAGCACCTCGTCGCCGAGCGTCTTGATGAGCCGGCCGCCGTGCGCGGCGACGAGATCGGCCGCCGTGGTCTCGAAGGCCTCGACGAGCTCGCCGAGTTCCTCCTCCTCCATGCGCCGGGTCAGCCGCGTGAACCCGACCAGGTCCGCGAAGCCGACCGCGAGCCGCCGGTCCACCATCTCCTCGTCGTCACCGGCCTGCACCACGCGCCCGGTCGCCGCGGCGAGCTGCCGCCGCCACACATAGACGAGGAACTCCTCCAGCTCGGGCAGGAGCAGCTCTATCAGCGGATACGTGACCTCGGTACGGGTCATGCCGGGCTCCGGGGGCTCGGTCAGGCCCTCCAGGAACGAATCGATCTGCCACTCGGCGAGCCGCGCGGTGGTCTGCCCCGTCGAACGGGCGACCTGCACGGCCATCGCCTCGCTGAGCAGCCCCGCCTCCACGAGACCCGCGAGGCGCCGCAGCGCCAGCACGTCGGCCTCGGTCAGCGCCTTGGCCTGCCCGATGTCGGCGAAGCCCATGGCCCGCCAGAACCGGGAGGCCAGCTCCATGGAGACGCCCGCGCTACGCGCCGCCTGGAACGGGGTGTAGCGGCGCTCGGCCCCGAGAATCAGCTGTTCGAGCCGGAGCGCGAGGGGATCCCCCGCATCCTGCTCGTCCCCTTCCCCCTCCGGCCGCTCGGGGTCGGGTGGGGTGCCCGTGCCGGAGCCCGAGTCGTCGACGGTCACGCCTGCTGCCCTTCCGATATGCCACGGTCAGGTATCGACCGGGCTCAACTCTACGACAGCCCTCTGTGCGCCACGTCACTCCGTCCGGGGGCGTGTGTTGCGTGAGCGCCGCTTGTCATCGGTGCCCTGGGCCGTGCCGGGCCGGGTGCGTCGTCACCCGCGGCCCGGCGGGGACTTCTCGCGCAGTTCCCCGCGCCCCTGAGATGCGCACTGCGTGCGCCATCTCATGGGGCTGCGGCGAAGCCGCATGCTCCAGGGGCGCGGGGAACTGCGCGACCAGCCACGACGCCACCCGCGGCCGCCCACCGAACAAGAACCGGGCAGACGAGAAGGCGACCCCTACGCGGGACGCAGGTGCACGATGTCACCGGCCCCGACAGCCTCCCGCCCCCCGTCGGCAGACAGGATCACCAACCGCCCGTCCCCGTCCACGGCA
This sequence comes from Streptomyces sp. NPDC102467, assembly GCF_044765445.1. NCBI lineage: Bacteria > Bacillati > Actinomycetota > Actinomycetes > Kitasatosporales > Streptomycetaceae > Streptomyces > Streptomyces sp. NPDC102467. Next base: position 204,445 of record NZ_JBIWKA010000001.1, on the reverse strand, counting down.
ACCGCCTCACCCACCAGCTCCCGGTCCCCCGGAAGAATCGCCCGCACCGAACGCCCCAGCGTGGCGCACCCCGCCGCGTACGCCTCCTGCAGACGCGAAAGCCCCGGGTCCCCCTCGGCCGCGCACCATTCCAGGTACCACCGCTCGAACGACCTGAGCACAGCCCGGAGCAGCGGCTCCCGGTCCAGCACCTTCGCCCCGGCCAGCGCCAGCGAACCGGCCGTCGGGACGGGCAACTCGTCGGCGCGCAGCGACACGTTGAGCCCGACGCCGATGACGACCCCGCCCGCGCCGGAGCCCTCCGCGAGGATCCCCGCGGCTTTGCGCTCCTCGCCGTCGACGGTGACGAGCAGGTCGTTGGGCCACTTCAGCGCCGTGTCGACGCCGGCCGTGGCGGACAGGGCGCTGGCGACGGCGACGCCGGTGAGCAGCGGCAGCCAGCCCCAGCGCGCCACCGGCACCTCATGCTCGCCGGGCTTGACCAGGAGGGAGAAGAAGAGGCCCGAGCGCGGCGGAGCCGACCAGCGCCGGTCCAGGCGCCCGCGCGCCGCGCTCTGCTCCTCGGCGATCAGTACGGCGCCCTCCTGCGCGGAGCCGGCGACGGCCCGCTCCACCAGGTCCGTGTTGGTCGACCCCGTACGGGGCACCACCTCCACGGACGACCAGAGTCCATCACCCCGCACGAGCGAGCGGCGCAGCCCGGCCGCTCCCAGGGGCGGCCGGTCCAGGTCGGACCAACGGCTGTCGTGCGCGTCTGAACCATCTCGCGGCGTCATGCAACCCAGCCTAGGTGTGGCAAACGCCGCACTGCCGAACGGTATTCGCGCCACTACCCTACGAGTCAGTAGCCGCACTTATTTCCCCCGTACACCATCCCCCGTGAGCAGCGTCGAATCAGGCAGGGAGCCGCATCCCGATGTCCGAGTTGGAAGACCACCAGAGTGCCGACATCCACACCACCGCAGGCAAGATCGAGGATCTGCGGCGCCGGATCGACGAGGCGACGCACGCGGGATCCGCGCGCGCAGTCGAGAAGCAGCACGCCAAGGGCAAGTTGACGGCCCGTGAGCGGATCGGGCTGCTGCTCGACGAGGACTCGTTCGTGGAGCTGGACGAGTTCGCGCGGCACCGCTCCACCGATTTCGGCCTGGACGCCAACAAGCCGTACGGCGACGGAGTGGTCACCGGGTACGGGACCGTGGACGGCCGCCCGGTGGCTGTCTTCTCGCAGGACTTCACCGTCTTCGGCGGCGCGCTCGGCGAGGTCTACGGGCAGAAGATCATGAAGGTGATGGACTTCGCCCTCAAGACGGGCTGCCCGGTCATCGGCATCAACGACTCCGGCGGCGCCCGCATCCAGGAGGGCGTCATGGCCCTCGGCATGTACGGCGAGATCTTCCGCCGCAATACGCACGCGTCCGGCGTCATCCCGCAGATCTCGCTGGTCGTCGGGCCGTGCGCGGGCGGCGCGGTCTACTCCCCCGCGATCACCGACTTCACGGTGATGGTCGACCAGACCAGCCACATGTTCATCACCGGGCCCGACGTCATCAAGACGGTCACCGGCGAGGACGTCGGCTTCGAGGAGCTGGGCGGCGCGCGGGCGCACAACGCGCAGTCCGGCGTCGCGCACCACATGGCGGGCGACGAGAAGGACGCGATCGAGTACGTCAAGTCGCTGCTGTCCTACCTGCCGTCGAACAATCTGAGCGAGCCGCCCGCCTTCCCCGAGGAGGCGGACCTGGCGCAGACCGACGAGGACCGCGAGCTCGACACCCTCATCCCGGACAGCGCCAACCAGCCGTACGACATGCACACGGCGATCGAACACGTCCTGGACGACGCCGAGTTCTTCGAGACGCAGTCGCTGTTCGCGCCGAACATCCTCACCGGCTTCGGCCGTGTCGAGGGCCACCCGGTGGGCATCGTCGCCAACCAGCCGATGCAGTTCGCCGGCTGCCTGGACATCGACGCGAGCGAGAAGGCCGCCCGCTTCGTGCGGACCTGCGACGCCTTCAACGTCCCCGTGCTGACCTTCGTCGACGTGCCAGGCTTCCTGCCGGGCGTCGAGCAGGAGCACACCGGCATCATCCGGCGCGGCGCGAAGCTGATCTACGCGTACGCCGAGGCGACGGTGCCGCTGATCACGATCATCACCCGCAAGGCGTTCGGCGGCGCCTACGACGTCATGGGCTCCAAGCACCTGGGCGCGGACCTCAACCTGGCGTGGCCCACCGCGCAGATCGCCGTCATGGGCGCGCAGGGCGCGGTGAACATCCTGCACCGCAAGACGCTGGCCGCCGCCGATGCCTCCGGAGACGCGGAGGCGACGCGTGCACGCCTTATCCAGGCGTACGAGGACGCGCTCCTCAACCCGTACACGGCGGCCGAGCGCGGCTACATCGACGCCGTGGTGCTGCCCTCCGACACCCGCGCCCACGTCGTCAAGGGTCTGCGTCAGCTGCGCACGAAGCGCGAGTCGCTGCCGCCGAAGAAGCACGGCAACATCCCCCTGTAAGCCCTACCCCGCGAGGAGCCCGGATCATGATGATCAAGGTCGTACGGGGAAATCCGACCCCCGAGGAGCTGGCCGCCGCACTGGCGGTGGTTCAGGCCCGCGCCGCGGCGGAGACCGGGGCCCCGGCCGCCGCGGCGGAGCGGGACGCGTGGGCCGACCCTTCCCGCATCGCCCGCCGCCGCCTGCCGGCCCCGGGCCCGGCGAGCTGGTCCCGCACGTACTGGCCCGCGTGACGTAGTTCGCCCGCGCGGAGCGCCTGAGTACGCGTACTCAGGCGCTCCGCGCGGGCGCGGCGCAGTATCGGGGTGTGCTGTGGTCCGATCCCGAGAACGAGCCCCCGAAGGAGCTCCGCGAAACGCAGGAGATGCTGCGCCGCGCGGGTCTCGTGGTGGCGCTCGCCATGTTCGTGGCCATGGTGGTGCTGGGTCTCGGCGTTCTGTAGGGGATGCCGGTTCCTCTACGCTGGCCGGTATGACAGCCGCGCGCCGCCTCATCCTCGCCTCCCAGTCGCCCGCCCGCCTGGGCCTGCTGCGGCAGGCCGGCTTCGCGCCGGAGGTGATCGTCAGCGGGGTCGACGAGGACGCCGTGACGGCCCCCACGCCCGCCGAGCTCGCCCTCGCTCTCGCCGAGGCCAAGGCGTCCGTCGTGGCGGCGCGGCCCGAAGCGGGCGGCGCGCTCGTCATCGGCTGCGACTCGGTGCTCGACCTGGACGGCGAGGCACTCGGCAAGCCCGCCGACGCCGAGGAGGCCACGGCCCGCTGGAAGGCGATGCGCGGCCGCGCGGGCACCCTGCAGACCGGCCACTGCGTGTACGACACCGAGTCCGGCACGTACGCCTCCGGCACCGCCTCCACGGTCGTCCGCTTCGGCGAGCCGAGCGACGCGGAGGTCGCCGCGTACGTGGCGACCGGCGAACCCCTCTACGTGGCGGGCGCGTTCACGCTCGACGGCCGCTCGGCCCCGTTCATCGACGGCATCGACGGCGACCACGGCAACGTGATCGGCCTCTCGCTGCCCCTGCTGCGCCGCCTCCTCGCCCAACTGGGCGTCGGCATCACGGAGTTGTGGGCTCCGGCGAGCTAGCGGGGCCGGGCATCGGCGTGGCCGCGCCGTTGTCGTTGCCCACGGCGCCGGCCTGGTCCCTGCGGTCGTAGGCGACCAGGGTGAACACGACCAGCGCGAGCACGACCATCATGAAGGCGAAGGCGGGCCAGCCCACCAGGCCGACGCAGAACGCGCCGAGCAGGCCGTGCACGACGGCCGCGCTGATCAGCAGGATCCGCCCGACGGTGCCGGGCGACCGGTCGGTGGCCGCCGCTCGTGCCAGCACGAACGCGCACAGCACGAGATAGATCCCGAACACCCCGCCGGCGACCCAGGCGCCCACCGACATCGCCTGCGGGTCGAGCCCGGCGAGCGACATGTCCTGCCCTTCGACGACCAGCCCCAGGAACCAGTTCACGAACCCGATCCCGAGCGCCTCCGCGAGCAACACGATCGCCGCCACCCACGCCACCGGTCTGCGCGCCACCGGGTCCACCCACTTTCGACTACGCCGCCGTAGAACGGCTGTTACCTCGAGTTCGTTCGAGACATCGCGAACGCTACTAACGGGTAAACCCAGGGACAAGAGGTCCGACCATGGCAAAGAATCATTGGGCCATTCGTAGGGACTCCACAAAGAATGCCGACCGGGCGCAGCACGGTCTCACAGAGACCTTGGCCACATCACCGGGCTAGGGTTGCCCCGAGGGATCCCGCACAGCCAGGCGAGACAAGGGGTTTCGCAGGCGAGCGGGGACCGAGTCACACTCCGTGTGGGCAAGCTCACCATCGGGGACGGGTCGTAAGCCCGTGTCGGCAGTCCCTAAACTCGGCTTGTTTCAAGGAGGGAGCCATCGTGCGCAAGGTGCTCATCGCCAACCGTGGCGAAATCGCTGTCCGCGTGGCCCGGGCGTGCCGGGACGCAGGGATCGCAAGCGTTGCCGTTTATGCCGATCCGGACCGGGACGCTCTGCATGTCCGCGCGGCCGACGAGGCCTTCGCGCTGGGTGGTGACACCCCGGCCACCAGCTACCTGGACATCGGCAAGGTGCTCCAGGCAGCCAAGGACTCGGGGGCGGACGCGATCCACCCCGGCTACGGATTCCTGTCGGAGAACGCGGAGTTCGCGCAGGCCGTGCTGGACGCGGACCTGATCTGGATCGGCCCGCCGCCGCAGGCCATCCGGGACCTGGGCGACAAGGTCGCCGCCCGGCACATCGCGCAGCGCGCGGGTGCCCCGCTGGTCGCCGGTACGCCGGACCCGGTGTCGGGCTCGGACGAGGTCGTGGCCTTCGCCCAGGAGCACGGCCTGCCGATCGCGATCAAGGCCGCCTTCGGTGGCGGCGGCCGCGGCCTGAAGGTCGCCCGCAACCTGGAGGAAGTCCCGGAGCTGTACGACTCCGCGGTGCGCGAGGCCGTCGCCGCCTTCGGGCGCGGCGAGTGCTTCGTGGAGCGCTACCTGGACAAGCCGCGGCACGTGGAGACCCAGTGCCTGGCCGACTCCCACGGCAACGTGGTGGTCGTGTCCACCCGCGACTGCTCGCTGCAGCGCCGCCACCAGAAGCTGGTCGAGGAGGCCCCGGCGCCGTTCCTCTCGGACGCCCAGATGGAAGAGCTGTACAGCTCGTCCAAGGCGATCCTGAAGGAGGCCGGCTACGTCGGCGCGGGCACCGTGGAGTTCCTGGTCGGCGCGGACGGCACGATCTCCTTCCTGGAGGTCAACACCCGTCTGCAGGTCGAGCACCCGGTCACCGAAGAGGTCGCCGGCATCGACCTGGTCCGCGAGATGTTCCGCATCGCCGACGGCGAGGAACTCGGCTACGGCGACCCGCAGTTGCGCGGTCACTCCTTCGAGTTCCGCATCAACGGCGAGGACCCGGGCCGCGGCTTCCTGCCCGCGCCCGGCACCGTGACCACGTTCGACGGGCCGTCAGGCCCCGGTGTCCGCCTGGACGCGGGCGTCGAGTCCGGCTCGGTCATCGGCCCGGCCTGGGACTCGCTGCTCGCCAAGCTGATCGTGACCGGCCGTACCCGCAAGGAGGCCCTTCAGCGGGCCGCCCGCGCGCTGGCCGAGTTCGAGGTCGACGGCATGGCCACGGCCATCCCGTTCCACCGCAAGGTGGTCGCCGACCCGGCGTTCGCACCCGAACTGACCGGCTCCGACGCCCCGTTCACGATCTTCACGCGGTGGATCGAGACCGAGTTCGACAACGACATCCCGCCGTTCGCCCCGGGCGGCGCGGACGCCGAGGACGAGGACGGCGACCGCGAGACGATCGTCGTCGAGGTCGGCGGCAAGCGCCTGGAGGTCTCCCTCCCGTCGTCGCTCGGCATGTCCCTCGCCCGGACCGGACTCGCGGCGGGCGCCAAGCCCAAGCGCCGCGCGGCCAAGAAGTCCGGGCCCGCCGCCTCCGGCGACACCCTCGCCTCCCCGATGCAGGGCACCATCGTCAAGGTCGCCGTCGAGGAGGGCCAGGAGGTCCAGGAGGGCGACCTGATCGTCGTCCTGGAGGCCATGAAGATGGAACAGCCGCTGAACGCGCACAAGTCCGGCACCATCAAGGGCCTGTCCGCCGAGATCGGGGCGTCCCTCACGTCGGGCGCCGCGATCTGCGAGATCAAGGACTGACGCACCACCCACCACGCACGGAGCGCCCCTCGGACCCCTCCCGGTCCGGCGGGCGCTTCGGCGTTCCCCGCCCGTCCCGCCCGTCGGCTCGAACGGCCGATCAGGCATCCTTGAGATCTCCGCGCACGCCCAGGGAGGCCCGATGACGTCCGACACCGAGTACGAACGCGCCCGCCCCATGCGTGCGGACGCGCGCCGCAACTACGACCGGCTGCTCGCCCAGGCCCGTACGGCCTTCGCCGAGCACGGGACGGGTGCGTCCCTGGAGGACGTGGCGCGCGGCGCCGGGGTCGGCATCGGCACGCTGTACCGGCACTTTCCGAACCGGTACGCGCTGGTGAGCGCCGTCTTCGAAGAGGCGGTGAGTGATCTGCTCGCTCGCTCCAAGGCGCTCCTCGACGCCCCGCAGCCGTGTTCGGCACTCGTGACATGGCTGCGCGAGATCATCACGCATGCGAGCGAGTACCGGGGGCTGTCCCGGGCCCTCATGTCGGCTTCCCAGGACACGAGTTCGGCGCTTGCACGGTGCAGTACGCCGATGCGGGAGGCGGGCCTTGCGCTGCTTCTTCGCGCCCAGCAGGCCGGCGCGGTACGCGAGGACGTCTCCATCACGGATCTGCTTCAGCTCACCAACGCGATCGCGCTGGCCGCGGAGGAGACTCCGTCGGACCCGGACTTGGCAGACCGCCTGCTGCGATTGACGCTCCGGGGCATCACAGCCCCCTAGGGGCGCGGGGCTGTATCGATCAGCGGCCCCGCCGCGGGGCGCGAGCAACCACGATGGCGTGGCACCCGCCGGCGAATCAGCAACCAGCAACGGCGCGAGGCCCCGGGGCTCTGCCCCGGACCCCGCTCCTCAATCGCCGGAGGGGCTAAACCGGCGATTCAATTCAGCGCCGCCTGAGATCCGCGACCCGGGCTGAACGCTCGGGACCCGCGTCCATTCCCGCCGCGCTCCTCAACGGGTGGGCCCCGCCAGGGATTTGCTGCCGGCGCTGACCCGGCAGCGGGACATCCCGGCGCGACTGCCGCGCCGGGACGGGATCACCGCCCCCGGCCGACACCGGACCTGCCCCGGCGACAGCGATCTGCACACCCTGGTCGGCCAGCGCCTGCAACTCCGTGGCGGCCCGGTCGTCGTGCGCGGGCGGCTCGTCGGTCACAAGCCGCGTGATCACATCCGTCGGCACCGTCTGGAACATCGTGTCGGTGCCGAGCTTGGAGTGATCGGCGAGCACGACGACCTCCGCCGCGGCCTGCACGAGGGCCCTGTCCACCGATGCGGAGAGCATGTTGGACGTGGAGAGCCCGCGCTCGGCCGTCAGGCCGCTGCCGCTCAGGAAGGCCCGGGAGACTCTCAGCCCCTGAAGGGACTGCTCCGCCCCGCTGCCCACCAGCGCATAGTTGGAACCCCGCAGAGTGCCACCCGTCATGACGACCTCGACGCGATTGGCATGCGCCAACGCCTGGGCCACCAGAAGGGAATTCGTGACGACGGTCAGTCCCGGCACACGCGCGAGCCGGCGGGCCAGCTCCTGCGTGGTCGTCCCCGCGCCCACCACGATGGCTTCGCCTTCTTCGACGAGACCCGCGGCGAGATCGGCGATGGCCGTCTTCTCTGCGGTCGCGAGATGTGATTTCTGCGGAAAGCCGGACTCCCGCGTGAATCCGCCCGGCAATACCGCACCGCCATGTCGGCGGTCGAGGAGTCCTTCTGCCTCCAGTGCGCGCACGTCCCGCCGTACGGTCACTTCAGAGGTCTGGACGACGCGGGCGAGCTCCCGGAGCGATACCGCTCCATTGGCCCGCACCATTTCGAGGATCAATTGACGACGTTCTGCAGCGAACACGAAACTGACAGTAACCCCAACGACCGTCTGCTTTCAGCTGTTTGCGCCGAATTACAGGTTCTGTTCGCACAACTGCCCAGGGAGTGGTATAGGCACGACCGGGACGCCTATCCAGTACGCCTATGCCAACCGCACGGGCGGCAACTCACCGTGATGCGGGGTCAATTGATGCCCGCCGGTGAAGGGGGCTCAGCCCTCTTCCGCGACCTTCCGCGTGTGCAATTGCCGCGCCACCTCGGCGATCGAGCCTGAAAGGGAGGGGTACACGGTGAACGCGTTCGCGATCTGTTCGACCGTCAGGTTGTTGTCGACCGCGATCGAGATGGGGTGGATCAGTTCCGAAGCGCGGGGCGCGACGACCACTCCGCCGACCACGATCCCGGTGCCCGGACGGCAGAAGATCTTGACGAAGCCGTCCCGGATGCCCTGCATCTTCGCGCGCGGGTTGCGCAGCAACGGCAGTTTCACGACGCGGGCGTCGATCTTTCCGGAGTCGACATCGGCCTGTGAGTAACCGACAGTGGCGATCTCGGGGTCCGTGAACACGTTCGAGGAGACCGTCTTCAGGTTCAGCGGCGTCACCGCGTCGCCGAGGAAGTGGTACATGGCGATGCGGCCCTGCATGGCCGCCACCGACGCCAGGGCGAAGACTCCGGTCACGTCCCCGGCCGCGTACACACCGGAAGCGGTCGTGCGCGACACCTTGTCGGTCCAGATGTGGCCCGACTCCTTGACCTTGACCCCGGCGTCCTCCAGGCCCATCCCGCTGCTGTTCGGGATGGCGCCGACCGCCATCAGACAGTGCGTGCCGGAGATGACCCGGCCGTCGGCCAGGGTGACCTCGACGCGGTCGCCGACGCGCTTGGCGGAGGCGGCGCGGGAGCGTGCCATGACGTTCATGCCGCGGCGCCGGAACACGTCCTCCAGGACGGCGGCGGCGTCCGGGTCCTCGCCCGGCAGCACGCGGTCGCGGGACGAGACGAGCGTGACGCGGGAGCCGAGCGCCTGGTAGGCGCCGGCGAACTCGGCACCGGTGACACCGGAGCCGACCACGATCAGCTCTTCGGGCAGCTCCTCCAGGTCGTAGACCTGCGTCCAGTTGAAGATCCGCTCGCCGTCCGGCAGCGCGTCGGGGACCTCGCGCGGGTGCCCGCCGGTGGCGATGAGCACGGCGTCGGCGGTGAGGGTCTCCTCGGTGCCGTCGGCGGCCGTGACGATCACCTTGCGGGAGCCGTCCAGGTCCTGCTGGCCCTCAAGGCGGCCGCGGCCGCGCAGCACCCGGGCACCCGCCCGGGTGACGGAGGCGGTGATGTCGTGCGACTGGGCGAGCGCGAGGCGCTTGACGCGACGGTTGACCTTGCCGAGGTCGACGCCGACGACGCGGGCCGGGCTGTCCGGGTCGGGGGTGTCGTCCTCGACGATGATCCCCAGCTCTTCGTACGAGGAGTCGAAGGTCGTCATCACCTCGGCCGTGGCGATCAGGGTCTTCGACGGCACGCAGTCGGTCAGCACCGACGCACCGCCCAGACCGTCGCAATCGACGACGGTCACCTCCGCGCCGAGCGAGGCGGCCACCAGGGCCGCTTCGTATCCGCCAGGTCCGCCACCGATGATCACGATCCGAGTCACGTACGCCATTGTCCCGCACCGTTCAAGAGGACGCCCTGGCGGGGTGTCCTCCACTTCGCTCGGAGCGCGCGAGACAACTGCCGTACCCTCGGACCCATGTCGCTCTACGCCGCGTACGCCGGCAATCTCGACCCGCGGCTCATGACGCGCCGCGCCCCCCACTCGCCGCTGCGCGCGACGGGCTGGCTCACCGGATGGCGGCTGACGTTCGGGGGCGAACACATGGGCTGGGAGGGTGCGCTGGCCACGATCGTGGAGGCGCCCCGCTCGCAGGTCTTCGTCGCGCTGTACGACGTCGCCCCCATGGACGAGGAGTCGATGGACCGCTGGGAGGGTGTCGGGCTCGACATCTACCGGCGGATGCGGGTGCGCGTGGACACCCTCGAGGGCGAGGAGCCCGCCTGGCTGTACGTCCTGAACGGGTACGAGGGCGGCCTCCCCTCGGCGCGCTACCTGGGCGAGATCGCGGACGCGGCCGAGTCGGCGGGTGCCCCGCACGACTATGTGATGGAGATGCGCAAGCGCCCCTGTTAGGCGCCCGCCCGGATCACCCGCCCCGGATCGGGGCTTCGTCGGAAACGACAAGACAACGATCGCAATACCGTGAGGCTCGTCATCTACGCGCGTAGGACTTGACCGGCTACGCTCAGGCGCGTGAACGCTACTGCTACTCCGGACAACCTCCAGGGCGACCCCTACGCCGCCGCCGACGCCGCCGCCGCGCGCCTGCGCGAGCTCACCGGCGCCGAGACCCACGACGTCGCCCTCGTGATGGGCTCCGGCTGGGCGCCGGCCGCCGAGGCGCTGGGCGCGCCGGCCGCCGAGTTCCCCTTCACCGAGCTGCCCGGATTCACCGGCGCGGCCGTGGCCGGGCACGGCGGCAAGGTCCGCTCGTACCAGGTCGGGGAGAAGCGCGCCCTGGTCTTCCTCGGCCGTACCCACTACTACGAGGGCAGGGGCGTCGCGTCCGTCGCGCACGGCGTGCGCACCGCCGCCGCCGCGGGCTGCAAGACCCTCGTGCTGACCAACGGCTGCGGGGGCCTGCGCGAGGGCATGCGTCCGGGCCAGCCGGTCCTCATCTCCGACCACCTCAACCTGACGGCCACCTCGCCGATCGTCGGCGCGAACTTCGTCGACCTGACCGACCTGTACTCGCCGCGCCTGCGCGCGCTGTGCCAGGAGATCGACCCGACGCTGGAGGAGGGCGTGTACGCCCAGTTCCCCGGCCCGCACTACGAGACGCCCGCCGAGGTCCGGATGGCCGGCATCCTCGGCGCCGACCTGGTCGGCATGTCCACCGTCCTGGAGGCCATCGCGGCCCGTGAGGCGGGCGTGGAGGTGCTCGGCATCTCCCTGGTCACCAACCTGGCCGCGGGCCTGTCCGGCGAGCCGCTGAACCACGAGGAAGTCCTCCAGGCCGGCCGCGACTCCGCGGCGGGCATGGGCGAGCTGCTGACCCGGGTCCTCGCCAAGATCTGAGCACCCCGTACGCCTGACGACCTGTCCTCCTAAGGAAGCGAAGCGAACCGTGACCGTACAAGGCAGCGAACTGCTCGACCTGGCGAAGACCTGGCTGGCGGAGGACCCCGACGAGGAGACCCGCGAGGAGCTGGCCGGGCTCATCGACAGCGGGGACCTCACGGCGCTCGGCGAGCGCTTCGCGGGCACGCTGCAGTTCGGCACGGCCGGCCTCCGCGGCGAGCTGGGCGCGGGCCCGATGCGGATGAACCGCGCGGTGGTCATCCGCGCGGCCGCGGGCCTGGCCGCGTACCTGAAGGCGCAGGGGCAGACCGACGGCGTCGTCGTCATCGGGTACGACGCGCGCCACAAGTCGGCGGACTTCGCGCGCGACACGGCGGCGGTGATGGTGGGCGCCGGGCTGCGCGCCGCGGTGCTGCCGCGCCCGCTGCCGACGCCGGTGCTCGCCTTCGCCATACGGCATCTGGGCGCGGTCGCGGGGGTGGAGGTCACGGCCTCGCACAACCCGCCCCGGGACAACGGCTACAAGGTGTACCTCGGTGACGGCTCGCAGATCGTGCCGCCGGCCGACGCGGAGATCGCCGCCGAGATCGACGCGGTGGGCTCGCTGCACGACGTGGCGCGCCCGGAGTCCGGCTGGCAGACGCTCGGCGACGACGTCCTCCAGGCGTATCTGGCGCGTACGGACGCGGTCCTGGCCGCCGGGTCCCCGCGCACGGCCCGCGCCGTCTACACGGCGATGCACGGCGTCGGCAAGGAGACCCTGCTGGCAGCCTTCGCGCGCGCGGGCTTCCCCGAGCCGGTGCTCGTGCCCGAACAGGCCGAGCCCGACCCGGACTTCCCCACGGTCGCCTTCCCGAACCCGGAGGAGCCGGGCGCGATGGACCTGTCCTTCGCGACGGCCGACGCCCAGGCAGTGGCCCCGGACCTGATCATCGCCAACGACCCGGACGCGGACCGCTGCGCCGTCGCCGTCCGGGACGGGGCCGGCTGGCGGATGCTGCGCGGCGACGAGGTGGGCGCGCTGCTCGCGGCGCACCTCGTGAAGCGGGGAGTGAGCGGCGACGCCACCGTCTTCGCCGAGTCGATCGTCTCGTCGTCATTGCTCGGCCGGATCGCCGAGGCGGCTTCCCTGCCCTACGAGGAGACGCTGACGGGCTTCAAGTGGATCGCCCGCGTCGAGGGTCTGCGTTACGGCTACGAGGAGGCGCTCGGCTACTGCGTCGACCCCGAGGGCGTGCGCGACAAGGACGGCATCACGGCCGCGCTGCTCGTGACCGAGCTGGCGAGCGAGCTCAAGGAGAGCGGCCGTACGCTCCTGGACGCGCTCGACGACCTGGCTCTGGCCCATGGCCTGCACGCCACGGACCAGTTGAGCGTGCGCGTCGAGGATCTCTCGGTCATCGCGGCCGCCATGCGCCGCCTGCGCGAGCAGCCTCCGACGGCTCTCGCCGGGCTCGCGGTGACCCGCGCCGAGGACCTCGCCGCCGGTGCGGGCGGGCTGCCTCCTACGGATGGCCTGCGTTACACGCTGGAGGGCGCGCGCGTCATCGTCCGCCCGTCCGGCACGGAGCCCAAGTTGAAGTGCTACCTGGAGGTCGTGGTGCCGGTGACCGACCGGGCCGCGCTGCCCGCGGCGCGGACCACGGCGTCCGGCCTGCTGACCGCGATCAAGCGGGACCTGTCGGCCGCGGCAGGGATCTGACGCCGACGCGCACGACACGCGGCGCGGTCACGGCGCCGAGGCGCTCGTAAGAGTGACTTCTGCAGGGCAGTTGACGGAACGCGGGACGACGGGGCCCGGGGGCAACGGGAAGGTTGCGCACGCACCGCCCCCGTCCCCCAGGAGCCGCAGACGTGCCCCCGACCGCAACCGAGACCCCGCTCGTGCCAGAGGCACGGGGCACCCGAACGGCCCCGGGCACCACGATCACCGGCCTGCGCACCCGCGCCACCCGCTCCCTGCGGCGAGCGGCACCCGCCCTGTTCGCGTACGCGGCCGTCCGCACGTTCGTGTTGCTCGTCTTCGGCGTGTGGTCCCACAAGGAGGGGCACGGCATCTGGCCCGCGCTCGCCGCGGACTGGGACTCCAAGTGGTACCTCGGCATCGCCGACCACGGCTACGAGCACACGCTCGGCACCAGGCACGACGCCAACAATCTCGCCTTCTTCCCGCTCTACCCGTACCTGGTGAAGGCGGTGGCCGCCGTGACGCCGGGCTCGCGGGCGACCGTGGGGCTGGTCCTGGCGGCCGTCTCCTCGCTCCCCGCCGCGTGGGGGATCTTCGCCGTCGGCGACCGGCTGCACGGGCGCCGCGTGGGCGTACTGCTCACGTTCCTCTGGGCGTGCTTCCCGGTCGGCATCGTCCAGTGGATGGGCTACACCGAGTCGCTGTTCACCGCCTTCGTCGCGTGGTCCCTGTACGCGGTGCTGACCGGCCGGTGGGTGTGGGCCGGCACCCTGGCGGCGCTCTCCGGACTGACCCGGCCGACCGGCATCGCCCTCGCCGCGGCCGTCGGCCTGTGCGGCCTGCTCACGCTGCGCCGCCGCTTCTCCTGGCGGGTGCTCACGGGCGTCCTGCTGGCCCCGCTGGGCTGGCTCGCCTACGTGGGATGGGTCGGCCTGCGCCTGGGGCGCTGGGACGGCTACTTCGCCGTACAGCGGCTGTGGGCCAACGAATTGGACGGTGGCATCGAGACGCTGCGCCACTTCCGGGGGCTCCTCGCCTACGACTCGACGCCCGAACTCTTCCTGGTGATCGTGACGGCGACCCTGCTCGCGTCCGTCGTCCTGTACGCGTTCTCGCTCTGGGACCGCCAGCCGCTGCCGCTGCTGATCTTCACCGGGGTACTTCTCGCCATCGTGCTCGGCAGCGGCGGCGTCTACTTCTCCCGGGCCCGCTTCCTCGCACCCGGCTTCCCGCTGCTGCTCCCGATCGCCCTGGTGATGGCGCGGGCGTCACGGCGGTTCCTGCTGCTCGGGGTGGCGGGGGCGGTGCTCGGCGCGGCGTACTGCGGCGGCTACATGATCCTGGTGTGGCCGAGCGCGCCATAGCGCACGGCTGTCAGCCCAGCGCGACGAGGACGACGAGCAGGACGGCTCCGGCCACGGCAGGGGCGATGATCTCGTACGCCCAGCGGACGGTCGGCTCGCCCTGCGACGTCGTGGCCTTGGCCCGCGACTCGCACAGCTCGCGCAGTTCGTCCATGGACTGGTCGGCGGGGGCGCGCCGCTCGGCCGGGGCCTTCGGCATCGGCTCCTCGCCACGACGGCCGGTCCGCGGCCGCGCGGGGCGCGTGGCGGCCTTGCGGCGGGCGCGCAGCGAGACCGGGATGGACCAGAGCTGGTACTTGTTCCCCGCCTCGTCGAACACCTCGTTGGAGTAGCCGGAGCGGAAGTTCGCGACGGCGGCCCAGGGCAGCGTGATGACCCGGAACGGGTTGCGCACACGCAGCCGGTCCTCGTTGCCGAAGACGGCCGGGCGGATGGTGAACGCGACGACGAGCGGCACCGCGAAAAGCAGCCCGGCGAGCGCCAGCCAAGGAGTGCGGCCCGTACCGCCGAGCACCGCGTCGGCACCGAGCCAGACCCCGAGGGCAAGCAGCACGACACCGCCCGCGATGCCGGCGGGCGACCGATAGATCCGGTCCGGGGAGGTGACGGTGCGGCTGCTCATACATTGATTCTGCCCGAAGCCCCGACGGGGCAGTTTTCAGCCCCGCTCCTCAAGCCCCTCCGGCGTTTGAGGAGCGGGTCCGGGGCAGAGCCCCGGGGCCGAGCACCATCGCCGGGTGCGGGCACAGAAGAGCCGAGCAGAACCACCCCCCTATACAGCCGCTACGCGCGTAGATATGCTCCCCTCGTGACCATGCCCACTGCACCCGCCCCCGCCAAGGGCCACGCGCTGGCCGACGCCACCGCCTCCGATGCCACCCTGCGCCGATTCCTCCAGGGACTGCCTGGCGTCGACGCGGTGGGCCTGGAGGGCCGCGCCGCCGCGCTCGGGACCCGTTCCATCAAGACCACGGCGAAGGCGTACGCCATCGACCTGGCCATCTCGATGATCGACCTGACGACCCTCGAGGGCGCCGACACCCCGGGCAAGGTCCGGGCGCTCGGCACCAAGGCCGTCCACCCCGACCCGACCGACCGGACCGCCCCGCGCACCGCCGCCGTCTGCGTCTACCCGGAC
The DNA here is from genome assembly GCF_044765445.1 of Streptomyces sp. NPDC102467. Taxonomy (NCBI): domain Bacteria; kingdom Bacillati; phylum Actinomycetota; class Actinomycetes; order Kitasatosporales; family Streptomycetaceae; genus Streptomyces; species Streptomyces sp. NPDC102467. The sequence goes on along the minus strand of NZ_JBIWKA010000001.1, from coordinate 189,104 downwards.
ATGGTGGCCACGGCGAAGGAGGCCGTCGCCGGCTCGGGCGTCAAGGTCGCCTCCGTCGCCACCGCCTTCCCGGCCGGCCGCGCCGCCCTCGAGGTCAAGCTCGGCGACGTCCGCGAGGCCGTCGCCGCGGGGGCCGACGAGATCGACATGGTCATCGATCGCGGCGCCTTCCTCGCGGGAAAGTACATGAAGGTCTACGAGGAGATCCGCGCCGTGAAGGAGGCCTCCGGCGCCGCCCGGCTCAAGGTCATCTTCGAGACCGGCGAGCTGTCCACGTACGACAACATCCGGCGCGCGAGCTGGATCGGCATGCTGGCCGGGGCCGATTTCATCAAGACCTCGACCGGCAAGGTGGGGGTCAACGCGACCCCCGCCAACACGCTGCTGATGCTGGAGGCCGTGCGCGACTTCCGCGAGGCCACCGGCGTACAGATCGGCGTGAAGCCCGCCGGCGGCATCCGCACCTCGAAGGACGCCATCAAGTTCCTGGTGATCGTGAACGAAACAGTCGGCGAGGACTGGCTCGACAACCACTGGTTCCGGTTCGGCGCCTCCAGCCTGCTGAGCGACCTGCTGATGCAGCGCCAAAAGCTCTCCACAGGCCGCTACTCCGGTCCCGACTACGTGACGGTGGACTGATCGCCATGACAAACGCAGCACACGCAGCAAAAGCATTTGAGTACGCGCCCGCGCCCGAGTCGCGTTCGGTCGTCGACATCGCCCCGTCCTACGGGCTGTTCATCGACGGCGAGTTCACCGAGGCCGCCGACGGCAAGGTCTTCAAGACCGTCTCGCCGTCCACCGAGGAAGTCCTCTCCGAGGTCGCGCAGGCCGGCGAGGCGGACGTCGAGCGGGCCGTGCGGGCCGCGCGGAAGGCATTCGGTACGTGGTCGGCACTGCCCGGCGCGGAGCGCGGCAAGTACCTGTTCCGGATCGCCCGCATCATCCAGGAGCGCAGCCGCGAGCTCGCCGTCCTGGAGACGCTGGACAACGGCAAGCCGATCAAGGAGACGCGCGACGCGGACCTCCCCCTCGTCGCGGCGCACTTCTTCTACTACGCGGGCTGGGCGGACAAGCTCGGCCACGCGGGCTTCGGGCCTGACCCGAAGGCGCTCGGCGTCGCCGGCCAGGTCATCCCCTGGAACTTCCCCCTCCTCATGCTCGCGTGGAAGATCGCCCCGGCGCTCGCCACGGGCAACACGGTGGTCCTCAAGCCCGCCGAGACGACCCCGCTGTCCGCGCTGTTCTTCGCGGACATCTGCCGCCAGGCCGGGCTGCCCAAGGGCGTCGTCAACATCCTGCCCGGATACGGCGACGCGGGCGCCGCGCTGGTCGCGCACCCCGATGTGAACAAGGTGGCCTTCACCGGCTCCACCGCCGTCGGCAAGGCGATCGCCCGGCAGATCGCGGGCACCGACAAGAAGGCCACGCTCGAACTGGGCGGCAAGGGCGCCAACATCGTCTTCGACGACGCCCCCCTCGACCAGGCCGTCGAAGGCATCGTCACCGGCATCTTCTTCAACCAGGGCCAGGTCTGCTGCGCGGGCTCGCGCCTGCTCGTCCAGGAGTCGATCCAGGACGAGCTGCTGGACAGCCTGAAGCGGCGTCTGTCCACGCTGCGCCTCGGCGACCCGCTCGACAAGAACACCGACATCGGCGCGATCAACTCCGCCGAGCAGCTCTCCCGGATCACCGCGCTCACCGAGACCGGTGAGGCGGAGGGCGCCGAGCGCTGGTCCGCTCCGTGCGAACTGCCCTCCGCGGGCTACTGGTTCGCACCGACGCTGTTCACGAACGTCACGCAGGCGCACACCATCGCCCGTGACGAGGTCTTCGGCCCGGTCCTCTCGGTGCTCTCCTTCCGCACGCCGGAGGAGGCCGTCGCCAAGGCCAACAACACCCAGTACGGGCTTTCGGCGGGCATCTGGACCGAGAAGGGTTCGCGGATCCTGGCCGTCGCGGGCAAGCTGCGGGCCGGGGTCGTCTGGGCCAACACGTTCAACAAGTTCGACCCGACCTCGCCGTTCGGCGGTTACAAGGAGTCGGGCTTCGGCCGCGAAGGCGGTCGCCACGGCCTGGAGGCGTACCTCGATGTCTGACAAATCCGAGAAGGCCGAGAAGTCCGAGAAGGCCATGCACTCCGAGTCGACGCGACTGTCCGTCCTCAAGACCTACAAGCTGTACGTGGGCGGGAAGTTCCCGCGTTCCGAGAGCGGCCGGGTGTACGAAGTGACCGACTCCAAGAGCGGCAAGTGGCTGGCGAACGCGCCGCTCGCGTCCCGCAAGGACGGCCGTGACGCGGTGGTCGCCGCCCGTAAGGCGTTCGGCGGCTGGTCCGGCGCGACCGCGTACAACCGCGGGCAGATCCTCTACCGCGTCGCCGAGATGCTGGAGGGCCGCCGCGAGCAGTACGTGCGCGAGGTCGCCGAGGCAGAGGGCCTGAGCAGGTCGAAGGCGGCCGCGGTCGTGGACGCGGCGATCGACCGCTGGGTCTGGTACGCGGGCTGGACCGACAAGATCGGCCAGGTCGTGGGCGGCGCCAACCCGGTGGCCGGGCCCTTCTTCAACCTCTCCACGCCGGAGCCGACCGGTGTCGTCGCCGTCGTCGCGCCGCAGGAGTCGTCGTTCCTCGGGCTCGTCTCGGTGATCGCCCCGGTCATCGCCACCGGCAGCACGGTGGTCGTGATCGCGTCCGAGAAGGCGCCGCTCCCTGCCCTCTCCCTCGGCGAGGTGCTCGCCACCTCCGACCTGCCGGGCGGCGTGGTGAACATCCTGTCCGGCAAGGCGTCGGAGATCGCGCCGTCCCTCGCCGCGCACCAGGACGTGAACGGCATCGACCTCACCGGCGCCGGCCCGGCCCTCGCGAAGGAGCTGGAGATCGCGGCCGCGGACAACCTGAAGCGCGTACGCCGTCCCCAGCCTGTGGAGGACTTCTCCGCGGACCCGGGCACGGACCGTCTGACGCAGTTCCTGGAGACCAAGACGGTCTGGCACCCGACGGGTTCGCTGGGCGCCTCCGGCTCCTCGTACTAGAACCGCCCGGCCCGTGCGGCCCCGGCCCCTTCTCCGTCCAGGAGGGGCCGGGGCCGCACCCTTTTCCGGAGATCCTCAGATGCCGAGGCGCTGTGCGATGCCGTCGAGGACGCAGTCGAGGCCGAACGCGAACTCCCAGGCGGGGTCGTCCTTGCGCTTCGCGGAGAGGGCGTACTCCTTGTAGGTGGGGTAACGACCGGTACCCATCAGGTAGTTCATCTGCGGCGCGAGCGCCTGCCGGGTCTCGGTACCGCTCTCCCAGCCGTGCTCCTCCTTGTACTGGCGCAACGCGATCTCCACCTGCGTCGAGCCGTGGACGAACGCGCCGACCGTGCGGAACGCGGCCATCATCGAGTCGGCGTCGAGCTCGTGGCCGGTCAGCGCCCTCAACTGCCGCTCGGCGACGGCCATCCGGGCCGGAGTGAGCTGGATCAGCGGCGTCGGCACCTGCCCGAGCCACGGGTGCCGGAGCATCAACTCCCGCGTCTGCAGGGCGAAGGAGCCCAGCACTTCGCGCCAGTCCGCCACCTCGTCGGGCACCGTGAGCCCGGCCGAGACCCGGTCGAACATGAGCGCCCACAGATCGCCCTTGCCCGAGACATGCCGGTACGCGGCCATGGGTGCGACCCCGAGTTTCGTGGCGAGGCGCCGCATGGTGACGGCGGCGGCGCCCTCCTCGTCGGCCAGCTCCACTGCCGCCGCGGCGATCCGGTCCAGCGTCAGTGAGGCGCGCTGCGTGGGTGCGGGCCGCTCAAGACGCTCCCAGAGCGAGGGCTCGACCAGCCGACTCTCACCCTTGCCGCCCTCGTCCTTCCGTGCCGCCACGGCGCGACCCCTCTCACTCGATGTTGTGCGTACAGCGTATCCCCAGTAGACGCCGTACACATTGCTGTGTACGTTGTACGCCAGGAGATACGCCGTACACAATCACGCCGTACGCCATCACCGTTCCCGCCGTACGCCATCACCGTTTCCAGGGGGCCCACCATGTCCAGCAGCACTCCGCTCCGTATCGCCGTCCTCGTCGGCTCCACCCGTGAGGGACGCTTCGCACCCGTGGTCGTCAAGTGGCTCACCGGGCACCTCGGGCAGCGCGACGACCTGCGCGCCGATGTCGTCGACCTCACCGAGACCCCGCTGCCCACCGTCCTGCCCGCCTTCGGCCAGGACGCACCGGCCGAGACCGTGGAGGCGCTCGCTCTGGTCTCGCCGCGCCTCGCGGCCGCCGACGCGTTCGTCTTCGTCACTCCCGAGTACAACCACAGCTTCCCGGCGGCCCTGAAGAACGCGATCGACTGGCACAACGAGCAGTGGCACGGCAAGCCGATCGCGTTCGTGTCGTACGGCGGCCTGTCCGGCGGTCTGCGCGCGGTCGAGCAACTCCGCGTCGTGATGGCCGAGTTGAACGCCATGACCATCCGCAACACGGTCAGCTTCCACAACGCCTACGGCGCGTTCGAGGCGGACGGCCGCGTCGACGACCCGGCGGTGGACACCGCGGCCAAGGCGATGCTCGACCAGCTCGCCTGGTGGGCCCACGCACTGCGTGACGCCAAGTCGGCCCGCCCGTACGCGGCCTGACGCCCCGTCCACAAGCATCGGAAACCTCAGGGGGAGCCATGACCATACGTACGGAGACCACCGGATTCAGTGGAGAGAAGGCCGATGCGGCGCCGTCCCGCACGGTGCTCCTCGGCCTGCTGCTCGGCATCGTGCTCGCCACCCTCGACGGCACCGTCGTCGGCACGGCGCTGCCCATCATCGTCGCCGACCTGGGCGGTCTCACCCATCTGTCGTGGGTGGTGACGGCGTACCTGCTGACCGCCGCCGTCTCCACGCCCCTGTGGGGAAAACTCGGCGACCTCTACGGCCGCAAGGGCGGATATCTCGCCTCCATCACCGTCTTCCTCGTCGGCTCCGTGCTGTGCGGACTCGCCCAGGACATGGGGCAGTTGATCGCCTTCCGGGCCCTCCAGGGCATCGGTGCGGGCGGCCTGTTCGTCGGCGCGCTCTCACTCATCGGAACGCTGCTGACCCCGGCCGAGGCCGGCCGCGCGCAGTCACTCATCGGCGTCCTGCTGCCCGCGGCCATGATCGGCGGCCCGCTGATCGGCGGCTTCCTCACCGACCAGTTGAACTGGCGCTGGGTGTTCTACGTCAACCTCCCGGTCGGCGCCGTCGCCCTCACGATCATCGGAGCCGGCGTCCGGGTACGCACGCAGCGGATCCGGGCCCGTATCGACCTGGCGGGCGCGGGGCTCCTCACCGCGACGATCCTCGCCCTGACGCTGCTGGCGAGCTGGGCAGGAACGACGTACGCGTGGACGTCACCGCAGATCCTGGGGCTCGCGCTCGTCTCGGCGGGGGCGCTCGCGGGGTTCGTGCGGGCGGAACGGCGGGCGGCCGAGCCGGTGATCCCGCCCCGCCTCTTCCACGACCGGAACTTCACGGTCGCGCAGATCCTGAGCTTCACCTCGGGGGCCGCCATGCTCGCGGCCGCCAGTTACCTGCCGCAGTACATGCAGCTCGTACGCGGCATGTCGGCGACGGAGAGCGGACTACTGCTGCTTCCGCTGATGCTCGGCATGATGGCCGCCCAACTGCTGATCGGCCGCCGGGTGAGCGTGGGCGGGCGCTACCGCCGCTACCCGATCGCGGGCGGCGCGCTGGCGACGGCGGGCGCGCTCGCCCTGCTCCTGCTCGGCACCGGGACCCCGGCGTGGGCGGCGTCAGGACTGCCCCTGCTCCTCGGCGCAGGCCTCGGCTGCCTGATGCAGCCGGCCATGCTGATCACCATGAACAGTGCCGAGCCACGGGACCTGGGAGCGGCCAACGGCACCCAGACCCTGCTGCGCACGGTCGGCGGTTCGCTCGGGGTGGCGGTGCTCGGCTCGGTCTACGCGGGGCGGGTGCGGGAGGGGGCGCGCCCGGCCGCGTTCCGGGCGAGCGTCGTCGACGGGCTGCACGGCGTGGCCCTCGGCACGGCGGTGCTGTGCGCGGCGGCGTTCGCCGTCGCCTGGGCGGTGCGCGAGACGCCGCTGCGGACACGCACCGCACCCGGGGCCGACGGATAGGGCCGTCGGAAGGGCCCCGGGTCGGTCAGCCGGGCAGGATGCCGGTCGCGGCGCCGATGACCGGCAGCTCGGAGAGTGAACTTCCCGAGGCCAGCGGGCCGGTGAGCACCGCCGTGCTGATCGGCTTGAAGTCCGCGATCTGGGTGCCCACCGCGTTGTCCAGGGGGTCGGAGCCCGTGCCGGCCAGCGGGTTGAGTTTCAGGTTCTTGGCGGGGCCGAGTCCGTACGAGGTCGAGGAGTGGACCGCCGACGCCAGGATCTGGACGGGAGTCACCGTGTCCGCCCCGCCGGCCGGCGCGGCACTCGCGGTCACGGCGCCGGCTGCGACGGCCGCACCGGCGGCGGTCACGGTCAGGCCCGCGCGCAACAGGGCGCGACGGGCGCCGGACGTCGGCATCGGGTTCTTGCGGTCTGCGTGTCGGGCCATGATCTTTACGCCTCGGCCTTCCGGTTCGGGTAACGACAGAACCACTTAGCGTAGTTGAAGTGGCGCGTGCCACAACGTCACCACGCGGGCTCGGCGTCGGGGCATCCATGCCTCACACTGGTCTCTCGTGAGTTCGCATCCTCCGATACCGACCCGGGTCGTCCTGCTGGCAGGGCCCTCCGGCTCCGGAAAGTCGTCGTTCGCCGCCCTTACCGGGCTTCCCGTGCTGTGTCTCGACGACTTCTACAAGGAGGGTGACGACCCGACACTGCCGCTGGTCCTGGGCAGTTCGGACATCGACTGGGACTCTCCGGCGTCCTGGGACACGGAGACGGCGCTCGCCGCGATCGTCGCGCTCTGCGAGAAGGGCCGGACCAACGTCCCGGTCTACTCCCTCGCCACCAGCGCACGGGTGGGCGAAGAGGCGCTCGACATCGAACGCACGCCCCTGTTCATCGCGGAGGGTATCTTCGCGGCGGACATCGTGGAGCGCTGCCGGGAGCTCGGCGTACTGGCCGACGCGCTGTGCCTGCGCGGCCGCCCCTCGACGACGTTCCGCCGCCGACTGCTCCGCGACCTCAAGGAGGGCCGCAAGTCGGTCCCGTTCCTGCTGCGCCGCGGCTGGCGCCTGATGCGCGCGGAGCGATCCATCGTGGCCCGCCAGGTGGCACTCGGTGCGCACGCCTGCGGCACGGAGGAAGCCCTCGGCCGCCTGGCGGCCGCGGCAGCCGGCCGGTGCGTCAAGGCGCGGGCCACCTCGTAAGGGGCGCAGGCCGCTCGCAAGAAGCGCGGACCACCTCGTAAGAAGCGCGGGGCGCACAAAAGAGAAGCGGGAGCAGAAGGGCCCCCCGGCCTTCTGATCCCGCTCCCCACCCCCTCCGCAGCGATCCCCCGTGATCCCCCCGGATACCGCTCTCCCGTGCCGACTCCGCTCCCCCGAGCAGGGTCCCCTCCCCCCAGAGGGAATGGCGCCTCAGGCGACAAGCTCCCCGAAGCACTCCTCCTGGTCCCGGCCGAAGCTCAGGACCTCGTCGTCCCGCAGCCGCCGCAGCGACCGCCAGATGCTCGACTTCACCGTGCCGACGCTGATGTCGAGGATCTCCGCGATCTCCGGGTCGGTACGGCCCTCGTAGTAGCGCAGCACGAGCATCGTGCGCTGCTGCTCGGGAAGGCGCGCCAGCGCCTGCCACAGCACCGCGCGCAGCTCCGTGCCGCGCATCGCGTCCGTGTCGCCCGCCGTCTCCGGCAGCTCCTCGGTCGGGTACTCGTTCAGCTTGCGGCGGCGCCACGCGCTGATGTGCAGGTTCGTCATGGTGCGGCGCAGGTAGCCCCCGACCGCGGCCTTGTCGCTGATCCGCTCCCAGGCCCGGTACGTCGAGAACAGCGCGCTCTGCAGCAGGTCCTCGGCCTCGAACCGGTCGCCGGTCAGGTGGTAGGCGGTTGCGTACAGGGAGGCGCGGCGCTCTTGGACGTAGGCCGTGAACTCGGCCTCCGACAGGGACGCTCGCTGCTCCCCCGATTCCTCCCTGTACGCGGCTCCCCCGTGAGCGGCCTCGTCGGTCACCGCCTTGTGTGCGTCGATCACTGTGTCGGCCACCGTGTCGACCACCGTCATGTACACGGTGTTGTGACGCCCGGTGCCGCGAGCGCACCCCCGCCCGCTCACGGCACCGGACTTCTCGTGACGCTCGGTACGGCCCAGGTCGTGCAGGCGCGTGACAACTGCGGTTGATGTGGTGCTGTGCAGCGTGTTCATCTCGCGCCCCCCGTCGTGGAGTCCGGACTTCCGTCATTCGTTCCTTGCTTCATCGCCGTCTTTCGCTGCGATGTCCAAAAGCTTGCCCGGGTCACTTCATGACGGTGTCCGTCGACTGTCACAGACCTGTCACAGCGGCTCCGGCTGTGCGGGTCGGGTGTGGGAGCACTCCCGCGGTCGAACTAAAGGCCTCCGATGGGCCAGAATGGCGCTCGTGCCTTCCCTGTTGCTGATCGAGGACGACGACGCCATCCGCACGGCCCTGGAGCTGTCACTGACCCGCCAGGGCCATCGGGTGGCTACCGCTGCCACCGGTGAGGACGGTCTGAAGCTGTTGCGCGAGCAGCGGCCCGATCTGATCGTCCTCGATGTGATGCTGCCCGGCATCGACGGGTTCGAGGTGTGCCGGCGCATCCGGCGCACGGACCAGTTGCCGATCATCCTGCTCACCGCGCGCAGCGACGACATCGACGTGGTCGTGGGCCTGGAGTCGGGGGCCGACGACTACGTGGTCAAACCCGTCCAGGGCCGGGTCCTCGACGCCCGTATCCGCGCCGTGCTGCGGCGCGGCGAGCGGGAGGCCAATGACGCGGCGTCGTTCGGCTCGCTGGTCATCGACCGCGCCGCGATGACGGTCACCAAGAACGGTGAGGATCTGCAGCTGACCCCCACCGAGCTGCGGCTGCTCCTGGAGCTGAGCCGCCGTCCCGGGCAGGCGCTGTCCCGGCAGCAGTTGCTGCGTCTCGTCTGGGAGCACGACTACCTCGGTGACTCGCGGCTCGTCGACGCCTGCGTGCAGCGGCTGCGCGCGAAGATCGAGGACGTGCCGTCGTCGCCGACCCTGATCCGTACCGTGCGCGGCGTGGGCTACCGGCTGGACACGCCTCAGTGACACAGCCGCACGACAAGCTCCGCGGCTGGGCCGCGGCGAAGAGGGCGATACTGGCCGGCCTGCGCTTCACCAGCCTGCGCCTGCGCCTCGTCGTGGTGTTCGCACTGGTCGCCCTGACGGCCGCGGTGTCCGCGTCCGGGATCGCGTACTGGCTGAACCGCGAGGCCGTGCTGACGCGGACCCAGGACTCGACGCTCAGCGACTTCCGGCAGGAGATGCAGAACCGGGCCGCCGTGCTGCCCGAACACCCCACACAGGGCGAGTTGCAGCACGCGGCGGACCTGATGGCCAACAGCAGCCAGCACTTCAGCGTGCTGCTCATCGGCACCGACGAGAACGGCCGCCGGGTGGTGGGCAATTCGGATCTCGACGCCTTCACGCTCGCCGACGTACCGGACTCCTTGCAGGACGCGGTCGAGAAGAAGCAGCGCACCACCGAGAACAACAAGCACCCGTACCACCTGTACTGGCAGCGGACCACGCAGGACGACACCCCGTACCTGGTGGGCGGCGCGAAGGTGGACGGCGGACCGACCGGCTACCTGCTGAAGTCGCTCGAACCGGAGGCCAAGGATCTCAACTCCCTCGCCTGGTCGCTGGGGATCGCCACCGGGCTCGCGCTGATCGGCTCGGCGCTGCTCGCGCAGGCCGCCGCGACCACCGTGCTCAAGCCGGTGCACCGGCTCGGCGTGGCCGCGCGGCGGCTCGGCGAGGGCAAGCTCGACACCCGGCTGCGGGTGTCCGGCACCGACGAACTCGCCGAGCTGTCGCGGACGTTCAACAAGACCGCCGAGAACCTGGAGAAGAAGGTCGCCGACATGAGTGGGCGCGACGAGGCCTCGCGCCGCTTCGTCGCCGACATGTCGCACGAGCTCCGTACGCCGCTGACGGCGATCACCGCCGTCACCGAGGTCCTGGAGGAGGAGCTCGACGCGGAGACCGGGTCCGTCGACCCGATGATCGAGCCCGCGGTCCGGCTCGTGGTCAGCGAGACCCGGCGCCTCAACGACCTGGTCGAGAACCTCATGGAGGTGACCCGTTTCGACGCGGGCACCGCCCGGCTCGTCGTGGACTACGTCGACCTCGCCGACCAGATCACCGCCTGCATCGACGCCCGCGCCTGGCTGGACGCCGTCGACCTCGACGCCGAGCGGGGCAACATGGTCCGTCTCGACCCGCGCCGCCTCGACGTGATCCTCGCCAACCTCATCGGCAACGCCCTCAAGCATGGCGGCTCCCCGGTGCGCGTCTCCGTACGGACGGAGCACGAGGGCACCGAACTCGTCATCGCCGTACGCGACCACGGGCCCGGCATCCCCGAGGACGTGCTGCCGCACGTCTTCGACCGGTTCTACAAGGCGAGCGCCTCCCGGCCGCGGTCGGAGGGCAGCGGCCTGGGGTTGTCCATCGCCCTGGAGAACGCCCATATCCACGGGGGCGAGATCACCGCCGCCAACTGCCCTGACGGCGGCGCCGTGTTCACGCTCCGGCTGCCGGTGGACGCCGAGGGCGAGCACGACGCGGATGACGACGCCGACGACGCCAAGGACTCCACGGAAGGCGGTGCCGTCAGTTGAGGCCTCGACGCAGGCGTCAGGGAACGCGTCCCATGGGGCGTCGCGGACGGCTGACCGTACTGGCCGGGCTTGCCGGGCTTGCGGCGGTGCTGCTGTCCGGATGCGGGATCCGGTCCACGGAGGTGCCCACCGAGTTCGGCGCCGCCCCCACGCGCGTGGGCTGCTCACAGTCCGGCGCGGACGGTGTGGCAGCCCGCACGGCCGGCGAGTTCGACGTGCAGGTGTTCCTCGTCTGTACGTCGCAGCTGGTGACGGTCGACCGGACCGTCACCGTGCGACGCGACCAGACCTCCGAACGGGTCGGTGTCGCCCAGGAACTCCTCGCGCAGCTGTCCAAGCCGCTGACGGCGGCGGAGAAGCAGGCCGGATACACCACGGACGTCGGCCTCCACCTGAAGGTCTCGGGCCCGCGCGGCGGCGATCCCGCGGACGCGCTGCGCCTGAACACCCCGCCGGACGACCTGTCCCCGTACGCCCTGGCCCAGATCGTCTGCACATTCGCGAACAGCAAGGTGGCGACGGACGACGGCGCGCACGTGGCCCTCGGCGGCCCGGGCGACGACCCGCTGCGCAGCTACGAGTGCTCGGACGCGGTGAAAGCCCGTCCAGGACAGCTGCCCGCCCCTGCCGAGACGGTGAGCTAGGGCCCTCGCCCGGGGAGGGCGGCGCGGCGCCGTTCGCATAGTGACCCAGCTCTCCGCGGGCCCCCCGGAACCGATCCTCCCGCCCCGGGCGTCTTGGGGGGCGTGCAGCGCCACAGCTTGGGCGGCCACGGGGCCGCCATCCGCTTCCGTACGGCAGGGCTCGTTCTCCTGGCCGTGCACCTCCTGCTCGTCGCATGGGTCATGCTGCGCCCGCTCGACGTGCCCTGGGTCAGCGCGGCGAACCTGCATCCGCTGGCCGGCATCAGGGCCGATCTGGCGCTCGGCTGGCAGGAGGGCGCCGAGCGCATCGGTGAGGGCCTTGCCCTGCTCGCACCGCTCGGTGTGCTGCTGCCGCTCGCGGGTGGCCGTCTCCAGGTGTCGGTATGGGGTTCGCTGGTGCGCACGGTCACGGCGGGCGCGCTGATCTCGCTCGGCATCGAACTGCTGCAGACCGGGGTTCCCGGGCAGGTCGTGGATGTCGACTCGCTGCTGCTGAACACCATGGGCGTGGCCCTTGCGCACCTCGCCGTGGTGCCCACGCTCCGGGCCCGGCTCCGCCGCAGGTCGGAGGGGGCTCCCCTCCCCCGGAAGGAGTCGGCTCAGGGTCCGACCCCGACGATTACCAGGGTCGGCGTCGCCCCGTGAGCTGACGCTTCGCGCCCTTCGTGACCGTACCTTCGAATACGTAAGCACCAGACGTAAGCACCCCTACGAAGGTTCGCGAAGGAGCCCACCATGACCGCCCTTGCCCGCCCCACCAACGGACGGATGATCGGCGGAGTGTGCGCAGCGCTGGCACGGCGCTTCGGCACCTCCGCGACCACGATGCGCGTGATCTTCGTGCTGTCGTGTCTGCTGCCCGGCCCGCAGTTCCTGCTCTACCTCGCGCTGTGGATCCTGCTGCCCGGCGAGAACAAGGCCCGTCAGGCCTGGTGACGCGCGTGACCGTACGCAAAAAGGGGCGCACCCGCGAGCAGCGGGTGCGCCCCTTCGTCGTGCGCCGGGTCAGCCGAGGGCCGGCAGGCCGCTGCCGACCGGCAGGCCCTGCGTGGGCAGGCTCTTCGTGGCAGGCAGGCCACCGAGCAGACCGGTGACCGGGTCGCCCTCCGTGGCGCCCTGCGCGACCTTCTCGACGACGGGCTGGGCGGCGGTCAGGCCGCTGCCCAGGGCGCTCTGCGCAGCGGACACGGCCTCGGGGCCACCGGCGGGCAGCACGCTCGACGCCTGCTCCAGGGGGAGGCCCGAGGTCACGGAGTTGAGGGCTCCGGCAGTGTCGGGCAGGGCGACGGCGTTCGCGGCACCGGCACCGGCGGCGGCGAAGGCGACACCGAGAGCGGCAACACCGAGGGTCTTGGCAGCAGACTGCTTCATGGGGTCCTTTGTTCCTTGGTTCCTTGGGGATGCGGTTCCGTGCCCGGCAAACACGCAACATCACCAAGGAGTTACTGCCGACCTCGCGCCACCGGTCCTGACGGCCCCCGACTCGGAGGGCTTAACCGCAGGTCAGGTGGGTGAGAGGGGCTCGGTGAAGGTCGGACGGCGAGGCTCCGCTCTCCGTCAACCCCACGTTGACCCGAGGATCTATTTGAAGAGCCACTCCGAGCGGAGCGCGGCATAGCCGGGCTTGACGACGTCGTCGATCATCGCCAGGCGCTCGTCGAACGGGATGAAGGCCGACTTCAGCGCGTTCACCGTGAACCACTCGAAGTCCGTCAGCGTGTACCCGAACGCGTCGACCAGGTGCTCGAACTCGCGGCTCATCGAGGTACCCGACATGAGGCGGTTGTCCGTGTTGACCGTGACGCGGAAGCGCAGCTCGCGCAGCAGGCGGATGGGGTGCTCGGCGTACGAACTGGCCGCGCCCGTCTGCAAGTTGGACGTCGGGCACATCTCCAGCGGCACGCGCTTGTCGCGTACGTAGCTCGCGAGGCGGCCGAGCTCGACCGTGCCGTCGTCGGCGACCTGGATGTCGTCGATGATGCGCACGCCGTGACCGAGCCGGTCGGCGCCGCACCACTGCAGTGCCTGCCAGATGGACGGCAGGCCGAAGGCCTCGCCCGCGTGGATCGTGAAGTGGTTGTTCTCCCGCTTGAGGTACTCGAACGCGTCGAGGTGGCGGGTGGGAGGGAAGCCCGCCTCCGCGCCCGCGATGTCGAAACCGACCACGCCCAGGTCGCGGTAGCGGTTGGCGAGCTCGGCGATCTCCAGGGCGCGGGCCGCGTGCCGCATCGCGGTGAGCAGCGCGCCGACCCGGATCCGGTGGCCGTTCGCCTTCGCGCGGCGCTCGCCCTCGCGGAAGCCCTCGTTGACCGCCTCGACGACCTCTTCGAGGGTGAGGCCCCGCTCCAGGTGCTGTTCGGGCGCGTAACGGATCTCGGCGTAGACGACACCGTCCTCGGCGAGGTCCTCGGCGCACTCGGCGGCGACCCGCACGAGTGCCTCGCGCGTCTGCATGACGGCGCAGGTGTGGGCGAACGTCTCCAGGTACCGCTCCAGGGAGCCGGAGTCGGCCGCCTCGCGGAACCAGATGCCGAGCTTGTCGGGGTCGGTCTCCGGCAGGTTCTCGTAGCCCTGCTCGCGGGCCAGGTCGACGACCGTGCCGGGGCGCAGGCCGCCGTCGAGGTGGTCGTGCAGGAGCACCTTGGGGGCGCGGCGGATCTGCTCCGAGGTCGCGACCCGGGGGCCGTTGGGGTGCGCGGTGGTCTGGCTCGTCATTTCGGCACTCTAACTCCTACGCGCGTAGATCGCGCGGGTTCGCCGAGAAGAAGTGCGAAGGCGTGATCCGTTGATACTCAACAGTGACCCTGCGGACGGGTGGCGTACATCAACGCTTCTGACACTGTTCTGTCATGCAGCAGCAAGCGACGCCGGTCCGCGAGGCGAGGCTCGGCAAGGCGGTCGGACCCGTGCCCGGTGCGGTCGGCGGCGTGGTGCTGCTGCTCCCCGCGGGCGAGCGGACGTCCACCCGCAGGCCCTCTCCCCTGTCGACCGCGGCACTGCGGCCGCTCGCGCGCCGTCTCGCGCGCTCCGGCCGGGACGAGGGCCTGGTCACGCATGTCGTGCACTACCGCCACCGCGGCTGGAACGGGGCGCAGGCCGAGACGGCGCGGGACGCCGAGTGGGCCGCGGGCGAGGTGGTGCGCCGCTACGGAGACGTGCCGATCTGCCTCGTCGGCGCCGACATGGGCGGCCGCGCGGCGCTGCACGCGGGCGGTCACACGGCCGTCAACTCCGTGCTGGCGCTCGCCCCTTGGCTGCCGGAGGACGATGTCGCAGCGACACCCGAACCGGTGAAACAGCTCGCGGGGCGGCGGGTGCTGATCGTGCACGGCACCGACGACCGGCGCACCGACCCGGAGTTGTCGTTCCGGTTCGCCGGGCGGGCGAAGAAGGCCAACCGTGACGTGTGCCGCTTCGAGGTGCACTCCGACGGTCACCGGCTCGCGCAGCACCGCGCCGAAGTCACCGCGCTGGCCGTCGACTTCGTGCTCGGCACCCTCTTCAACCATCCCTTCTCCCGCCCCTTGCAGGACGCGCTCGCGGCGCCACCACCGCTGGGGCTGCGGATGCCGCTGGCGTCGGGGTTCGGCCGGTCGCTCGACCAGTAGTCCACCGGGTGAGTACTGGCCGCGAGCAATGCGCCGGGCGTCCCTCACCCGGCGGACACGTGTTCCGGCAGGAGCCTGCCGCGTCGTGACAGCAGGAACTTCTTGAACGCCGCCACGGGAGGCGTGTCCGGATGTCCGTCCAGCCAGGCCACGCCGATCTCGCGGACCGCGCGCTGTCCGGTGACCGCCAGTTCCACAACTCCCGGACGGGGCACGGCCGGTGGCGGCAGCAGGGCCACGCCGAGACCCGCCGCGACGAGCCCGCGCAGGGTCTCGGCCTCCTCGCCCTCGAACGCGATCCGGGGCGTGAAGCCCGCCTCCGCGCACAGGTCGTCGGTGATGCGGCGCAGACCGTAGCCGGGTTCGAGGGTCACGAAGGACTCGTCGGCGGTCTCCGCGAGCCGGATCCGCTTGCGGGCCGCGAGGCGGTGGTCCTCGGGGACGACGAGGCGCAGCCGCTGCTCGTCGAGGCGGCGGGCGACCAGGCCGGGGGCGTCCGGCACGGGCGAGGTCAGGCAGAGGTCGAGTTCCCCTGCGCGCAGCCGCTCCAGCATCGCCTCGCCGTAGTTCTGGACGAGGCTGAAGCGGATGCGGGGGTGGTCGGCGCGGAAGGCGCGGATCAGCCCCGGCACCGTCTCCGTCCCCATGGTGTGCAGGAAGCCGAAGGCCACCTTGCCGGACTCGGGGTCGGCGTCGGCGCGTACGGACTCGGCGGCCTTCTCGACCTCGCCGAGCGCCCGCTCCACGGAGGTGAGGAAGGTGCGGCCCGCGGGGGTGAGCGAGACGGTCCTGCCGTGGCGGGCGAACAGGTCGACACCCAGGTCGTGTTCGAGCCGCACCATGGCGCGCGACAGCGTCGACTGCGGGACCTGCATCTCGTGCGCGGCGCGCGTGACGTGCTCGGTGCGGGCCACCCCGGCGAAGTAGGCGAGCCGTGGGGCGAGCAGCCGGACGATCGCGTCGCTCGACATGTCTTCTGCGTCACTGATGCGTGACAGTGGCGCGTGTGACCTGTGCTGATGCTCCATGGGAACGATTATGGGGCGTTCATGCATTGGACGCATGAATCATGGAGTCCTACGTTCATTGCATGCCTGCTGCCTCTGCCGTATCCGTCGTATCTCCCGAGACCGCCGAATCCACTGATACGCGCATGCGCCCGGGCGGGCCCGGCTACCGCCGCATGAGCTTCGCCCTCTTCCTCGCCGGTGTCGCCACGTTCGCCCTGCTCTACTCGACGCAGGCGCTGCTCCCCCTCGTCTCCGCGGGCTTCGGGGCGAGCGCGAGCGCGGCGAGCTGGACGGTCTCCGGGGCGACCGGCGCGCTCGCGCTGTGTGTACTGCCGCTGAGCGCGCTGTCCGAGCGGTTCGGGCGGCGCACGGTGATGACGGCCTCCCTGACGGTGGCCGTCACGGTGGGGCTGCTCGTCCCCTTCGCACCGAACCTCGGCGTACTGATCGCGCTGCGCGTACTGCAGGGCGCGGCGCTCGCCGGTCTACCCGCCTCCGCGATGGCGTATCTCGCGGAGGAGGTGCGGCCGAAGGCGCTTGTCACGGCCATCGGCCTGTTCGTCGCGGGCAACTCCATCGGAGGCATGAGCGGCCGCGTCATCGGCGGCTGGATCGCACAGGAGTGGGGCTGGCGGGCGGCCGTCGGTACCGTCGGCGTGATCGCGGTGGCGTGCGCCGTCGCGTTCCGGATGCTGCTGCCCGCGCCGCGCCACTTCACGCCGGGCTCGCTGCGCCCGCGCGCCCTGGCAAGGACCGTCGGCAGCCACCTCGCCAACCCGCTGCTGCGCCGCCTGTATGTGATCGGCGCGCTGTTCATGCTGGTGTTCGGCGCGGTGTACACGGTGATCGGCTACCGGCTCACGGCCGCCCCGTTCTCCCTGCCGCAGGGCGTCGTCGGCTCCATCTTCCTCGTGTACCTCGTCGGTACGGTCTCCTCGGCGGCGGCCGGCAAGCTGGTCGCGCGGCTCGGTCGGCGCGGCACGCTGTACCTGGCCGCGGGCACGACGACGGCGGGCCTGCTGCTCGCCCTCGTACCTCAACTGCCGCTCATCCTCCTCGGGTTGGTGCTGATCACGGCGGGCTTCTTCGCCGGGCACGCGACGGCGTCGTCGTCCGTCAGCCACACCGCCACGCACGGCCGGGCGCAGGCCTCCGCGCTGTACCAGTCCGCGTACTACATCGGCTCCAGCGTCGGCTCGGCCGTCGGCGCCGTCGCCTTCCACGCGGGGGGCTGGGCGGGCACGGTGGCCCTGGGTGTCGTGGCCGTGCTCGGCGTCGTCTCGGTCACGCTGTGGGGCACGTACGCGGCTCGCGCGCAGCGGCGCGGTACGCCGGCGGGCACGATCGCCGCACACTGAACGACTACTGCCTCAGGGGTTCCGTCATCGGCCCTCCGACCTGCGCGTTTCGCGGGTCCGGGGGCCGTTGTCAGTGGGCTGCGGTAGCTTTCGGAGTCCTGGGACTCACAGCGGCGATGGGGGCGTTGGACGATGAGCGACACCGCGACGAAAGCCGGGCTCGACGACCTGGAGAAGCACCGGGTCGAGCTGACCGGGTACTGCTATCGGATGCTGGGTTCGGCGTTCGAGGCCGAGGACGCCGTGCAGGACACGATGGTGCGGGCCTGGCGCAGCTTCGACAAGTTCGAGGGCCGCTCCTCGCTGCGTTCCTGGCTGTACCGCATCGCGACGAACGTGTGCCTCGATTCGTTGAACGCGGGGAACAAGCGGGCCCGTCCGATGGACCTGACGGCGGCGGCCCCGCTCGCGCAGGCCGCGCTGAGCCCGCGCCCGGACAATGTGTGGCTGGAGCCGATGCCGGACAGTCGCGTGCTGCCGACGCTCCACGACCCGGCGGAGGCGGCGGTGGCCAGGGAGTCGGTACGGCTCGCGTTCGTCGCGGCCCTGCAGCAACTGCCGGCGAAGCAGCGGGCGGTGCTGATCCTGCGCGAGGTCCTCGCGTGGAAGGCGAGCGAGGTCGCCGAGCTGCTCGACACCTCGGTCGCGTCGGTCAACAGCGCGCTGCAGCGGGCCCGTTCGACGCTCGCGGACGCGCCGCCCGCCGACTCCTCGACGGCGAACCCTCTCGACGCCGAACAGCAGAAGCTGCTCGACCGCTACGTCGCGGCGTTCGAGGGGTACGACATGAAGGCGCTGACCGAGCTGCTCGCCGAGGACGCCATCATGACGATGCCGCCGTTCGACCTGTGGCTGCGCGGCACGGCGGACATCACGGGCTTCATGACGACGCTCGGCCACGAGTGCGCGGGCTCGCGCCTGCTGCCGGTGGTGGCGAACGGGACGCCGGCGTTCGCCCACTACAAGCCGGACCCGGACAGCGGTGGGTTCGTGCCCTGGGCGATCCAGGTGCTGGAGATCTCAGACGGCCGGATCGCCGGTTTCCACTGCTTCCTGGACCTCGGCAAGCGGTGGTTCCCGCTGTTCGGCGTCCCCGAGCGGCTGCCCGCCTGAGCCCAGCGCTTCGTCGAGCCCGGCGAGCCGCAGGAGCAGGAGCAGCTTCGGGGACGGATCGCGCAGCCGTATCCGTCCCCCCGCCCGGCGGGCCGCGAGCTGCATGCGGGCGAGCGCGTCGACGGTGGCGAGGTCCGTGCTGGTCACGCCGGAGACGTCGCAGATGACGGTCGGACCGCGTTCGGGACCGTCGCCCGGGGCGCTTTCCTGGGCGGCGCGGACGCGGTCGCACAACTGGGGCGCGTCGCCGGGCCCGATCGGCCCGGCGACCACCACGACAGGAGGAGACGAGGAGGCGGTCACGTAGAGCAGACCGTGCGTCCGGCCGGAATTCATCGCGGTCGGCCGTGGAGGGCGGCGTGGAGTGGATCACGTTGACGTGGATCAACGTTGACCTGCGGTTACCCCGCGTCCGAGGGTGGGACCCGTGCAAGGGGTTCTCAACGGGTTCGCGGTCATCGCCATTGTCATCGCGGTCGGCTATGTCATCGGCAGGCGCGGTTATCTGGGCGAGGGCGGCCGCGAGGTCCTGACCAAGCTGGCCTTCCATGTGGCCACCCCCGCGCTGCTGTTCACGATGCTGGCCAAGGCGGACCTGTCCCTGATCCTGTCGCCGAGCCTGCTGGTCACGGCGGTCTCCACGGCGGCGATGGCGGGTGTCTTCATCGCGGTGGGTGTCGTACGCGGCTGGGGTGTCGGCCGCACCACGATCGGCGCGCTCTGCTCGAGTTACGTGAACTCGGGGAACCTGGGTATCCCGATCGCGGTGTACGTCCTCGGTGACGCCTCGCTCGTGGCGCCGGTCCTGCTCTTCCAGCAGATCATCGTGACGCCGGTCGCCCTGACGATCCTCGACCTCGCGGAGTCGTCCGGGACCCGGCAGACGTGGGGGCAGCGGCTGCTCACCCCGTTCCGCAACCCGATCGCGATCGGCGCGCTGGCGGGGGTGCTGGTCTCCGCGGCGGGCGTCACGGTCCCCTCCCCCGTCTTCGACCCGCTGGAACTGATCGCGAACATGTCCGTCCCGGCGATCCTCATCGCGTTCGGCATCTCGCTGTGCGGGAGTTCCTGGCCGGGCGGGCGCGGGGTGGAGCGGGTGCCGGTGCTGCTGTCGACGGTCCTGAAGTCGGTGGGGCAACCGGTCGCGGCGTGGGCCCTCGCGTCGTTCGTCTTCGGCCTGCACGGCGATCGCCTGCTGGACGTCGTGGTGACGTCGGCGCTCCCGGCGGCCCAGAACCTGTTCACGTACGCGAGCCACTACGGGGTCGGTGAACGCCTGGCCCGGGAGTCGATCCTGCTGTCGACGATGGCTTCGGTGCCGGTGCTTGTGGTGGTGGCGGCGCTGCTGGGGTGACTCAGGCTCTCAGAGCACGGGCCACCACACCACGGTGAGCGGGACCGGCGGCAGCCCACCGATCCCGTTTACCCGAATGGGAAAACCGCAGGTCAGGAGAGACGTTCCAGCACAATCGGGCGCGCCGAGAACTCCGTCCCCGCGGCCGCGATGTCGTACGCCCCCTCCAGGGACTCCAGCGCGTACGCGAACCGCTCCGGGGTATCCGTGTGCAGGGTCAGCAGAGGCTGCCCCGCGCTCACGGCGTCGCCGGGCTTGGCGTGCAGTTCGACGCCGGCGGCGGCCTGTACCGGGTCCTCCTTGCGGGAGCGGCCCGCGCCCAGGCGCCAGGCGGCGAGGCCGACGCCCATCGCGTCGAGGCGGGTGAGGACGCCCGAGGACGGGGCCGTCACCACGTGCGTCTCGCGGGCCGTGGGCAGCGCCGCGGCCGGGTCGCCGCCCTGGGCCGCGATCATCCGGCGCCACGCGTCCATCGCCGAGCCGTCGGCGAGGGCCTTCGCCGGGTCGGCGTCCTTGAGGCCCGCCGCGTCCAGCAT
Source organism: Streptomyces sp. NPDC102467 (assembly GCF_044765445.1). Classification (NCBI taxonomy): domain Bacteria; kingdom Bacillati; phylum Actinomycetota; class Actinomycetes; order Kitasatosporales; family Streptomycetaceae; genus Streptomyces; species Streptomyces sp. NPDC102467. The sequence continues at coordinate 168,722 of NZ_JBIWKA010000001.1, read as the reverse complement.
CTCCCGGGCGAGGGCGAGGGTGAGCTCGACGACGTCCGCGGGGCCGCCGCCCGCCAACACCTCGACGGATTCCCGGACTTCGAGCGCGTTGCCCGCGGTCAGGCCGAGCGGGGTGTTCATGTCCGTCACCAGGGCCACGGTCGGCAGGCCGTGGTCGGCGCCGAGGCCGACCATCGTGCGGGCGAGTTCGCGGGCCTGCTCCAGCTCCTGCATGAAGGCGCCGGTGCCCACCTTCACGTCCAGGACCAGCGAACCCGTCCCCTCCGCGATCTTCTTCGACATGATCGACGAGGCGATGAGCGGGATGCAGTCCACGGTCGCGGTGACGTCGCGCAGCGCGTAGAGCTTCTTGTCGGCGGGGGCGAGCCCGCTGCCGGGCGCGCAGATGACGGCGCCGACGTCCTCCAGGGTGCGCATCATCTCGTCGTTGGTGATGTCCGCGCGCCAGCCGGGGATCGACTCCAGCTTGTCGAGCGTGCCGCCGGTGTGGCCGAGGCCCCGGCCCGAGAGCTGCGGTACGGCCGCGCCGCACGCCGCGACCAGAGGGGCGAGCGGCAGCGTGATCTTGTCGCCGACGCCACCGGTGGAGTGCTTGTCGGCGGCCGGGCGCGCCAGCACCGAGAAGTCCATCCGCTCACCGGAGTTGATCATCGCGGCGGTCCAGCGGGCGATCTCGGCGCGGTCCATGCCGTTCAGGAAGATCGCCATGGCCAGGGCGGACATCTGCTCATCGGCGACGGCCCCGCGCGTGTACGCGTCGACGACCCAGTCGATCTGCGCGTCACTGAGCCGCCCGCGGTCCCGCTTCGTACGGATGACGGAGATGACGTCCATGGCACTTCCTCCCGGTAGCGGAATGCAGCGGAATACGGAAAATCACTGACCGCCGACTCTACGCGCATAGATACGGCTGAGTAAGGCGGCCCCGCCAACTCGGCGGGGCCGCCCTGTAGTTACTTGTCGTCCAGATGCTCCGGGCCGAACGCGTCCGGCAGCATCTCGCCGAGCGGCCGCACCCCCGACGCCGTCTCCAGAAGCAGCTCCGGGCCGCCGAACTCGTAGAGGAGCTGGCGGCAGCGGCCGCACGGCATCAGGATGTCGCCCTTGCCGTCGACGCAGGTGAAGTGCGTCAGCCGGCCGCCGCCGGTCGCCTGGAGCTGCGAGACGAGACCGCATTCGGCGCACAGGCCGAGGCCGTACGAGGCGTTCTCCACGTTGCAGCCGGAGACCGTGCGGCCGTCGTCGACGAGGGCGGCCGCGCCGACCGGGAAGCCCGAGTACGGGGCGTACGCGCGGGACATGGCCTCGGTGGCCGCTTCCCGCAGGGTCTTCCAGTCGGCCTCGGAGATCACTGGCCCTGTCCCTTCCGGTACGGCTGGCCGTCCGCCTTCGGCATGCGCAGACGCTGGGCCGAGAAGGACAGCACCAGCAGCGTGACGACATACGGCGTCGCGGTGACGAGCTGGGTCGGCACGTCGTCGGTGGTGGCGTACCAGGCTCCCATTCCGACGGCGGCGACGGCGCAGACGACACCGGCGATGTACTTCTTCTTGACCAGCATCCAGACGGCGCCGATCACCAGGAGCAGCGCGACAAGGAGGAGCAGCGCGTGGACGTTCTCGGTGCCGCCGCGCAGCTTGAGGCTGTCGGTGTAGCCGAACAGGCCGGCGCCCAGGGCGAGTCCACCCGGCATCCAGTTGCCGAAGATCATCGCCGCCAGACCGATGTAACCCTTACCTGCGGTCTGGCCCTCCAGGTAGAAGGGGTTCGCGACGATCGACAGGAAGGCACCGCCGAGGCCCGCGAGGCCGCCGGAGATGATGACCGCCAGGTACTTGTACTTGATCACGTTCACGCCGAGCGACTCGGCCGCGACCGGGTTCTCGCCGCAGGAGCGAAGCCGCAGGCCGAACGACGTGCGCCACAGCGCCCACCAGGTGAACGGGATGAGCGCGACCGCGATGATCGTCAGCGGCGAGAGGTCCGTGACCAGGCCGCCGAGGAGTCCCGCGATGTCGGAGACGAAGAACCAGTGCTTCTCGTTCAGGGTCGTGAGCCAGTCGGAGAGGCCGGGGACCGTGACCGTGCCGAGCGAGTCGACGGGCGGGGACTGCTTGGTCGTGCCGCCCTCGACGCCCTCGAACGCGAAGTTGGAGAGGTAGCGGGTGACGCCGAGCGCGAGGATGTTGATGGCCACACCGGAGACGATGTGGTTGACGTTGAAGGTCACCGTGACGGCGGCGTGCAGCAGGCCGCCGATGGCGCCGCCGATGATGCCGACGAGCACGCCGACCCACGGGCCCCACTGGTAACCGGCCCAGGCGCCGAACCACGTGCCGAGGATCAGCATGCCTTCGAGACCGATGTTGACCACGCCCGCGCGCTCGGCCCACAGGCCGCCGAGGCCGGCGAGGCCGATGGGGACGGCGAGTTGCAGGGCCGTCGCCATCTGGCTGACGTTCGTGATGCCGTCCGCGTCGGTGATCAGACGGACGAGGGATGTGAGGGCAAGGACGCCCGCGATGATGATCATCAGGACGGGCAGGGACAGCTTGCGGCGGCCGCCGGGTGCGGGCGGTGACGCGGGCTTCTTGTCGAGGACCGTAGCCGTGCTCATCAGGCAGCGACCTCCTTCTTGAGTTCGCTGGTGTTCTCACCGGCGGCGACGGCGAGTTCGATGCCGACCCGGCGCTGCTGGCGGCGCTGGCCCCAGACCCGTACGGCCTCGTAGGAGACGACGACGGCGATGGTGATGATGCCCTGCATGATCACCGCGATCTCCTTGTCGTAGCCGCGCAGGTCGAGTTCCTGCGAGGCCTTCTCCAGCCAGGAGATGAGGAGCGCGGCGAAGGCGATACCGACCGGCGAGTTACGGCCCAGCAGGGCGATGGTGATGCCCTGGAAGCCGATCGTCGTCGGGAAGGTGAGGGAGTACGTGTGCGTGTCGCCGAGCAGGAGCGGCAGACCGGCGAGGCCGGCGAGCGCGCCCGAGACGAGCATCGCGGTCAGCACCATGCGCTTGGCGTCGACACCGGACGCGGCGGCGGCCGACTCCGAGGCGCCGGTGGCGCGCAGGTCGAAGCCGAAGCGGGTGCGGTTCAGGACGAACCAGTAGGCGACGCCGAGCAGCGCGGCGATGACGACGAAGCCGTAGATCTCGCCGACGCCCTCGCCCATGTTGATGCCGGGGAACCAGCCGGACTCGTGCATGATGCCGGTCGTCTTGTTGTTGCCGACCTGGACGCCGAAGACGTCGGGCAGGTACAGGTAGCCGATGACGCTGGACGCGATCGAGTTCAGCATGATCGTCGCGACGACCTCGCTGACGCCGCGCGTCACCTTGAGGATGCCCGCGATACCGGCCCACATGGCGCCGGTGAGCATCGCGACGATGATCAGCAGCGGGACCTGCGCGAAGCCGGGCAGCGCCACCTTCGCGCCGACGATCGCGGCGACCACGGCGGCGAGCCGGTACTGGCCGTCCACACCGATGTTGAAGAGGTTCATGCGGAAGCCGATGGCGACCGCGAGCGCGGCGAGGTAGTACATGCCGGCCTGGTTGATGATCAGGACCTGCACGTCGGAGAACGTCGCCTGCTCGAACATGATGCTGTACGGCTCGATCGGGGACTTGCCCGAGGCGAGCAGCACGATCGAGGTCAGGACGACGGCGGTCAGCAGGGCGATGACCGGCCCCGAGACACCGAGGAGCAGCCGCTCCTTGTCGAACTTGTTCTTCATGGCCATCAGGACTTGTCCTCCGGCTGCCGAGCCGCGGGCACCTCGGCGGCGTCTTCTTCTGCAGGGTCTACGTGTTCCAGGTGGCCGGAGGCCGCGCCGGTCATCGCCGAACCCAGTTCCTCCGGCGTGATCGTGGCCGGGTCGGCGTCGGCGACGAGCCGCCCGCGGTAGATCACGCGCAGGGTGTCGGAGAGGCCGATCAGCTCGTCCAGGTCGGCGGAGATCAGCAGCACGGCGAGGCCTTCGCGGCGGGCCTCGCGGATCTGGTCCCAGATCTGGGCCTGCGCGCCGACGTCGACGCCGCGCGTCGGGTGGGCGGCGATGAGGAAGCGCGGGTTGTGGCTCATCTCGCGGCCGACGATCAGCTTCTGCTGGTTGCCGCCGGACAGCGAGGCGGCGGTGACGTCGATGCCGGGGGTGCGCACGTCGTACTCCTCGACGATGCGGCGCGTGTCCGCCTGCGCCGCCTTGAGGTCGAGGAGTACACCGCGCGCGTTCGGCTTCTCGGTGACGTGGCCGAGGATGCGGTTCTCCCAGAGCGGCGACTCCAGGAGCAGGCCGTGCCGGTGGCGGTCCTCGGGGATGTAGCCGATGCCCTGCTCGCGGCGCTTGCGGGTGGCCCAGGAGGTGATCTCCGTATCGGCCAGCTCGATGGTGCCGGAGTCGGCGCCCTTGAGGCCGATGAGTGCCTCGATCAGCTCGGTCTGGCCGTTGCCCTCGACGCCCGCGAGGCCCAGCACCTCACCGGCGTGGATGGTGAGGGAGATGTCGTCGAGCAGCGGCCGCCCGCCCTCGGCGTCGAGGCGCAGGCCCTTGACGGTGAGCACCGGCCGGTCGGTGACGGTCGACTCGGCGGTCTCGGGGGTGGGCAGTTCGGAGCCGACCATCAGCTCGGCGAGCTGGCGGGGCGTGGTCTCGGCGGGGACGGCCGTGCCGACCGTCGTGCCGCGCCGGATGACGGTGATCTCGTCGGCCACGGAGAGGACTTCGCCGAGCTTGTGCGAGATGAAGATGACGGACAGGCCCTCGGCCTTGAGCTCGCGCAGGTTGTCGAAGAGTGCGTCGACCTCCTGCGGCACGAGCACGGCGGTCGGCTCGTCGAGGATCAGCGTCGTGGCGCCGCGGTAGAGCACCTTGAGGATCTCGACGCGCTGCCGGTCGGCGACGCCGAGGTCCTCGACGAGGACGTCGGGGCGCACGCCGAGCCCGTACCGCTCGGATATCTCCAGGATCTTGCGGCGGGCGCGGGCGCCGATCCCGTAGAGCTTCTCGCTGCCGAGCGCCACGTTCTCCAGGACCGTGAGGTTGTCGGCGAGCATGAAGTGCTGGTGGACCATGCCGATGCCGCGCGCGATGGCGTCGGCGGGCGAGGAGTACGAGACGGCTTCGCCGTCGATCGCGATGGTGCCCTCGTCCGGCTTCTGCATGCCGTAGAGGATCTTCATCAGCGTCGACTTGCCCGCACCGTTCTCACCGACGAGGGCGTGCACGGTGCCCTTGTGGACGGTGAGGTGGATGTCGTGGTTGGCGACGACGCCGGGGAAGCGTTTGGTGATGCCGGTCAGTTCGACGGCCGGCGGGCTGCTGGACGCGGTGATGGCGCACTCTCCTGGGAGACGGGGGCCTTCTACACGCGTAGAGCCCCTACGGCAGTACGAAGTGGACGCGAGCCGGTCAATTCGGGCGAATCGCACGCGAGTTGCGTGGCTTCGCCCGGCGCGGAGGCTGGCCCCGCCGCGAACGGGGTGCGGTCGTGTCCCGTCTCCGAGACCTCCCGCACCCCGTCCCCCACTCATGTCCCCGTGGTTACGGCTTGCTCTTGACCTTGATCTTGCCGCTGGTGATGCCGGTCTCGGCAGCCTTCAGCGCCTTCTGCATCGCATCGTTACCCGAGAACTCCGGGTTCGAGTCGGCGAGGCCGACCTCGCCCGACTTCAGGTCGCCGGTGATGACGCCGGTCTCGGGCTTGCCGTCCTGAACCGACTTGGCCAGGTTGTACACGGCCGACGCCACGTTCTTCGTGGCCGAGGTGAGGATGTGGTCCTTGTAGTTGGCCAGCGGCTTCTGGCTGTACTGGTCGGAGTCGACGCCGATCGCCCAGACCTTCGCGGTGGCGGCGGCCTCGATGACACCCTGACCGGAGAGACCGGCCGCGTGGTAGACCACGTCCGCGCCCTTCTCGATCTGCGCCTCGGCGGCCGTCTTGCCCTTGTCGGGGCTGGAGAAGCCACCCTCCTCGGCGGTCTCGGACAGGTACTGCTTGACGACCTTGACCTTCGGGTTCGTGTCCGTCGCGCCCTGCACGAAGCCGGCCTCGAACTTGTGGATCAGCGGCACGTCCACGCCGCCCACGAAACCGACCGTGTTCGTCTTGGTGGTCTTCGCCGCCGCGACACCGGCCAGGTAGGAGGCCTCCTGCTCGCTGAAGACGAGGTCCGCGACGTTCTTCGCCTGGACCGTCGAGTCGTCCACGACACCGAAGGTGGTCTTCGGGTACTTCGCCGCGGCCGCCTTCACGGCGGGCGCGTACGCGAAGCCGATCCCGACGACCGGGTTGTAGCCCGACTTGGCCAGGGACACCAGACGCGCGGTCTTGTCCGCGTCCGTCTCGCCGTCGGTCGGCTCCTGGTCCTCGCCCTTGTAACCGAATTCCTTCTCGGCCTTCTTCATGCCCTCGTACGCGGCGTCGTTGAACGACTGGTCGCCACGGCCGCCGACGTCGTACGCGATGGCAATACCCTTGGACTTGCCGCCGTTCTCCTTGCTTGCGGCGTCGCTGGAGGTGCCGCCACAGGCGGACAGAGAAGCGGCGAGAGCAACGGTCGCAGTGCCTGCGAGCGCTATTCGGGAAACCCGGCGCATGGGATGAGCTCCTTGTGTACAAGCACCGACGACGGACCGGACGGCGCTGGCTTCGCCGCAGATTAACGCGCGTAGAACGCGCATTGAACCCCCTCCGTCAGACTGTTATGCGTCCGTACTGAAAGCGGCCGGAAGCGATCTTGTACGGACATACGGGCGCGCCCCGGGTCCGCGAGGGATCCGGGGCGCGCCGGTGGTGCGAAGCGTGGTGCGGCGGGGGCGGGCTACGGCTTGGTGGCCACCGTCACCTTGCCGTCGATGATGTCCTGCTTCGCCTTTGCCACGGCATCCGCGAGACCCGCGATCTCCTTGTACTTCGGGTTGGTGTCGGTGATGCCGACGCCGCCCGCCTTCAGGTCGAAGCGGGTCACCCCGGACAGCGGCTTCTTGTCGTGCACCGACTTGGCGAGCTCGTACACGGAGCGGCCGACGTCCTTGGTCGCGGAGGTCAGGATGTAGTCCTTGTACGCGGCCAGCGGCTTCTGGTTGTACTGGTCGGAGTCGACGCCGATGGCCCAGACCTTCTTCGCGGCGGCGGCCTGGATGACGCCCTGACCGGAGAGGCCGGCCGCGTGGTAGACCACGTCCGCGCCCTTCTCGATCTGCGCCTCGGCGGCCGTCTTGCCCTTGTCCGGGCTGGAGAAGCCGCCCTCCTCGGCGGTCTCGGTCAGGTACTGCTTCTCGACCTTGACCTTCGGCTTGGTGTCCTTCACGCCCTGCACGAAGCCGGCCTCGAACTTGTGGATGAGCGGCACGTCCACGCCGCCCACGAAGCCGACCGTGTTCGTCTTGGTCGCCTTGGCGGCCGCGACACCGGCCAGGTAGGAGCCCTGCTCCTCGCTGAAGACGAGGTCCGCGACGTTCTTCGCCTCGATGGTGGAGTCGTCGATGATGCCGAAGGTGGTCTTCGGGTACTTCGCGGCGGCGGCCTTCACGGCGGGCGCGTACGCGAAGCCGACGCCTATGACCGGGTTGTAGCCCGACTTGGCCAGCGAGCCGAGCCGCGCGATCTTGTCGGCATCGCTCTCGCCGTCGCTCGGCTCCTGGTCGTCGCTCTTGTAGCCGAACTCCTTGTCCGCCTTCACCATGCCCGAGTACGCGGCGTCGTTGAAGGACTGGTCGCCGCGCCCGCCGACGTCGTAGGAGATCGCCAGTCCGAGGTTCTTGTCCTTCGCCTCGTCGCCCGCCTTGTCGGCGCTGGTGCCGCCACATGCGGTGGCGGCGAGGGCGAGGCCGGTGACGGCCACGGCCAGGTGCGTGAGCCGGGTCGTGCGAGATCGACGCATGATGGACTGCTCCTTCGTCAACACGCCGTGTGGGGCGCTGAGTTCGGCGGAGCGTAACGCGCGTAGAAGGAGGGGCGGAAGCGGGTGGGCTCCGCCGTTATCCGATCGTGCCGGGGGGTGTTACGTCCTTGTTTCGCTGGGCGGCGGCGATCGAGCCGAGGTCACCGGGCTCTGCCCCTGACCCCGCTGCTCGATCGCCGCAGGGGCTTGAGCGGGCTTCAGATGTCCATCAGTGCTGTCGCCGTGAACAGCTCCACCCCCACCGTGATCGCCTCCTCGTCCACGTCGAAGTCGCCCTGGTGCAGGTCGCGGGATGTGCGGTCCTCCGGGGGTTTCACGCCCAGCCGGGCCATCGCGCCGGGGACGTGCTCCAGGTACCAGGAGAAGTCCTCGCCGCCCAGGCTCTGCTGGGTGTCCTCGATGGAGTCCGCGCCGCGGCGGGTGGCCATGGCGCTGCGGAGGAGGTCGGTCACCGCCGGGTCGTTGACGACCGGCGGGACTCCGCGCACATAGTTCACGACCGGCTTGGCGCGGTACAGGTCGGCGATCTCCTGGACCGCGCCGTGCACCAGGTCCGGCGCCTCGCGCCAGGTGTCGAGGTCCAGGCAACGGACCGTGCCGGAGAGTTCGGCGTGCTGCGGGATCACGTTGCACGTGTGCCCGGTCTCCAGGCGGCCCCAGGTCACCGAGAGCCCGGAGCGCGCGTCGGCGCGGCGGGCGACCAGCGCCGGGACGTCGGCGGCGACCTTCGCGGCGGCGATCACCAGGTCCGTGGTGAGATGCGGGCGCGCGGTGTGTCCGCCGGGGCCGTCGAGCGTGACCTCGAGCCGGTCGCAGGCGGAGGTGATGGGCCCGTACCGCAGGCCGATGCGCCCCGCGTCGACCTTCGGGTCGCAGTGCACGCCGACGATCGTGCGGACACCTTCGAGGGCGCCGCATTCGATCACGTCCGAGGCGCCGCCGGGCAGCACTTCCTCGGCGGGCTGGAAGATCAGCCGTACCGGGTGCGGGAGTTCGCCGCGGCGGTGCAGCTCGGCGAGGACGAGGCCCGCGCCGAGCACGACCGTGGTGTGCACGTCGTGGCCGCAGGCGTGCGCGCGGTCCGGGACGGTGGACCGGTACGCGCAGCCCGCCTTGGTGTCCGGGATCGGCAGCGCGTCGATGTCGGCACGCAGCGCGAGCATGCCGCGCCCACCTTCCCACTCCCCGGTCTCGGTGCCGGTCCCGATGTCACAGACAAGGCCGGTGCCGATCCCGAGCACGCGCGGCGAGAGCCCGGCCTTCTCCAGGCGGGTCTTGAGCACTGCGGTGGTACGGAACTCCTGGTTTCCCAGCTCGGGATGCATGTGCAGGTCGCGCCGGAAGGCGACGAGCTCGGCGCGGAGGGCTTCTGGCAGGCCGCCCGGGAGCGCATTGCCGGGGGCGGATTCCCCCGGCTGGTCGGCCTCGGACTCTCGGGACGTCAACTGGTTCACCCCATGAAGGGTAGGGCGATGCATGGGCCAACTAACGGTCGATCAACAAAAGTTCAGCCAGGTTGACGTAAGAAATCTTGCGGTGCCAGGCGTGTGGATCGGTTGAGATGGGTATTAATTTTCTTTACACCTGCGCTCACCTGGGGCTTCTTCCCCCGGCGCCGAACCGTTCCCCTGTCGGCGTACGAAATTCCGTACGTATCCTGCGCAAGCCAGGTTCGTACGGCGGTGCCTCGTCAGGCTCCCTTGCGGATGCGCCCGGTCACCGCCCGCCCCGTCTCCCGCGTGAGCCGGCCCTCCGGGGTGTCGATGCCCAGGGCCGTGGCGAGGGCCACGCCGTGCAGATCGACCGCCGACTCCATCAGCCGGGCCAGCTGCGTCACGGCCGAGCGGCCCCGCGCGACGGACGTGAGCAGTGTGCCGAGGCCGAGGAGCGCGACGGGCCACCACACGAGCCCCGTCAGCGTGTACAGCACGCCCCAACCGGCGAGAGCGGACGCCCTGGTGAGCGCGTCCTTGCTCGCGTCGAGCACGGCGCGCGCCTCCTCCGGCAGGGTCAGCCACAGCCGGGGCCAGCCGAACTCCAGGTCGAGCCCGTACTCGAGGTCGACCCGGATGCTCAGCGCCGCGATCTCGTCGCCCATCCGGGTCGGCCGGGACGGCGGTGCCAGCGCGATGTCGTTGCGCCTTTGTGCCAGGCGGGCGAGGACCGGGTCCGGTGCGCCCTCGCGCAGGGCCTGCCCGTACTTCTCCTGTGCCCGGGTCCACCTGCGGTGGCGCAGGCGCGTGAGAGGGTCGCCGGTGCGGCCGGGCCACTGTCCCAGCCACAGCCAGTGCAGTGACCGTCCCGCGGCCCCGGCGGCGAGGCCCGCGGCGGCCGCGAGGAGCAGCGCGGCGAGGACGAGCGCGGCGAGCCCGGCACCCGTGACGGCGCCGTCGCGCAGGTCGGCCACGAGCCCTTCCGCACCGGCCCATCGCCCGTACCGCATCCGCCAGGCCGCGGCCGCGACGGCGCCGAACAGCGCCCCCGGCAGCACCAGCAGGGAGAGCCACTTCCCGGCGAGATGACGGGCCAGCTCGTTCAGGAACGGGTTCACCGGGGGTGCCGCAGCGGCCGCGCGGGCTCCAACGGCACGCCGAACACGTGGCACTCGGGCGTCGGCACTCCCGGTGCCCGCACCCAGTCCCGCGTGCAGCGGCCTCCCGGGCAGACGTACAGACCGTCGACCGGTACGCCCGGCGACACTCCCGGGACTCCTGTCACCGCCCGCGCGCCGATCGAGGGCACCCCCAACTGCCTTCCCAGCTCGGCGAGTCGGCCGATCGCGTCAGCGCCGTCACGAAGGTCCCGTACGAGCTCTTCGGCCTCCGTGGTGCGCCCTTGTGCGGCGGCGAGACGGAGCAGCAGGGGCACGGCCTCGCACCATGCCGCGACCTCGGCTGCGCTGCCCATGCGGCCTTTTCCTCCCCCTAGGGCCTGTCGTCAAATTCCCGTCTGCCCCGCGACAGGGCCGCTCTCCGGGCGACGACGGGAATTTGACGACAGGCCCTAGCACGACGGCTAGCGTTGTTGCGCAACGATGCTACGGGCCCACGGGCCCCGACGGGGGAACCATGCAGCAATCGTCACTCGCCGCCCTGCGGGCCCGACTTGACCGGTTCGTCTCCACTCGTGACCCCACGGAGGTCCTGGGGGCCGACGCGGACGCGGAGGCCGCCCGGATCGTCTCCGAGTCCGCGTCCGACGGGGGGCTGCTTCCCGACGCCGCGCTGACCCTCGGCTGGTACCACTGGCTGCGGTGCGTCGCCCGGCAAGAGGGTGCCCAGCAGGGAGACGACAGCGAGGACTTCGCCTACTGTCTGGCTTTTCTGCGGCCCCTGCACAACGTGGTCCCGCCGGATTCCCTGCCCGGTCCCGCCCTGGAGGCGCTGAACGCGGAGAGCACAGAGAGTGCGCGGAGCGCGCAGGCGCTGCGGGGCGCGATCGCCCTGCTCGGCGCGGCGCTCGAGGAGCTGCGCGAGGGCGGTCAGGAGGCGCTCGATCGGGCGGCCTCCCTGGCCGAGCAGGTCGTCGGCGCCCTCGCGGAGCCGACCGGCGACCCGGGGGACGACGAGAACTCCGTACGCATGCTGCACGCCCTCGGCAGACGCCTCGTAACGGTCTGTACAGGCGACTCGCGGCACCCGGCGCAGAGCCACCCGCGGCTGCTGGCGGCGGCCGCCGCCGCGTGGGACCTGGGCGAGGCCGCCGCGGAGGGACCGGATGCGCTCCAGGAGGGCCGTCTGCGGCTGGCGTTCGGGTTCATCAACTCCCATCTGGCCGCGCGGCCCTCGCCACACATGCCGTCGGCGGCGGTCAGGGCCGCGGCCTATCTGGAACGGCTGGCCGCGGGCAGCGATCCCACCGACGCGCACTCGCTCAGGTTCCTCGAGATGCTCGACACCGTGCTCCCGCCGGCCATCGCCCAAGGGCAGCCCGAGCTGCTGCGGGCCCGGGCCCGCGCGCTGCGGGTGCTGGCCGAGGCGCCCGCGGTGGACGCGGCCCGGCGCCTCGCCCACCTGGCGGACCTCGGCCTGTGCCTGCGGATGACGTACGCGGCGACCCACGACGCGGCCGCGCTGGACGAGGCCATCGACGTCCTGCGCGACACGGTCGGCGGCACGCGCGGCGAGGATCCGGGCGGGGCGCTGCGGATGGCGTCGCTCGCCAACGCCCTCAAGTCCCGTGCCCACGACGCGGTGAACGGCGAACCCGGCGCCGAAGGCGAGGCCGCCCCCGACCCGCGCGCCGACGTCGCCGAGGCCGAGAAGTGGGCGCGGCGCGCGCAGGAGACGGCGCCGGACGACATCACCGTCCTGTCCTGCCTGGGCAACGTGCTGCGGGCGAAGGCCCTCGTCCTGCGGGACATGGAGGCGGTACGGGAGTCCGCGCGGATCAACGAGGCGGCCGCGCGGGCGCTGGCCCCGGACGCACCCGAGTATCCGCTGCTCATGGAGAACGCCGCGCTGTCCTATCACGACGCGGCGGACGCCACCGGCGACCTCGCGGATGCCGACCGCGCGATCGCGCTGCAACGCCGGGCACTGGCGTTGACGGGGCCGGCCGATCCGAAGCGGTTCGAGCGGACCGGTGCGCTGGCGGAGGCGCTGACGCTGCGCGGCCGTCTCGGCGACGACCTCGAGGCCGTCGCGGAGGGCCGCGACCTGCTGGAGTCCCTCATCGCCGTGCTGCCCGCGGCCCATCCGGAGGTTCGACGCGCACGGTCCCACCTCATCGCCTCGTACCGCATGCAGTACGAACTCACCCGGGACGAGGCGGTGTTGGACATGTCCCTGGAGCTGGCGCGCGCCCACCTCGCCGATCCGGCCCTGGGCGAGGCCGAGCGGGGCGAAGTGCTTTATTTCAGCGCCAGCGCGCTGGCCACGGCGTTCACCAGGACGCGGGATCCGCGCCTGCTCGACGAGCTGATGCCGGTCTGCCGCGCCGCGGTCCAGCACTGCGCGCCGGGCTCGTTCCTGTACGCCAACTCGGCTCTGATCCTTGGCACTTCACTGGTCGCGCACTACGAGGCCACGCGGGACGGCGCGGCACTCCTCGAGGCCATGGACGTCCTGGAGGAAGTGACGACGTTCCCGGAGTCCTGGCGTACGACACCGGACGCCATGGCCCGGCTCGCGGAGGCGCGGCTGCTCCACACCAAGCAGTTCACCCGCTTCATGGCTCTGGCGCGCGAGGCCCGCGCCGGGGGTGCCGACCTTCCCGCCGGGCTGCTCGCCGAACCGTTGGAGATGTACGAGCACGAACTGGACTCCGTCGTGGAGCTCGCCCGGGGAGCGCTGGCCCTGCGTACCGCGGGCAGTCAGGCGCACTGCGTCTCACTGTCCTACCTGGCGGTGGTGCTGCTGGGTCGGGCCCGCGAGCTGCACAGCGTGGGCGACGCGCGGGAGGCCGCGGAACTGCTGCGGGAGGCCCTCAGGACGGGCCCGCCCGACGACCCCGATCAAGCGCTGTGGCGCAGCAATCTGGTCGGCGCCCTGGGGGCCGTGCACGAGTACGACGAGACGCCGTCGGCGCAGCGGGACGCGGTGCTCGCAGAGGCGGAGGCCGTCGCCCGGGAGGCCGTGGCCCGGGCCGACACCGACGGCGTCGCGCGGTCCGCGGCCCGCCTGAACCTGGCGCACGTACTGCGGCGGCGCGCCGATCCCGCCGCGGTGGCGGAGGCCATCACGCTCGACGCCGAGGTGCACCGTTCTTCCGACGCCCCGTTGCCGGACCGGCTGAGGGCCGCAGCGGCGGCGGGGCGTGCCGCGGCCGCCGCCCACGACTGGGCGGCCGCGGCCGATCACTACGAGGCCGCGGTAGATCTGCTGCCGCGCCTGGTGGGGCACCGGCTCGGCCTCGGCGACAGTGAGCTCCTGCTCTCGGAACACCAGTCACTGGCCTGCGAGGCCGCGGCCTGCGCGCTGCACCTCGGCGATCCCCTGCGCGCACTGAACGTCCTGGAGCGCGGCAGGGGCATTCTGCTCGGCCAGGTCACGCAGACCCGGCACGACCTGTCGGACCTGCGCCGCCGGGACGCGGGCCTGGCCGACGAGTTCGCCCGGCTCGGTGCGGCCATGACGGCACCGCGCGCCGGGCTCGACAGCGGCGTGCGCGAGAGCGTGCCTGGCCCTGAGCGGGACACGCACCGGCTGACGGTCCGGGCGTGGGAGCGGGTGCGCGACGAGATCCGCCGCCTGCCGGGTTTCGCGAGCTTCCTGCGGCCGCAGGCCGGCGACCTGGCGGCACTGTCCGCGGCGGGCCCCGTGGTGGTCGTCAACCTCGCGACCACGCGCAGCGACGCGATCGTCGTCGTCGCGGGGGAGGCACGGGTCGTCCCGCTGCCCGGGGTCACGCTGGAGCCCACCCTCATGCGGTATCTGGACTTCCGTGAGGCGACCGGCCTGCTGCACGCGGTGGACCGGCCCGCGCTGGAGCGCTGGCAGGCCGGGCAGACCGTCCAGGAGATGCTGGCCTGGCTGTGGGAGTCGGTGGCCGAACCGGTGCTGCGCGAGCTGAATCTGCGGCCGGACGGCACGGACCCGCTGCCCCGGCTGTGGTGGTGCCCCACCGGCCTGATGAGCTTTCTGCCGCTGCACGCGGCAGGACGCTACGGTGACGGCGCGCCGCACGGTGTCGCCGACTACGTGATGTCGTCGTACACGACGACACTCAACTCCCTCACCCGCAAACCCCGTTCGGCACCCCGCGCGACAGCCGACCACTCCGGCGCCGCACGGCTCCTGGTCGTGGCCACCCCCGACCTGCCGGGGCACCCGCCGCTGCCACACACGGCCGCGGACGGCCGGGCACTGGCCGCGTTGTTCCCCCGTACGACGGTGCTCAGCGGCGCCGCCGCGACCAAGCAGGCCGTCCTCGACGGGTTGCGCCTGCACTCCTGGGTGCACTTCGCCTGTCACACGCAGAGCAGCTTCCTCGGCACGTCCGCGAACGCGCTGGTCCTGCACGACGGTCCGCTGTCCGTGCCGGACGTCTCCGCTCAGTTGCTCGACGGCGAGTTCGCGTTCCTCGCCTCGTGCGGCTCGGCGTCCGGCGCGGAGCGCCTCGCCGACGAGGCACACCACATCGCCTCGTCCTTCCAGCTCGCCGGATTCACGCACGTCATCGCCACGCTGTGGGACGTGGCCGACGGCGACGCCACCCGGTCGACGCAGGCCGTGTACGCCGAGGCGGCCCGTGGCACCCCGCCGTACGAGGCGGTGCACCGGGCCACTCGCGACCTGCGGGACCGCTATCCGCACAGCCCCTGGCTCTGGGCGCCCTATCTGCACATGGGCCCGTGACCGCACCCGGGGCCCCGGGCGGGCGTCCGCGGCCTCACACGGTGCGCACTCCGCGCGCGGACCCGGCGATGTCCGCGAGGAACCCCTGCGCGTGGTCGGAGACGCCCTGGGTGAGCCAGGCCGGGTCGATCTCGCAGACCGCGACCTTCACGCCCGTGCCCTGCAGGGCGATCGGCAGCGTGTGCACGACCGTCGAGGGGAAGCTGAGGATCGTACGGCCGATGGGGCCGCGGCGGGCGATGAGTTCGAGGGGGAGGTCGGGGCGGACGACCTCCAGGCCGGTCTCGGTGGCGAGGCGGTGGAGTTTGTCGGCGGCTTCGCGGCGGTGGGCGAAGTAGCGGGTGGCGCCGTGTGCCACGGCGAGCTCGCGGACGGCCTCCAGGTACCGGTCGAGGTCGACAACTCCCGTCTCCACCAGGGACGTTCCGACCAGGTCGGACCCGCGGGTCAGCCGGGGCGGGCCGAAACGGGCGCGGGTCCAGGCGTAGTCGTTCGCGGTCACCGTCACCCCGTCGGGCACCTCGTCCACCGGCATGGAGGTGAACACGGACACGGTGCGGTGGCCGGGGCGGGGGGTGAGTTTGCGGCGGGCCGCGGAGGAGACGGGGCCGAAGGCCAGGTCGCGGGGGCTCGGTCTGCCGCCGCGCCGGTGCCAGCGCACGAGCCGTTCGCCGCGGGCGAGTTGGGAGATGAACTCCATGGTGGCGGTGCCGTCGTCGACGACGACGAGGTCGCGGGCCCGGGTGATGGTCAGCAGCAGTTGTACGTAGCGGGAGAACGGGTCGCCGATCACCACGCGGTCGGCCGTGCGCAGCGGCCCCGCGAGGCCGCCGACGGTCTGGAAGGGCGCGCCCGGACCGCCGCGTGCTTCTTCCCAGCGGACCGAATGGCCTTCCTCGCGCGCGAGTTCGGCCATGCGGCGCAGCTGGCCGCGGGTCATCGGGTCGGTGGGCGAGAGCACCACCACGGTCGCGGTGGTCCGGTCGTGGTGTGCCCACTCCAGGACGTTGAGGAGCTGCACCGGGCTCTCGACGAAGCACAGGGTACTGCTGGTCATGCGGCCCTCCCCAGGGACGCCGAGGCGGCCCGGCGTGGTCAACCACGCCGGGCCGCCGAGGAGTTGCGGATCAGACGCCGACCGGCTCACCGGCCGCGACGGCGATCTCCGACTCGGCGACGACGCCCGCGACGCGGCGCAGCTTCTTCATCGGGCCGAGCTCGGACTCGTAGACCTTCTTGACGCCGTCACCGAGGGACTGCTCGATGGTGCGGATGTCGCGGACGAGGCGGGTGATGCCCTGCGGCTCCACGGAGGCGGCCTGGTCCGAGCCCCACATGGCGCGGTCGAGGGTGATGTGGCGCTCGACGAACGTGGCGCCGAGGGCGACGGCCGCGAGGGTCGTCTGCAGGCCGGTCTCGTGGCCGGAGTAGCCGATCGGGACGTTCGGGTACTCGGCCTGGAGGGTGTTGATGACGCGGAGGTTGAGCTCCTCGGCCTGCGCCGGGTACGTGGACGTGGCGTGGCACATCAGGATGTTGTCCGAGCCGAGGACCTCGACCGCATGGCGGATCTGCTTCGGCGTCGACATGCCGGTGGAGAGGATGACGGTGCGGCCGGTGGCGCGCAGGGCGCGCAGCAGCTCGTCGTCGGTGAGCGAGGCGGAGGCGACCTTGTGGGCGGGGACGTCGAACTTCTCCAGGAAGGCGACGGCCTCGGTGTCCCACGGGGAGGCGAACCAGTCGATGCCGCGCTTCTTGCAGTGCTCGTCGATCTGGCGGTACTCGTCCTCGCCGAACTCGACGCGGTGACGGTAGTCGATGTACGTCATCCGGCCCCAGGGGGTGTCCCGCTCGATGTCCCACTGGTCGCGCGGGGTGCAGATCTCGGGGGTGCGCTTCTGGAACTTGACGGCGTCGCAGCCGGCCTCGGCGGCGACGTCGATCAGCTTGAACGCGTTGTCCAGGTCACCGTTGTGGTTGATGCCGATCTCACCGGTGATGTAGACGGGGTGACCGGGGCCCGCGGTGCGCGAACCGAAGGTACGCAGACGGGAGTTGACATCGAACGGGGAGTTCTGGGCGGACTGTGCAGACATGGGGGGCGTTCCTTACTTGTTGAGGGAGTCGAGAGAAGGGCCGAGGATCCAGCTGGCGATCTCTCGGATCGCGCCGTCGCCACCGGGGGCGGTGGTGACCGCGCGTGCGGCGCCGCGTACGACGTCATGGGCGCTCGCGACCGCCACGGGCCAGCCGGCGACGGCGAAGCTCGGGAGGTCGTTGACGTCGTTGCCGACGTAGAGCACGCGCTCCGGCGCGATGCCCTGCTCCTCGCACCACTGCTTCAGTGCGAGGTCCTTGCGGTCGATGCCGTGCAGGACCGGGATCTTGAGCTTCCGGGCCCGGGCGGCGACCACCGGGTTCTGTTCCGTGGACAGGATCAGCATGTGCAGGCCGCTCCTGCGGAGGGCCGCGATACCGAGGCCGTCACCGCGGTGCACGGTGACGAACTCCCGTCCGTCGGAGTCGATCAGCACCCTGTCGTCGGTCTGGGTGCCGTCGAAGTCGAGGACGACCGCGTCGATGTCCTCCCGGGTGGGGAGGGCCGTCTCGTGCGACGCGTCGAAGAGGGGGGCCAGCGCGCGGGCGCGGGCCAGGTCGTGCGGGTCGTCGATCTCCAGGACCTTGGCGGGGTCGGTGCGCACCAGCTCGGTGCGGCCGAAGAAGCGGTGCTCGTGGCGGCGGAAGCCGGTGGCCTCCATCGCGTAGACGGCGCCGGTCTCCAGCAGGTCCTGGGGGCGGTCCTGGCGCATCTGGCGGAAGGACTTGTCGTGGTTGACGCCGTAGCCGCCGGCGGTCGCGGGCGCCTCGGTGACGAGGGTGTCGGTGCCGCCGAGCGAGGCGGACCGCGCGGCGGCGATCGCCCTCGCCTCGTCGATCGTGTCCGAGCCGTCCCGCCACACGAACCCGTGGAAGGGGGCGACGGTCAGGGCGCTGTCCGCCCCGTTCTCGACGATCGCGCGGACTACGCCGTCGACGTCCTCGCGGGCGATGAAGGGGCTGGTGCACTGCACGAGCAGGACGACGTCCACGGCCGCGCCGTGCAGCGCCTCGTGCGCGTCCATGGCGTGCAGCACGGCGGCCTCGGAGCTGGACTTGTCGCCCGCGATGGCGGCGGGCCGGGTGACGACCTCGGCGCCCGCCTGCCGCGCGGCGGCCGCGATGCCCTCGTCGTCGGTGGAGACCACGACGTCGGTGACCTGCCGGGTGGCGAGGCACTCGCGCACGGCGCGGGCCACCAGGGGCACGCCGCCGATCTGGGCGAGGTTCTTGGCCGGCACCCCCTTGGAGCCGCCGCGGGCGGGGATCACGGCGAGGACGCGGCGGACCGGGGTCGCCTGGCCCGCTTCCGGGTCGGTCATGTGGGGGGCTCCTTCGGGGAGTCGGTTCAGGGGGGTGCTCACAGCTCGCCCATCCGCCGGATCACGGGGGCGACGCGCTGCACGCCGTGCCGGTAGGCGCCGCGGGCGGCCCGGCGGACGATCTGGCGTACGGCGCCGGGCTCCTGGTCGGCCGCGGGCGCGCCGGGCAGCGGGCTGCCGTCGGCCCCCAGGTGGTGGCGGGCGAGGATGCGCGGCAGGTAGCCGGGCGCGGTGGTGCGGCTGTAGTACGGCTTCAGGGGGGCCTGCCGCGGGCGTGCCAGGAGCTCGGCGACCTTGGCGCGCGCCCCGTCGAAGGCGCTCTCGTACGAGCCGTCGGCGGCGACGCCCTGCCGGGCCACCCACGCGGGGTCCGGTTCGGGCAGCTCGCCCGCGTCCAGCTGGTCCCACGAGACCAGGCAGCCGGAGCCGGTGAAGTGGTGGTTGCCGAGCGCCTCGCGCACCCCGAGGTCGGTGAGCAGCGCGGTGGGCACGCGCCGGTGCAGGGATTCGAGCGCGGCCGTGGAACTGACCGTGACCAGCAGATCCGTACGGTCGAGGACCTCGCCCATGTTTCCGTACACCAGACGGAAGTTGGGCGGCGGAGTCAGCCGCTGCACCAGCTTCTGGTACGGGACTTCCTCGATGTGCGTGGTGTGCTCGCCCGGCTTGCTGCGCAGCTTGAGCAGCACCTCGCGCTCGGGGTGGGCTCGGGCATGCCGCACCAGGCGGTCGAGCAGGTACATCCGGTCGGCCGGGGTGTCCGGCACGGACGGCTGCGCGGCGAAGACCACCGTGTACGGGTCGTGTACGTCCTGGTAGGTGTCGCCGCCGAGGAACGGCAGCGCGCACTCGGTCACCGCGGCGGCGTCCGCGCCGACCCCCTCGTACACGGTGCGGAACCGCTCCGCGTCGTACCGGGAGTTGGCGAGCACCACGTCCGCGCCGTGCCGCAGCAGCAGCCCGTCGGTGAGCTTCTCGTAGACGACACCGACGTAGCCGGTGACGACGACGGGGCGCTTCGCCGCGTCGCGCCAGGCGTGGGCGAGTCCGTGCAGTACAGCCTGGACGGCGCCGCCCACGAGGGCGAGGACGACCACGTCGTACGCGTCGGGCTCGCGCTCCATCTCGCGCAGGAACTCGACCGCGGTGACCTCGCGCAGCCGGTCGGCGCGGACGCCGACCTCGGTGAGCTGGCGGGGGGTGGGGGTGGCGCGGCCCCGCAGCAGGAACCCGTCAAGGGCGGCGCTGTCGGCGCTGTCGGAGGTGAGACGGGCCGCGGTGAGCGCGCCCCATTTCCATCGGGTGTCGGAGTCTGCGAGTACGGCGATCCGCCGTTGCTCGGCTGTACTTGCTGGCACACCGAGAAAGTTAGGAAGCCATTTCGAGCCACGGCCCAACCGGAGTGCAACAAAGGGTTAACAGCACACCGACGAATGGCGAATCGGCCCGGGAAATGCCATGCGGAGCGGCTGGTTCACGGTCCCGCCACACGTCGTTCACCTGGTATCAAGTTCCCGGTCAAGACGAATGCCGGGCCGCCGCCTAACGTCACGGACGTGGTCAAGCTCTCCGTCATCGTGCCGTTCTACAACGTGCAGCAATATGCACCCGACACTCTGAGAAGTCTGCGAGCGAACGCGCGCGACGACTTCGAATTCATTCTCGTCGACGACTGCTCCAAGGACGAGACTCCGGACATTCTCGCGCGCGCCGAGCGCGAGCTGCCCGGCGCGGTCGTCGTGCGACACGAACAGAACGGGGGACTCGCCACCGCCCGCAACACAGGACTGGACGCGGCACGGGGCGAATACCTGACATTCCTCGACGGCGACGACTGGCTCGCGCCGGGCTACTACCCCCAGCTCCTGTCCGCCATCGAGGGCCTGGGCTGCGACTTCGTCCGCACGGACCATGTGCAGTGCACGGCGCGGGCCCGCACGATCCACCGCGTGCCGCACGGCAGGCGCGGCGTCGTCCTCGATCCGCGCGAGGCGATCCTGCCCGCGGACCGCTCGACGTCCGTCGACTACGCGTACGCGTGGGCCGGCATGTACCACCGGCGCCTCGCCGACGAGGGGCTGCTGCACTTCACCGACGGGCTGCGCACCGCGGAGGACCGGCCGTGGATCTGGCGGCTGCACCGCGAGGCGAAATCCTTTGCCGCGGTGAGTCTGCTGGGTGTTTTCTACCGGCGCGGTGTCGCCTCGTCGCTCACCCAGATCGGTGACGTGCGCCAGCTCGATTTCATTCGCGCATTCGACCAGGTCGTACGGGAAACGGCACAGGACCGGGATGCCGACCAGCTGCTGCCGAAGGCTGTGCGCACGTATTGCGCCATCATTTCCCACCACTTGGGATCCATCGAAAGGTTCGAACCGCCCGTGGCGCGCAAATTGAAGTCCCTCAGCGCGGCGGCGCTCAAACGCATGCCGCAGCAGGTGCTCGACGAAGCGCTCGACTCGATGGACGTCGAGCGCGCCACGCGGCTGCGCCGGCTGCGTCGCCGCCCGGTGAGCACGGAGAACGCCGCATGACGAAGCACACGACCCAGCACGCGACGGAGCACACGACCGATCGCACGGCGAAGCGCACGACTCGCATCCTGCTCGCTTCGACCCTGTACGGCACCGCGACGCTCGCGGCCGCGCTGGACGCCGACCGGTTCGCCCCCGCGGACCGCACGATATTGCTGGTCGCCAACAACGCGGCGACACCCGAGACGACCCCGGCCGTCGACGAGATGCCCGGCTTCGAGCTGCTGCGCGGCCGCTTCGACGATGTGCTGTCCTGGAACGAGGCGATCTCCCCGTTCCATCCCGGCGGCTGGACGCCCCGAGCGGACGATCTCCCGCTGTGGGAACGGCATTTGAGGATGCTCTGGAGCCTCGGCGACGACGACATCGAGCTGGCCGTCGAGTCCATCCAGGTCAACCCGGCGATGGCTGTCGCGCAGATCTTCACGGGCGCCCCGGTCGACGTGTACGCGGACGGCCTGATGAGCTACGGCCCGACCCGCAACAAGATCGACCCGCTGGTCGGCACCCGCGTGCGCCGCCTCCTCCACCTCGACCTGGTGCCGGGCCTCAAGCCGCTGCTGCTCACGGAGTTCGGCGTCGAGCCCGAGATCGTACCGACGGAGGTCTTCGTCAAGGTCCTCGCCGAACTCGGCGACGCGACGGACGAGTTGCCGCACCTCGACGGCGAACCCGCCCTGCTGCTCGGCCAGTACCTCTCCGCCCTCGACATCCTCACGGCGGAGGAGGAAGAGGGTCTGCATGTACGGATGATGCGCGGCGCGTCCGAACTGGGGCACCGGCAGATCGTGTTCAAGCCGCACCCCACGGCCCCGGCCCGCTGGTCGCGCACCCTGGAGAAGGAGGCGGAGCGGCTCGGCATCGAGCTGACCGTCCTGGACACCCCGGTCCTCGCCGAGGTCATCTATCAGCGGATGCGCCCGGCGCTCGTCGTCGGCTGCTTCTCGACGGCGTTGCTCACCGCGTCGGCGCTGTACGGGATTCCGGTGGCCCGGGTCGGCACGACCACGCTCCTCGACCGGCTCGCCCCGTACCAGAACAGCAACCGGGTCCCGGTCACGATCGTCGATGCGCTGCTGCCCGATCTCGACGACCGCCCCGGTGTCCAATCACAGGAACATCCCCTGCCCTTGGCCGAGTTGACCGATCTCCTGCGGGCGGTCGGCTTCGCGATGCAGGCCAAGATCTATCCGGGTCTGCGCCCCGCGGCCGAGCGTTATCTCTCGACGCGCCTGG
Organism: Streptomyces sp. NPDC102467; assembly: GCF_044765445.1. Taxonomy (NCBI): domain Bacteria; kingdom Bacillati; phylum Actinomycetota; class Actinomycetes; order Kitasatosporales; family Streptomycetaceae; genus Streptomyces; species Streptomyces sp. NPDC102467. Next base: position 146,325 of record NZ_JBIWKA010000001.1, on the reverse strand, counting down.
ACGCGCACACGTGGCGGTACTTCAAGCGCCGCCGCCTCACCTCCCTCGCGCTGCCCGGCGCCGTCCCGTCACAGCTCGCGTTCATCCCCCGCAACGCGGCGGTGCGCAGGGTCGCCAAACGGGCCCGTTCCTTCAAGCGGGCCGCGCTCGGATGACCCTCACCGACCCGACCCCCGCGCTCCCCATGCCCGCACCCGAGCCGGAGACCGCCGCACCCGCACGGCCGAAGCGGGCCGCGCCGCGCCTGTACGCCCTCGACGGCCTGCGTCTGATCGCCGCGCTCATGGTCGCGGCGTACCACTACGGCGGCCGCGACGGCGAGGTGTCGCACGCCTGGGGCACCTCGCCGCGCACCCAGTTCCCGTCCCTGCACGGCTGGTTCGCGTACGGCTGTCTCGGCGTGCAGATCTTCTTCGTCATCAGCGGCTTCGTGATCTGCATGAGCGGCTGGGGCCGGCCCCTGCGTTCCTTCTTCGCCTCGCGCGCGTCCCGCCTGCTGCCGTCCTACTGGGTGGCGATCGTGCTGGTCACCGCGGTCTTCGCGGTGCCCGTCGTGGTCTACAAGACGGTCTCGCCGAGCGACGCGCTGGTGAACCTGACCATGCTCCAGCAACCCCTGGGTGTGGACCGGGTGTTGGGCGTGTGCTGGACCCTCTGGGCCGAACTGCGCTTCTACGCGCTGTTCGCGCTGTGCGTCGTCCTGCCGGGCGCGACCCGGCACCGCGTCGTGCTGTTCTGCGCGGTGTGGACCCTGGCCGCGGCACTCGCCGAGGCCACGGGCGAGCCCCTGCTCACCCTCGCGCTCATGCCCGAGTACGCCCCGTTCTTCATCGGCGGCATCGGCCTCTACCTGGTGCACCGCGACCGGCGTGACGTGACGGCGTGGGGCATCGTCGCCGTGAGCTGGCTGATCGGGCAGCACTACGCCGTCGACCGGCTGTGGCACGCCCCGAACCCGGACTTCTTCTCGTACCGCACCTCGTTCGGGATCATCGCCGTCATCACGCTCGGCTTCGCCGCGGTGACGGCGATCGCGGTCGGCTGGACGGCATGGGCGAACTGGCGATGGCTGTCGGTCGCCGGCGCCCTCACCTATCCCTTCTACCTGGTCCACGAGCACCTGGGCTGGGTGACGATCGAAGCCCTGCACCGGCACGTCGGCCTGCCGTCGTGGGCCACCTTCCTGGCGACGATCGGCGTGATGCTGACGCTCGCCTGGCTGCTGAACCGTTACGTCGAGGAGTGGGCGACGCCGCTGCTGCGCCGGGCGCTGAACCGGGGGCCCACGCCTCAGCGCACTCCGTAGCGCGCCTCGATCCCCGCCACGATCAGCCGCAGCCCTTCCTCGAACCGCTCGTCGTACGCCGCGAACAGCTGCCCTCCCGCGGCGGCGGCGAGCGGGTAGTCGGCGAGCATCTCGGCGCGCTCGTCCACGTCGTAGCCGGGGCGCCGCTCGCCGGGCAGCGGCTGCACGCCCTGTTCCTCCGTGACGAAGCCGAGCGTGTACATGTACGCCGTCGTGCTCGCCCAGGCGGCCTGGTCGGGGGTGAATCCGGCCTCGATGAGACGGCGCAGGTTCGCCTCCAACTCCGGTCCGTGGTCGGTCCCGGTGAACCGTGAGCCGCTGAAGACCTTCGCGCCGTCGCGGTAGCGCAGAAGCGCGCCGCGCAGCTGCCGGCTGCCCTGCACCAGCCACTCCTGCCAGGCGCCGGAGGGCTCGTAGCCGACCTCTTTTCCGGCCTCCGTCATCCGCCGGAACATCACTGTCGCCATCTCGTCGAGCAGCGCCTGCTTGTTCTTGAAGTGCCAGTACAGGGCGGGCGCCTGCACATTCAGCTCCTTGGCGATGGCGCGCAGCGTCAGCCCCTCGAGGCCTACGTCGTTCAGCAGGTCAAGCGCGGTGTCGGCGACGTACGCCTTGTCGAGCTTGGCCTTCTTCGGCTCTCGCGGGCTCTTCTGCGCTGCGGGGCTTTTCGGCTCTGCGGGGCTTTTCGGCTCTGCGGGGCTCTTCTGCTCTTTCGGGTTTCTCTGCTCGGCCACGCTTGACAGTTTAACGCCGTTAAGGTCATGCTCGGACACATCGAGCTTAACGTCGTTAAGGAGAGGTGGCGGTGATGACGGTGGCGACGGATACGACGGATGTCCTGATCGTGGGCGCGGGCCCGACCGGCCTGGTCCTGGCCGCGGATCTGGCCCGGCGCGGGGTCCGGGCGATGCTGGTGGAGCGGGCGGAGAGCCTGTTCCCGGGCTCGCGCGGCAAGGGGCTGCAGCCGCGCCCACAGGAGGTGCTGTACGACCTCGGGGTGCTGGACGCGATCTACGCGGCGGGCACCGAGTACCCGACGATGCTGGCCTGGGAGGGTGACGAGCCGGGCCAGGAGTGGGACATGCTCAAGCGCACCGAGCCGTCCGAGCAGGCGCCTTTCACGAACGCGTGGCTGGTACCGCAGGCCCGCACGCAGGAGGTGCTGTACGCGCGACTGCGGGAGCTGGGCGGCGAGGTCCGCTTCGGCACGGGACTGAGCGGCCTGGAGCAGGACGCCGAGGGGGTGACGGCGACGTTCGAGGACGGCTCGGCGGTACGCGCCGGGTACGTGGTGGCGGCCGACGGCGGCCGTTCCACGGTGCGCAGGGCGCTCGGCATCGGCATGACGGGCGAGACCGTGGACCCGAAGCCGATGCTGGTGGCGGACGTGCGGGTGACGCGGGACGCGCCGGTCCCGGACACGCACTGGCACATATGGCCGAAGGCGCCGGAGGGTGGCGTGGCGTTCTGCCCGCTGCCGTCGGACGACGGGCGCCTCTTCCAGCTGGCCGCGCAGTACGTGGACGAGACGGCGGTCCCCGACACCTCACCGGCCGGGGTGGCCAAGCTTCTCGCGTCCCGTACGCCGCTCCTTGAGGAGCACATCGCCGACGCGATCTGGGCCTCGGACTTCCGGGCGCGCGCGGCCATGGCGGACCGCTTCCGCGAGGGCCGGGTCTTCCTGGCGGGCGACGCGGCGCACATCCACTCCCCCGCGGGCGGCCAGGGCCTGAACACGAGCGTGCAGGACGCGTACAACCTGTCGTGGAAGCTGGCGGCGGTCCTGTCCGGCGCCCCGCAGGAGCTTCTCGGCACGTACGAGGAGGAACGGCTGCCCATAGCGGCCGACATCCTCGGCATCAGCACCCGCATCCACCGCGCCGGGGCGAACGGCATGCCGGTGCAGCGCGGCGAGGAGGTGCAGCAACTGGGCATCGGCTACCGGGAGTCGACGCTGACCCGGGAGACCCGGACGGGCCTTCCGGAGGGAGCGCTGCGGGCCGGCGACCGGGCCCCGGACGGGCGGCGCGGCGGGACCCGGCTGTTCGACCTCTTCCGGGGCCCGCACTGGACACTGCTGGCGGTGGGCACGGAGGCCGAACTGCCACCCCTGGAAGGCGAGTTCATACGGGCGGCACGCATTCCGGCGTACGAGACGTACGGCTCGGGCGTGTTCCTGGTGCGGCCGGACGGATATGTGGCGTGGGCCGGGGAGACGGCGGACGGAGCGGTGGCGTACCTGGCGGAGATCGGGGTCGGCACCGGGACGCGGTGAGGTCGGCGGCCGTCGGGGGCGCCGGACGCCTCCGGCCCCCGTCGGAGGCGTCCGGCCCGCCGGAGGTCTACACGCTGGCCAGCGACAGCTTCACCGCGAACCCGAGGAACAGCACCCCGGCGGCCGAGGTGGCGCCGGCCGACAGCCGCTTGCGGCGCCGGAAGGCGGCGGAGAGCCTCGTGCCGCTGAAGATCAGGGCCGACAGGTACAGCACGCTCGCGATCTGGGCGAAGGCGCCGAGCACGGTGAAGGAGACGGCGGGGTAGGCGTAGGAGCGGTCGACGAACTGCACGAAGAAGGCGATGAAGAACAGGATCGCCTTCGGGTTGAGGAGGCTGATCACAAAGGCCCTGCGGAAGGGCCGCTCCTGCGGCGAGGGCGCCTCGGCGAGACCGGCCTCGGCGGCGGCGATCCGCTCGCGGCGGGTCCGCCACAGCGACCAGGCGGCGCGCAGCATGCCGACCGCGAGCCAGGTCAGATAGCCGGCACCCGCGTACTTCACGATCCCGAACAGCACGGCGTTGGCCTGCAGAAGGGAGGCGACACCGGCGGCGGACAGCGTCATGAGGACGGTGTCGCCGCACCAGACACCGGCAGCGGCCTTGTATCCGGTGCGTACGCCGCGACGGGCGGCGACGGAGAGCACGTACAGCGAGTTCGGCCCCGGGAGGAGGACGATGAGGACGGTACCCGCGAGATAGGTCGGTAGATCTATGACACCCAGCATGAGCGGAGTGTCGCACAGCCGCCCGGCCCTGCGCCCAGGGGTTTCATTTGCCGGAAGATCGCTGGTCAGAACCGGTCGGAGGGGACGTAGGCGCCCCACACCTCGCGCAGCGTGTTGCAGACTTCGCCGACGGTGGCGCGGGCGCGCAGGGCGTCTTTCATCGGGTAGAGGACGTTGTCGTCGCCCTCGGCGGCCTTCTTCAGGGCGGCGAGCGCGAGGTCGACAACGGGCTGGTCCCGGTCGGCGCGCAGGGCGGCGAGGCGTGCGGCCTGCTGGGCCTCGATGGCAGGGTCGACGCGCAGCGGCTCGTAGGGTTCCTCGGTGTCGAGCTGGTAGCGGTTGACGCCGACCACGACGCGTTCACCGGCATCGGTCTCCTGCGCGATCCGATACGCCGACCGCTCGATCTCGCCCTTCTGGAAGCCGTGTTCGATCGCGGCCACGGCGCCGCCCAGGTCCTCGACGCGTGCCATGAGTGCCAGGGTGGCGGCCTCCACCTCGTCGGTCATCTTCTCCACGACGTAGGAGCCGGCGAACGGATCGACGGTGGCCGTCACGTCCGTCTCGTAGGCGAGAACCTGCTGGGTGCGCAGGGCCAGGCGCGCGCTCTTGTCGGTGGGCAGGGCGATGGCCTCGTCGAAGGAGTTCGTGTGCAGCGACTGCGTGCCGCCGAGTACCGCGGCCAGGCCCTGGACGGCGACGCGGACCAGGTTCACCTCCGGCTGCTGCGCGGTCAGCTGCACCCCGGCGGTCTGGGTGTGGAAGCGCAGCATCAGCGACTTGGGGTTCTTCGCGCCGAACTCCTCACGCATCACCCGCGCCCAGATCCGCCGGGCCGCCCGGAACTTGGCGACCTCTTCGAGGAGCGTGGTGCGGGACACGAAGAAGAACGACAGACGCGGCGCGAAGTCGTCCACGTCCATCCCGGCAGCGACCGCGGTCCGGACGTACTCGACGCCGTCGGCGAGGGTGAAGGCGATCTCCTGCGCGGGCGAGGCCCCCGCTTCGGCCATGTGGTAGCCGGAGATCGAGATGGTGTTCCACTTCGGGATCTCGGCCCGGCAGTACTTGAAGATGTCCGCGATCAGCCGCAGGGAGGGCTTGGGCGGGAAAATGTAGGTGCCCCGCGCGATGTACTCCTTGAGGACATCGTTCTGGATCGTGCCCGTCAACTGATCGGCGGCCACCCCCTGTTCCTCGCCGATCAGCTGGTACATCAGCAGGAGCAGCGCGGCCGGCGCGTTGATCGTCATCGAGGTGGAGACCTTGCCCAGCGGGATCCCGCCGAACAGCACCCGCATGTCGTCGATCGAATCGATCGCCACACCCACCTTGCCGACCTCACCCGAGGCGATCGGGGCATCGGAGTCGTGACCCATCTGGGTCGGCAGGTCGAAGGCGACCGAGAGCCCCGTCGTGCCGTTCGCGATCAGCTGCTTGTACCGGGCGTTGGACTCGGTGGCCGTACCGAATCCCGCGTACTGGCGCATCGTCCACGGGCGGCCCGTGTACATCGACGGATACACACCACGCGTGAACGGATACGCGCCCGGCTCCCCCAGCTGCCGCTCCGGATCCCAGCCCTCCAACGCCGACGGGCCGTACACCGGCTCGATGGGCAGTCCCGACTCGGATTCGCGCGCCATGGTTGTGCCTCCAGGATCTGCCGACTGATCGTGTCTGTTGGTCGTGTCTGTTGGTCGTGTCTGTGCTTGCGTGGGTGCTCAGGGCCTTGCTTACCAGCCCTGCCCGGAGATGTACCCGCTGTCCGGCCCTTGTTCGCAACCATTCCGACGTGGGCAGCATCTGTGGTGACAAGAGAGACCGGCGCGGCAGGCGGGGGACGTCATGCGGACAGCTGTCATACGGAGAACATTCGCGGCGACCGGGGTGCTGGCCCTGGTCGGCGGCTGCTCGGCGCAGGCGGTGGGGCCGGGCGGCGTCGGCACGCGCCCGTCGGCTCCGGCCGCGTCCGCGCCGACCGTGCCCTCCGCGCCGTCGGCGCCGTCCGCCTCGCACTCGGCCACGGCTCCGGGGGACGCCAAGCCGTCCCGCCCGTCAGGTTCGTCCGGTTCGCCCGTGGCGTCGACGGCTCCCGCTCCCAAGACCCTGTTCGCCCCCGGCGACGAGGGCAAGCAGGTGCGCGGGCTGCAGGCGCGGCTGCGTCAGGTCGCCTGGCTCTCCGCCACCCCGACGGGGACGTACGGCCCCGCGACGACCGAGGCGGTCAGGGGGTTCCAGGGCAAGCGCGGCCTGCCGCGCACCGGCACCACCGACACCGTCACCTGGCAGCGACTGCTGGAGATGACGCACGAGCCGACCCGCGACGAGCTGTACGCATCGGGCGGTCAGCCCGCGGCCGCGCCCGATCCGCGCTGTATGACCGGGCGCGTGCTCTGCATCAGCAAGACGAGCCGGACGGTGTCATGGATGGTGAACGGCAAGCGGCTGATGACCACGGACGTGCGGTTCGGCTCGCAGTACACGCCCACCCGCGAGGGCGTCTTCCACGTGTACTGGAAGTCCCGGCACCACGTCTCGACGATCTACCACACGCCCATGCCCTACGCGATGTTCTTCAGCGGCGGCCAGGCCGTGCACTACTCGTCGGACTTCGCGGCCCGCGGCTACAGCGGCGCCTCGCACGGCTGTGTGAACGTACGGGACGAAGGGAAGATCGCGAGCCTGTTCGCCCAGGTCCGGAACGGCGACAAGGTCGTCATCTACTGGTGAGACGTTCACCGGTGAGACGTTCACCGGTGAGACGTCCGGAGGACTTAGGCGGCGTGGGTGGGACCGGGGGAACCTGTCCCACCCACGCCAGTGGCACAGAGCCGAAGGTACGGGGGGAACCCCGGCTCGTGCACGGCCGATGACCAGTCGGCTACTCAGTACTGCGTCCCGTCCTCAAAAAATGTCACACCTGTCGCGCAACTCTTTTGAGGATTTGTGTCTGCGCAGGTCAGGACCCCAGTCAGAGCGCAGGTCAGGACGGAGGAGGGCCGCGCTACGACGCGGACGGGGAGGGCGTGGGCGTCGCCGTCGCGGTCGGCAGTTCGGGCGAGGCGCTGTAGGACAGATCAGGGGAGGGCGGGGGCGAGGGCGCGGGCGCGATCGGGTGGTAGCCGACGTTCTCCCCGCCACCGCCACCGCCACCATTACCGCTACCGCCGCCATTGCCGGCGTCGTCGTCCTCGTCGCCGTCCTGGCCGTCGCCACGGCCGTCCGAACCGTTCGGGCCACCCGGGCCGTTGGCTCCGTCCGATCCGTCTGGTCCGGTAAACCCGAATTCGGAGTCGTCGGAAGAGCCGCCGGAACGTCCGAGCACGCGGTCGCAGAACCGGCCGATGTCCGCGGTGCTGCGGCCGTACCTCTTCGCGGAGTCACGCAACCGCCGCCGCTCGTCGGCGCCGAGATCGCCGCCGCGGTACCTGAGGCAGGCCTCGATCATGCGGCGGCGCATCCCCTCGGACGCGCTGCCTCTGCGGGTGGCGTCGGGGGCAGGCGTGCGGGTCGAGTCCTTGCTCTCGGGTCTCTCCCCGCTGTTTCCCGCGCTCGGCGAGCCGGCGCCGTCGGGGGTCGCGGAGCCGTCGGGCAGGACCGTGTCGCGGTCCGTGCCGCCCGGCGAGGGCGAGACGAGCGGTCGGTCGGGGCTGGCCGCACCCGACACGGAGGCGGCCGGCGCCGGGTCACCGCCACCGCCGAACGGCGAGGGCAGCACCCCGGTCCCGGCGGCGACGGCGACCCCGCCGGCCATGCACGCGGCGAGCGCGGCGGCCACCGCGAACCGCACCGGCCGTCCCCAGCGCGGGCCGTCCACGACGGCGCGCCCCGGCTCGGCCGGTACCGGCGCTCCTGATGCGCCGGCGCGGTGTCGCCCGGGTCCGGCGGAGCGCCCGGCGCGGTCGGCCACCGAACCGGAAGGGTCCACGGCGTCGTCCACGGCAGAGACCGCTCGGGCCTCCCGGAAAGCCTTCAACGCCCCGTCCTCACCGGGGAGTTCACCGTCGGGTCCGGCCGGAAGCGCGGTCAGCGCGTCGAACGCGGCGACGAGCCGTCCGGCCCGCCGGATGTCGTCGTCGGCGACGGCCTCCAGTGACTCCCCGCGCAGCAGGCGCTCCGCCGCGTCGCGGTCCAGCCACTTGTCGTGCTCGTCGGCCATCACATGTCCTTCTGCGTCCGCGTACGCGAATGCGTCACACCGGCGGACGTCACCGGGCGGCTGCTCGACTGCCTCTGGTGCGGTACGGCATCGAGGGAAACGGAGGTCATCGGGTCCGCGCCGAGCAGTTCGGCCAGCCGCTTCAGACCGCGGTGCGCGGCGGTGCGGACGGCTCCGGGCCGCTTGCCGAGAGTCTGGGCGGCGCTCTTCGCGTCGAGGCCGACGACGACGCGGAGCACGACGGCCTCGGCCTGGTCCTGCGGGAGTTGGGAGATCAGATGCATCGCGGTGCCGGTGGCGAGGGACTCCAGCGCCTCGTCGGCGGTGTCGGAGAGCGCGGGCCTGCCGGTGAGCTCGGCCTCGTCGCCGCCGACGGCGGGCCTGCGCCCCCGCATGCGTATGTGGTCGAGCGCGCGGTTGCGGGCGATCCGGGCGGCCCAGCCGCGGAACCGGTCGGCGTCGCCCTCGAAGCGGGTGAGGTCACGGGCTATCTGCAGCCAGGCCTCGGAGGCGACGTCCTCGGCGTCCGGGTCGCCGACGAGCGTGCGTATGTACCCGAGCAGGCGCGGGTGCACGGCGCGGTACACAGTCCGGAACGCGGTCTCGTCCCCGTCCTGTGCCGCAAGCACCGCGGCGGTCAGCTCCGCGTCGTCCCCCAGCACTCCCAGTACCTGCCTGCCCCGGCCGTGAAAGCCCCTGTGCCCCGTATGAACCTGCGCCCGTACAAAGGTGTGCGCCCCCGGCGCGAATCAGCACGCTACGGCCTGAAACACCCCCACGTCCATGTTTGTACAACAGGCAACTAGCGGGTCACGCAGCGGGGTGTGACAGAAAACGCATCCCCGGCGCTGAAGAGAGTACGGGCCGCTCGCGACCCGTACCGCGCGGCGGCCGGGGTCTCTCCTGTGGGGGGTGGCGACCTCGGCCGTCCCGTATTTCAGGCCGCGCCCCGATGGCCGAATTCCCCTCCCCCGGTGGGCAGTTACCGGGGCCCCTCCGCGGTCTCCGCCGGCCGGTGCGCGCCGCTGCGACGGGGGCGCCAGTCGTCGCCGCGGCGAGGGCGCGCGACCACCGCCCCGCCATCGCGCGCCGCGCGGAACGCGGCGAGCGCCCGCAGTTCCCCGGCCCCGTCGGCGTCCGGCGCGCAGGGACGGACAGCAGCGGCGAGCAGCTCGCCGAGGGAAGCCTGCCCTCCGGAGGAAGCCGGCCCTCCGGAGGAAGCCCGTCCGCCGAGGGAAGCCCGTCCGCCGGGGGCGAGGTCCGTGGGCAAGGGTTCGTCCGTCATCCGCGCCCCTCGACCCCGAGCTGTCGCGCGAGCCGCTTCAGCCCGCGATACGCCGCCGTGCGCACGGCACCGGGCCGCTTGCCGAGGACACGGCCGGCGGCGGGTCCGTCGAGGCCGACGACGACGCGCAGCAGCACCGCCTCCCGTTGGTCGCGCGGGAGAGCGGCGAGGAGGGCCAGGGCGCGTTCGGTGGAGAGGATCTCGAAGACCTGCTCGGCGGTGTTCTGCGCCGCGGGCAGGTCGAGCACGTCCCGTTCGAGCGCGGAGGGCTGTGGCCGCACCTTCTGACGGCGCAGCAGATCGAGGGCGCGATGCCGGGCGATGGTCGCCGTCCACCCGCGAAACCCGGCCCCGTCCCCGCGGAAGCGGCCCAGATCCCGCGCTATCTCCAGCCAGGCCTCGGCCGCGACGTCCTCCGCCTCGTCACCGACGAGCCCGCGCAGATATCCGAGCAGCCCGGGCTGCACCATCCGGTAGGCCACGGCGAAGGCCGCCTCGTCGCCGGCCTGGGCCCGTGCCACGGCCGCGCCCAGCTCCCCGTCTCCTTGGCCCAACCGCTTCCTACCGCTTCCCTCTTCGTACGACTTCGAGGACACCCACGCATCCGGAGTCCGCGTTCCCACGATGAACTGCGCCCCCACCCGCGGAAACGTCACAGTCGCTCCGGCGGCCCCCGCCGCGAGGTACCGCTGTGACGCGCGACACAGTTGTGCAACGTGTGACGCCGCTCGTTGGTCCTGCGCTGTACAGGACATCTACCCGCGGAGCGCGGGGCTTTTGTGAACTTCTGCAAGGGGTGGGGTATTTGAGCCCGCGACATTCGCGCGGTAATCAACAGAACGCGAGCAATTCGCACGCGTACAAGCCGTTGAGTCTCAAGCGCAGAGCGTGGATCACGGTCGGCGCGGTCGTGCTCGGCGGTGCCGGCGCGGCGACGTACGCCATGGCCGCCGACCCGGTCGTCCCGGCCAAGGCCGCCGCGCACCGGGCGGCGGCGGTCCACACGGTGAAGATGGAGACGAAGGGCGACCGCAAGGTCGTGCCGCAGAAGTCGACCGGGACCTTCAGTGCCGTGTCGGTGACGTGGCAGGACCCCGACGCCGAGATCGACGGCACGGCGCAGTTCCGGGCGCGCGACGCGGCCAGCGGCGACTGGGGCGGCTGGACGACCCTGCCCAAGGAGACGAACGACGCCGACGGCGCCGAGCGCGAGAACTCCGCGCTCCGTGGCGGTACCGCGTCGGTGCCGACCGAGGACGACGCGGACGGCGTCGAGGTCCGGGTGGTCGCCAAGGACGGCAGCGCCTCCGACCTGCCCGCCGGCATGGACGTCAAGCTCATCGACCCCGGCACCGGGCCCACCGCCGCCGACCTCGCCCGGCCGGCCGCGTACAGCGAGGACACCGCCACCCCGACGGGCTCCCCCACCACGGCAGGCACCCCGACGGCGCCGGACACCACGCCCACCGCCACCGGCACCACCACGCCGACCGCCCCCGCCTCGTCCGACCCGGCGTCCCCGACGCCGACGCCGACCGAGACGGTCCCGACCGCCCGCCCTTCGACGGTCGTCAAGCCGGCGATCATCCCCCAGTCGGTGTGGGGGCCTGGCCTCGCGCACGACGGAACTCCCACGTACGACACGGAGATCAAGGCCGCCGTCGTCCACCACACCGGTGTCGACGCGGACAACCAGTTCCCCTGCTCCCAGTCGGCCGAGCGCCTGCGCCAGATCCAGCAGGACCACGTCTCCAAGGGCTACTACGACCTCGGCTACAACTTCGTCGTCGACCGCTGCGGCCAGATCTTCGAGGGTCGTACCGGCGGCATGGACCTGCCGGTGCACGGCGCCCACGACTACGGCTTCAACACGGACACCGTCGGCATCTCCTACATCGGCAACTTCGAGACGGCGAAGCCCACCAAGGCCGCGCTCGACGCGATCGCCCGCGTCGTGGCCTGGAAGTTCGGCCAATACGGCATCTCACCGACCGGCAACGTCACGCTGACGTCCGCCGGTGATCTGAACGTCGACGGCAACAAGGTCGCCCTGGGCAAGACCATCACCCTGCCGCGCGTCTTCGGCCACAAGGACACCAACGCCACGTTGTGCCCCGGCGCGAACCTGTACCCGAAGCTCTCCCGCATCGCCGCCCTCGCCGCGACGCCGGGCATCTCGCACTCCCTGGCCTCGCAGAACGTCATCGGTGACGCCACCGCGGACATCGTGACGGGCGTGCCCAAGGGCGCGAGCGGCGGCCAGGTCGTCGTCGTCCCGGGCACCTCGGGCGGTCCGAGCGCCACCGGCAAGAAGGTCATCTCGCAGGCCGGGGAGATGCCCGGCGCGGCCGAGTCCGGCGACGAGTTCGGCGCCGCCACCGCGACCGGCGACATCAACGGCGACGGCTACACCGACCTCGTGGTCGGCCAGCCCGGCGAGGACGACACCTCGGGCCACGCGAACCGCGGCGCGGCCACCGTTCTGTACGGTCCCGGCTTCACCACCGGCTTCGGCATCAACATGGACGCGAGCTACGACCTGACGGGCGCCCGGTTCGGCTCGGCGGTGGCCGTCGGCGACTTCAACGCGGACGGCACGGCCGACGTGTTCGCCGCCTCCACCGGCCTCGGCGGCACCTGGATGGCCCGTTACGGCGACGGCTGGGACAGCGACTCGACGATCACGTCATCCGAGGCGAACCTGGCCAACGCGGACGCCACCTCCGGTGACTTCAACCAGGACGGCTACGCGGACGTCGCCCTCAACTACCGCGACTCCACCGGCGTCGGCCGCGTCACCTGGTACAAGGGCGGCGCGGGCGGCCTGCGCAAGGCGGCCACACTGACCGTCAAGGGCGGCCGCTCCATCGGCGCAGGCGACATCAACGGTGACGGCGTCGACGACATCGTCATCGGCCAGCCCTACACGGCCGAGTCCGACGCGGCGGCCGGCGGCCAGGTCACCTTCGTCAAGGGCGTGGCCGCCACCGGCCTGACCGCGACGGGCGCCAAGACCGTCAGCCAGTCCACGTCCGGCGTGCCGGGCGCCGCCGAGTCCGGCGACGCGATGGGCTGGTCGGTAGCGGTCGGCGACTACAACCTCGACGGTTATGCGGACGTCCTGACCGGCGCCCCGAACGAGGACATCACCCGTACCTCGAACCGCTCCAACGCGGGCACGTCGCTGCTCCTGAAGGGCTCGTCGACCGGTCTGACCGGCACCGGCGCGATCGCCATCACGCAGGACACCGAAGGCGTCCCCGGCTCGACCGAGACGAACGACAACCTCGGCACGGCGGTCGCGCTCGGCGACTTCTCCGGCTACGGCCGCGCCGACCTGGTCATCGGCACGGCGGGCGAGGACACGGGCAACGGCACCCTGATGTACGTACCGAGCAACAGCTCCGGTCCTGGTCTGACCTCGACCAAGACCTTCAACAACACCACGCTCGGCACTCCGGCGGGCGCCCGCCTGGGCACCAACCTGGCGCCGTAGCAATCCAGTTGGATCCGTGCAAGTGCAGTGGATCCGTGCAAGTGCAGTGGATCCGTGCAAGTGCAGTGGATCCGTGCAAGTGCAGTGGATCCGTGCAAGTGCAGTGGATCCGTGCAAGTGCAGTGGATCCGTGCAAGTGCAGTGGATCCGTGCAAGTGCAGTGGATCCGTGCAAGTGCAGTGGATCCGTGCAAGTGCAGTGGATCCGTGCAAGTGCAGTGGATCCGTGCAAGTGCAGTGGATCCGTGCAAGTGCAGGT
>NZ_JBIWKA010000001.1:0-132720 GCF_044765445.1 Streptomyces sp. NPDC102467 | reverse complement strand
AGTGGATCCGTGCAAGTGCAGTGGATCCGTGCAAGTGCAGTGGATCCGTGCAAGTGCAGTGGATCCGTGCAAGTGCAGTGGATCCGTGCAAGTGCAGGTGAGGGCCGTGGGGGCCGATCAGTGCCGATCAGTGCCCCACGGCCCTTTCCAGTGCGTCGAACACCTCGCCGATCATCGCCCGGTGCCCCGCGACGACGTCCTCGGCCGCCTCCCCCGCCAACTGCCGCCCCGCCGCGGTCGCGTACAGCGTCCGCCATCCGGCGACCGTGAGCGCCGCGGCCAGACGCGGGCTCGGGGTACCGGCCCGCTCCAACAGCGGCACCAGCGCGTCCTCGATCTCCTCCAGCGCCTCCCGGGCCCGCGCGCGCAGCGCGGGCGAGTCCAGGACGACGCGCCAGAACCAGACGAACGAGTCGCCGATCGCGCCGAACGGGTGCCCCTGGTCCACGAGTTGCAGCAGTACGCGGCGCAGCGCCGCGAGCGGCGACTCGTCCGCCGCGCGGCCCTCGACGGCCTGCGTCACCAGCAGCACGGCCTCCGGGATGCGGTCGAGGAGCAGGTCCTCCTTGCGCGAGAAGTGATTGAAGACCGTCATCGTCGAGACCTCGGCGGCGCGCGCCACGTCGGCGACGGTCACGGCGTCGAAGCCGCGCTCCTTGAACAGCACGGTCGCCGTGTCCGCGATGCGCTGCCGCGTCTGGGCCTTCTTCCGTTCCCGCAGATTCATACCCCGCAGCATAAAGCTCGCTATATCCACTTCAAACTTATAGTGACTATAGTCAAACTATGGACATGCAGCAGGCAGGCAGGGACGTGGACGTACTCATATGCGGCGGCGGGCCCACCGGGCTCATGCTCGCCTGCGAGGTGAGGCTCGGCGGCGCGACGGTCGCCGTCCTGGAGCGCCTCACCGAGGTCGACACCACCATCAAGGCGGGCTCGGTCAACTCGCCCGGTGCGGAGGCCCTTTACCGGCGCGGCTTCCACCCCGCGCTCGAAACGGTGCAGCGGGCCGCGATGGAGCGCTTCCGCGCCTTCCTGAGCGAGCGCGGCGACGACGCGCGGGACGCGCCGCTGAAGGTGCCGCCCAAGTTCGCCGCGCACTTCGCCGGGATCCCGCTCGACGGGCAGCTGCTCGACGCGGACGACCCGGAGTTCGCCGACAAGGGGCCCGCGGCCACCATCGGCCTGATCGGCCAGGCCCAGCTGGAGGGAGTGCTGGAAAAACGCGCCGCGGAACTCGGCGTACTGACTTACCGCGGCCGGGAGTTGACGTCCTATCAGCAGCAGGACGAAGGGGTGGCCGTCCGCACATCCGACGGCGCGACCCTCCGGGCCCGCTGGCTCGTCGGCTGCGACGGCGGACGCAGCCTCGTGCGCAAGCTCGCCGGGTTCGACTTCCCCGGCACGCCGCCGGAGATCACCGGCCACCAGGCGCTCGCCGAGATGACCGGCACCGAGGCTCTGAAGCCGGGCTGGAACACCACCGACGCCGGTATCTACGCGCACGGCCCGATACCCGGCCGTATCCTCACGGTCGAGTTCGACGGACCGCCCGACGACCGTCAATCCCCGGTCACGGCAGAGGAGTTGACGGCGAGCGTACGCAACGTCAGCGGCGCCGACGTCACCGTCACCGCCGTCCGCTCCGCGACCCGCTTCACCGACAACGCCCGCCAGGCCACGACCTACCGCAAGGGCCGGGTGCTGCTCGCGGGCGACGCGGCGCACGTCCACTCACCGTTCGGCGGGCAGGGCCTCAACCTCGGCCTCGGCGACGCCATGAACCTCGGCTGGAAGCTGGCGGCGACCGTCCGCGGCACAGCGCCCGACGGGCTCCTCGACACCTACACCGCCGAGCGCCACCCGATCGGCGCCTGGGTCCTCGAATGGACCCGCGCGCAGGTCGCCGTGATGCGGCCCGACGGCCACGCCCGCGCGCTGCGCACGGTCGTCAAGGACCTGACCCGCACCGTCGACGGCACGACGTATTTCACGAAGCGGATCTCGGGCGTCTGGCAGCGCTACGACCTGCCCGGCGCCGTCGGTCATCCGCTGGTCGGCCGCAGCGCCCCGGACCTCGAACTCGCGGACGGCACCCGGCTCGCCGACCACCTGCACACCGGCCGCGCCCTGCTCCTGGACCTGGCCGACTCCGGGGCCGTCAGGGAGTGCGCGGCCGGATACGGCGCGGACCGCCTCCTCGTCCGTACGACGACGAACGCGACGCACCCGGAACTGGCGGCCCTCTTCGTGCGCCCCGACGGGTACGTGGCATGGGCGGCGGACACCGGCGCGGCCGAGGACGGCCTCGGGGAGTCGCTGGCCCGCTGGCTCGGCCGCCCCGCGTGAACCGGCAGGCGGCCCGTCGCCACCGGGCCGCCCGAGGTCAGGCCCGGCTGCGGGCCCGCCGCGACACCACGGCCCGCACCACCCGGCGGCCTTCCGTCGACACGTCCAGGGCCTCGCGCAGCCCGCCCGCGCCGTTGTCACCGAGCGTGTGCAGAACGCGTGACTGGCGCTCCAGTTCGGCCGCGACCAGCGGGGACATTCCCTCGGTGCGCCCCTCCCGCAGGGCCGCCACACCGGCCGCCGGATCCCCGGCCCCGTCGAGCATCCGGTGCACCCGCAGCGCGGCCACCGAGCAGGCGTCGGCCCACTCGCGCCAGACGCCGGACTCCCATGTGTCCGGCGCCGCCTCCAGCATCCGGCGCGTCCACTCCGCGGCCTCTCCCGGCGCGGCGCCGTCACGCAACGCGTCCCGCGCCGCCGTGAGCCGCTCGTCCCAGCCCGCGCCGTCCTCGGCGAGGCACGTCCACAGCGGGCGCAGCACCTCGTCACCGGCCGGGTCGGCACCGAGCAGCGGCACACACCGGTCGAAGCAGCCGAGGGCGCTCGCGGCGAGCGCCCGCCGGTCGGCCCGCGCGATCGATTCCACCAGGTTCATGGCCGTACGCCTCCCCCACCCGGAGCCGCCACTTCCCCGTGGGGCTTCTGGACTTACTGCGCCGCGCCACCCACAAACGTCACATCTCCTTCACCGCGCCACCACACCGAGGCGGTCCAGGAACCGGAAGAACAGCTCCTCCGCCGACGGCTGTGCCGCCGCCCGCAGCACGTCGGAGAGCGGCTTCGCCGCCACCGTCCGCCCGCACTCGGCGGCCCACGCGACCGCCCGGTCCGCCGCATCCGCCGCCGGCAGGAAGTAGTCCTCAAGGGACCGCTCGTCCCCGCCGATGAACCCGGTCATCGCGGTGCGCCCCAGACACGTCGTCCACGCCCCGCTCTGCGGCGCCGCCGCCTCGACGACGGCGCAGCGGCTGTCCATGACGTACGCGAACAGGGCCGGCGAACCGGTCTCCGCGGCCAGGGAGTTCATGCTGCCGACGTCCCGCGGCGGTCCGTCGCCGCCACCCGGGCACTCCCACACCTGCCACTGCCCGGCCCGCTCCTCCAGCAGCGTCAGCTCGTCCCGTACGCCGCTCAAGGCCTCAAGTTCCTTCAGCGGGCGCGCGCTGCTGGCCACCACGTAATAGCCCCAGTAGCCCATGTCCGTGCCCCCGTCCCGATGTTCTTCGCGGCTCGGGCCGAATAGACCACAGCAGTACGCGCTTTCGCCACCGAAAACGCCAACTACCCGGCTGCCGCGGCCAGTCAGGGGCCGACCGACACCTTCCGGTTCTGCAGCCGGGTCAGGGACCGGACGAAGACGATCGCGGCGACGGCGCTCGCGATGTCGAGCACGTCAGCGGCGATCACCCCCGCCGTCGCCGACTTGAGCTCGGAAAGGGTCTCGGCCCGGTCGTAGGCGTTGCCCGTGAACCGCCCCACGAGCAGGTTCGTCAGCCAGAGGAACCACCACACGTCGACCGTTCCGGCCCACCCCGGTCTGTCGGACAGCTCCAGGTCGTCGGCGCTCGCGTGCCAGGTGTCGAGCGCGATCCGGCGCGGGAACCAGAAGCAGACGACCGGCACGAAGAATCCGAAGATCGCCCATGCGCGATCCCTGGTCTGCCCGGACGGCGCGAAGACCACGGCGTTGTCGCGCACGCGCAGGAACCAGGCGATGAAACCGATCGCGGTGGCCACCAGCGAGATCAGCTGGGCCCTGCCCGCGAGGGCGTACAGGTCGTCCAGGCGCCCCGCCTTCTCCTCGTCGAACCCGGACCAGTCGCCGTCCACGAGGTCGGCCGCGAACCGGTACTCGGCGAACCCGGCCGCCACGGCGCCCAGATCGATCACGATGACGAGGCCGAGCAGCGCGACGGCGACCGTGGCGAGCCGGTTCGGCGACTTCAGCAGCGCCCACCGGGCCGTCGGATCGAACGGCGCGGACGGCAACGGCGGCGGCAACGGTGCGTCCGCCGCCCCGGCCGGCCCGACGCCCGGCGCGGCCGTCAGCGTCCCGAACGCCTCGTCCGCGCAGCGCGCGCACAGCCCGTCCTCGACCAGCGCGTTGTTCTTCCCGCATTTCTTGCACAGCACAGCCGCGCACCCTCCCCAGGGAACCACCGCGGATGTTCCGGCCCCCCGGCCGCGCGGCCAGCGGAACATACGGCCCGCAGGCCCCCGCTGTCCATTCGTCTTCGCAGGTCAGCCGGTCAGCAGCTCAGCCGGACAGTCGGCCCGCCAGCGCGACGAACTGGGACCACGTCAGCTCCGGCTCCTCCGGGTCCCACAGCTTCTGCACGGTCGCCCGCAGCGGCATCCGCACGCCCTGCGCTACCTGGGCCGCGGTCTGCGACTGCGCGAGGTCGCACCAGACGGCGAAGGTGCCGCCGAGGATCTGGTCGTCGTACTTCGCGGGCACGGCCGTCGTGCCGCGCACGACGCGCGGCGTCCAGCTCTCGTAAATGCGCTGACCCGTCGGGTACTTGAAGGTGTTGGGCTGGCCGAGGACGTAATACAGGAACTCGTCGTTGTAGTTGGTCAGCTTCCGCCCGTCGCTCAGGTACGAGACCGGCTCGCGCGCCCCGATCTCCTTGCCGGTCCAGTACGCGACCTCGAGGTCCTTGTCGGCTTCCACGACACCGTCCGGGTAGAAGCCGTCGTTCCACGCCTTCAGCTTCCGGTCGAAGGGGGCCATGGTCTTCGCCCGGTCGTTGAGCCAGCCCTGCGCGAGGTCCTGCACGCCCGCGTCCGCCCCGTACTTCTGCCGCGCGGCGGCGGCGAGCTGCGGGTAGGAGGCCTCCGGGTCCTTGACCGTCAGCGCCCGGTACTCGTCGGCGCCCAGGTGCCAGTACGCGCCCTTGAACAGACCCGCGTACTCCTTCAGCAGATCATCCACGATCTTCGCGGAGCCCGGCTTGGAGATGTCGACGGCACCGCGCTGCGCCACACCGTTCGCGTCACGCAACTGAAGATCGGGGTGGGCCTTGATGACGGTGCCCAGGTGCCCCGGCGAGTCGATCTCCGGCACGACCGCCACATGCCGCTCGGCGGCAAGGGACAGGATCTCCCGCACCTGCTTCTTGCTCAGACGGTCGGCGGAGACGATCTCCGGATGCGAGTCGGACTCGATCCGGAACGCCTGGTCGTCGGAGAAGTGCAGCCCCAGCTGATTGAACTTCAGATCCCCGATCTCCCGGATCCGGTCCTTGATCCAGTCGGCCGTGAAGTGCTTGCGCGCGATATCGATCATGAACCCGCGCTGCGGCTTGGCGGGTTCGTCCGCGACGACCCCCTCGGGCACGGTGGCGCCGCCGTGCGCCTCCTGCTTGAGGGTGCGCGTGCCGTAGAACACGCCGGTCCCGCTCGGTCCGACGATGCGCACGCGCCCGTCCCGCACGGTCATCCGGTACGACTCCTGGTTCGCGCGGCGCGCCCCGCCGAGCGCCAGCTCGACATCCCCGGACCCGGCCTCGGCGTCCTCGCCGCCGTACGCGAGCCCCAACTCGTCCGCGATCAGTCGCCCCTCGTCGGCCAGGCCCTTGTCCCGCACGACGACCCGGCCGCCGCCCGGCTTCCAGCCGGGGCCGTGCGCCGGAGTGAAATCACGCACCGCGGGGATCGTGCGCGGGCGCGTCGACAACGGGTACGACCGGCTGGGCGACGGCGCCGCCGACGACGTGCCCGTCTTCCCGTCGGAGGGCGCCTGCCCCGAGGAACTGCCACCACCGCCCGGCCACAGCACGGCCGCCACTGCGACGGCGCCCACCACGACGACCCCGCCTCCGGCCAACAGAGCCTTCCGCTCTCGCTCCACGTGCGCCTCCGCTCACGATCACGATCATGTCTTCGCCGACCGTAACCGGCGCCCCTCAGGGGCGCGGGGAACCGAGCGACCGGCCCCGACGAGTCGGCACCCGCGAACAGTGCGCGGCCCGCGACGGCGCAAAGGCACCAAAGTCCACCTCGCACCCCCAAACTCTCCCGTCCGAGTGAAATTCGCGCATCCGTATGACACTCGCAATCAGCCATCGCTACCGTTACGGCACAAACACCGCACGCCCCCCATCCGTCCCGCCGGAGGCATCCGCTGGCCGCGCACCGCGCCCCTCACGTTCCTGGCCGTCTGCCGATACCGGCACAGGCCGCCGCGCCGAGGGGACTCACCTACTTCAACGCGCTGCCGCAGGACGCCGCAGAGGACGCGCTGCGCACCTGCTGCGGCAGCCGCGCCTGGGCGCACCGGCTCGCCGCGCACCGCCCGTACCCGAACCTCGACGCGCTGCTCGCCGCGGCCGACGAGGCGGCGTACGACCTCAATCCCGGCGACACCGCCGAGGCCCTGGCCTGCGAAGAGCTGCCGCGTCTGTCGGCCGCCGCCTACTCGGCCGCATACACCGCGCTCGCCGCGGCGCACGGCGTGTACGAGGCCCGCTTCGGGTACGCGTTCGTCATCTGCCTGGACGACATCGCCCCGGGCGAGGCCCTCGACCACCTGCTCGCCGGGCTCCGCGACCGCCTCGGCAACGACCAGGAGGAGGAGCGGGTACTCGCCGCGGAGGAGCTGCGCCGACTCGCCCGGGGCCGCATCACCCGTCTTGTCCGGAATCTGCCGCTCGCCCGTTCCGGGACCCCCGACACCGCACGACGGGACAGCATCGGCAATAGCCCGTACGTGCCTGTTTGATTGCCTGTTTGATCACACCAGTGGCCCCCGCGCGAAAGAGCCGACAACTCGTCGATACGATGACGAGCGGCCGGTGGACCGTACCCGGCCGGGCCCGTCCGACACCGAAGCCGGCCGGCCCCTAGTCCCCGCTCCCGGAGGGTTCTTCCGTGCCGGCTGGAACGCTGTACCGCGGCCGGGAAGGCATGTGGTCGTGGGTGGCTCATCGAGTCACCGGTGTCCTCATTTTCTTCTTCCTGTTCGTACATGTCCTGGACACCGCTCTCGTCCGCGTCTCTCCGGAGTCGTACGACGACGTCGTTTCCACTTACAAGACGCCGATCGTCGCGCTCCTTGAGTACGGCCTCGTCGCTGCCATCCTCTTCCACGCGCTCAACGGGCTGCGTGTCATCGCCGTCGACTTCTGGTCGAAGGGCCCGCGCTACCAGAAGCAGATGCTCTGGACCGTCGTGGGCATCTGGGTCGTCCTGATGGTCGGGGCTCTGTACCCCGTCCTCGGCCACGCCGTCCGTGAACTCTTCGGGAGCTGAGGCCAGACATGTCTGCTGACACCACCCCCGCTCCGTCCGGCGTCGGGCCCGTCGAGGGCGTCTCGCTCTACGACGC
This sequence comes from Streptomyces sp. NPDC102467, assembly GCF_044765445.1. NCBI lineage: Bacteria > Bacillati > Actinomycetota > Actinomycetes > Kitasatosporales > Streptomycetaceae > Streptomyces > Streptomyces sp. NPDC102467. The sequence goes on along the minus strand of NZ_JBIWKA010000001.1, from coordinate 125,039 downwards.
CGACAACCCGGCCCCCACCATCGAGGCGCCGCGCAAGCGCACCTCGAAGACCGGCAAGGGCAGCCGCGGCAACTTCGAGATGGTCGCGTGGCTCTTCATGCGGCTGTCCGGCGTCGTCCTGGTCGTTCTCGTCCTCGGCCACCTGCTGATCCAGCTCGTCCTCGACGGCGGCGTCTCCAAGATCGGCTTCGCGTTCGTCGCGGGCCGCTGGGCGTCCCCGTTCTGGCAGGGCTGGGACCTGCTGATGCTGTGGCTCGCGATGCTGCACGGCGCCAACGGCCTGCGCACGGTCATCAACGACTACGCAGAGCGCCCCAACACCCGCCTGTGGTTGAAGGGCCTGCTGTACGCCGCGACGGTCTTCACCGTTCTGCTGGGCACGCTGGTGATCTTCACCTTCGACCCGAACATCCGTTAAAGCCGAGGCGAGCGAACCCGTGAAGATTCACAAGTACGACACCGTCATCGTCGGCGCCGGTGGCGCGGGCATGCGCGCGGCCATCGAGTCGACCAAGCGCAGCCGCACCGCCGTGCTGACCAAGCTCTACCCCACCCGCTCCCACACGGGCGCCGCGCAGGGCGGCATGGCCGCCGCGCTGGCCAACGTGGAGGAGGACAACTGGGAGTGGCACACCTTCGACACGATCAAGGGCGGCGACTACCTGGTCGACCAGGACGCCGCCGAGATCCTGGCGAAGGAGGCCATCGACTCGGTCCTCGACCTGGAGAAGATGGGCCTGCCGTTCAACCGCACGCCGGACGGCACCATCGACCAGCGCCGCTTCGGCGGTCACTCCCGTAACCACGGTGAGGCGCCGGTCCGCCGGTCCTGCTACGCCGCGGACCGCACGGGCCACATGATCCTTCAGACGCTGTACCAGAACTGCGTGAAGGAGGGCGTGGAGTTCTTCAACGAGTTCTACGTCCTGGACCAGCTGATCGTCGAGGAAGACGGCGTCAAGAAGTCCGCCGGTGTGGTCGCCTACGAGCTGGCCACCGGTGAGATCCACGTCTTCCAGGCGAAGTCGGTCATCTACGCCTCGGGCGGCACCGGCAAGTTCTTCAAGGTGACGTCGAACGCGCACACCCTGACCGGCGACGGCCAGGCCGCCTGCTACCGGCGCGGACTGCCGCTGGAGGACATGGAGTTCTTCCAGTTCCACCCGACCGGCATCTGGCGCATGGGCATCCTCCTTACGGAAGGCGCCCGTGGTGAGGGCGGCATCCTCCGTAACAAGGACGGCGAGCGCTTCATGGAGAAGTACGCGCCGGTCATGAAGGACCTCGCGTCCCGTGACGTCGTCTCGCGCTCCATCTACACGGAGATCCGCGAAGGCCGCGGCTGCGGCCCCGAGGGCGACCACGTCTACCTCGACCTGACGCACCTTCCGCCGGAGCAGCTGGACGCCAAGCTCCCGGACATCACCGAGTTCGCGCGCACGTACCTCGGCATCGAGCCCTACACGGACCCGATCCCGATCCAGCCGACCGCGCACTACGCCATGGGCGGCATCCCGACCAACGTCCAGGGTGAGGTCCTCGCGGACAACACCACCGTCGTCCCGGGTCTGTACGCGGCGGGCGAGGTGGCCTGCGTCTCGGTGCACGGCGCCAACCGCCTGGGCACCAACTCGCTGCTCGACATCAACGTCTTCGGCAAGCGCGCGGGCATCGCCGCCGCCGAGTACTCCCACACGGCCCAGTTCCTGGAGCTCCCGGAGGACCCGGCGTCGCTGGTCGTCGCGCAGGTCGAGCGCCTGCGCAACGCGACGGGCACCGAGCGCGTCGCGGTCCTGCGCAACGAGCTGCAGGAGTGCATGGACGCCAACGTGATGGTGTTCCGCACCGAGCAGACGATCAAGACGGCCGTCGAGAAGATCGCCGAGCTGCGCGAGCGTTACCTGAACGTATCGATCCAGGACAAGGGCAAGCGGTTCAACACCGACCTCCTGGAGGCCATCGAGCTGGGCAACCTGCTCGACCTGGCCGAGGTCATGGCCACCTCCGCGCTGGCCCGCAAGGAGTCCCGCGGCGGCCACTACCGCGAGGACTTCCCGAACCGCGACGACGTCAACTTCATGCGCCACACCATGGCGTACCGCGAGGTCGGCGACGACGGCTCCGAGTCCATCCGTCTGGACTACAAGCCGGTCGTCCAGACCCGCTACCAGCCGATGGAGCGTAAGTACTGATGGCAACCCCGATCATGGACAAGGCGGAGGCGGCCGGCACGGCCGAGCCCGGGTTCGCCGACTCCCCGTACATCACGGTCACCTTCCGGATCCGCCGGTTCAACCCGGAGGTCTCGGCGGACTCGAGCTGGGTCGACTTCCAGCTGGAGATCGACCCGAAGGAGCGCGTCCTGGACGCCCTCCACAAGATCAAGTGGGAGCAGGACGGTTCGCTGACGTTCCGTCGCTCCTGCGCGCACGGCATCTGCGGTTCCGACGCGATGCGCATCAACGGCAAGAACCGCCTTGCCTGCAAGACGCTCATCAAGGACCTCAACCCCGAGAAGCCGATCACGGTCGAGGCCATCAAGGGCCTCACCGTGCTCAAGGACCTCGTGGTCGACATGGACCCGTTCTTCCAGGCGTACCGCGACGTCATGCCGTTCCTGGTCACCAAGGGCAACGAGCCGACGCGTGAGCGTCTGCAGACCGCCGAGGACCGCGAGCGCTTCGACGACACGACCAAGTGCATCCTGTGCGCGGCGTGCACGTCGTCCTGCCCGGTGTTCTGGAACGACGGCCAGTACTTCGGTCCTGCCGCCATCGTGAACGCCCACCGCTTCATCTTCGACTCGCGTGACGAGGCCGGGGATCAGCGCCTGGAGATCCTCAACGACCGTGACGGTGTGTGGCGTTGCCGCACGACCTTCAACTGCACGGACGCCTGCCCGCGTGGCATCGAGGTCACCAAGGCGATCCAGGAAGTGAAGCGCGCGCTGATCACGCGCCGCTACTGATTCCGGTCCCTGCGCCTGGTCTCTGAGGGCCCCGTTCCCCTGGTGGGAGCGGGGCCCTTGGCATGGCCGCGTACATTCGGTGCACCGTTCCCGGCCTTCGGAGGATGCCCGTGCCCGCGCAGACAGTCCCCGTGCAGACAGTCCCCGTTTCGTACGAGATCCTGGACGAGCGTTTCCGTACCGGCCTCTGTGCCGCCGGCGACCACTTCATGCAGGTCCTGCACAGCGAGGGCCGCTGGGTCGAAGGGCCCGTCTACCTGCCCGCCTGGCGTCAGCTCATCTGGAGCGACATCCCCAACGACCGGTTGCTGCGCTGGGACGAGACGAACGGTGTCGTCAGCGTCTTCCGGTCGCCGGCCGGGCACGTCAACTGCAACACCGTGGACCGCGAGGGGCGGCTGATCCACTGCGAGCAGGGCAACCGGCGCGTGACCCGGACCGAGCACGACGGCCGGATCACCGTGCTCGCCGACGCCTGGGAGGGCAAGCGGCTCAACAGCCCGAACGACGCCGTGGTGCGCTCGGACGGGTCGGTGTGGTTCTCCGACCCGGACTTCGGGATCACCAGCGACTACGAGGGATTCCGCGCCGAGTCCGAGATCGGCGCCAACAACGTCTACCGCGTCGACCCCGACAGCGGAGAGGTGCGGCTCGTCGCCGACGGCTTCGGGGCGCCGAACGGGCTCGTCTTCTCGCTCGACGAGAGCCAGTTGTACGTCTCCGACACCCGCTCCGGCGTCCTGCGCGTCTTCGACGTACGCGACGACGGGACCCTCTCCGACGGAAAGGTGTTCGCCGAGATGCGCGAGGGGCTCGGGCGGTTCGACAACATCCGGTTCGACGACCGGGGGCGCCTGTGGGCGGCGGCCATGGACGGCGGCGTGCACTGCTACGACCCGGACGGCACCCTGCTCGGCCGGCTGCTGACCCCCGAACCGGTCGCCAACATCGCGTTCGGCGGCGCCAAGAACAACCTCATGTTCCTCGCCGCGTCGACCTCGGTGTACTGCCTGATGACTGCGGTGACCGGGGCGCCACGCATTCACCGATGACCGTATATGCGGTGATTCACCCGATCCATGGCTAATCTGACGGTATGCCACTTGAGCTGGAGACCCTCGGCTTCGACAACGCCCTGCTCCCGGTCGGCGACCTGGCCGAGGCCGTCGCCTTCTACGAGCGCGCCGGGCTCCCCGTGAAGTTCCGTCTCGACGAGGCCGGCATCGCGCTGCTCTCGGTCGGCAAGGAGACGCCCGGCCTGCTGCTGCGCGCCGAGGAAGGGTACGGGCACCGGCCCCCGCCGTGGCCCGCGGCGCGGCTCTGGCTGGAAGTGCCCGACGCCCGCGCCGCGGCCCGCTCCCTGAGCGAGGCCGGCATCACCCCGCTCGACCCGCCCTTCTCCACCTCGACCGGGTACGTCGTCGAGATCGCCGACCCGTGGGGCAACGTCATCGGGTTCACCGACTACCTCAAGCGCCCGGAGCTGGCCCGGAATTGACCGTTCCGCCACCCGGCTGACACACCCCCCTTCACGCCTCCCCTGAGACCCCCGTCACGTACGACAACTCCCGCTTGAACGTGTTCAAAAACAGGGCTATCTTCATTCCTGTCAGCGTTTTTGAACGCGTTCAAGGAGGGTGGGGCATGGACCTCACAGTGGTCGCCTACGTCATCTATCTCGCCGTCAGCATCGGACTGACCATCTGGGTGGCACGCACCCTGAGCCGTAACGGCCGGGTCTTTCTCGCCGACGTGCTGCACGGGAACGAGAAGCTGGCCGATGCCGTCAACCATCTCCTGGTGGTCGGCTTCTATCTGGTGAACCTCGGGTTCGTCGCCCTCTATCTGAGCGGCGACGGGTCCATCGACAGCGCCCGCGGAGTCTTCGAGGCCCTGTCGACCAAGATCGGTGTCGTGCTGCTCGTCCTCGGTGTGATGCACCTGGGCAACGTCTATGTCCTCAACAAGATCCGGCGGCGCGGCGTCATGGAGCGTGAGCAGCAGCCGCCGGTCCCGCCGCAGGGATGGGCCGCTCCGGTGGCCGGGGCGTGACAGCGGTGGGAGTCACGGGGGAAGCGGACCGGGGCGCCCGGGGGGACGCCCCGGTCCGCCGGCTCACCGTCCTGTACGACGCGGAGTGCCCGCTGTGCACGTTCGTACGGAGCTGGTTGACCCGGCAGCGGCAGCTGGTGCCACTGGAGTTCATTGCCGCCGGGTCCGGCGAGGCGCGGGGGCGCTTCCCGGGGCTCGACCACGCCGCCACGCTCGGCGACATCACCGTCGTCGGGGACAGCGGGCAGATCTACCGCGGGCCCGCCGCGTGGATCGTGTGCATGTGGGCTCTGCGCGAGTACCGGGCCACGTCCCACCGGATGACCACGCCCGCCGGGATGAAAGTTGCCAAGCAGGTCGTGCTCGGCGCCGCGAAGTACCGGTCGGCGTATCGGGAGCGGCAGGCCGGAGGCGGGGCGTACCGGCGGGCGGACGGCTGGACGTACGACCCGCAGGGCGGCTGGTACTACAAGCCGCACGGGTATGGGGCGTACGGGCACGGGGGCACGCCCGGGGGCGGGACGGCTGCCTGTGACAGTGGTCGCCGCGGGGCCGATTAGGCTCTGATCGTGGCTACAGACAAGGCGGAGGCCAAGCCGGACGTCAAGGCGGACGTCAAGGCGGACGTCAAGGTGAAGAAGACCAAGGCGGACGCCGGGGCGGAGACCAAACCGGACGCCAGGGCGGAGGCCAAGGCGGACGCCAGGGCGGAGGCCAAGGCGGACGCCAGGGCGGAGGCCAAGGCGGACGCCAGGGCGGAGGCCAAGGCGGAGGCCAAGGCGGACGCCGGGGCAGCGACCAAGGCGGAGGCCGGGGCAGACGCCGGGGCAGCGACCAAGGCGGACGTCAGGGCGGAGGTCAAGGCCGAGACCAAGGGCGAGGCCAAGGGCGAGGCCAAGGGCGAGGCCAAGGGCGAGGCCAAGGGCGAGGCCAAGGGCGCCAAGAGTGAGCAGACGCGGGCGTTGATCCTGGAGACCGCGATGCGGCTGTTCCGGGAGCGGGGCTACGACAAGACGACGATGCGGGCCATCGCCCAGGAAGCCGGAGTCTCCGTCGGCAACGCGTACTACTACTTCGCGGGCAAGGAACACCTCATCCAGGGGTTCTACGACGGGATCGCCGCCGAGCACGAGGCGGCGGTCCGGTCCGTCCTCGACACGGAGACCGATCTGCAGGCGCGGCTCGCGGGGGTGCTGCGCGTGTGGCTGGAGATCGCCGAGCCGTACCACGAGTTCGCGGCCCAGTTCTTCAAGAACGCGGCCGACCCGGACTCGCCGCTCAGCCCGTTCTCCGCCGAGTCGGAGCCGGCCCGGGAAGCCTCGATCGCTCTGCACCGGGAAGTGCTCGCCGGGTCCAAGGCCAAGGTGCCCGCCGAACTCGCCGAGATCCTCCCGGAGTTGATGTGGCTGTCCCAGATGGGCCTCGTGCTCTACTGGGTCTTCGACAGCTCCGAGGGGCGCGAGCGCAGCCGGCGGCTCGCCGAGCGGGGAGCCCGGCTGACGACGCGGGGCGTGGCGCTCGCCCGGTTCCGGCTGCTGCGGCCGCTCGTGCTCGAGGTGCACGAACTGTTCATCGACTTCCTGCCGGGCATGACGCGGACCGGGTCGTAGCGCCGGTCCGGTCGCGGCATCGCCGGAAGGCCCCCTCTTACCTTTGCCTCAGCTCGGGCCGGTACCGTCACGGGATGCCCGGCACCACCGCATCCAGCGCATCCACCGCCTCCACCGCATCCTCGGGGATTCCGCAGTTCAGCCGCCGCAGCGCCCTAGGCATGGGCCTCGGTACTGCGGCCGCCCTCGCGCTGCCCGCACAGCGCGCGTCCGCCGCGACCACAGCGACCGCCGTCGGAGGCGCGCGGCTCGCCGCGTCCGGCGTGCAGGTACGGCGCGGCGCCGGGGCGCCCAAGCTGCCGAGACTCGCCGCGAAGGCGTGGCTGGTCGCCGACAACGACAGCGGTGAAGTGCTCGCCTCCTACCAGGCCCACCGCGCGCTGCCGCCCGCGTCGACGCTGAAGATGCTGTTCGCGGGCACGGTCCTGCCCACGTTCGGGCACGATCTGAAGCACCGGGTGACGGCCGAGGACCTGGCCGGGATCCCCGCGGGCTCCAGCCTCGTCGGCATCCAGGCCGGGACGACGTACACCGTCGATCAGCTGTGGCAGGGCGTCTTCCTGCGCTCCGGGAACGACGCGGTGCATGTGCTCGCCTCGATGTACGGCGGCGTCGACAAGACGGTCGCGGCGATGCAGGCCCGCGCCGACGATCTCCAGGCCGGTGACACCCACGTGGTCAGCCCGGACGGCTTCGACCACAAGGGCCAGGTCTCCTCGGCGTACGACCTCACCCTCTTCGCCCGCGCCGGGCTGAAGAACGCCGACTTCCGCGGATACTGCGCCACGAAGGTCGCCGACTTCCCGGCCGGCGGCGGCAAGACGTTCCAGATCCAGAACACCGACCGCCTGCTGACCGGCCAGGGCATCGCCGCGTACGAGGGCCTCATCGGCGTCAAGAACGGCTACACGTCGCATGCCGGCAACACCTTCACCGGCGCCGCGACCAGGAACGGCCGCACGCTCCTCGTCACCGTCATGCACCCCGCGCCCGGATACGAGGCGGTCTACCGGGAGACGGCCGCGCTCCTCGACTGGGGCTTCGCGGCGGGGACCAAGGTGAGCGCGGTCGGCGAACTGGTCACGCCGCTGAGCGAGCAGCCGAAGTCCTCCGCGTCACCCGCGGCGGGCGCCCCGGGCGCCTCTTCATCGGACCGGCCCACCGAACATACCGAGGGCTGGGCCCTGGGTGGTTCGGCGGCGATAGCGGCCCTCGCGGGAGGCAGCCTGTTCGCACTGCGCCGCCGCGGGAAGCCGTCGGGGCGGCGGCGGAGGGAATGACCGTGCGGGGGGGACGGTACCTAAAGGGCGTACGCGAAGGGCGTACGCGAAGGGCGTACGCGAAGGGCGTACGCGAAGGGCGTACGCGAAGGGCGTAGGCAAAGGGCAGGGGCAGGGGCAGGGCCCAATGCATCGGAGCGGGGTCAGGAACGCACCAGCGCCCAGACCGTCTTGCCGTAGCGCCCCCGATGCCACACGCCCCACGCCTCGGCGAGCGCGTCGACCAGGTGCAGGCCCCGGCCGTTCTCGTCCTCGGGTGCGCGCGGGGGCCTCATCTCGGGATCGGCCGTGGACTCGTCGGACACCTCGATGAAGCACGAGCCGTCCGCGAGCACCGTCACCGCGATCTCGAACTCCCGCTCACGTGCGGGCCCGTGCCGTACCGCGTTCGTCGCCAGTTCAGAGACCAGCAGTACGGCGGTGTCGAGCGCCTCGGCCGGGCCCGTATGACCCCAGACAGCCAGGTGATCGCGTACGCGCAGTCGCGCCACCCCCACCGACGCCGGGTGTCGGGGCAGTCTGAACGCACGGCGCCGCAACACACGTAGCCACCTCCTCCACATTGTGAACACAGGGTCGTCACCTACTGCAGCGTGAAGAGCACTGTGGGTGTCACTGCGCTCGCTTCCCCCACACCACTATTCGGTCATATCCAGTCGAGCCGCCAGAGCCGGAACACACCCGTACCATCCGACAGATATTGACCGCCCGTGATGTCCTCCGTGCTCAGCACGTACTCCTTGCGCTGCCACAGGGGGACGATCGGCACGTCATGGGCCACCAGTTGCTGCAGCCTGCGAAAGTCCTTAAGTGTGCGGCTGCGGTCCTCGTACTGTTGACTCGCCACGATCAACTCGTCCACGGATTTGCTGCTGTACCCGTTATGCATGCCCGACCCGGTGCGCACGAGCTGCGCCGTGAACGTGTCCGGATCTGGGAAGTCGGGCAACCAGCCCACCGCGTACGCGTCCAGCCGTCCCGCCGTGTATTGCTTCTGGAACTTCGCCCAGTCGTAGTACTTGGTGGTCACCTCGAACAGCTTCGACCGCTCCAACTGCCGTTTGATCTCCGCCGCTTCGGCCTTCGACGCTGCGCCACGCGAGTACGCGAACTCGAACCGGACCGGCGTCGTCACCCCCGCCCCGCGCAGCAGCTCACGCGCCCGCGTGGGGTCCGGTTTCGGATAGGTGTCGAAGAACGCGGTCGTGTGACCGGTGATGCCTCGCGGGACCACGGAGAACAGCGAGTCGACGGTCCCCTTGTACACCGACGCGACCAGCTCGTCCCGGTCGACGAGGGACGCGAGCGCCTGCCGCACCGCCCGATCGTGCAGCGGCCTTCCGACGCGGACGTTCAGCACGAGGTTGCGGGTCTCCGCGCCGTCGACCTCGGTCAGCCGCTGCTTCGCATCGCCTGTGGACAGGGACGCGAGCAGCGACGGCGGCAGCTGGCGCGCCGCGACATCGACAGCGCGGCGCTTCCAGGCGGACTCCAGCGCGGCAGAGTCCTTGTAGTAGCGCAGCGTGGTGGCGTGGCCGGGGACCGCCGCGGCGCCCCGGTAACGGGAGTTGGGCACGAGCACCGCCCGGCTGCCCGGCTCGAACGTCTTCAGGCTGTACGGGCCCGTGCCGTCCACGCCGGTGCCGCCGCGCAGCGCGTCCGCCGGGTAGACATTGCGGTCGACGATGGACCCGGCGCCCGTGGCGACCTTGAACGGGAAGGTGGCGTCGGGCGAGGAGAGATGGAACGTGACCGTACGGCCCCGCGCCTCGACGATGCCGAGCGTGTCGAACAGTGAGGCCGGGCCGACCCGCGCCTGGATCTTCCTGACCCGGTCGAAGGAGTACTTCACGTCCTGCGCGGTCATCACCCGGCCGCTCGGGAACCGGATGCCCTCGCGCACCTCGCAGCGGTACGTACGCAGTCCCGCGCCCACGAAACGGCAGCTGCGCGCGGCATCCGGCACGGGCGTGGTGCCGCCCGCGTCGAAGGTCAGCAGCGACTGGAACACATTGCTGTACAACGCCCACGACCCCGCGTCGTACGCACCCGCCGGATCGAGCGAGGTGATGACGTCCGTCGTGCCGACCGTGACCGTCCGGCCCGGATCGTCCTTGTCCGGCAGCAGCTGCCAGCCGACCACCCCTGCCGCGACAAGCACGATGAGCGTCACGATGATCCGCATGCGAACCGAGCGCATTCGGCGTCCCTCCCCCCGTCACTCCCCAGTGACGGGAGCACTGAACCACAGGAGTTTGAGCCATGGGAAGAGAGGTGGAAGGAGAGGTCTGTGAGGTATCCGAGGCGTGAGACGTGTCGTTGGGCGTGAGTGGCGCCACGACGTTGGTTCACCGGTGCGCGCAGGGGTGCGTTCGGGGGTGCATGCGTACAGGGGTGCGTACGGGCCTGCGTGCAGGGGCGCGTGCGTACGGGGTGCGTACGGGGTGCGTACGGGCCTGTGGTCAGTGCTGTGCTCGGGGCTGTGCTCGGGCCTGCGTTCAGGTTTGCTTCGACGCGAGCTCTACGACCGTGATGTCGGACGGCGCCCCGACCCGGACCGGTGGCCCCCAGGCGCCCGCACCCCGGCTGACGTAGAGCTGGGTGTCCCCGTAGCGCTCCAGGCCTGCCAGCGTCGGGTTGCTCGCGTCGGCGATGAAGTTGCCGGGCCACAGCTGGCCGCCGTGCGTGTGCCCGGACAGTTGCAGGTCGACGCCGTGCCGCACCGCCTCGTGGATCATCACCGGCTGGTGGGCGAGGAGAACGGCGGCGCGGGACCGGTCGCGGTCGCCGAGCGCCTTCGTGTAATCGGGGCCCTCGTCGTAGTTCTCGCCGCTGATGTCGTTGACCCCCGCGAGGTCGAAGGCGCCCATCTCGACACGGGCGTTCTCCAACGGACGCAGCCCGATCTCGCGAACGTGCTCGACCCACGCGTCCGCGCCCGAGAAGTACTCGTGGTTTCCCGTGACGAAGAACGTGCCGTGCCGTGCGCGCAGCCGGGCGAGCGGAGCGACCGCCGGGGCGAGGTCCGCCACACTCCCGTCGACCACGTCACCGACGACCGCGATCAGATCGGGCTGCGTGGCGTTGATGGTGTCCACGACACGCTCGGCGAAGCCCCGCCCGAGCACGGGACCGAGGTGGATGTCGCTGACCACCGCGATCCTGAACCCATGGGCCGCACGCGGCAGTTTGGCCAACGGCACCGTGACCCGCTTCACCTTCGGCCCCCGCAATACGCCGTACGCGCCATTGCCCACGACGCCCACAGCGGCGACGGTGACGGCGGCCCCCACGGAGCGGGCGAGAAGCAGGCGGCGGGTGGGGGACGCGGCCGGGTCCGGGACCTGAGCTGTGGCCTGACTTGTGGCCTGACTTGTGGCTCGACCCGGGACTTGGGCTTCAGTTTGGGGTTCCGTCTGGGGCCGGGGGTCGGCTTGGGCCGGGCCTTCCGCGGCCGCGGCGGGCGGCGCTGCCGACCGGGGCCGGTCGAGTACACGCCGCAACAGAGGCCGCACAACCTCCCCCACCAGCAACGCGAGCACCAGATAGATCGAGAACGCCATCCACAGGAACCCCGGCCACGCCAGAATCCGCTGCACAAGAAACGGCGCCCCGGCCCGCTCCGCGGCCACCGCCGCGAACATCAGCACCGGCCCGCCCACGAACACCGCCGTGCCCAGGCGTCTCGGCCACCCGGGCCCCGCCGTCGTGTCCCGCACGAGACGACGCCACGCGTAGTAATGCAGCCCCGCGAACGCCGCGAGCGCGGCAAGAGCGATCAGCACAAAGACAACGACCATGACCCCGCCCGCCCGTTCAGCCTGTCCCGCCCGTTCAGCCCGTTCAGCCCGTTCAGCCCGTTCAGCCCGTTCAGCCCGTTCAGCCTATGAGGTCCGCCGCAGAGCACGCACTCCACGGAACCCGATGCCTCCCACCACCGTCCCCAAGACAAAGGAGACGACGGCGAGCGTCAGATGCACCCAGAAGTACGCCGTCGGGTCACCGGCGTCGTCGAAGGCGAGGCCGCTGCCGTCCTTCCACAGGTTCTTGACGAAAGTGATCCAGATGATCCAGCTCCACACCCCGAAGGCGAGCAGGAACCAGGAGACGGAACGGCTGAGCTTCATGCGTTCAGTATCGCCAGCCGCCTTCGCGCGCCGCCGCCGGGGTGGGGCCCGAGAGACACAGAACACCTCGGCGGAGACATACGGGCCGGGTACATGTACGTTCTCGTCCGTGCCTGCCTCCCATGCGTCGTACATGTCCTACATGAAGAAGTCCGCACAGCTCACGCGCGCGACGAGCTCCCTGCGCTCCACGCTGCTCACGACTTCCGCGGTCCTGCTCACGGTCACCGCCCTGTCCCTGACGGCGGCGCTCCCCGCGTCCGCCAAGGACCAGCCGGACGACAAGCCGTCCAAGAACTCCGCGAAGGCCAAACCCCCGGCCGACATGTCGAAGATCGGCGGCGAGCTGCTCGGGAAATCGGGCACCCAGGTGAAACTGGGGGCCGGCGCCCCCGTCCTGCCCAAGGACCTCACCGCCAAGTCCTGGATCGTCACGGACGCCGAATCGGGCAACGTGCTCGCCTCGCACAACGCGCACTGGAAGCTGCCCCCCGCCAGCACCCTCAAGATGCTCTTCGCGGACACGCTCCTCCCCAAGTTCCCGAAGACCACGACGCACAAGGTCCTCCTTTCCGACCTCGCCGGCATGGGCGCGGGCTCCAGCCTCGTCGGCGTCAAAGAGGACTACACCTACACCGTGCACGACCTGTGGCTCGGCGTCTTTCTGCGCTCCGGCAACGACGCGGTGCACGTCCTGTCCGCGATGAACCACGGCGTCCCGCAGACCGTCAAGGACATGCAGGCCCACGCCCAGGAACTCCAGGCCGACGACACGCACGTCATCAGCCCCGACGGCTACGACGCCCCCGGCCAGTACTCCTCCGCCTATGACCTCACCCTCTTCGCCCGCTCCGGACTGCAGAAGAAGGACTTCCGCGAGTACGCCGCCACGGCCACCGCTCAGTTCCCCAAGGAGCAGAAGAAGGGGAAGACCACCGAACGCTTCGCCATCCAGAACACCAACCGCCTCCTCACCGGCGACGTGGGCCTCAACCCCTACAAGGGCATCGCCGGCGTCAAGAACGGCAACACCACCAACGCGGGGGCCACCTTCACCGGCGTCGCCGAACGCAACAACAAGGTCCTCCTCGTCACCGTCATGAACCCCGACTCCACCGAGAGTCAGGCCGTCTACAAGGAGACCGCCCGCCTCCTCGACTGGGGCTTCCAGGCCAACGGCAAGGTCACCCCTGTCGGCACCCTCGTCCCCCCGAAGAGCGCCACACCCCCCGGCTCCGACACCGCCGGCGCGGCCAGCCCCCAGGGCGACGCGGGCCCCGCAAAGCCCGCCGCCCACGCCTCGGTCTCCACAGGCGGCTCCAGCGGCGTCGGTATGGCCCTCGCCATCACGGGCGGCATCCTGGTCGTCCTGGCCGGCGCGGTCTACGCCGTCCGCAAGAAGTGGCCGATCCGAACAAAGTCCTGAGCGAATCCGGAACCCGGGCCTCGTCCGAACTGAGCTGGATTCGCGTCGAGTAGCGCCGGGTTCCGCTTGAACTGGGGCCGAGTCCGGCTGGGCGGAGTCGGGCAAGAGCTGGACCGACCCGGGCCGACCGATCCGTGCACCTGCACACGTACCTGCACTGAAGCCACCCGAACCGGGAAACCACCTGAGCCGGGCGGAGCCGAGCGGAGCCGAGCGGAGGGGACGCGAGGCCGGCCGGGCCCGGAGCAGGCCGGACGCAGAGCCGGCCGGAGGCAGAGCCGAGCGGACGCGGGGCCAGCCGGGGGCAGAGCCGAGCGGACCCGGAACCGGCCGGGGGCAGAGCCGAGCGGACCCGGAACCGGCCGGGGGCAGAGCCGAGCGGACCCGGAGCAGGCCGGACCCGGAGCAGGCCGGACCCGGAGCAGGCCGGACCCGGAGCAGGCCGGACCCGGAGCAGGCCGGACCCGGAGCAGGCCGGAGGGGCTGACCGGACTGGGGTCACGCCGGGTGCGTCACGGCTCCGGGGTCCAGAGGCCCCGCTAGCCGGATCCTCGTACAGCTCCGCAGATCCGGCGCTTCCCCGGTTCGCCCACCAACCCGGCGATCCCCCGCCTCCCGCCCCGGGCCCTTACGCCTCGCAGGTCGACGAGCAGACCGAAGAAGCGGGTCAACTCTTCGCCGCCGAACCTCTATCGGTACCGGCCCCGGGTGCGACGGAACTCCCTCCAGGACTTGAGTCGGCAGCACCACTGCCTCCAGCAACATCAGCAGCCCCAACACCAATGGTGCCGGAGTCGCGGGCGTCACCAGAGTCATCGACCCCGGGGACGTCCTCCTCCCCCTTCTGCGCGGCAGCCTTCTGCGCGGCAGCGCGACCGGTCGCGGTCCACGCCGAACAGAACAACACCAGCTTCGCCGTGAAGTTGATCCACAGCAGCAACGCGACCGGCGTGCCGAACGCCCCGTACATGCTCTTCGCCGCGACGCCCTTCATATAGCCGCCGAGCAACAGCTTCAGCAATTCGAACCCGGCCGCCCCGATCAGCGCCGCCGTCACCAGATCCCGCCGCGGCGGCTGCACCCCGGGCAACAACGTCAGCACGTACAACAGCAGCAGGAAGTCCGCCAGTACCGCGATCCCGAACGCCAAGACCTGCAACAGCGCCCCGCCCCACCCCTCTCTGTCGATCCCCAACTGATCCGCCGTCCACCCCACCGCCGTGGACGCCACCGTCGACGCCACCAACGACGCGAGCCCCGCACCCCCGAGCCCTACCAGCACTCCGGCGTCCTTCGCCTTGCGCAGGAGCGGGTTCTCCTCGCCGTCCGGGAGCTCCCACACGGTCCGCAGGCAGCCCCTCATCGACCCGACCCACCCGACACCGGTGAACAGCAGCAGCGCACCGGCCACGATCCCGATCGTCCCCGCGTTGTCGATCAGCGCCCCGAGGTCCAGCTGGTCGGCGATTCCCGGAACTTGCTCGCTGATCTTCGACTCGAGCTTGTTCTGCTGATCGGTGCCGAGTGTTCCGGCGGCGATCGCGGCGGCCACGGTGAGGAGCGGAAACAACGCCAGGAAGCTGATGAAGGTCATCGCCGCCGCGAGCCGCGCCCAGATCACCTCGTCCAGCCGCTCGTAGGCCTTCCAGGCATGGGTCCGCATCAGCCAGCCGACCAACGGCCCGACAACGGGGAGTTTCTTCAGCCAGTCCATGATCCCAGCCTGCCCTAATTGACCGGTTCGACCGGTCTCGCTCCGACCGGCCTGTCGTCGGCCGGCCCCTGACTCGGTCTCGTACCGAAGGCCAGAGTCCGGGTACCCCAGAACCGCAGCACCGTGGCCAGGGCCATCCCGACCCCGGCCCCCGAAATCGTGTCCGCCCGAGGCGAGGTGAGACCCAAGGCGTAGTGCGACACCGCAATGCACAACAGCTGCACCAGGGCCCCCGCCACGTTCACCGCGAAGAACACCCCGCACTGCCGCAGCCGCGACGCCCGGAACGTCCTTCTGCGGTACGTTCCCAGCGCGTTCCCCAGGAACGCCACCGAGCATCCGGCCACGAACGACAGCGCTTTGGCGGAGATCGGATCCATCCCGGCCGACCCGCGCAACCACACGAAGATCCCCAGGTCAACGGCGTACGCACAGACCCCAGCCGTCGCGAATCCCACCAACTCGGGCCCCAGCTCCCGCACCCGCACCTCCGCTCGGCCCCACACCCCCGCTCCCCTCCTCCCTTCCGCTCCCACGCCTCCTGCTCCCTCCGCCGCGCTCATCACGCCCTTGCTCGCCATTCCCTGCCCCGCCGCCCTCACCAGTCCGCGACCGCGAGTCCGTACATCGCCAGCCACACGATCCCGATCACCGCCAACGCCCTGTCCCGCAACACCACGTCCTCCGGTTCACCCGCCGTGCCCCGGTCGGCAAAGACCGCATATCTGAGAACCGCGACAATGAACGCCACCATCGACAACTGCCGCCACGGCAGCAGGCTGCTGCGCGCGACTCCCCCTTCCTCCATCGCCCACAGGCAGTACGCGAGCACGGCCACCCCAGCCGCCAACTGCCATACGAACCGCAGGTACCCCGTCGTGTACTCGGTCAGGAGGGCCCGCGTGACCCCCGCACTGCCGGCCATCTGGACCGCCTCGGAGTACCGCTTCGCCGAGACCATGAACAGGGCGCCGAAGCCTGTGGTGATCAGGAACCAGCGCGACAGCGGAATGCCGAGCGCAAGCCCCCCGATCATCGCCCGCATCAGGAACCCGGTGGTCACCACGACCAGGTCGACGACCAGCACGTGCTTGAGACTGATGCAGTACGCCAACTGCATTCCGACATAGGCCGTCAGCAGCGCCGCGGTCGTCGGATTGCACAGCACCGCCGCCACGGCGGGCGCGAGCACCGCCAGCGTCCCCCCGACGGCATAGGCGACCGGTACGGGTACCAGTCCCGCCGCCACCGGCCGGTTCCGCTTCACCGGGTGTGCTCGATCCGCCTCGGCGTCCCGCGCGTCGTTGATCAGGTACACCGCCGAGGCCGCCGCCGTGAACAGCGTGAAAATCACCGCCAGTTGAAGCAGCGCATGCCGCGCGAACAACTCCCCCGCCGCCGCAGGCGCGGCCACCACCAAGACGTTCTTCACCCACTGTTTCGGCCGCGCCGTCCAGAACAACCCGGCAGACAGCCCGAACGGCGACGCTCCCCTCGCCGTCGGCACCGGTTCACGCGGCCGCTCCAGTACCGCCGTGGCGACTCCGCCGGCTCCAACCGCCCCGACGAGCCGAGCTGCGCTCCCGCTCACCATCCCTTCCTCACCCCCCTGTCGGTTCTGTCCCTCGCCGAGCGCCCCGCGGGCGTCCAACCCGTTCAACTCGTTCAACTCGTCTGCCTTGCCCGCCGCTTCTGCCCCCCTGCTTCGCTGCTCCGCCCTCTTCATGCGCTCCGTCACCGCGCCTCGCCCCCTACCATCCAGCGCGCCCCGAGCCGTGCCGTGAGCGCGCCCAGCGCCGCGCCCGCCACGACGTCGGAGGGGTAGTGCACGCCGACCACCATCCGCGAGACGCACACCGCTGCAGCCAACGGTGGGACCAGACGCGCCCCCACCGGCCTCAGCGCCCCGTACGCGACCACCGCGGCAGCCGCCGACGTCGCATGCGAGCTGGGGAACGAGTGCCTACCCGCCGTCCGCACCAGCGGCTCGATGCCTACCTCCACCCTTGGCCGCGGCCTGCGCACCACCCGCTTCACGCCCATGCTGGTGAGATGCGCCCCGGCAGTGAGCGCCGTCCCGCGCAGCCACGCCGGGCGCCGCTCACGGTCGGCGGCGGCCCCCAGCAGGCCGACGGCCAGCCACAGCGCCGCGTGCTCCCCGGCCCAGGACAGCGCCCGCGCCGCCACGGCCACACGCCGGTCGGTGCCACAGTCGCGCAGTGCCGACAGCAATCGGCGGTCCATGTCATCCATGTGGCTCACTTTGAATCCCAAAACACCTACAGCTTGGGCATTTTAGGATGACACCCGATCAATCACCCGTTTCGGGGAGGAATAGCTAGATTTAGGGCCAATCCTCCTTCTTGGGGCGATACGGTCGCGCACATGGCTGCCGACCCTGTCTCCACCCCCACTTCCGTACCCGCACCTGTCGCCGCCCCCCTGTCCGGCCCCGCATCCGCGCCCGCACCACCGGCGCCGGCTGCGACCCCACCGGCGCCCTCCTCGGCCTCGGCGCCAACGTCCACTCCTGCTCCTGCTCCTGCTCCTGCTCCTGCTCCGGTCCAGGTTCAGGTTCCGGCCCCGGTTCAGGTTCCGGCCTCAGTTCAAGTTCCAGCCTCGATGCCTGGGTACGACACCGTGCCCGTCACCGGCTGGGGGCGCACAGCCCCCACATCCGCGTATCTGGTGCGTCCCCGCTCCTACGAGGAGACCGTGGCAGCGATCCGGGAATGCGCTGCGCCCGGCCGCCGGGGCGGCATTGCCCGTGGCTTGGGGCGGGCTTACGGAGACGCGGCGCAGAACGCGGGCGGCGCCGTCCTGGATATGACCGGCCTGAACCAGATCCACGCCATCGACGCCGCCGGCGGCGCCGTGCTGTGCGACGCGGGGATCTCACTGCACAAGCTGATGGAAGTACTCCTTCCTCTGGGCTGGTTCGTCCCGGTGTCCCCGGGCACCCGCTTCGTCACGGTCGGCGGGGCGATCGGCGCCGACATCCACGGCAAGAACCACCACGTCTCCGGGTCCTTCTCCCGCCACGTCCTCGCGCTGGAACTCCTCACCGCCGACGGTGAGATCCGGGTCGTCGAGCGTGGCACCGAGCTTTTCGACGCCACAACCGGGGGCATGGGGCTGACCGGGGTCATCCTCACAGCCACGGTTCAACTACAGCGCGTGGAAACCTCGTTGATGTCCGTCGACACCGAACGCGCTGCGGACCTGGACGACTTGATGGCCCGCCTCACCGCCACCGATCACCGCTACCGCTATTCGGTCGCCTGGATCGATCTGCTGGCGCGCGGAGCCGCGATGGGCCGCTCCGTCCTCACCCGCGGGGATCACGCCCCACTGGAGGCCCTGCCCGCCCGTGTGCGGCATGCCCCTCTGGCCTTCCACCCAGGCCGGCTGCCCTCCGCTCCCTCTTTCCTGCCGGAAGGTCTGCTGG
The DNA here is from genome assembly GCF_044765445.1 of Streptomyces sp. NPDC102467. Lineage (NCBI taxonomy): Bacteria > Bacillati > Actinomycetota > Actinomycetes > Kitasatosporales > Streptomycetaceae > Streptomyces > Streptomyces sp. NPDC102467. The sequence continues at coordinate 106,414 of NZ_JBIWKA010000001.1, read as the reverse complement.
GCCGTACCTCCGTCGGCCTCTTCAATGAGCTGTGGTACCGCAAGGCACCGAAATCCCGGGTCGGTGAAATCCAGAAACTGTCGACGTTCTTCCACCCCCTCGATGGCGTCCCCCACTGGAACCGTATTTACGGGCGCAGCGGATTCGTGCAGTACCAATTCGTCGTCGGGTACGGGAAGGAAGAATCACTTCGCCGCATTGTGGAACGCATCTCTGACCGTCGCTGTCCTTCCTTCCTCGCGGTACTCAAGCGGTTCGGCGAAGGGGACCCCGGCTGGCTGTCCTTCCCCATGCCGGGATGGACTCTCGCTCTCGACATCCCGGCGAGCCTGCCAGAACTCGGCGTGTTCCTCGACGAACTCGACGAGGAGGTGGCCGCTGCGGATGGGCGCATCTATCTCGCCAAGGACTCCCGGCTACGCCCCGAACTGCTCTCCGCGATGTATCCACGGCTGGAGGATTTCCGCTCCCTGCGCGCACGGCTGGATCCACGCGGCGTGTTCCGCTCGGACCTGTCGCGACGACTGAATCTTTGAGCCTCGGCAGAGCACGGGCCATGCGCTGCATCCACCTGCGAACGCCTCCGCACGTCTTTCCACTCCCCTTCGCCATCCGGCCTGATCGCGCGTCGCGCAACTCGCCCATTCCCATTCCCATTTGGAACTCCGCTCTGTCTCGGGGCGGAACCTCCGCGCCCTCGTCACTTTTGATACACCGCTCGAGCCGATCAGGTTCCCGATCCTGATCCTCGATTTCCGTGCTCGGGCCGCCGACGGCCCACACCCCGGCACACCACCACTCAGTTCTCGTCCCATTGGAGTTGAATTTTCATGAAGGACGCCTTCGGCACCCCCCAGTCCCTGCTCATCCTCGGCGGCACGTCCGAGATCGCACTCGCGACAGCCCGCCGGCTCGTTGCCCGGCGCACCCGCACCGTGTGGCTCGCGGGCCGCCCGTCCCCCGCCCTTGAAAGCGCCGCGGCGCACCTTCGCGATGTGGGCGCCGACGCCCGCACCGTCCCGTTCGACGCCCTGGACCCGGAATCCCACGAGGAGACGCTGGGTAAGATCTTCGCCGAAGGCGACATCGACATGGTGCTGCTGGCCTTCGGCATCCTCGGCGACCAAGCCCGCGACGAGGGCGAGCCGATGGCGGCGGTGCGTGTCGCGCAGACCAATTACACCGGCGCGGTCTCGGCCGGTCTGATCTGTGCGCGAGCGTTGCAGGCCCAGGGGCACGGCTCGCTGGTGGTGCTGTCGTCGGTCGCGGGTGAGCGGGCCCGTCGTGCCAATTTCATCTATGGGTCGAGCAAGGCAGGTCTCGACGCGTTCGCACAGGGGCTGGGCGACGCGCTGCACGGCACAGGCGTCCACGTCATGGTGGTGCGGCCCGGATTCGTGCGATCGAAGATGACGGCAGGCATGACCGAGGCGCCGATGGCCACGACGCCGGAGGTGGTGGCGCAGGCCATCGAGGCAGGGCTCCGGCGCCGGTCTGAGACGGTCTGGGTGCCGGGAACACTGCGGGTGGTCATGTCGGCGCTGCGACACGTACCGCGGCCGGTGTTCCGCAGGCTCCCGGTCTGACACTCCTGCGCGGGGCACGCTGAGCGGTGCGTCCCCCGGTCGATTCGTCGGGAGCCAGTTCCTCCCGAGCTATCAGGGTGACGCCGCCCCTCTGCGTGGAACGCTGTCCAGCCCGGATCAGCGTGCGGGGAGCCGGCGCCCGCGCGTCGTGCGGTCAGGGGCCTGTGCCGGAAACGTGGACTTGCCGAAGGTGAAATCCCTCAGCCGTCGCCAGATACCGTCCGCGCCCTGCTCGTAGAGAGAGAAGCCATTGCACGGCCAAGCCGCCTCGTAGTCGGCGAGTTCCTCGAAGGCGTGGTCCATCGCCTCCTCGGCGATGCCGTGCGCCACGGTGACATGCGGGTGGTACGGGAACTGCAGTTCGCGTGCGACGGGCCCCGACGCGTCCCGCACCTGCCTCTGCAGCCAGGTGCACGCCTCGGCGCCCTCGACGACCTGCACGAACACAACGGGCGACAGCGGACGGAAGGTTCCCGTGCCTGAGAGGCGCATGGCGAAGGAACGCCCCGAGCCCGCGACCTCCAACAGATGTGCCTCGATCGCCGGCAGGTCCCCGGCCTCCACCTCGGTCGGCGGGAGCAGGGTGATGTGCGTGGGAATACCGTGCGCTGCGGGGTCGCCGAAGCCCGCACGCCGCTCCTGGAGCAGGCTGCCGTGAGGCTCCGGGACCGCGATCGAAACACCGATCGTTACGGTCCCCACGTCATGCTCCTGTCGTCGTGTGGTGGGCGTGCGGGCGAGACGTGCGCTGCTTCGGGTTCAGTGCTTGGCCGGCAGGAAGCCGATCTTTTCGTACGCCTGGGAAAGAGTCTCGGCGGCGACGGCCCGCGCCTTCTCCGCCCCCTTGGCCAGGATCGAGTCGAGCGTCTCCGGGTCGTCCAGGTACTCCTGGGTACGGGCCCGGAACGGCGTCACGAAGTCCACCATGACCTCAGCCAGGTCCGTCTTGAGGGCACCGTACATCTTGCCCTCGTACTTCTGCTCCAGTTCCGGGATACCGGTGCCGGTGAGGGTGGAGTAGATGGTGAGCAGGTTGCTGACACCCGGCTTGTTCACCGCGTCGTAACGGATCACGGTGTCGGTGTCGGTGACCGCGCTCTTTACCTTCTTGGCGGTGGCCTTCGGCTCGTCGAGAAGGTTGATGAGGCCCTTGGGCGTCGACGCCGACTTGCTCATCTTGATCGACGGGTCCTGAAGGTCGTAGATCTTGGCCGTCTCCTTCAGGATGTACGGCGCCGGGATCGTGAAGGTCTCCCCGAAGCGGCCGTTGAAGCGCTCGGCCAGGTCGCGCGTCAGCTCGATGTGCTGGCGCTGGTCCTCACCGACCGGAACCTGGTTGGCCTGATAGAGGAGGATGTCCGCGACCTGCAGGATCGGGTAGGTGAAGAGTCCGACGGTCGCACGATCGGCGCCCTGCTTGGCAGACTTGTCCTTGAACTGCGTCATGCGGCTTGCCTCACCGAACCCTGTGAGGCAATTCATGACCCAGCCGAGCTGAGCGTGCTCGGGAACATGGCTCTGGACGAACAGCGTGCAGCGATCCGGGTCGAGACCGGCGGCCAGAAGCTGGGCGGCGGCGAGCCGAGTGTTCGCGAGCAGCTCCTTCGGGTCCTGCGGAACCGTGATCGCATGCAGGTCCACCACCATGTAGAAGGCGTCGTGAGACTCCTGCAACGCCACCCATTGGCGGACGGCACCGAGGTAGTTGCCGAGGTGGAACGAGCCTGCGGTGGGCTGGATACCGGAGAGCACGCGGGGACTATCAGAGGCCATGCCCCTCATTCTCTCAGGTGTCTCTCATTGCTCGGGCCCAGGTGCACGACGCGTGCACACAGCGTGCGGAAGACGTGCACCCAAGCACAGGCCGAGGCGTGACGGACTGTGAGAACTCGTGCGGGACGGGTGGGAACCGATCGCTGTCGGCCGGTGTATCAAAGGTGTGAGGCCACAGGGGGAAGTCCTGGAGGGGGGCCGCGTCGTCGACGAGGGTGCGGTGATCGCCCGCGTGCGCGCCGGAGAGCCGGAGGCGTACGCGGAGTTGGTCCACGCCTTCACCGGAGTGGCCCTGCGGGCCGCGGTGGCGCTGGGCGCGGGAGCGGATGCGGAAGACGTGGTGCAGCAGTCCTTCTTCAAGGCGTACTGCAGCTTGGGACGGTTCAGAGACGGCTCGGCGTTCAGGCCGTGGCTGCTCAAGATCGTCGCCAATGAGACGAGGAACACAGTGAGAACGGCAGGGCGGCAACGCTCCGTCGCCGGCCGGGAGGCCGCCATGGTCGAGGCCGATCCACTGATACCGGAGACGGCCGATCCAGCGGTCGCAGCGGTCGAAATAGAGCGCCGCTCCGAGCTGCTCCGCGCCTTGGAGCGACTGAGCGAGGAGCATCGGCTCGTCGTCACCTATCGCTATCTGTTGGAAATGGACGAGTCGGAGACGGCGCAAGCGCTCGGCTGGCCGCGCGGCACGGTCAAGTCCCGCCTCAATCGCGCGCTGCGCAAACTCGGCCAGTTGTTGCCCGCGGGACAGGAGCCTGCCTCGGTACCGACGCAGCGGCTGGGGAAGGGAGGTGACAAGCGTGGGCGAGCGACGCGATGACGAGCCAGGGCTACCTGACGAACTGCGATCGCTGGGCAGACTCATGGAGGGCCCCGAAGGCGCGGGCGAGACGATGGCGGAGCGCGTGCTACGCCAGATACTCGCCGAGCATGTCCCCACGCCGGTCGTCGAGCCACAGGGCCTAAGAGGGATCCTTTATCGGATACGACACTGGGCGCGGACGCGCTGGCGAGCTCTGGCCGCTGCGCTGTGCGGGGTGGCGACGATCGTCGTGTTCACGCCTCCCGTGCGGGCGGCGGTGACGGAGTGGTTCAGTTTCGGCGGAGTCGAGGTGCATTACGACCCGTCGGCAGCGCCGGAAGGCGACGCCCATATTCCGGGCTGCGGTGTCTCTCTCTCCCTTGACCAGGCCGTGCGCCGGGCCGGTTTCCAACCGTTGTTCCCAGCCGAGCTGGGGACGCCCGACGCGATCACGGTCACCCACGAGCCCGACGACCGGTCCCTGCTCACCCTGTGCTGGCACAGCGCGGGCGGCACCATACGGCTCGACGAGTATCCGGCCTACCTCGACCTCGCCTTCACCAAGACGGTCCCGCTCCGTCCGCGATGGGTGACGGTGGACGGTGACACCGGGCTGTGGTTCCAGCAGGAGCACCTGCTGAGTTTCTGGATGTACGACGAGCACGGCAAACAGTGGAGGCGGTCGGCGCGCACGACGGGGCCGACCCTGCTGTGGAGGCGCGGCGCCGATCTCACGCTGCGGTTGGAAGGCATCACGTCCGCCGAGGAGGCGCTGAAGATCGCGAAGTCGGCGCGCGATCCACGCTAGAGCTTCTCCGCGCACCTGGTTCTTTGGCATGTGCCGAGGGGCCAGGCGGCGGGCCCCTGCGGCAAGATCCGCCGGCCACGCTCCGGCGGCCACGGACGAAAAGACAGCCCGCCGAATCGGGAACCCCGACGGTTCGAGCGGTGTACCAGAAGTGAACCGGCACGGAGGAGCCGTGCCGGAACCGATCGGGGGTCCGGATGCATACGTTACGAAGAGTAGGTGCGCTGGTCACAGGGCTGGCTGCCGCATTGATCATGATCTTGTGGAGTGGCTCCCCAGCACTGGCCGGTGGACCTACGAGCGTCCTCGTCGTTTCGCCGGAGAGCAAGCAGAGCGCGTCGCTCTATTTCAGCGACAAGAGGTACGGGCGGCTGAGCAGCCTGCTCGGACAGCCGGGCGAAGGGCAGGAGAAGCTGCCGCCCGAGCTCGGTGTCGGCGCGGGGCGGCAGCTCAACATGACCTGGCTGCTCCACGATGTGCAGCCATGGCGGGTGGATCGCGTCTATCCGGACACACCGGGCATCAGGACGGTCTGGATATACACGTCCACGGGCATCCCCAAAACGTTCAGCGGCTACTGGCACAGGGCTGAGAAGCCGACCGAGTTGCGATCTCTGCTGCACAAGCTGGACGTGATGGGCAAGCGATCGCCCGGCGGGGCTCCTCCCATATTTCCGGACCCTGAGGCATCCGGGTTCCGTGCGGCAGCAGTTCCCGGAGCTGCCACCAGCGCGCTTGCCCCGGCCGCAGCGACGGCTCAGGGCAGAGGCGTCGACTGGTGGTGGACATTCCCCGGCCTGGCCGCCGGAGCAGCGGCGGCTCTGCTGTTGCGACCGCTGGTGGTGCGGCTGTCTGCCTCGTCGCCATCGGCTCGCAGACGCAGGGAGCCAGGCCCTCGGCAGGAGCTGCGGGACCTACGACCGGCTGGAGCGCAGGCCCCTGGATCGGCAGAGGCACCGGCGCCGCCTCCATCCCACGGTGGGCCCGTCCGGAGGCGGCTGCCGGGGCTCAGGTGAGGTCGACGCCCGGGTAGAGCGGGAAGCCGGAGAGAAGGTCGGCAGCCCGGTGAGAGACCTCGTCGGCGACCTTGGCGTCCAGGACGTGCTGTGCCTTGGAGGCGGCGCCCTTGCTGGTGATGCCGGGCTCGGTAGCCGTGAGGACACGGTCGATGAGTGCGGCGATCTCGTCCATCTCGGCCGCGCCCAGACCACGGGTAGTGAGGGCAGGGGTGCCGATGCGGATACCGGAGGTGTACCAAGCACCGTTCGGGTCGGCCGGGATGGCGTTGCGGTTGGTGACGATGCCGGAATCAAGAAGCGCGGACTCGGCCTGTCGGCCGGTCAGACCATAGGAGGTGGCGACATCGATCAGATTCAGGTGGTTGTCCGTTCCACCGGTGACGAGAGTGGTTCCGCGCCGGATGAGGCCCTCGGCGAGGGCGCGGGCGTTGCCGACGACGGCCTGTGCGTAGCCGCGGAAGTCGGGGCGTCGAGCTTCGGCGAGGGCGACGGCCTTGGCTGCCATGACATGCGGAAGCGGTCCGCCCAGCACCATCGGGCAACCGCGGTCGACCTGGTCGGCGAGCGAGTCGTCGCACAGGACCATGCCGCCGCGCGGGCCGCGCAGCGACTTGTGGGTGGTCGTGGTGACGATCTGGGCGTGCGGCACCGGGTCGAAGTCTCCGGTGAGGACCTTGCCGGCGACGAGACCGGCGAAGTGTGCCATGTCGACCATCAGCGTCGCCCCGACCTCGTCGGCGATCTCCCGCATGATGCGGAAGTTCACCAGGCGCGGGTAGGCGGAGTAGCCGGCAACGATGATCAGCGGCTTGAACTCGCGGGCGGTGGCGCGCAGCGCCTCGTAGTCCAGGAGTCCGGAAACCGGGTCGGTGCCATAGCTGCGCTGGTCGAACATCTTGCCGGAGATGTTGGGCCGGAACCCGTGGGTGAGGTGGCCGCCGGCGTCCAGGGACATGCCGAGCATGCGTTGGTTTCCGAAGGCCTGACGCAGTTCGGCCCAGTCGGCGTCGGACAGGTCGTTCACGTTGCGTACGCCGGCCCGCTGCAGGGCGGGGGCTTCGACGCGGTCCGCGAGGACGGCCCAGAAGGCGACGAGGTTGGCGTCGATACCGGAGTGCGGCTGCACGTAGGCGTGCTGGGCGCCGAAGAGCTCGCGGGCGTGGTCGGCGGCCAGGGACTCGACGGTGTCGACGTTGCGGCAGCCCGCATAGAAGCGACGGCCGACGGTGCCCTCGGCGTACTTGTCGCTGAACCAGTTGCCCATCGCCAGCAGCGTGGCCGGAGAGGCGTAGTTCTCACTGGCGATCAGCTTGAGCATCTCGCGCTGATCGGCGATCTCCTGGCCGATGGCGTCGGCGACCCGGGGCTCCACGCTCCGGATCACGTCGAGGGCGCTACGGAAGGCGACGGTCTCTGTGGACAGGGGGGAGGAATGAGTGGGCTCTGGCATGGCGGACCTCCGGGACGGGTTCTCCCCGGCCCGACCGGAGTCGGGCACATAGGGCGGAGCACGGTTCGGCCCAGGCGCACGGCACTCAGTTCGCGGGCCGCTCCCCGATGGTCGGTCCCATCCCAGCGCGCCAGTCACGGCCCGGAAATCACCCTACCGGGCACGCCGGTGCGCGAGGTTTCCACGTCCATGATGCGAGCGACGATAGGAAAGGGCTACAAACCCGTCTCGCGCCGCAAGAGCCGCAAGGCCTTCAGAGCCGTAAGAACGGAGATCCCGTGACTTCTGTGACTTCCGCCCACACCCCCGAGGATCCGCGCGCCTCGTCGGAGGGCTTGATCGCTGCCTCCGACGAGCACAGCGCGCACAACTATCACCCGTTGCCCGTCGTGGTCGCCACAGCGGAGGGCGCCTGGATGACGGACGTCGAGGGCGGCCGCTATCTGGACATGCTCGCCGGGTACTCCGCGCTCAACTTCGGGCATGGAAACCGACGGCTGATCGAGGCCGCCAAGGCCCAGCTGGAGCGAGTCACCCTGACCTCGCGGGCCTTCCATCACGACCGGTTCGCCGAATTCTGTACGCGGCTCGCCGAGCTGTGCGGCATGGAGATGGTGCTGCCGATGAACACGGGGGCGGAGGCGGTGGAGACCGCGGTGAAGACCGCCCGTAAGTGGGGGTACAGGGTCAAGGGAGTGCCGGACGGGCGGGCACGGATCGTGGTCGCGAGCGACAACTTCCACGGACGGACGACGACGATCGTCAGCTTCTCCACGGATCAGGAGGCACGAGCGGATTTCGGTCCGTACACGCCGGGGTTCGACATCGTCCCGTACGGGGACCTGGCGGCACTCCGAGAGGCGGTCACCGAGGACACGGTGGCGGTCCTCCTGGAGCCGATCCAGGGTGAGGCGGGGGTGCTGGTGCCGCCGGCCGGATACCTCGCGGGAGTTCGGGAACTGACGCGCGAACGCAGCGTGCTGTTCATCGCGGACGAGATCCAGTCGGGGCTCGGGCGGACAGGACGAACGTTCGCCTGCGAGCACGAGGGCGTGGTGCCCGACATGTATGTGCTGGGCAAGGCGCTCGGGGGTGGCGTCGTACCGGTATCGGCGGTGGTGTCCAGCAAGGCGGTGCTGGGAGTGTTCCGGCCGGGGGAGCACGGGTCGACCTTCGGCGGTAATCCGCTTGCTTGCGCTGTGGCACTCGAGGTGATCGCGATGCTGCGTGGCGGGGAGTTCCAGCAGCGGGCCGCGGAGCTTGGCGAGCATCTGCACGCCGAGCTGGGCCTGTTGACCGGCACGGGCAAGGTGACGGAGGTACGGGGCCGCGGGCTCTGGGCGGGCGTCGACATCGATCCGGCGTACGGGACGGGCCGGGAGATCTCGGAGAAGTTGATGGGCCGGGGTGTGCTCGTCAAGGACACCCATGGCTCCACGATCCGGATCGCTCCGCCCTTGGTGATCAGTAAGGAGGATCTGGACTGGGGGCTCGATCAGCTCCGTGCGGTACTTGGCGCGTGAACGGCAGCGCCCGGAGACATCCGACAGTTCCTTGACACCTGAAGAGTGATAGCGCCCTGGAAGGCGCCGACCCCGGAGCCGGGACCGGGGTCGGCGGTGCGCGGCCCCGGCGGGGCGCAGAGCCCGTCGAAGCCGGCAAGAGGGCCGACCCCTGGTGGCAGCACCCCTCATCACCGGCCCCTGCCTCCTCGGCTGCCGAACCTCGGGCGGAGAGAATGAGCCAACCCCTCTTCCTCTAAAGTCGCTTTGTGCCTCTTGGAATGTTTTGCGCGCTGGGATCCGCGATCTGCTTCGGGACGGCCTCGGTGCTTCAGGCGATGGCGGCACGGGCGGCCGAGCCCGGGACCGGATCAGGAGTGGATACAGCACTGCTGATGCGGGCGTTGCGGCAGTGGCGATACCTCGTGGGGCTCGGATTCGACGGGCTGGGATTCGTGCTGCAGGTCGTGGCGTTGCGGTCCCTTCCGATCTACGCCGTTGGAGCAGCGCTCGCCGCAAGCCTTGCGGTCACCGCGGTAGTAGCCGCACGGCTCCTGCACGTGCGGTTGAGCGGCGCGGAGTGGGGGGCGGTGGGAGCCGTCTGCGCAGGGCTGGCCATGTTGGGGCTGGCGTCAGGGGCCGAGGGTGAGCGAGCCGGTTCGGATGCGCTGCGGTTCGCGATGCTCGGGGTGGCGGTCGGGGTGCTGCTGATCGGGGCCGGAGCAGGCCGGTTGCCCGGGCGAGGCCGGGCCCTGGCGTTGGGGCTCGGGTCGGGGTTCGGGTTCGGGGTGGTCGAGGTGAGCGTGCGGCTCATCGACGACATGTCGCCGGGGGCGCTGCTGTCGAATCCGGCGACGTATGCACTGTTGGTGGGGGGTGGGGCGGCGTTTCTCTTGCTGACGTCGGCGTTGCAGCGCGGGTCGGTGACGGTGGCCACGGCCGGGATGGTTGTCGGGGAGACGGTGGGTCCGGCGCTGGTTGGAGTGGTGTGGCTCGGGGACCGGACGCGGTCGGGGCTCGCATGGCTGGCGGTATTGGGGTTCGCGGTCGCGGTTGTGGGGGCGCTGGCCCTGGCCCGGTTCGGCGAGGCGCCGACGATGGGGGATGCGGAGCCGGCCCAGGTAGGTGAGTAGGAAGGAAAGCGGCAAAGTTTCGAGCCCCGGCCTCAAACGCGACCCCTGACCTCCACCACCCCCCTGGCCTCAACCCTGGCCCCGGCTCCCCGGCCCGGGCTCCCCTATCTCGGCTTCTCGGCTTCTCGGCCCCGGCCCGGCGGCCCCGGCCCGCTTACGTCCCTGGCCCCGAGTGCCCACCACCCACCGCCCGGCCCCAACCTCGCCACCCGCCACCCGCCGCCCGCCCCAAGCCCCGGCGCCGAGCTCCCGTCGGCCTCCGTCACGGCAGCACCCGGCACAACGCGTCCAGGGCGCCGGCCCAAGCGTGGTCGGGCGGGGTGCCGTAGCCGACCACCAAGGCGTCGAGCGGGGCCGACGAGGCGGCGGCGTTCTCGTGCCGGAGGCTGGAGAGGCCTGCGACGCCCAGGCGCTGCCAGGCGGCGGCGCGGACCACGGACTGTTCGGTGCCGGGCGGGAGTTGCAGGACCGCGTGCAGCCCTGCGGCGATGCCGGTGGCGTGGACCGAGGGAGCGTGTTCGGCCAGGGCGGCGACGAGTTGGTCGCGGCGACGGCGGTAGCGCAGGCGGGCGCTGCGCAGATGACGGTCGTAGGCACCGGAGTTCAGGAACTCGGCGAGGGTCAGCTGGTCGAGGACGCCGCACGACCAGTCAGTGGTCCCCTTGGCTTCGATGACCTCATCGGCGAGCCCCGCGGGCAGGACCATCCAGCCCAGCCGCAGCCCGGGGGCGAGTGACTTGCTCGCCGTGCCGAGGTAGACCACGCGCTCCGGGTCGAGTCCCTGGAGGGCGCCTACAGGTTGGCGGTCGTAGCGGAATTCGCCGTCGTAGTCGTCCTCCAGGATCAGTCCCCCTGTACGGCGCGCCCAGTCGACGACGGCAACACGCCGGTCCGGGTGCAGCGGCACGCCCGTGGGGAACTGGTGGGCGGGCGTCAGCAGGGCCGCGCCGACCGCCGCGCTCCCGCCGACTCCGCGGATGTCTCCTGCCCCGAGCGCCCCTGCCGCTACCCCTACGGCACCGGCACCGGCACCGGCACCGGCAACGGGCCCCGCGCCCAACACCGCCACCAAACCCACACCGGCACTCGCACCCGCACCCGCACCCGCACCCGCACCCGCACCCGCACCCAGGGACACACTGGCCCCCGACCCCACACCCGCACGCCCTTCCCCATCTTCCTCAGGCCCCGTTGCCCGAGACCCCGCTCCCAGAGACCCCGTTGCCAAAGACCCCGTTGCCCCGGCCAGGCCTACGCCCGGAGACGCCGCACCCGCCTCCCAGGTGTCCAACTCCGCTGTAACTGTGCCGAGTTCATCGAGGGGGAGGGGGTGGGTGCGTAGGTTCGCGCGGGTCAGGACGTTCCAGTGAACGTCGAGGCCGTAGCTCTCCACGGCGACGTCGCGCACGCCCCGGCGGCGCAGGACGTCGCCGAGCAGCATCAGGCCGTGCACGAAGCCGGCGCAGACGACGATGCGGTCGGGGTGGGTGTGCACGCCCCGGGCCCGGGAGAGGTAACCGGCGAGGGCGGTGCGCAGTTCCAGGCGGCCGCGCGGGTCGCCATAGCCGAGTGCTTCGTTCGGGGCCGCGGTCAGGGCACGCCGGGCTGCCTTGAGCCACTCGATACGAGGGAAAGAGGCCAGGTCGGGGGTGCCGGGGTGCAGGTCGTGGAGGAGCCCGCCGGGGGCCCGGCGGCCGGGGGCCGGGGCCGGGCGGGGGGCCTCGACGGGGCGTTCGGCGACCCGGGTGCCGGAGCCCTGGCGGGCAGTGAGCCAGCCTTCCGCGACGAGGTCGGCGTAGGAGTCGGCGACGGTGTTGCGGGCGATGCCCAGGTCGACGGCGAGGGTGCGTGAGGCGGGCAGTCGGGTGCCGGGGGCAAGGCGTCCGCCGCGTACGGCCTCCCGGAGCGCGTCGGTAAGGCCCCGGCGCAGGCCGGAGCCGGTGGGCTCGATGTGGAGGTCGATGCCGAGTGACTGTCCGGAGGGCGAAGTGGCCCAGGGGTCTGCCATGGGAATGGACCATACCCCTGGGCTAATCCCTTCGTAGGCTCGAAGCATGACGACGCACGAGAGCAGGACACAAGAGAGCACCGAAACCACGACGGACGCCGCCACCGGCGTCGCCCCCGCCTCCACCGGCAAGGAATACATGCATGAGCACACGCCTCGGCTCGACTGGGCGCAGCTCGCGCCCGAGGTGTTCAAGGCGATGGTCCGGCTCGACGCGGCGGCTCGTCAGGGGCTCGACCCGGTGACGTACGAGCTGGTCAAGATCCGCGCCTCGCAGATCAACCACTGTGCGCTCTGCCTGGACATGCATTCCAAGGAAGCGCTGGCCGCGGGCGAGAGCGTGGAGCGGATCATTCAGCTCGCCGCCTGGGAAGAGTCGAAGCACTTCTACACCGAACGGGAGATCGTCGCGCTCGAGCTGACCGAGGCGATCACGGTACTCACGGACGGCTTCGTTCCGGACGAGGTGTACGAGAAGGCGGCGAAGCTCTACGACGAGCGGGAGCTGAGCCAGTTGATCGCGGCGATCACCACGATCAACGCGTGGAACCGGTTCGGTGTCTCCACGCGTCAGGCCCCTGGGCACTACAAGGCGGGGGACTTCAAGTGAACGCGCGCACGACCCAGTTGGATCCTGGCGTCCGCAATGCGATGGCCGCCTTCAGCGCGGCCGCGAAGAAGGGGCTCGGGGATCCAGTGCTCGCGGAGCTGGTGATGATCCGGGCTTCGCAGATCAACGAGTGCGCGTTCTGTCTGGACATGCACGTCGACATCGCCGTCGGGAAGAACGGGGAGAGCGCGAAGCGGATCGCGCTGCTCAACGCATGGCGCGAAGCCGGTGAGTTGTACAGCGAGAAGGAGCGGGCGGCGCTCGCGCTGACCGAGGCGGTGACGGTCCTCACGGAGGGGTTCGTGCCCGACGAGGCGTACGAGCTCGCCGCCAAGCACTTCAGTGAGACCGAACTGGCCCACCTCATCGCGGCGATCACCGTGATCAACAGTTGGAACCGGCTGATGGTCAGTCGTCGCATCGAACCCGGAGGACCCGCATGGTGAACCCGGAGCAGTCGCAAGGGGCCGCGGCCCCCGTGGACGTCCTTCGCGCCCTGCATCGTGACCGCTCGCCCGGTGACCCGTTGATCCTGCCCGGGCCGTGGGACGCGGCGAGTGCGCGTGTCTTCGAGGAGGCCGGGTTCCCGGCTCTGGCGACGCCGAGCGCGGGGGTCGCGGCGTCGCTCGGGTACGAGGACGGACAGACTCCGGCGGACGAGATGTTCGCCGCCGTGGCCCGGATCGTGCGGTCGGTGTCGGTGCCCGTCTCCGCGGACATCGAAGCCGGGTACGGAATCGCGCCGAAGGAGCTCGTGGAGCGGCTGCTGGAGACCGGGGCCGTCGGGTGCAACCTCGAGGACTCCTACGCGGACCCGCAAGCTTCCCCCTCCGGACCGGGCCGGCCGCACCAGGACCTTGTCCTCAAGGACGCCCGGCAGCAGGCCGACTGGCTGGCCGAGGTGCGGGCGGCGGCAGGCGACCGGATCGTGCTCAACGCGCGGATCGACGCGTTCCTCGTCAAGGGCGTCGACAATCCGGTCGAGGAGGCGATCGAGCGGGCGGGGTTGTTCGTGGCCGCGGGTGCGGACTGCGTGTACCCGATCGGGGCGCCGGCCGAGGTGCTGCCGCGTCTGCGGGCCGAGATCGAGGGGCCGATCAACGTCGGGGCGCCACCCGGGGGGCCTTCGCCGCGCGAGTGGGGCGAGTTGGGGGCGACGCGGATCACGTTCGGGCCCGGATTGCAGCGGCGGGCGGCCGCCGCACTGCGGGACATCGCGGACACCATCGCCTGACCCCAGGCCCAGCCCAGCCCAATCCCGCCGCTCCACCCCACCCCACTCCGCCCCACCCCACTCCGCCCCATTCCCCGTCCCGTCCCGCCCCGTCCCGCCCCGTCCCGCACACAGCTGTGCCGGGTGCCCCCGTCAGGAAAGGCACCCGGCACCGTAGAACCTGCCCGGTTACTTGGGCAGCCACGCCTTCCATGTGGAGCGGTGACCGTCGATCCACTTCTTCGCCGCTTCGTCCGGCGACAGTTTCTGCTCGGCGATCAAGAGGGAGACCTCGTTCTGGTCCTCCGTCGTCCAGTGGAACTTCTTCAGGAGGGCCGCGGCCTTGCCGCCGCTCTTGGCGAAGTCGGCGTTGAGGTACTTCTGCAGCGGGGTCTGCGGGTAGGCGCAGGAGACCTTCTTCGGATCGGCGTCGCAGCCCTCCTTGTAGGCGGGCAGCTTCACCTCGGTCATCGGCACCTTCTTGAAGAGCCACTGCGGCTGGTACCAGTACGTCAGGAACGGCTTCTTCTGCTTGGCGAACTGCTTGATCTGGGTGATCTGGGCGGCTTCGGAGCCGGAGAAGACGACCTGGTAGTTCAGCTTCAGGTTCTGGACCAGGGCCTTGTCGTTCGTGACGTAGGACGGGGAGCCGTCCAGCAACTGCCCCTTGCCACCGCTCTCCGCGGTCTTCAGCTGAGCGGCGTACTTGTTGAGGTTCTTGTAGTTCGTGACGTCGGGGTGCTGCTTGGCGAAGTACGTGGGGACGAACCAGCCGATGTGTCCGGTGACGCCGAGGCCGCCGCCGTTCTCGATGGTCTTCTTGTCCTTCACGTAGCGCTGTTCCTGTTCGGGGTGGCCCCAGTCCTCCAGGATCGCGTCGACGCGGCCCTGGCTGAGGGCGTCCCAGGCGGGGACCTCGTCGACCTGGACGGTGTCGACGCGGTAGCCGAGTTCGTGCTCCAGGAGGTACTGGGCGACGGCGACGTTGGCCTGGGCGCCGACCCAGGACTGGACGGAGAGGGTCACTGTCTTGGCGCCCTGGGCGTTGGCGTACGGAGACGCCTGCTTGGTCATGTCGGCGGCCCCGCAGCCGGTGACGACCAGCAGTGCGCCGGCGCCGGCAACTGCCGCGCAGGTCCTACGAGTTCGGGTTCCGGGCATGTCAGGCCTCCTTTCCGGTACGGCTGCGGCGTTCCGTCGGCTGGGTCACGCGGTCCAGCATCAGGCCGAGGCAGACGATCGCGGCGCCCGCGACGAGGCCCGTGGCGAGGTCGCCCTGGGCGAGGCCGAAGACGACGTCGTAGCCGAGCGCGCCACCGCCGACGAGGCCGCCGATGATGACGACGGCGAGGACCAGGACGACGCCCTGGTTGACGGCGAGGAGCAAGGCGGGGCGGGCGAGCGGGAGTTGGACCTGCCGTAGCTGCTGGCTCGTCGTGGCGCCCATCGAGCGGGACGCCTCCATCGCGGCCGGGTCGACCTGGCGCAGCCCCTGAGCGGTGATGCGGACGACGGCGGGCAGCGCGTAGACGACCGCCGCGGCGGCGGCGGGGGCGCGGCCGACGCCGAAGAGGGCGACGACCGGGATCAGGTAGACGAACTGGGGCATCGTCTGGAAGACGTCGAGGACGGGGCGCAGCATGCGTTCGAGACGTTCGCTGCGGGCCGCCGCGATGCCGATCGCGAAGCCGAGGACCAGGGTAACGGCGACCGCGGCCAGGACCTGGGAGAGGGTGTCGAGGGACGGCTTCCAGACGCCGAGTACGCCGATCGCGGCCATGGCGAGCACGGCGGTCAGGGCGGTGCGCCAGGTGCCGATCAGCCAGGCGAGCGCGGCGACGATCAGGAGCACCGACCACCAGGGCAGCCAGGTCAGGCCGGAGCGCAGCGGGTCGAGGATCCAGGTGGTGAAGTGGGCCGCCCAGTCGGCGGTGCCGCCCACGTAGGGGACGCCGGTGTAGAGGTGGTCGGTCATCCAGTCGACGGCGTCGTTGACGGGGGTGGCGATGTTCACGACCCAGGAGTCGGGCCAGTCGAGGCGGTCGGCGAAGCGGGCCGCGAGGGCGGCCACGAGGGTGCCGGCGGCGACGACGCCCCACTTCCAGTGCGCCGGGGGCTCGTGGGAGCCGAGCTTCTCCCCCGCCGCGCCGGTGACGCGGTCGAGGACGACGGCGAGCAGCACGATCGGGATGCCGGCGGCCAGTGCGGCGCCGACGTCGACGGAGGCGAGTGCCTGGTAGACGCGGTCGCCGAGGCCGCCCGCGCCGATGACGGAGGCGATGACGGCCATGGAGAGGGCCATCATGATCGTCTGGTTGAGGCCGAGGAGGAGTTCCTTGCGGGCCAGCGGGAGGCGGGCGGTCAGCAGGCGCTGACGGCCGGTCGCGCCGAGCGAGGCGACGGCCTCCATGACGCCGCTGTCGGCGGAGCGCAGGCCGAGCGCGGTGAGGCGGGCCATGGGCGGGGCCGCGTAGACGACGGTGGCGAGGACCGCGGCGGGTACGCCGATGCCGAACACGAGGACGACGGGGAGCAGGTACGCGTAGGCGGGGAACACCTGCATGGTGTCGAGGACCGGGCGCAGGGCGCGGTACATCCGGTCGCTCAGGCCCCCGGCGAGACCGAGGACGGCGCCGAGGACGACCGAGACGAACACGGCGACGGCCATGAGCGCGAGGGTCTGCACCGTGGGCACCCACATGCCGAGGGCGCCGCACGCGAGGAAGGCGAGCACGGCGGAGGCGGCGAGGCGCCAGCCCGCGACGCGCCAGGCGATCAGTCCGGCCGCGGCCGTCACGCCGGCCCAGCCCGCGGCGAGCAGCACGAGGTAGACGGCGCGGATGGAGAGGACGATCGCGTTGCTGATGTGACCGAGGAAGTAGAGGAACAGCGGGCTGCTGTCGCGGTTGTCGATGATCCAGTCGCTGGCCTTGCCGAGCGGTTCGGAGATGTCGACGGTGAGGGCGCCCGGCCAGGTGCCGCTGGACCAGCGGGCGTTGACGATCGGTACGATCACCGCCGCGGCCACGGCGAGCAGCAGGAGCTTGCCGAGTACGCGGTGGCGGAGCAGGTCTCTGCGGCGGGCGGAGCTGTCCTTGGTGGGGGCGACTGTGACGGCGGCTGTCATGTCAGACCGCCTCGTCGCCGTCGGGGCGCGGGCTCGGGCTCGGGCTCGGGGCGGCCGACGTGGGCGCCTCCTCAGCGGCGCCCGGAGCCACGACGGGCCCCGCGGCCACGCCACCGGTGTCCCGGGCCGCCCCGGACTCGGCGGCGGCGCCATCGCTCATGGTGTCGGCGTTCGTGCCGGCCACGACGCCGAGGAGTCCCTCGTGGTCGACTATGCCGACGCACTGGCCGTCGTCCATCACCCGCACGGCGAACCCGCTGCGTGCCACCGCGTCGATCGCTTCCGACACCGTGGCGTCGGCGGCGATCTCGGGGCCGCGGTCGGCCTCGTCCGCGTCGGCGGGGCGCATGACGCGCCGGACCGTCATGACCTGCTCGCGGTGCACGTCGCGGACGAACTCGCGGACGTAGTCGTCGGCGGGCGCGCCGACTATCTCCTCGGGAGTGCCGAGCTGGACTATGCGGCCGTCGCGCATCAGGGCGATGCGGTCGCCGAGGCGCAGCGCCTCGTTGAGGTCGTGGGTGATGAAGACCATCGTGCGGCCCTCGTCGCGGTGCAGGCGCACGACCTCCTCCTGCATGTCACGCCGGATCAGCGGGTCGAGGGCGCTGAACGGTTCGTCGAACAGGAGGACTTCGGGATCCACGGCGAGTGCCCGGGCGAGGCCGACGCGCTGCTGCTGACCGCCGGACAGCTGGCCGGGGCGGCGTCCTTCGAGACCGTCCAGGCCCACCTTCGCGACGACCTCCATCGCCTTCGCCCGGCGCTCGGCGCGCCCGACGCCCTGGATCTCCAGGCCGTAGGCGACGTTGTCGAGGACGGTGCGGTGCGGCAGCAGGCCGAAGTGCTGGAAGACCATGGCGGCGCGGCGGCGGCGCAGGGCGCGCAGCCGGCTCTTGTCCATGGCGCGGACGTCCTCGCCGTCCATGGACAGGTCGCCGGACGTCGGTTCGATGAGGCGGGTCAGGCAGCGCACCAGGGTGGACTTGCCGGAGCCGGACAGGCCCATCACCACGAAGACCTCACCGCGCTTGACGTCGAAGGAGACGTCGCGCACGGCGGCGGTGCAGCCGGTGCGGGAGCGCAGTTCGGCGGCGCTCAGGCCGGCCAGTTCGGCGTCGCCCGGGACGCGTTCGGACTTGGGGCCGAACACCTTCCACAGGTTGCGGACGGCGAAGACGGTCTCGGTGGAGCCCGCGTCGGCGTCCGGGGCGGGGTCCTTCACCACGGTCTGCGTACTCATCACGCGTCACCACCCAGCAGCTCGGCACACTTCTCCCCGACCATGAGCACTCCGATCATCGGGTTCACCGCGGGCATCGTCGGGAAGACGGACGCGTCGGCGATACGAATGGACTGCAGCCCTCGAACCCTCAACTCAGGGTCCACCACTGCGAGTTCATCACTCTTGGCGCCCATCCGACAGGTCCCTGCGGGGTGGTAGACGGTGTGGGCCACCTTGCGGGCGTACTCGCTGAGTTCCTCGTCGCCGGTGACGTCCGGGCCGGGGCACACCTCGCGCTTGAGCCAGCCGGCCAGCGGCTGCGTCTTCGCGATCTCGCGGGCGATGCGGATGCCGTCGACGAGGGTCTGCCCGTCGTAGTCGTCCTCGTCCGTGAAGTAGCGGAAGTCGAGGGCGGGCTTGTCCTCGGGGTTCGCGCTGGTCAGGTAGAGGCGGCCGCGGCTCTTCGGCTTGGGGATGTTCGGCGTCATGGACACGCCGTGCTCGGGCCTGACGTAGCCGAGGCGCTCCGGGTTGTCCGTGAACGGGATTTGGTAGAAATGGAACATCAGGTCGGGCCCGGCGGCCTCGGGGTCGCGCTGGATGAACAGGCCGGCGTCGCTGTCCATCGCGCTGTTGTCGGGGATCGGCCCGTCCGTCTCCCAGACGATGACGGACTCCGGGTGGTCGAGCAGGTTCTCGCCGACGCCCGGAAGGTCGTGCACGACGGGGATGCCGAGCCGCTCCAGGTCGGCCTTGGGGCCGATACCGGAGTGCAGCAGCAGGCGGGGCGTGTCGACGGCGCCCGCGCAGACGATGACTTCGCGGCGCGCGCGGACGAGCTTTTCCGCGCCGTCCTTCGTGCGTACGTGCACGCCGTGCGCGCGCACGCCGTCGACGAAGGCCAGCTTGTGCGCCCACGTCTCGAGCAGCAGCGTCAGGTTGGGGCGGTCGCCCGCCTCCATGTGGGGGTGGAGGTACGCGACCGAGGCCGAGGACCGCTTGTTGTTCTCGGGGTGGTACGCGAGGTCGAAGAAGCCGACGCCGTCCTTGAACGGGCCCTTGTTGAAGCCCTCGACGCGCGGCACACCGGTCGCGGCCTGCGCGGCCTCGACGAAGTCGCGGGCGATGGCGTTGCGGTCCTTCTCGTCGACGGCGACGACGTTGTTGCGCAGCTTGGCGAAGTACGGGTCCATCGCCTTGTGGTCCCAGCCCTCGGCGCCGGCCGCGGCCCACTCGTCCCAGTCGCCGGGCAGCGGCTTGAACGAGATGAGGGTGTTGTGCGACGAGCAGCCGCCGAGCACCTTGGCGCGGCTGTGCAGGATGTGCGAGTTGCCACGCGGCTGCTCGGTCGTGGTGTAGCCGTAGTCGAGGTCGCCGCCGAGCAGGCCGAGCCAGCGGCGCAGGGTGAGCACGTCGTCGCGGTCGATGTCGCTGGGGCCGCCCTCGATGACGGCGACGGTGACGTCCGGGTCCTCGGTGAGCCGGGAGGCGATCACCGATCCGGCCGTGCCGCCGCCGACCACGACGTAGTCGTACGTGTTCTCGGACAGTTCGGGGTGCTCAGGCATGCGTCAACTCCAAGGCGAGGCAAAGTACTTCGCGTAATGGGTGGTGCAAAGGTACGAGTGCGGAAGTACGGGTGCGGAAGTACGGGTGCAGAAGTACGGGTGCGGGGGCGGGGCCGGGCGCGGGGAGCGCGCCCGGCGGGGGCGCTCAGCCCGCGAACCACCGCACCGGCTTCGGCGCCAGGTTCTGGTAGATGTGCTTGGCCTCGCGGTACTCGGCGAGCCCGGCGGGGCCGAGCTCCCGTCCCACACCGCTCTTCCCGAAGCCGCCCCACTCGGCCTGCGGCAGGTAGGGGTGGAAGTCGTTGATCCAGACCGTGCCGTGGCGCAGGCGCGCGGCGACCCGTCGGGCGCGGCCCGCGTCGGCGGTCCAGACGCCACCGGCGAGGCCGTACTCGGTGTCGTTGGCGAGGGCGACGGCCTCGTCCTCCGTGCGGAACGTCTCGACGGTGAGGATCGGCCCGAAGGTCTCCTCGCGCACGACGCGCATCTCGCGGTGGCACTGGTCGAGGACGGTCGGCTCGTAGAAGTAGCCGGTGGCGGGCCGTACGGCGCTCGCCTCGGGGCGCTTGCCGCCGCTGCGCAGCACCGCGCCCTCGGCGAGGGCGGAGGCGACGTACGACTCGGTCTTGTCGCGCTGCTGCTCGCTGACGAGCGGCCCGCATTCCACCCCGTCCTCGGTCCCGCGGCCGAGCCGGATCTTCTCGGCGCGGCGGGCGAGCTCGGCAACGAAGCGTTCGCGCACGGACTCCTCGATGATGAGGCGCGCGCCCGCGGAGCAGACCTGGCCGCTGTGGATGAACGCGGCGTTCAGGGCCTGGTCGACGGCGGTGTCGAAGCCGTCCTCCGTCTCGCAGGCGTCGGCGAAGACGACGTTCGGGTTCTTGCCGCCGAGTTCAAGGGCGACCTTCTTGACGTCCGCGGCGGCGGCCTGGGCGACCTTGGTGCCGCTGACCAGGCCACCGGTGAAGGAGATGAGGTCGACGTCGGGGTGGTCGGCGAGGCGTGCGCCGACCGAGGCACCGGGGCCCGTCACGATGTTGGCGACACCGGCCGGCAACCCGGCCTCCACGAGGAGTTCGACGAGCACGACCGTGGTCAGCGGGGTGATCTCGCTCGGCTTGATGACGAAGGTGTTGCCCGCGGCGAGGGCCGGGGCGATCTTCCAACTCGCCTGCAGCAGCGGGTAGTTCCAGGGCGTGATCATCGAGCAGACGCCGACCGGCTCGTGCACGACGACGCTGTGGATCTCCTCGGAACCCGCGTCGACGACGCGTCCGGCGCCCTCACCGATCACGAGGTCGGCGAAGTAGCGGAAGGCGTCGGCGACGCAGTCGACGTCGACGCGGCCTTCCTCGACGGTCTTGCCGGCGTCCCGGCTCTCCAGGAGGCCGATCTTCTCCCGGTCCCGGACGAGGAACTCGGCGACACGGCGCAGCAGCGCGGCGCGCTCGGCGACCGGCGTGCTCGGCCAGGGCCCCTCGTCGAAGGCCCGGCGGGCGGCGGCGATCGCGGCGTCCGCGTCCTCGGTACCGCCCTCGGCGATCACCGCGAACGGCTTGGCATCCGCGGGGTCGATGATCTCGCGGGTGGCTCCTGAGGCGGCTTCGCGCCACTCGCCGCCGACATGGATGGTGCGTTGTACTGACACGTCCTGCTTTGCCTTCCGTTCCGGATCGCTCCCCCGAGCACCGCAGAGGGCCTCTCGGCGCGCTCTGCCGTGATGTCGGATGCCCCTGCCCTCGGGGGCGCAAAGCATGCGCATTCCGTGGCCGGAAGTGCGCTGCGTCACCGTATGCGCTGGGGAAACGGCCGAAACGTACCCTGAGGGACGTTCTGTTCTCGGGGGGCGCGCCATGACGGTCGAAGCGAAGAAGTTCGGATACGGGTGGGTGCTGGCGTCAGCGGTATGCACGGCGACGCTGATCGCGGCGACGGCGTTCTCGGACGGCGGCGGCACGGGCGGCGACGCGGACCACCACACGGACGGCGCAAGCACGAGCACGAGCGGAAGCACGAGCACGAGCGGAAGCGCCGACAACGGCGTCGCGCGGCTCACCGCCCGCGAGATATCCGACAGAGCCCGGCGCGAAGTGCTGAACACCGCGTCACTGCACGTCACGGTCACGGACCGGTCGAAGGGGGCGGGCGGCACCTCCCCGTCCGCGCTGGACATCGCGCTCGACCGCGACAAGAACTGCATGGCCACGCTCACCTTCGGCGCCAACGGCACGGCCGACGTCGTACGGCGCGGGAACCGGGTGTGGATGCGCATGGACGACAAGCTGTGGCGGGCCCAGGTACCGGGCGCCAAGGGCAGGGCGGCGGCCGAGCTGTACAAGGACCGCTACGTCACGGGGCCCGTCGGCAACCCGGCGCTCAAGGGCCTCGCGAGCGTCTGCGATCTGAACGCGCTGCGGAAGCAGTTGCGGCGCCAGACAAAAGCGGAGGAGATCGACAAGAAGGGCACGCCCACGGAACTGGACGGCACACGCGGCATGCCCGGCACACCCGTCATCCCACTGACCGGCGAACCGACCGGCGAACCGACCGGCAAGAAGGCCGGCGAGAGGGCCGGCGAGGAGAGCGGCATAACGAGGACGCTGTACGTGGCCACGCGCGGCAAGCCGTACGCGCTCAAGTACACCGAGGTGAGCGCCGGTACGCCCGGCGCCCGCGAGACCGACACCACGACGCGGTACGCGGACTACGGAAAGCCCGTACCGCTGAAGACACCGCCCGCCTCCGAGTCTGTGGACGTCGCGAAGCTGGCCTCGCTCGGCGCCGCGTAACCCTTCAGGGCCCGGCTCCTCAGGCAGCCCCCTCAGGCCGTCTCCACCGCGTCCTTCGCCAGACGGACCGCCGCGTACAGGCTCAGGCCCGGTTCGGCCTGGCGCAGGAGTTTGATGGCCTGGACCGAGTCGGCGGGGCCTTCGTGGCCCGCCGCCGCGAGACGTGCGCGCACCCAGTCCCCGCGCAGCTCGGCCTCGCTCCGGGCAGCCGCCTCGGCGATGAGGGCGGCGGCTCGCTCCAGTCCGGGCCGTTCGGCGTCGGACGCCGCTTGGAGGGCCGCCTCGACGGCATCCGCGAGGCGGTTGCTGTCCCGCAGGACGAGGACGTTCAGCTCACGGCTCGACTTCCTGATCATTTACTCATGGTGCGGCATCTCTTCCGCGCGGCACAGCCGAGTTGAGCGCCTTCAGAGGTTGTCGTACGGAGAGGGAGGCGCCTGTGCTCGCATCAGATCCCGCACACACCCCCGCAGCCACGCATGCCCCGGGTCCGCGTCGTGGCGCGGATGCCAGGCGAGGGCGATCGGCAAGGGCGGCAGTTCCAGCGGGATCGGGAAGGTGACGAGGCCGAGCGCGTCCGTCATCGGCAGGCACCAGGAGCCGACCAGCCCCACGAGGTCCGTGTCGCGCAGGAAGAAGAGCGACGAGGGGAACGAGCCCACGCTGCCCACCACCCGCCGCCGCAGGCCGAGTTCGGCCAGCGCGTCATCGATCGGGCCGTGCAGTTTCCCCCGCCGTGACACGGTGAGATGCTCGGCCTCCTCGGCGAACCGACGGGCCGTCAACTCCCCTTGCAGCAAGGGGTGTCCGGCGCGGACCGCACCCAGCATCCGGTCCACGGACATCGGCTCGATCCGCACCTCGGGCGCGGCCGAGTCGATGACACCGACCTCCAGATCGGCCGTCCCCTCCCGCAGCACCGGCGCGTCCAGATGACTCTCGCCGAGAAACCGGAGCCGGATCCCGGGTGCCTCGGCGGCGGCCCGGGAGAGCAGCGGCGGCCCGAGCAGCGCGGCGAGCGAATCGCTCCCGTGCACCGTGAACGTCCGCGTCAGGGACCGCAGGTCCTCCGCCCCGCGCGCCGCGAACAGGGCCCGCGCCCGCTCCACCACCGCCCCGACCTCGGCCCGCAGCGACAGCGCGTACGGCGTCGGCACCATGTGCCGCCCGGCGCGCACGAGCAGCGGGTCGCCGAGCGCCTTGCGGGCGCGGCCCAGGGTGCGGCTCATCGCGGGTTCGGAGAGGTGGAGGCGGCGGGCGGCGCCGCGCACGCTCTGCTCCTCCAAAAGTACGTCCAGGGCGACGAGGAGATTCAGATCGAGCCCGGCCGCCACGGACGACTGCGCCGCAGCTCGGGCCGCTGATTGCGCCATACGCAATCACCTCCTGCATAAGTTGCACTGGAAAGCAGACCAGGGCCGACCCTACGTTGAACGGGCCCCCAGGGCACCCACACCACCCCACCCGAGCTCCAGCTCCGCATCCGAAGCTCCCCATCCGAAGCTCCCAGGAGGAGCCATGCCCACGCCTGCCCGAACGACGTCCCCGCCCCCGCCCCCGCCTCTGACCGAGGGTCCGGCCGGGAGTCCGGCCGGGACACCACGCCTGGGGCGCCTCACCCTGCTGACGGTCTGCGCCTGCGTGCTGGTCGCGCAGAGCATGGTCGCGGCGATCAACCTCCTCATCCCCCAGCTGGGTTCGTCCTCGCTGCACCCTTCGTCGACGCAGATCATGTGGACGGTCGACGCGTACGTCATCGCGTTCGCGGGTCTCCTGATCCCGGCGGGCGCCGCCGCCGACCGGTACGGCCGCAAGGGCGCGCTCCTGACCGGCCTCGCCCTGTTCGCCGCGGGCGCCGCGGTCAGCGCGCTCGCCACGGCGCCCGGCCTCCTGATAGCGGGCCGCGCGGTCTGCGGCACCGGCGCCGCGCTGATCACCCCGGCGACCATGTCGATCCTCGTCCACCTGGCCGGGGGCCCGGAGCGGCGAGCCCGCGCCATGACCGCGTGGACGCTCGCGATGGGCGTCGGCGGCGCGTTCGGCAACCTCGGCGGTGGCCTCGCGGGTCAGTTCCTGTCCTGGCGCGCGCTGTTCTGGGGGATGGTGCCGCTGGCGGCGCTGCTCGCCGTGGCCGTCGCACGGACCGTCCCGCGCACCCCGCGCGCCGACCGCGGCAACCCGGACCCGCTGGGCACGCTCCTCGTCACGACGGCCCTGGTCGCGATCCTCTTCGGCATCATCGAGGGACCGACGTACGGCTGGGGCTCGGCCCGCATCCTCATCGCCTTCGCGCTCGGCGCGCTGCTGGCGACCGGCTTCGCCCGGCACGCGCTGCGCTCCCCCGCGCCCCTCTTCGACCCGCGTGTCTTCCGCGCGCCGCGGCTGCGGGCGGCGACGCTCGGCACGGCGGTGGGCTTCTTCGGCCTGTTCGCCCTGTTCTTCGTCAACTCCCAGTACTTGCAGGGCATCAAGGGCTACGGTCCCGCACTCACCGGCATCGCGATCTTGCCGGTGACGGTGGGGATGGCGCTGGCCCCGAAGATCGTCGCGCGCCTGCAGGCGACGCCCCGACCGGTGGTCACGGCCGGCCTCGCGCTGATCGGCGTCGGCCTGCTCGGCGCGTCGACGGCCGGGCCGCATACCCCGTACGGCGTCTACATCCTGTGGCTCCTGGTCATCTCCTTCGGCACGGGCACCTGTATGCCGGCCCTGACCATCGGCGTCCTGACCTCCCTGCCCGCGCACCAGGCGGGCCTGGGTTCCGGCCTCGGTACGGCGTCCCGCGAACTCGGGGCGGCGCTCGGCGTGGCCGTCGCCGGGACGGTGCTGGCCGGTGCCCCGGACTTCTCGTCGGGCATGTCTTCGGCGCTGGCCGGGGTCGGAGTGGTGACGCTGGTCGCGACGGTCGCGGTTTCCTTGGGCTATCGCGGTCGCGCGTGATCGTCTGCCAGGTGGGGCTTGGTGGGCGAGTGTCGGCCCGGTGGGGACTTCTCGCGCAGTTCCCCGCGCCCCTGCTCATGGGGCGCGGGGCTGTGTCGATCAGCGGCTCCGCCGCGGGGCGCGACCAGCCACGACGAAAGCCGCGCTCGCCCCCAACGCAAACCGCCCGCGGCGGGTCGGAAAACCCACCGCGGGCGGCAAAAGCAGAACCAAAGGCGGAGCCAAACGCGGAACCCCGCCGGCGAGGCTAGAGCAGACCGAGGCCGCGAACAGCCTCGCGCTCCTCCGTCAGCTCGGCGACGGACGAGTCGATGCGCGCACGCGAGAACTCGTTGATGTCCAGGCCCTGGACGATCTCGTACTTGCCGTCCTTGGTGGTGACGGGGAACGAGGAGATCAGGCCCTCCGGGACGCCGTACGAACCGTCCGAGGGGATACCCATGGAGGTCCAGTCACCCTCGGCCGTGCCGTTCACCCACGTGTACACGTGGTCGATCGCGGCGTTGGCGGCCGACGCGGCCGACGACGCACCGCGCGCCTCGATGATCGCGGCGCCACGCTTGGCGACGGTCGGGATGAAGTTCTCGGCCAGCCACTGCTCGTCGTTGACGACCTCGGCGGCGTTCTTGCCGCCGACCGTGGCGTGGAAGATGTCGGGGTACTGGGTGGCGGAGTGGTTGCCCCAGATGGTCAGACGCTTGATGTCTGCGACCGTCGACCCCGTCTTCTTCGCGAGCTGGGTCAGCGCGCGGTTGTGGTCGAGGCGCGTCATCGCCGTGAAGCGCTCGGCCGGTACGTCCGGCGCGGCGGCCTGGGCGATGAGGGCGTTGGTGTTGGCCGGGTTGCCGACGACGAGGACCTTGATGTCGTCCGCGGCGTTGTCGTTGATGGCCTTGCCCTGCGGCTTGAAGATGCCACCGTTGGCGGAGAGCAGGTCGCCGCGCTCCATGCCCTTGGTGCGGGGGCGGGCGCCGACGAGGAGGCCGACGTTGGCGCCGTCGAAGGCGACGTTCGGGTCGTCGGTGATCTCGATGCCCTGGAGCAGCGGGAAGGCGCAGTCGTCGAGCTCCATGGCGGTGCCCTCGGCGGCCTTGAGCGCCGGGGTGATCTCCAGGAGGCGCAGCTTGACCGGCACGTCCGCGCCGAGCAGCTGGCCGGAGGCGATGCGGAAGAGCAGTGCGTAGCCGATCTGGCCGGCGGCGCCGGTGACGGTGACGTTCACGGGAGTGCGGGTCATGGCGTTCTCCGTATGACAGCAGGTTTTGATCGATCTCTCGGCATCAAGAGATCCGCTCGTCAGGCTATCGCGCCCCGCCGCCACCGGACCTACCGGTTCGTGTGGCTCACCCCACAGAGCGCGCCCCCGCCCCCTTCGCACACGGGGACGGCCGCCGGCCCGGGAGAGTGGGCGTGGCGGCCGTCGTGGGGGTGTCACCGTGTGACCATCCCGTGGGGGTAGTGGTGCGCCTTCCCCGAAAGGAAGCCCCTATGCGCACTCATTCGGGCGACGCTCGGAGCACGACCCCGGAGCAGGTAACCGGACCACACACCCGGGCCACCTACTCGGTGCAGCCCTTCTCGCCGGACGCGAGCGTGACGCACGCCTTCGCGGCGGAGGCCGAACCGACCTCCACCATCGGTGTGTACGCGTCCGTGTCCGCGTCGCCGACCAGGCCCTTCTTCGACGCCTTGGCGCCCGCGTCGAGCTGCACGCTGTCGCCGGGGGCCGCGCCCTGGATCCGCGCCCAGGCCGCCTTGCACGTCTTGCTGTAGCGGACCTCGACGGTGACCGCGCCGACCACGGACCGGGTCGGGCTGTCGGCGAGGTCGCCGCCGCAGCCCATGGCCTCCGGGTCCTTGCCGGTGCAGCCGTCGCCCACGCACTGGACGCCCGCGGGCAGTTGGGGCGCGCTGGTCGACGGCGTCGACGAGGGCCCTGCCTTGTCGTTCTTGTCGCTGTCGCCGCCGCTGGTCAGGACGTAGGCGACGAGCACGACGAGCGCGGCGCCCACCACTCCCGCGAGGAACATGGTCAGCCGCCGCCTGCCCGGACCGCCGGAACCCCCCGGTGGCGACGCGGGCGGGGTGGGCGGGGCGACCGGCCCGGCAGGCCCGAACTGGCCGACGGGTGTGAACTGGCCGACGGGCGCGAACTGGTCGACACTCGGCGCTTGAGCCTGCGGCGGCACGGTCGGCGAAACTCCCGCGGGACCGGCGATGCCGGTGGTCCGGGAGGCGGTCGCACTCCCGTTCCGCCCGCCGCCGGAGGGCGCGGTCGGTCCGCCGAACTCTCCCAGCGCGGCGCGCGCCTGGGATATGCGTATCGCCTCCATGGTCATGTCGTGGCGCGCCTCGGAACGGCTCCACGCGCGCTCCGCGAGCTCCCACATCGTCGTCAGATGCACGGGATTGGTGCCGGTCACCTCGGCGAGCGCCACGATGGCACCCTTGGGCGCGAGCAGCCGCCCGTTCAGATACCGCTCCCACGAGGTCTTGCTGTAGCCGGTGCGGTCCGCCAGCGCGGCGATCCCGAGCCCGCTGCGGTCCACCAGTCTGCGCAACTGGCTGGCGAACTCCTTTACCTGCGGGTCGAGTTCATCCGGCAGCGCCTTCCAACGAGGCATTTCCTTCCCCCTATTCCCCCCGTACGTGCCCGAATACCCCCGCGCCGCGCTCTGGCCCCGGCTTCCACTGGCTACCCACTGGGATGCGAGTAGCCAGGATGTCAGTTCCCTGGGCGGGGGCGCACGGGGGCATTCGACAGCGTTCGACAGCGCGATCTCCGGAGCGTGCCCCCTCGCACCCTCCAGGTCCGGGACGTCCAGAACGGTCCCGATTTCCCAGGCTATGCGGGGAGTCCGGCGCCCTACGACAAATCCCCGAAGTTGACCGCACATCGCCACACAAGGACGGCGGGCCTCCATCCCGGAGGCCCCACACGTCACTCCCGGCCACTCGCGGTCACTTGCGGCCAAGCCCCCGGCCGGCCACCGACGTCACGACCTCCGACGTCACCACCACCGACGTCACCACCACCGATGACTCATCGCACGGTGAAGTGCAGCGTGTCCTGCAAGAAGGGGATCTTCAGCCAGGGGTCGGGCTGCGCCATCATCGCGAGCAGCACGATGGCGAGGCCGAGGATCCCGTACGTGACCATGTCCGTGAAGCGCGAGCGCACGGCGAGCATGCCGACGGACGGCAGCACCCAGCGCATCACGGCCCCGCCGAGCAGGCCCACGCCCACCAGGATCGTGCCGACGCGGAACAGGTCGAACGCGGTGAGCAGCAACCCGAGCCCGGTCAGCACGAGCACGGCGATCAGCGGCCACTGGCGGGCGGGGGCGGGGGCGTCGCCGGAGGCCGCGCGGCCGCCGCCCTCGGGGCGCGCGGTGTCCCGCGTCCACAGCGGGAAGCGTCGCGTGCCCCGCTTCTTCGCGCCCCGGGAGGTGTCAGCGAACACCGTTCGCGTTCCGTTCGGCGGCCTCGACCACGTTCACGAGGAGCTGGGCGCGGGTCATCGGGCCCACGCCGCCGGGGTTCGGGGAGATCCAGCCGGCGACCTCGGTGACGCCGGGGTGCACATCGCCGACGATCTTGCCGTTCTCGTCGCGGGAGACGCCGACGTCGAGCACGGCCGCGCCCGGCTTGATGTCCTCGGGCTTGATCAGGTGCGGCACGCCCGCGGCGGCCACGACGATGTCGGCGCGCTTGAGGTGCGCGGAGAGGTCACGGGTGCCGGTGTGGCACTGGGTGACCGTCGCGTTCTCGGACTTGCGGGTGAGCAGCAGCGGCATCGGGCGGCCGATGGTCACACCGCGGCCGACCACGACGACCTCGGCGCCCTTGATCTCGACGCCGTGCTTGCGCAGCAGCGTGATGATGCCGAACGGGGTGCAGGGCAGCGGCGCCGGCTCGTTCAGGACGAGGCGGCCCAGGTTCATCGGGTGCAGGCCGTCCGCGTCCTTGTCCGGGTCCATCAGCTCCAGGATGCGGTTCTCGTCGATGCCCTTGGGCAGCGGCAGCTGGACGATGTAGCCGGTGCAGGCCGGGTCCTCGTTCAGCTCGCGGACGACCGCCTCGATCTCTTCCTGGGTGGCGGTGGCGGGCAGTTCGCGCTGGATGGAGGCGATGCCCACCTGCGCGCAGTCGCGGTGCTTTCCTGCCACGTACTTCTGGCTGCCGGGATCCTCGCCGACGAGGACGGTGCCGAGTCCTGGCGTGACCCCCTTCTCCTTCAGGGCCGCCACGCGGACGGTCAGTTCGGACTTGATCGCGGCTGCGGTGGCCTTGCCATCGAGAATCTGGGCGGTCATGGGGCCCATTCTTTCAGGGCGGCCCGCGTTCCCCCAAGTTGCACTTGCGGAACAGCCGTGGCGGCCCTCTGGACAGGACCCTGTCCGGTTGAGGAGCATGATCCGGGTAGTACCGCGGACTGCGGCAGGGGGGCAAACCGCGTACGCGGCCGCATCTACGACTAATTCCTCCGCAGGTCCGCGCCGTCCCCGACGCCATACCCGGAGGAATCCCGCCATGAGTTACGGCGAACCGAACAACCCTTACGGACAGCAACCACCGCAGCCGGACCCGTACGGCCAGCAGGCCCCGCAAGGCGTCCCGCCGCAGGGGTACGGATATCCGCAGCAGCCCGGCCAGCCGTACGGCGGCTACCCCCAGCACCCGCAGCAGCAGGGGATGCCGCAGGGCATGCCCGGGGTCCCGCCGATCGCTTCGATGGGCCGCAGACTCGGCGCGCAGCTGATCGACGGCGTACTGATCGGCATCGTCTACGTGGTGTTCCTGGCGCCGAAGTTCAGCGACTTCATCGACGCGGTACGGGCCTGCGACTCGGCCTCGTCCACGTACGACACCTGCGTGAACAACGCCACATCGGACTTCCAGTCCGCGACGTTGCCGATCGCCGGGATCTTCATGCTCGTCGTCCTGCTCTACCAGGTACTGATGATCGCCTTCGTCGGTGCCACGCTGGGCAAGCTGGCTGTCGGCATCCGCGTCCTGAAGGCGGAGACCGGTGCGAAGCCGGGCATCGGCGGCGGCTTCCTGCGCTGGATCATCCCGGTCGTCGGCAGCTTCGCCTGCGGCATCGGCGCGCTCGTCGTCTACCTGTCGCCCTTCTGGGACAAGTCCGGCCGCAAGCAGGGCTGGCACGACAAGGTCGCGAGCACGGTCGTCGTCCACGTGAAGGGCTGACCCCCGGCACCTGTACACGTCGAGGGCCCGCCGGTCACCGACCGGCGGGCCCTCGACGTGGTGCGGGTGGCTCAGTGGAAGAAGTGGCGCGTCCCCGTGAAGTACATCGTCACGCCCGCCTTCTTGGCGGCCTCGACGACCTGCTCGTCACGGATCGAGCCGCCGGGCTGCACGATCGCCTTCACGCCTGCGTCGATGAGGATCTGCGGCCCGTCGGGGAACGGGAAGAACGCGTCCGATGCGGCGTACGCGCCGCGCGCCCGCTCCTCGCCCGCCCGCTCGACGGCGAGCTTGCAGGAGTCGACACGGTTGACCTGGCCCATGCCGACGCCGACGGAGGCGCCGTCCTTGGCGAGCAGGATGGCGTTGGACTTCACGGCGCGGCACGCCTTCCACGCGAACGCCAGCTCGTCCAGCTCGCCCTGCGACAGTGCGTCGCCGGTCGCAAGGGTCCAGCTCGACGGGTTGTCGCCGTCGGCCTGGAGGCGGTCGGTGACCTGGAGCAGCGCGCCGCCGTCGATCTGCTTCGTCTCGACCTTCGCGGCCGGTCCGTTCGGGACGCGCAGCACGCGGATGTTCTTCTTCTTGGTGAGGGCTTCGAGGGCGCCGTCCTCGTAGTCGGGCGCGACGATGACCTCGGTGAAGATGTCGGCGACCTGCTCCGCCATCTCCTTGGTGACCGGCCGGTTCACCGCGATGACGCCGCCGTACGCGGAGACCGGGTCGCAGGCGTGGGCCTTGCGGTGGGCCTCGGCGACGTTCGCGGCGACCGCGATACCGCACGGGTTGGCGTGCTTGATGATCGCGACGCACGGGTCGTCGTGGTCGTACGCGGCACGGCGCGCGGCGTCCGTGTCCGTGAAGTTGTTGTACGACATCTCCTTGCCGTGCAGCTGCTCCGCCTCGGCGAGGCCACCGGTGCCGTCGACGTAGAGGGCCGCGCCCTGGTGCGGGTTCTCGCCGTAGCGCAGGACGTTCTTGCGCTCGTACGTCGCACCGAGGAACCCGGGGTGACCGCTGTCGTCGGCGGCGGCGTACTCGTCGGCGAACCAGGAGGCGACCGCGACGTCGTACGACGCGGTGTGCCGGAAGGCCTCCGCGGCGAGCCGCTTGCGGGCGGTGAGGTCGAACCCGCCGTCCTTGACCGCCGCGAGGACGTCGACGTACCGCTCGGGGCTGGTGACCACGGCGACCGACGGGTGGTTCTTGGCGGCGGCGCGGACCATCGACGGGCCGCCGATGTCGATCTGCTCGACGCACTGGTCGGGGGTGGCGCCCGAGGCGACGGTCTCCTTGAACGGGTACAGGTTCACGACCACCAGCTCGAAGGGCTTCACGCCGAGGTCGGCGAGCTGCTTCTGGTGATCCTCCAAACGGAGGTCGGCGAGAATGCCCGCGTGCACCTTCGGGTGAAGCGTCTTCACCCGGCCGTCGAGACACTCCGGGAACCCGGTGACGTCCTCGACCTTGGTGACCGGCACCCCGGCGCCCGCGATCCTCGCGGCGGTGGAACCGGTCGAGACCAGCTCGACGCCCGCCTCGTGGAGCCCGCGTGCCAGCTCCTCCAGACCGGTCTTGTCATAGACGCTGACCAGCGCCCGGCGGATGGGCCGCTTGTTGCTCTCGGCGGTCACGGGATAACTACCTTTCGTCCCTCGATGCTGAAGCCGTTACGGGCCAGACGCCCCACGACATCGACGAGCAGCGTGCGCTCGACTTCCTTGATGCGCTCGTGCAGAGCGCCCTCGTCGTCCTCGTCCCGGATCTCGACCACACCCTGGGCGATGATCGGGCCGGTGTCGACGCCGTCGTCGACGAAGTGGACGGTGCATCCGGTGACCCTCGCGCCGTACGCGAGAGCGTCGCGCACACCGTGAGCACCGGGAAAACTGGGCAGCAGGGCCGGATGCGTGTTGACGCACCGCCCGCCGAAGTGCGCGAGGAACTCCTTGCCCACGATCTTCATGAAGCCCGCGGAGACCACCAGGTCCGGCTCGTACGCGGCCGTCGCCTCGGCGAGCGCCCGGTCCCAGTCCTCACGCGCGGCGTGGTCCCTGACCCGGCACACGAAGGTCGGGATACCGGCGCGCTCGGCGCGCTCCAGGCCGGCGATGCCGTCCCGGTCCGCACCGACGGCGACGATCTCCGCTCCGTACGCTTCCGCCCCCCGGGCCGCGATGGCGTCGAGCAGAGCCTGCAGATTCGTACCTGATCCGGAGACCAGCACGACGAGGCGCTTGGCCTTGGCCACGGCGGGGCCCTTTCTCGTTCACGTTCTCGTTCTCGGGAGAGCTGCTTCGCACGGTCGGCCTTGTTCGTTTCTGCGACGCGCCCCCGCGCTCGTACGTTCATACGAAGGCATCGCACTCGCCCGTACGGGGAACCTACGAATCGGCCGACCGTCAGCAACGATACCGGCACACCCGGCGGCCCCCACGGGACGGGGGCGTGGCCGGGAGGTAGCGTCAGCGTCCAGGAACACCGAGCAAGATCCCGCAAGAACCGGCCCCGGCGCGGAACGCCGGGCGGGCACGGGACGTTGACGTAAAGAACGAACCAAGCCGCACGACCGAGCCGCACCTGCGACACGACAGACGACCTAGGGGAAGACGCACACCTGATGCCGGACCGAAGCCTTCGCCTCACGCTGCCCGCCGGCGCTGTCCTGCTGCGCGAAGGCCGACCCACGCCGCCGTCGCCGTCCAAGGAGTCCAACGAGTCCAAGGAGTCCAAAGGACCTCAGGAGTCCAAGGAGGAGGCGGCGAAGGGGAGCAAGGGGCGCAAGGCGTCCGGGGAGAGCGCGGCGGACAATCCGTTCGCGCCGCCGCCCGAGGACGCCCCCGACCGCCCCTGGCAGCCGCGCCGCCCCGAGGGCTCGGATTCCGACGGGGGCGACGGCAGCTCTCCCTGGGGCAGCCAGTGGAGCGACCGCCAGCCGGGCCGTGCCCAGGGCGGCCGGTTCGGTGACCGCCCCGGTAGCGGGGACAGCGGGCAGGGCGGCCCCGAGCGCCAGGGTTCCGGCAAGGGCCCCGGCCAGGGTTCAGGACCCGGCGGCTTGCGCTGGGACCCGACGGACCCGGCCCAGCGCCGCGCGCGCTACGCACTCCTGTCGGGCATGTGGGGCTTCTTCTTCGCCCTGTTCGCCTGGCCGTACGTGGCCCTGCTGCTCGGCGCACTCGCCCTGTACTGGAGCATCAGCGCCCTGCGCGCGAAGGCCCAGCCCCGCACCCCGAACCCGGACGCCCCCGCACCGGCCGTCGCCGCCCCCGACACCACCCGTCCGCAGACGACGGCGGCGATCAGCGGCCTGGTCACGGGCGGGCTGGCGCTGGCGCTCGTGGCGTCGATGTTCACGGCGAAGCTGGTCTACAGCGATTACTACGAGTGCCGTGCGGACGCCCTGACCAACGCGGCGAACAAGTCCTGCGAGGACCTTCTCCCGAAGGAGCTCCGCCCCCTCCTGGGCGCGCGTTGACAGACACCGGGTGACCGGCAAGCGGTAGCGGCGCGTCAGGACTCCGGTCCGACGGGCCGCTCCGGGCTCCGCGGCTGCGGCTGCGTCGGCTCCTCTTTCAGGCGCGCCTCGTCCTTCAGGAGCGCCTCGTCCCTCAGGAGCGCCTCGTCCCTCAGGAGCACCTCTTCCCTGAGGAGCGCCCAGCGCGATGCGCGTGACGCTTCGTCAAAGACGTCGTAAGGCTCGAACGCGCCTGATGTGTCGGCGAGTTCGGAATCCGGTACTGAGACGGGAACGGAGCCGGACCCGGGGGCAGATGCAGGAGCGGAGACGGAAGCGGAGACGGGGGCAGAGGCCGGAGCGGACGCGGGAGTGACGGCGGAGTCGGGTGCGGAGCGCTTCCGCCGCGCCGCCACCGACGCGGCCCACGCGGTCATCCGGGGCCGCACCGCGGACTCCCGCCCGCGCCACCACCGCACCACCAGCGCCACCGGCACCCCCACCCCCGCGATCCACGCCACCGCGGCCGGCCCGACCTGCCGGCCCACGGGACCGAACGCGGCGAGCGCCGTACCGCCCAGCGCGCCGCCCGCCGCCACGGCGAGCACCGCAAGCGCCGCCCCGCACAGCACGGCCGCCACGCCCACGGCGTACACGACCCGTCCCCGCGACCACCCGGCCGCCTCACCCGCCACCACCACGAACCACGCCACGGTCACCGCCGCCACCACCGGCACCGCTCCGGCCGACCACGTCAGCGGTGAGCCCACGCCCGGCGCGGGCACCGCCGCGAGCAGCGGGAACGCCGGCAGCAGCGGCCCGCTCGCGCTGCCGAGCGGGCCCACCGTGTGCCCGGCGCCGAGCACGACCCCGGGCCCCAGCGCGTACGCGGCACCCCAGATCGTGGCGTTCGGCACCAGCGCGAGGCAGAGCAGCAGCACCGCGACCCGCCCCGACCATGCCGCGGTCAGCTGCTCGAACGACTCGCGCACCGCTTCCCCGTGCCACACGAGCCCCGCGGCCACCACGAGCGCGCCCCCGGCGGCCAGCGCGAGGACCCCGGCGGCCGCGGCCCGTGCGGCCACCGGCAGAACCTCCCGTACGAGCACCTGGGGCAGCACGTCCAGGGACTTGCGCAGCGCCTGCGGCAGCGGTCCGCGCGGCCGTCCGCGCGCGCTCCACACCCCGGCGCCGGCCGCCGCCACGGCGACCAGGACGAGGTGCGCCCCGCAGCTGACCCACGAGGGCCGCAGTTCGCCGCCGGACGCGTAGGCCGCGGCCGCGGTGCCGACCAGCAGATAGCCGAGCGCGACCCCGGCCCACACCCCGGAGGCGGGCACCTGCGGCGGCGCCTCCGCGCCCTGCGCCCCGTCGGTCTCCGGGTCCGCCGCGTCCCGCGCGGCCCTGTGCACCAGCCACACCGGCAGGGCCATGAGCAGCAGCGGGGTCACACCCATCGGCGCGGGCACCCCGGACAACGTGTCCGTCCTGACCAGCTCGGCGCCGTGCGCGAGCAGCCACAGCGCGGCGGCGGTGTGCAGCGCGCCGCTCGGCCCGCTGTCCGGGTAGGGCGAGCTGATCCACATCACCACCACGAGCACGGCGAAGACGCCGAGCCCGAGCCCCGCCGCGACGACGCCCCCGAACACCCCGGCGGCGGGTCCGGGCGATCGTTCCCGCACCCGGGTCAACAGCAGGGGCAACGACACTCCACGGCCGGTCATTTGAGTCACCGGCCCATGCTCCCAACGACTCACTCATTCGCCCCGCAACAGGCGAAGTATGGATGTGTCGCTCAAGATACGTTTATGTACTTTTTCGCGCGAAAGGGTGTGTGGAGTTCCCCATGACGCAGAGCGCTGCGACCCCACTGCCGACGCCGAAGGAGCGCCGCAGACTCCGCGAGGCGAAGTCGCTGACCCAGGCGCAGATTGCCACGAAGGTGGGCGTGACCCGCGAGACGATCCGCTCCTGGGAGTCCGGCCGCACCGCTCCGAGGGGCCGTAAGAGGGAGGCGTACGCGAAACTCCTGACGGACCTGACGGGTCGGCCCCCGGCGCGGGACAGGAACCGGGACCAGAACAGTGCGCGGCAGCCGGAGCCGGTGGCCGCGGGCGCCATCCAGGTCGAGCCGGTCGCGCACATCGCACCGGCCGCGCCCGGCGAACGGGCCACCTGGCCGGAGCACGCCACCACCGCGCCCGAGCACGCCGCCGGGCCGGAGCAGCCGGCCACGAGGACCCCGGTCGAGGCCTTCGACGCCCTGTACACGCACGCCGCCCCGCTCCTGGTGCGCCAGACCTATCTGCTCACCGGCCGCCGCACTCTCGCCCGCGAGGCCGTCGAGCGCGCCTTCCAGCAGGCCTGGGAGCGCTGGCCCGAGGTCGCCGTCGATCCGGATCCGGCGGGCTGGGTGCGCGCGGCGGCGTACGAGTACGCGGTGTCGCCCTGGCACCGGCTGCGCCCCGCCCACCGGCAACCGGAGGCGCCGCCCGCCGACGCCGACGACCGCAAGCTCCTCGACGTACTCCTGAGTCTGCCGCCCGCCCACCGGCGCGCCCTGCTGCTCTACGACGGGGTGGGCCTGGATCTGCCGGAGACCGCCGCCGAGACGGAGGCCAGTACGCCGGCCGCCGCGAACCGCATCCTGAACGCCCGCGACGCCGTCGCCGAGCGGCTGCCGGAGCTGGCCGTCCCCGAGCAGCTGCACCGGCGGCTTGCGGAGCTGGCGGGCGCGGAGAAGCTCGACGCGCCGAAGTCCGCGCTCGTGCGCAGTGTCGGCGAGAAGCGCACCCGGTTCTGGACGCGGACCGCGATCGCCGTCACGACCCTGATCGTCGGCGCGACGGCGCTGACGGTGCGGGTGGCCCCGACGCACTACGAGCCGGTGCCCGCGCCCGGTGCTCCCATCAGCGGAGTGCCCCCGCTGACCGGGCCCGAGCGGCTCACCGCACAGGACCTGGAGTTGCGCAGGCAGCTGCGGGCGGAGCTGAGCGGCGGCCCCGAACGCCTCACACCCGCGGCGGAGTAGGCGAAACGAGCGGAGCGAACGATCAGTGGGCCCGCACCGTGCCGGTGCGGGCCCACTGATCTGCGTACAGGCGCTGACTACGAGAGGAGCTCGCGGGCCAGCTTCGCCGTCTCGGTCGGCGTCTTGCCGACCTTGACGCCGGCGGCCTCGAGGGCCTCCTTCTTCGCCTGGGCGGTGCCGGAGGAGCCGGAGACGATGGCGCCCGCGTGGCCCATGGTCTTGCCCTCGGGGGCGGTGAAGCCCGCGACGTAGCCGACGACCGGCTTGGTGACGTTGGCCTTGATGAAGTCGGCCGCGCGCTCCTCGGCGTCGCCGCCGATCTCGCCGATCATGACGATGAGGTCGGTCTCGGGGTCGGCCTCGAACGCGGCGAGCGCGTCGATGTGCGTCGTGCCGATGACCGGGTCGCCACCGATGCCGACGGCGGACGAGAAGCCGATGTCACGGAGCTCGTACATCATCTGGTACGTCAGCGTGCCGGACTTCGAGACCAGGCCGATGCGGCCCGGCTTCGTGATGTCGCCCGGGATGATGCCGGCGTTCGACTGGCCCGGGGTGATGAGACCGGGGCAGTTCGGGCCGATGATGCGGGTCTTGTCGCCCTTGGACTTCGCGTACGCGTAGAACGCGGCGGAGTCGTGGACGGCGATGCCCTCGGTGATGACCACGGCGAGCGGGATCTCGGCGTCGATCGCCTCGACCACGGCGGCCTTGGAGAAGGCCGGCGGGACGAAGAGGACGGACACGTTGGCGCCCGTCTTCTCGATCGCCTCGGCGACGGAGCCGAAGACCGGGATCTCCGTGCCGTCGAAGTCGACCTGGGTGCCCGCCTTACGCGGGTTCACACCGCCGACGATGTTCGTGCCGTCGGCGAGCATGAGCTTGGTGTGCTTCATGCCCGTGGCACCGGTCATGCCCTGGACGATGACCTTGCTGTCCTTGTTGAGGAAGATAGCCATGGCTGTTCTGTCCCTCGTCCCTTACTTCGCGGCCGCGAGCTCGGCGGCCTTGTCGGCCGCGCCGTCCATGGTGTCCACGCGCTGCACCAGCGGGTGGTTGGCGTCGGAGAGGATCTTGCGACCCAGCTCGGCGTTGTTGCCGTCGAGGCGGACGACGAGGGGCTTCTCGACCTTCTCGCCCTTCTCCTCGAGGAGCGCGAGCGCCTGGACGATGCCGTTGGCGACCTCGTCACAGGCGGTGATGCCACCGAAGACGTTGACGAACACGGACTTGACGTCCGGGTCGCCGAGGATGATCTCCAGGCCGTTCGCCATCACCTGGGCGGACGCGCCGCCACCGATGTCGAGGAAGTTGGCCGGCTTCACGTTGCCGTGGTTCTCACCGGCGTACGCGACGACGTCGAGCGTCGACATGACCAGACCGGCACCGTTTCCGATGATGCCGACCTCGCCGTCGAGCTTGACGTAGTTGAGGCCCTTCTCCTTGGCAGCGGCCTCGAGCGGGTCGGCCGCGTCCTTGTCCTGAAGCGCCTCGTGGTCGGGGTGGCGGAAGTCCGCGTTCTCGTCCAGGGACACCTTGCCGTCGAGGGCGATGATGTCGCCGGAGGCGACCTTGGCGAGGGGGTTGACCTCGACCAGGAGGGCGTCCTCCTCGATGAAGGTCTTCCACAGCGTCACCAGCACGTCGGCGACCTTGTCGGCCACCTCGGCCGGGAACTTCGCGTCCTCGACGATCTTGCGCGCGACCGCGGGGGTCACGCCTTCGTTGGCGTCGATCGGCGTCTTGGCGACGGCCTCGGGGCGCTCGACCGCCACCTCCTCGATCTCCATGCCGCCCTCGACGGAGGCGATGGAGAGGAAGGTGCGGTTGGTGCGGTCCAGGAGGAAGGAGACGTAGTACTCCTCCACGATCTCCGGAGCCGTCTCGGCCATCATCACCTTGTGGACCGTGTGGCCCTTGATGTCCATGCCGAGAATGTTGGTGGCGTGCTCAACGGCCTCGTCGGGGGTGGCGGCAAGCTTGACGCCACCTGCCTTGCCTCGGCCACCGACCTTCACCTGGGCCTTGACGACAGACTTGCCGCCAAGACGCTCGGTCGCCTCGCGGGCTGCCTCAGGCGTGTCGATGACTTCACCGGCCAGCACCGGTACACCGTGCTTGGCGAAGAGGTCCCTCGCCTGGTACTCGAACAGGTCCACGCGCGTCCGTCCCTATCAGTGATCTCGCGGTTCGATCTTCCTGCGTGGGCGTGCCGCGATGGGCAACGTGACTCCGCTGTCACAAGGGAGGCGTACGAGGCGTACACAGTGGCCGGTACGCGGCATGTCCGTCTCGCAGGTTATCGCCGCTCAGCGATGGGCTCTAAATCGCAGATCACACCTGAGCGGTGATACCGGTCACAGAGCGTCCCGTTTGTCGCGCTGTCCGCCACTTGTTTGCTGCTTGCAAGCGGGGTGTACGCGGGTCGTATGCGGGTCGTATGCGGGTCGTTTGCGGCCTCACCGTGCGGGGGTACGCACGGTGAGGCCACCCGAGAGCCCCGGAAATGCGCGAAACGGGGCCCAGGACGGGCGTTCCGTCCCCAACGGATACGCCCGCCCGCACGCCGGCTGTCGGCCAGGTCACACCGATGGTTTTCGGCCGCCCCGGCTCACCGGCGTCGGTCAGATGCCCTGCACGTAGCTGGGCGCGACGGAACCGACCACGCCGTGCACGCCGGAGACGGCGTTGCCCGCGAGCGGCTGGACGTCGGCGACGACAGTGCCGGTCAGGTCGTGCGCGAACGGGGTCACGTCGCCGAGGACGCCGCCCGCCAGGGGCGCCACGCCGTCACCGACGACGGCCTGGGCGAAGGGGGCGACGCTCTCACCGACGACGCCGTACGCGAACGGCGTCACATCGCCGGTGACGCCCTGCGCCAGTCCGTGCGCGCTGGCGCCGACGCCCTGCACGACGGGCCGCACCTGGTCGACGACCGTCTGCACGAGGGGGTCCACGGAGTCCACGACGCCGCCCGCGAACGGCGCCACGTCACCCACGACCAGACCCTGCGCGAGCGGCCCGACGGTGCCGACCACACCGGTCGCCAGGGGCTGCACCTCACCGGTCACGCCCGTGGCGAAGGGGCCCACCTGCTGCCCGACCAGGCCGGTCGCGAACGGTGCGACGTCCCCGACCGCGCCGCCCGCGAGCGTGCCGACATCACCGACGGCCCGGCCCGCGACCGGCAGCACGCCGTGCACGGCGGTGGCGGCGACGGGCGGCAGGACGGCGGCGGCGGTCTCGTCGGCGATCGGCGTGGCCGTGGCGGTCACGTCCTCGGCAGCGAAGGTGGACAGCGGGCCGAAGAGGTAGTCGACGTCGTCCCGCGCGGGGGTGGCCGTAGTGGTGGCGGTGGCGACCGTGGCCCTGACCTGGGCCTTGGCGGCTGCGGTCCTGGTGGCGGCGCCCTTGGTGGCGGTGGCCTTGGCATCGGCGACCGTGGACGCGGCCTTCCCGGTGACCTTGTGGGCGGTGACCTCGTGGCCGGTCGCCTTGTCCGTGACCTTGTCAGCGACCTTGTCAGCGACCGTGCCGGCGGCCTGGTCCGTGACCTTTGCCGTGACCTTGTCGGTGGCGCCCTGCGTCAGGTGCGACGCCGTGTCCTGCACGTCGGAGACGGCGTCGGCGGCCACATCCGGCACGGACAGCGAGTGGGCGGGCAGTTCGTCGGCGCTGGCCACGGCGGAGCCGAGTGCCCAGGCGCCGGAGACGCCCGCGGCTATGACGATGGAGCGGCGAATGTTCTTGTTCATGCGTACGTGGTTCCTTCGAATTTCCGGCGATTTTCCGGGAGTCGGGCAGACCTGTTCCGCCCCCGCGCGACAGGTCACGAGCGGGGAAGGGGCTGCCCTAGCCGGGAAATTCGGGGATGTCTCGATGCCGGTCCGCCACCGGCGCGGGACCGCCGGACGCGAGCGCGCCGGGCGGCAGCAGAACAGGTACCCGGCTGCCGAACGCGGCCGCGTGCAGATCACCGTGGCGCGTCGAACTCCCGTCACCCGCGGCCGCACCGGCCACGAGTGCGCCGTCCGGGCGGGGCGGAGCGTGCGGCGCGGCCGGCTGCGCCGCGGCGGTGTGCCGGGCCGCGGACGCGTGACGTACTCCGTTTCGCTGTACGTCGCCGGGCCACGCGGAGTCGTACGCCGTCGGGCCCGCCGTCGCCGCGCCGTGCGCACGGGGAGCGGAGTGCTTCCCGCGCTCGGCCGCGGGCGCGTGGACGGGCTGCGTCGCGGCGGGTTCCGCGGGCTCGGCGGGAACGGGCCGAGGAGCGGAGTGACCGGGCATGCCCGGCAGTTCCGGCAGTGCGGGGAGTGCCGGCGGCACGTCCGGCAGCGGCCGCGGAGTCTTCTCGACGAGGCCTCCGACGACCTGGCCGGTCAACTCGCCCACCGATTCGGTCACCGGCTCGGTCACGGGTTCGGTCACCTCGCGCACCGTGTCGACGGCGGGCTTCACGACCTTCTCCCGCACGGGTTCGGCGACCCGCGCACGCACGTCGCCGGACACCCGGCCGGGCGCCGTACGCACCTTGCGCTCGGGCGCGGACGCCGCCTCATGTACCGACTCGCGTACCGCGACGTGACGCGGTGCGGGGGCGCCGACGGCCGCACCGGAGGCGTCGTCCGCGTGGGCCTGCCCGCCACAGAGGTAACCGAGCCCGATCAACCCGCCCAGCAACAGCGCCAGTTGCAGCGCACGCCGCCGCAGCACCGCACGCGGCAAGCGCGCGGCGGGGGCGGGAGAAGCGATCAGGGCAGTCACGGTGCGCAGATCCTCGCATGGGACGAGGGCGCCTGCGCAAGCCCCGTGTTACCGATGGGTACTCATATCCGGTTTGCCGCCGGTCCACCGGTTTCGGCTGCCGCGTCGGGTATGGGCAGGGGCCGCTTCTCGATGGCCGCGGCCATGACGTCGGGGAACAGATCGGGCGTACAGGCGAACGCCGGTGCGCCCAGCGCGGCGAGCGCCGCCGCGTGCTCCCGGTCGTAGGCGGGCGTGCCCTCGTCGGAGAGGGCGAGCAGCGTCACGACCTGCACACCGGACGCCTTCATCGCGGCGACCCGCTTCAGCATCTCGTCGCGTATCCCGCCTTCGTAGAGGTCGGAGATGAGGACGACGACGGTCTCGGCGGGGCGGGTGATCTGCGACTGGCAGTAGGCGAGCGCCCGGTTGATGTCGGTGCCGCCGCCGAGCTGGGTGCCGAAGAGGACGTCGACCGGGTCGTCGAGCTGGTCGGTGAGGTCGACGACGGCCGTGTCGAAGACGACGAGCCGGGTGGAGATCGAGCGCATGGAGGCGAGCACGGCGCCGAAGACGGAGGCGTAGACGACGGACGCGGCCATCGAGCCGGACTGGTCGATGCAGAGGATCACGTCCTTCTTGACGGACCGCGCGGCCCGGCCGTATCCGATGAGCCGCTCGGGCACGATCGTGCGGTACTCGGGCAGGTAGTGCTTGAGGTTGGCCGCGATCGTGCGGTTCCAGTCGATGTCGTGATGGCGCGGCCGGCTGATCCGGGCGCTGCGGTCGAGGGCGCCGGTGAGGGTGGCGCGGGTGCGGGAGGCGAGTTTCTTCTCCAGGTCCTCGACGACCTTGCGGACGACCGCGCGGGCCGTCTCCTTGGTCGTCTCCGGCATCGCCTTGTTGAGCGAGAGCAGGGTGCCGACGAGGTGGACGTCGGCGTCGACGGCCTCCAGCATCTCCGGTTCGAGCAACAGCGCGGCCAGGCCGAGCCGGTCGATCGCGTCGCGCTGCATGACCTGGACGACGGAGGACGGGAAGTACGTGCGAATGTCACCGAGCCAGCGCGCGACGGACGGGGCGGAGGCCCCGAGCCCGGCGGTTCGGCTGCCACCGGATGCCGGTTGCTCACCTCGGCCCGTCCCGTACAGCGCGGTCAGGGCGCCGTCCATCGCGGCGTCCTCGCCCGCGAGTTGGCAGCCCGTGCCGTCGGCCGCGTCGCCGCCGAGCACGAGGCGCCAGCGCCGGAGCCGTTCGTCGTCGGTGGCTGTGGTCCCGGTCATGTCATCGCCTCCGCGGGGTTGTTGATACGTCATCTGGTCTGCGGTGTGCGTCGGGAGCGCGGCCGCGGGCTTCGTCGTGGCTGGTCGCGCACTTCCCCGTGGGCGCCCCTGAAATGGCGCACGCAGTGCGCATTTCAGGGGCGCGGGGAACTGCGCGAGAAGCCCCACCGGCCCGCACCCGGCAACCAACCCCCACCACCCCACCCCTCATCCGCCATCCCCCGAACCCACCCCGAGCAGCATCCGAACAACGGGCACCACCGCATCGGCCCGGTCCGGATCGAGCTCATCGGCGAACCCGGGGACCCCGCCCGCCCCGGCGGAAGCCGACGCCGCGGGCCCACGCCGAACCAGTTCGCCCAGAGAACGCCGCACTCCGGCCTCGTACGCCGAGAACGTGCGGCGCAGCAGCGGCAGTACGTCGGTGAACGCGGTGCCCGACACCCCCGTCAGCCACGCGTCGACCAGGCCGAGCAGCCGTTCGTCGTGGACAAGGAGGAGGCCGCCGCCCGCACCGCCCCCGACGAAGCCCTCGATCCAGGCCGCCGCCTCGTCCGGCGGCGTGCCGGGAGAGAGGGCGAGGCCCATCAGGCGGGCCGCGCCGTCGTCGTCGAGTGC
Organism: Streptomyces sp. NPDC102467; assembly: GCF_044765445.1. NCBI lineage: Bacteria > Bacillati > Actinomycetota > Actinomycetes > Kitasatosporales > Streptomycetaceae > Streptomyces > Streptomyces sp. NPDC102467. The sequence goes on along the minus strand of NZ_JBIWKA010000001.1, from coordinate 62,521 downwards.
GCCCTCGTCCAGCAGGATCCGGGCACACCGGCCCCGGACCACGCCCGCCACGCTGTCCCGCGCGGCGAGGACGCGCAGCACGGCGCGCCAGCGCTCGCGCAGTGCGGCGTCCTCCAGGAGGCCGACGGCGGAGTGCACCCCGTCGATGTGCCCGCGCATCTCGTCGGCCGCGTCCGTGTCGAGGCCGGCGCACGCCGGGGGCAGCCCGACGAAGACCCGCTCGGCCAGGCCGGTGGCCACCCCGGCGAGGGCGCGGGTGTCGGTGCCGCGCACATCGCCGTAGCGCAGGGCGCGGACCAGGGCGGGCAGTGCCTGGGCGAGGTGGCCGACGTCCGTGTCCAGAGCGGCACGGTCGGCGAGGACGCGCATCACGACGGGCAGCGCGTCCGGCAGTCCGGCCAGCAGGCAGCGCTCGGCGAGGGCCGTGACGTCGGCGAGGGCGGTCGCGGAGACAGCGTCCCCCTGCGCCTTGGCGGTCGCCGCGGCGAGCACGGTCGTCCCCCACACGCCGGCCTCGGCGACCCGCACCGACAGCTCCGGCTCCCAGCGCAGACGCCAGGTCTCGCGGAAGGTGCCGGTGGAGCCGCGGGCCGATCTGGCCGGTTCGCCCCAGGCGACGCCGAGCAGCCGGAGCCGGTGCAGCAGGCGGCTGCGCGCGATGTCGGTGTCGCCGCGCAGATCGAGGTCGATCTCCTTCTCCGGCGCGGCCGGTTTGAGGCGCAGGGTGCGCTGCTGCCGGGTGAGGTCGCGCTGCAAGGGGACGGCGGGCGCAGCCTCGGGCACCTCCCCCAGGACGTCGCCGACCACGAGCCTGTCGTGGATGAGGGCGAGCGGGACGTCGGAGCCCTCGCACAGGACGGCCCGCACCGCGTCGGTGGTCTCCGTCAGCCCGGCCAGCGGGCGCCCACGCATCACGGCGAGGCTCTCCGCGAGCCGCACCGCCTCGATGACATGGGCGGACGACACGATCCTGTCCTCGTCGCGCAGCAGCCCCGCGACCTTGGTCAGCCACCGCTCCACGGGCCGGTCCGGAACGCTGAACAGGTGCCCGTACCAGCCGGGCGACTCGATCCCCGCCCCGTATCCACTGGTGCGGGCGAGCCTGCGGTGGGTCCACGGCACCCAGGTCATGTCGACCTTCGCTTTCGGCAGCCCTTTGAGCAGGGCGCGATCTGCGGCGACGGTGGTTCTCTGCCGCAGCGCGGGCACGTGCCAAGCACCGCACACCACGGCAAAGGAATCACCGAACTCCTTCTGCGCAGACCGCACTTGAAGCCTCATATGGGCCTCGCGCTCAAGATCACGGTCGCGCCCGCCGTTCCCCTCATTCCCACTGTTTCCACGGTCGCCACCCTCCCCATGCGACTCCCGCAGTGCGCCCATGGCTTCGCCGAGCGCGGCGAAGGCGTCGCCCTCACGGTGTTCGACGACGTCCTCCCACCAGCGCTCCGCGTCGTCGTACCCGGCGGTCTCGGCGAGGACGCGCAAGGGGTCGACGCGCACGTCATCACTGTCGGCCCCCTCCTCCGGAGCGTCCTCGGTGTCCCTCATCGCCAGGCTGTGGGCGGCGGGCAGATCGATGAAGCGGGCCGGCACCCCGTGAGCCAGGGCCCAGCGGACGGCGACCCACTCGGGCGAGAACTCGGCGAAAGGCCAGAACGCCGACTTCCCCGGCTCGTCGACGACATGGGCGAGCAGCGCGACCGGCGGCCGCATGTCCTCCTCGGCGGCGAGCGGCACCAGCGCGTCGGCCTCCGGCGGCCCCTCGATCAGCACGGCCCGCGGCCGGGCCGCGTCCAGTGCGCGGCGCACGGCCCGCGCGGAGCCGGGCCCGTGGTGCCGGACGCCGAGCAGCAGCGGCCCGGTCATGCGCTCACCTCGCGGCAGGCCCGGTAGAAGTCCTTCCACCCGTCCCGCTCGCGCACCACGGCCTCCAGGTACTCCTGCCAGACGACACGGTCCGCCGCCGGATCACGGACGACGGCGCCGAGGATCCCGGCGGCGATGTCGGACGGACGCAGCACCCCGTCACCGAAGTGTGCCGACAACGCGAGTCCATTGGTCACAACGGAGATCGCCTCGGCCGTCGACAGGGTCCCGCTGGGCGACTTCACCTTCGTACGACCATCAGAGGTCACCCCGTCGCGCAGCTCACGGAAGACGGTGACGACCCGGCGGATCTCATCGATGCCGTCCGGGGCGGAGGGCAACTCCAGGGAACGGCCGACCTGTTCGACCCGGCGCGACACGATGTCCACTTCCGCCTCGACACTGGCGGGCAGCGGCAGCACCACCGTGTTGAACCGGCGTCGCAGCGCACTCGACAGTTCATTGACCCCCCGGTCCCGGTCATTGGCCGTGGCGATGAGGTTGAACCCGCGCACGGCCTGCACCTCCTGCCCCAACTCCGGTATGGGCAGGGTCTTCTCGGAGAGGATCGTGATGAGGGTGTCCTGCACGTCGGCGGGGATGCGGGTGAGTTCTTCGATCCGCGCCGTCATGCCGTCCGCCATCGCCCGCATGACGGGACTGGGGACGAGGGCGTCCCGGCTCGGCCCGTGGGCGAGCAACTGCGCATAGTTCCACCCGTATCGGATGGCCTCCTCCGGCGTCCCGGCCGTGCCCTGCACGAGCAGGGTGGAGTCCCCGCTGACGGCGGCCGCGAGATGTTCCGACACCCACGTCTTGGCGGTTCCCGGCACGCCGAGCAACAGCAGGGCCCGGTCGGTCGCCAACGTCGTCACGGCGACCTCGACGATGCGGCGCGGCCCCACGTACTTCGGCGTGATCACCGTCCCGTCCGGCAGGGTGCCGCCGAGCAGATATGTGGCGACGGCCCAGGGCGAAAGGCGCCAGCGGGCCGGCCGCTGCCGGTCGTCCTGCGCGGCCAGTGCCGCGAGTTCACCCGCGAAGGCGTCCTCGGCGTGCGCCCTCAGCACCTCGCCCTCGGCCTGTTCCCCGGCCCGGACCTCGACGGAAGCGGTCATGCTCTCCCCACCCCTCCAGCTCACTCAACTCGCCCGCACACTCGACCTCGAACCATCGCGACGGGAAAGGTGACGACCTCGCCGCGTTGATGGATTCCACGGTGCACCACGCCACTGACAATCGACCGCGCGCCAACGATCACCGCAGGTCAGACACGACACGACACGAATTGTCAGTGCCGGGATCTACCGTCGGTGACATGACTCAGCAGGGGGTGCGCTGGACGACGGACCAGGTGCTGGCACTGGCGCCTGACGCCTCGTCACGCAAGGCGGGAAGCAAGCTCGGGCTGGCGGGGCCCTGGTCGGAGACCGGGAGTTCGGACGAGGGGGCGGTATGGGGACTGTGCAAGGGCAGCGGCAGCAAGCCGTACCAGACGATCGTGGACACCGGCGGCGGACCGAACGGCACGGGCCCGGCGTACAAATGCAGTTGCCCGAGCCGCAAGTTCCCGTGCAAGCACGCGCTGGGACTGCTCATACTCTGGGCGGACGGGGACACAGGGACACCGGCCGGGCAGGGGCCGCCGGACTGGGCCGGGCAGTGGCTGGAGGCCCGCAGGAAGCGGACCGGGCCTGAGCAGGACGCGGCAGCGGGGGCAAGCGGCGCCGCCGCCCCGGCCGACCCCGAGGCGGCGCGGCGCAGAGCCGAGCGGCGTGCGCTGCGGATCACCGCGGGGGCCTCGGAGTTGGAGCAGCGCCTCACCGATCTGCTGCGCGGCGGACTGGCCCAGGCGGAGCAGGCGGGTTACGGGCTGTGGGAGGAGACGGCGGCCCGCATGGTCGACGCGCAGGCACCCGGACTTGCCTCGCGGGTCCGGGAGTTGGGGGCGATCCCGGCTAGCGGCCCCGGCTGGCCGGTGCGGCTGCTCGAGGAATGCGCTCTCCTGCACCTCCTCGACCAGGGCTGGTTGCACCGCGCGGCGCTCCCCGACGACTTGGCGGCCACGGTCCGTACCCGGATCGGCCTGCCCGCCTCATCGAAGGGGCCCGCGCTCCGGGACAACTGGCTGATCCTGTCCCAGCGCGACACGGCGGACGGGCACCTCACCACACGCCGCATCTGGCTGTACGGCTCCGAGTCGGCCCGCACCGCGCTGCTCCTCTCCTTCGGAGCGGCGGGCCGAGCCCCGTCCCTGGCCCTGCCCGCCGGACTGACCCTGGACGCGGAGATCGCGGGACATCCCGGAGCGGGGGCCCTCCGGGCGGAGCTGGGCGAGCAGTTCTCGGCGCCGGTTCCCTCCGGGGGCCGGCCGGTCGGGGTCGATGTCGCTCAGGCGCTCTCGGCATACGGCCAGGCGCTCTCCGCGGATCCATGGCTGGAGTCGTGGCCGGCGACACTGACGGACGTCATCCCGACGCAGTCCCCCGAGGGCGGCTGGCAACTCGCCGACGCCGATGGCAAGGCAGCCCTCCCCCTCCCCACGTCCGCGGCGACATCCCCCGGCCTGTGGCGCCTGGTAGCCCTCTCGGGAGGCGCCCCGGTGACGGTCTTCGGCGAATGCGGCCACACGGGTTTCCACCCACTCTCCACCTGGACCCGGGCATCCCCGAAGGTCATATCCCTGTGCTGACGGGTGCGCTGCATCGAGTTCTTCGCTCGGGCCTGCGCGCACGGTGCCCGGCGCGAGGTGCCGTATCGGTGTTTTCGCGGAGGCGCGCTTACGTGGTGCCCCGGCGCTGGGACCACCGTCTCAGCGCTTTCGCGAGTCCTTACATGGCGTACCCGGCGCTGGGGCGCCGCCTTGCCCACCCTGCCGCCCTGGGCCCCCCGGACGGAGTCTGGGGGAGGCAGATTGCCCAAGGCGGGGGCGACGAGGCGGCGGGGGCGACAGCCGACGGTGGTGCACCCGAGATCCCTGGCGCTCCACCGGTCGGCACTCGAAATGCCAGACGTTCCACCGGCCGCAACTCGCAAGACGACGGGAGGGGACGTGTCGGGGTGCCCCCGCAGGACACCGCGGGAACTCAGCGCCGGATGACCGCCCATGGCGCAAACACGCGTGGAGACCAATCCGGCCGAGGAGGCACCCCGACACGGCCCCGCCCCAACCACCCCCGTACGCAAAGCGCAGCGCCGCGTGGAGACCAATCCGGCCAAGGAGGTACCCCGACACGGCCCCGCCCCACCGACCCCCGTACGCAAAGCGCACGCCGACAAGAGCCAACAAACCGGAGGGAAGGCATGACCGGCCCGACAGCCACCACCACCACTACACGCCGTAGCAACTGGGACGACCTGGTGACGACCGCCCTGCTCGGCACGGAGCGCCGCTCGTCCCTCACCCCGGTCGCCCTCCTCGACGAGGCAGCCGTACAGACCGTACGACGCCGCGCAGGCCTGCGACCCGCCCCCGCCGCCACCCCACCCGCCCCCGCGGCAGCGGACCCGCGCCCCCCACTACCCCCCACAGCCCGCAACCGCCTGGCCATGCTCCTCACGGACCGACCGGGCACCTCCACCACCCGCCGAGGCGCCGCCCCCGACCTCCTCGAACTGCTCCCGCAGTGGCTGACCACGGCCAACGACCACGGCTACGCACCCCCACCCGAACTCCTCCCGGCCCTACTGGACGCGGCCCGCGGCCGCACGGACCTGCGCCAGGGGGCCCTCACGTTCGCCGGCCCCCGCGCCCTGTGGCTGGCCCGCCTCAACCCGGACTGGAAGTTCGCCCTGCGCGCCACCCCGGGCGCGGGCACCGCGCTACCCGCGCCAGAGGAGACGGAGCAGGTACAACTCCTGTGGACGGAGGGCCTCTTCGCGGAGAGAGTGGCGCTGCTGGCCGCGATCCGCGCACACGACCCCGAGGCGGCCCGCGTCCTTTTGGAGAACACCTGGAGCACGGAGCGCGCAGAGGACCGCCTCATGTTCCTGGACTCGCTGCGCGCGGGCCTCGGCGACACGGACGAGCCGTTCCTGGAACAGGCGCTGACCGACCGCAGCCGCAACGTCCGGGCGACAGCCGCCGAGCTGCTCTCCGCTCTCCCGCACTCGGCGCTGGCCGGACGGATGGCGGACCGAGCACTTTCCTGCGTGGCCCTCGACCGGGCGACGCGGACGGTCGTCGTGGAGGCCCCGCACGAGTGCGACGCGGCGATGGAGCGCGACGGAGTGGTGGCCAAGCCCCCTACGGGCAGGGGTGAACGGTCATGGTGGCTGGGCCAGTTGGTGGATTCGGCTCCCCTGGGCCGCTGGCCGGAAAGACTGGACGGCCGCACTCCGGAGGAGCTCGTGGCGCTGCCGGTCGCCGACGACTGGCGGGGCGAGTTGCACGCGGCGTGGTGCAGGGCGGCGGTGCGTCAGCGTGACATCGGCTGGTCACGGGCGCTGCTCGGCGCCCCGACGGCGCCGGACGCGGGGGGCCCCGGCGCGGTCTCGCTCGCGGAGCGGTCGAAGCTGCTCGCGGCGCTGCCGGGGGCGGAACGGGCGGAGTGGGTCGCGCGGTTCATCGCGGCGCACGGCCTGTCCGAGGCGTTCCAGCTACTGGGGGTGTGCGCCACGCCCTGGGCGCCGCCGCTGGGGCGGGCTGTCGTGGACGCGTTGAACATCGCGCGGGACGCGGGGAGTTACCCGTGGAGTTTCAGCGGAGTGATGGGGCTGGCCGAGCGGTGCCTGGACCCGGAGGAGGCCGTGCGCCTGGAGGGACTCACGGCTGCGGTCGAGGAAACAGAGGATGCGGCGCCCGGAGCAGGGGGCTACTGGGCGGAGGCGTTCCAGCGATTGGTGGGCACGCTGCGGCTACGCCGAGCAATGCGCGACGAACTGGCTCCACCAAGGCAGTAGCCACTACGCCTCACCGAAACTGCAGCCAACACGCGCCCCCAGTGCACAAGCCAACTCACCCCCACCGGGACAGAAGCCACCACACCCCACCGAGACAGAAGCCAACGCACCCACCGGGGCAGAAACCACCACACCCCACCGGGCCAGAAGCCAACGCACCCCCACCGGGGCGGTAGCCACCGCCCGCCCCACAGCCCGCTCCCCGCCGGAGGCCTACGCCCCGGCCGGCTGCCTGACGTTGGCGTGGACCCAGTCCACGATCGACGCGGTGGTCGCGCCCGGCGTGAAGATCTCCGCGACGCCCTGTTCCTTCAGCGGGGCAATGTCGGCCTCGGGGATGATGCCGCCGCCGAAGACCTTGATGTCGTCGGCGTCGCGCTCCCTGAGCAGTTGGATGACGCGGGCGAAGAGGGTGTTGTGCGCGCCGGAGAGGATGGACAGGCCGATCGCGTCGGCGTCCTCCTGGATGGCGGTGTCCACGATCTGCTCGGGCGTCTGGTGCAGGCCTGTGTAGATGACCTCCATGCCGGCGTCGCGCAGCGCCCGCGCGATCACCTTGGCCCCGCGATCGTGGCCGTCGAGTCCTGGCTTCGCGACGACCACGCGGATCGGACCGGCTGCCACACCCATCACTGCCTCCATGAAGTGACTGACCCCCGGGGCCTTGGTACCCGCACCCGGGTGCCGGATACCCCATCCCGGATATCCGAAGTGAACGAACGTTATCGACAGCATCCCGCAACCGGCCGTTTCACGGTGCTCAGCGAGGGGGAAATCACACAGTGGGACACGTTCGCTGCGCGCCGCAACCGTATCGGTCGGCATATCAGCCCATCCGGTACAGGCGCGCGGGGAGCCGCTTCGAGGTCACCCGGCCACCGCGCCGACAGCCGCACGTCACGGTGGCATGGTGCGTTCGGCCGTCGTACGGATGGACGGGTCGGCACATCGGCCCGATCGTGGGCTTGCTTCGCTCGGCTCCTCATGAGTGCACACGGGGGACAGAGGCCTCCCCCGCGTGCCGACGGGAGGTCGACCGATGAAGGTCACGAGGGCCCTGCCCTTTCGCCCGCTCTGCCACCTGCTGCCGACCGGACTGGCGGGTCTGTCGCTCGCGCTCCTGAAGGCGACCGCGCTGGAGCTGGCGATTCTCGCGGGGCATCTGCTCCTCTATCCCTCGGGGATTCTTCCGGAGCGGCGGCATCCGGCGGCACTGCCGCTCATGGCGTCGTCGGACGCCGCCCTCACCCCGGCGGACCCGGAGAACCTGGAGAACGCGACCGCCACCGCCGACCTGACCGCTGACCTGACCGCCGACCTGGCCGATGACGTGACCGATGACCTGACCGCCGGCCTGAAGGGCACGGGCGGCACGGGCAGCACGGGAGGCACGGGCGACCTGGGCGGCACGGGCGACCTGGGCGGCCTGGCGCAAGCGCCGCGCCTGCCCGCCCGCGAGAAGCCCCCGGTGCTGCTGCTGCACGGCTTCATCGACAACCGCTCGATCTTCGTCCTGCTGCGCCGTTCCCTGATCCAGCACGGCAGGCAGCGGATCGAGTCGCTCAACTACTCGCCACTGACCTGCGACATACGGACCGCGGCGGCCCTGTTGGCCCGGCACGTCGAGGAGTTGTGCGAGCGCTCGGGCCAGGAGCGTATCGACATCGTGGGCCACAGTCTGGGCGGTTTGATAGCCCGCTATTACGTGCAGTGCCTGGGCGGCGACGAGCGGGTGCGCACCCTCGTCACGCTCGGAACTCCGCACGCCGGAACCCGGGCCGTGCCGCTCGCGGACGCGCATCCGATCGTGCGGCAGATGCGCCCGGGTTCGTCGGTGGTCGAGGAGTTGAAGAGGCCGGCCCCGGGCTGTCGTACGCGCTTCGTGAGTTTCTGGAGCGATCTCGACCAGCTGATGGTGCCGCTGGAGACGGCCTGCGTGGACCACCCGGACCTTCTCGTGCAGAACGTGCGGGTGACGGGCATCGGTCATCTGGCGCTGCCGGTGCACCCGGCCGTCGCGACCGGCGTCCGCCAGGCACTCGACGTCGACGCGACGACGGAAGGAGCCCGCGCCGCCGACTCGTTCGGCGGCCTGACCGTGGCGTGACAGCGAGGCGTGACAGCGAGGCGTGACAGCGAGGCGTGACAGCGAGGCGTGACGGTGACCTGAGAACCGCTCGCGCACGGACGGGCAAATCCGGCGAAACGTCGAACGCACCTCGAACCCAGCGCCAAAGCTGTGCCCACAGTTCACCGAAAGGCGGCTGATTGCCCCATTCCGCGGGGCGTGAAACCGGCCGAAGATTGTCGCGCCCACGTACTGCCGGGTACAGTCGCCGCACTGCTCTGGCAGCCCTGTTGTCGAGGCGAAAGAGAAGTGGGTGAACGACCGTCATCCGTCGGGGACCGCGCACTACGCGGCGTACGACGGTTACTCCACGACGACCAGCTTCGTAGCTGATCCTCTCTTCGGCGACCTCCCGGGCAACGGCCCGTACGACACGGGTTCCCACGAAACCGGTACCTACGCCACCGCCGCCTACGACACGGGCTCCTACGACACGGGCCAGTGGCACACGAGCGGCGAACAGCAGCAACACCAGCAGCAGTACGCCGCCCCCTACACGGCGTCGCCGTACGACACATCGACGTTCGAGACCCCAACGTTCGAGACCTCGACGTTCGACACATCGGCATACACCACCTCCGCGTACGACACGGGCAGTTATGACACGACCGCCATGTGGGCGGTGGACAACGCCGGTTACGAGCAGCAGCACACCGGCCAGTGGGGCGCGCAGACCTACGACACGCAGACTTTCGAGGCGCCGGTCTTCGGGACGACGGCCTACGACACGGGTGCGTACGACGCGACGGCGTGGAACTCCGACGGAGGAGTCTCCGACGGAACAGCCATGCACGACTACGTGCCGGACCTACCAGAACCGGAGCCGAACCCGCACCCGAACCCGGTGCCGAACGCGGACCCGGAGCTCGGCCCCGTTCCCGTACCGGACCCCGCCGAGCCCCAAGCCGCGTCCTCCGAGCCGGAGTTCACGCGGCGCGCGGCCCCTCGTGGCGGCCGGTCCCGGCGCCGCACGCCCGCCAAGCGCTCCGCTCTGCTGACCATCGCCGTGCCGTCGGTGTGTGTGGTCGGCGTCGCCGGGGTCGCGGCGGCGTCCGTGGGCGGCATCGGCGGCGAGGACGACGGCAAGGAGACACAGGCCGCGTCGGCACCCGACGCGAGCGCGGTGAAGCCGTCCGTCGCCAACAACAAGCTGGACACGCAGCTCAAGGATCTGTCCGCGGACGCGGGTGACTTCGCCGACCGGGCGAGCCGCACGCAGGAGCGGATCGACCTGAAGGCGAAGCAGGAGGCCGACCGCAAGAAGGCCGCCGAGGCCGCCGCGCACAAGGAGGCGATGCGGCCCAAGTTCGCGCTGCCGGTGAAGCGGCACGGGCTGAGCGCCTATTACGGGCAGGCCGGCATCAACTGGATGTCCGTGCACACCGGCATCGACTTCCCCGTCTCGTACGGGACCGAGGTCATGTCGGCGACGGACGGGACCGTGCGCACGCAGTGGAACAGCGCGTACGGGAACATGGCGATAGTCACCGCCAAGGACGGTACGGAGACGTGGTACTGCCACCTCTCCTCGCACACCGTGATGAGCGGGCCGGTGAAGGCCGGTGACGTGATCGCGCACTCGGGCAATTCGGGGAACTCGACCGGGCCGCACCTGCACTTCGAGGTACGACCCGGCGGCGGTTCGGCGATCGACCCGCTGCCGTGGCTCCGCAGCCACGGCCTCGACCCGACGTAAAACGGGAACCCAGAAACGGGAACCCAGAAAACTGGAACCCCGAGCCTGGAACCCAGAGCCTGGAGCCCGGAACCGCCTACAGCTTCTCGACCGGCGCGTACCGCAGCAGCAGACGCTTCGGCTTGGGGTCGCCGAAGTCGATCGTCGCCTCCGCGTTCGACCCTGATCCGCTCACGCCGACCACCGTGCCGAGGCCGAACTGGTCGTGCGTGACGCGGTCGCCGACAGCCACGGCGACCACCGGCTTCTCGTTGGCGCGGCGCGTGGCGAACGCGGGGGTCGTGCGGGAGCGGGACGACGACAGGGATGCGGCGATTCCGCCGCCGATGCCCTTGGTCGAAGGCGCCGGTGCGGAGCCGCCCTTGCGCTTCCACTCCAGATGCGCCTCCGGGATCTCCTCCAGGAAGCGGGACGGCGGGTTGTACGAGGGCTGTCCCCAGGCGCTGCGCATGGAGGACCGCGTCAGATACAGCCGCTCCCGCGCGCGCGTGATGCCGACGTACGCGAGGCGCCGCTCCTCCTCCAGCTCCTTGGTCTGTCCCAGGGACCGCATGTGCGGGAAGACGCCGTCCTCCATGCCGGTCAGGAAGACCACAGGGAATTCGAGGCCCTTGGCGGTGTGCAGGGTCATCAGGGTGATGACGCCGCTGCCGTCGTCCTCCTCGTCGGGGATCTGGTCGGAGTCGGCGACGAGCGCGACACGCTCCAGGAAGGCGGAGAGATCACCACGGGTCGCTTCACCCTCACCCTGATTCCCCATCTCATTCTCGGAATCGGAGTCGGGCTCGGACTCGGAATCGGACTCGGCCAGTGCCTTCGCCGACTCCTGCTCGAACTCCAGCGCGACGGCGGCGAGTTCCTGCAAGTTCTCGATACGGGTCTCGTCCTGCGGATCCGTCGAGGACTGCAATTCCGCGAGGTACCCGGTGCGCTCCAGGACGGCCTCCAGGACCGTGGCCGGGCCGGCGCCCGACTCCACGATGGTCCGCAGGTCCTCCATGAGGGTGTTGAACCGCCGCACCGCGTTCGTCGAGCGGGCCGCCATCCCGTAGGCCTCGTCGACCCGGCGAAGCGCCTGCGGGAAGGAGATCTTCTCGCGCTGGGAGAGGGCGTCGATCATGGCCTCGGCGCGGTCGCCGATGCCGCGCTTGGGCACGTTCAGGATGCGGCGCAGGGGGACGGAGTCCTCGGGGTTCGACAGCACCCGCAGGTAGGCGAGGACATCCCTGACCTCCTTGCGCTCGTAGAAGCGGACGCCGCCGACGACCTTGTAGGGCAGGCCGACGCGGATGAAGATCTCTTCGAAGACACGGGACTGCGCGTTCGTCCGGTAGAAGACGGCGACGTCGCCGGACTTCGCGTCGCCCGCGTCCGTGAGCCGGTCGATCTCCTCGGCGACGAACTGGGCCTCGTCGTGCTCGGTGTCCGCGACGTAGCCGGTGATCTGGGCGCCCGCGCCCGCGTTCGTCCACAGGTTCTTCGGGCGGCGCGACTCGTTGCGCTCGATGACCGCGTTGGCCGCGGTCAGGATCGTCTGCGTGGAGCGGTAGTTCTGCTCCAGGAGGATCGTCGTCGCGTCCGTGTAGTCCTCCTCGAACTGGAGGATGTTACGGATCGTGGCGCCACGGAACGCGTAGATGGACTGGTCGGCGTCGCCCACGACGCACAGCTCGGCCGGGTCCGCGTCGTTGCCCTCGGCGTCCTGGGCCGGTCCGACGAGCTCGCGCACCAGCGCGTACTGCGCGTGGTTCGTGTCCTGGTATTCGTCGACCAGGACGTGCCGGAAGCGGCGGCGGTAGTGATCGGCGACGTCGGGGAACGCGCGCAGCAGGTTCACCGTCGTCATGATCAGGTCGTCGAAGTCGAGGGCGTTGGCCTCCCTGAGCCGCGACTGGTACATCGCATAGGCCTGGGCGACGGACTTCTCGAAGCCGTCGGCCGCCGTCGCCGCGAAGTCCTCCTCGTCGATCAGCTCGTTCTTCAGGTTCGAGATCTTGGCGCTGAAGGACTTCGGCGGGAACTTCTTCGGGTCGAGGTCCAGGTCGCGGCAGACCAGGGCCATGAGCCGCTTGCTGTCGGCGGCATCGTAGATCGAGAAGGAAGAGGTGAAGCCGAGCTTCTTGCTCTCGCGCCGCAGGATGCGCACGCAGGCGCTGTGGAAGGTGGAGACCCACATCGCGTTCGCGCGCGGTCCGACGAGGGACTCGACGCGCTCCTTCATCTCGCCCGCGGCCTTGTTCGTGAAGGTGATCGCGAGGATCTGGCCGGGGTGCACACCGCGCTCGGCCAGCAGGTAGGCGATGCGGTGGGTAAGGACGCGGGTCTTGCCGGAGCCGGCGCCCGCGACGATGAGCAGCGGGGCGCCACCGTGCACGACGGCCGCCCGCTGGTTCTCGTTCAGCCCGTCCAGGAGCGCTGCCGGGTCGAGGGCCGGGCGCGGGGCGCCGTCGCGGTAGTACGCGTCCCTGGCCGGGGGCACGTCGAACTTCCCGCCGAACAGATCGTCCGGGATCGGCTCCGGCTCCGGTCCTTCGTGCTCGCTGTCGGGCGGCGGGGGCTCCTCGGTCCGGTTCTGGAGGCCTGCCAGGAAGCTGTCGTCAAAGAGGCTGCTCATCGCCTTACGAGTCTAGGCCGCCCCACTGACACCCGGCTCCCACCTTCACGACACCGCCCGTATATGGACTTCGCGCCACGTTCCGCGACCAGGCCATGACTATCCGCGACCGGGCAGGCCTCCGACCTCCCGGTGTCGCCGAGGTCACGAAAATGTATCGGGCATATCGAACATCAACCTTCACAGCAGCAACACGAGTTGGCTACGGTGCTGCGCGGGCAGTCCGTCCCCCCGACGCGAACAACGCGGCGAGCGGGCAGCCCCCGCCGAGTCCCGTACGCCGTGAGGCAGGGAACCGGGGACCCAACCGACCTTGGGGTGAATCGGCTCAACGGCCCGGCAGCGCCGGGCAGTCGACCGTAGGGCAGCCTTCCGTAGGCCCGAACCCGACAGCTAACTCGGTAGGCGGACCACGGAAGGAGTCGCCTCCTTGGCGTCGCACCGCAAGCCGCGCAGCCGCTCCCGGATGTCCGGCGGCCTTCGCACGACCCCCGCGGTCGGGATCACGACCGCCGCCCTCACTTCCGTGGCGCTGCTCTCGCAGACGGCGCAGGCCGCTCCCGCGCAGCCGACCAAGCCGAGCCTCCAAGAGGTGCAGAAGAAGGTCGACAGCCTGTACCGGCAGGCCGAGACCGCCACACAGAAGTACAACTCCGCCAAGGAGCAGACCGACAGCAAGAAGAAGCAGGTCGACAAGCTCCTCGACGACATCGCGCAGCGCACCGAGAAGATGAACACGGCCCGCCAGGAGCTGGGCCGGTTCGCCGCACAGCAGTACCGCTCGGGCGGGATCAGCGACACGGCGACGATGTTCCTCGCGGACGACCCCGAGGACTACTTCGCGCAGAACCGGCTGATGAGCAGGATGACGGCCAGCCAGAAGAAGGCGGTCGACGACTACCAGGAGCAGCAGCGCACGACGGCGAAGAAGCGCACGGAGGCGCAGGAGAACCTCCAGCAGCTCACCTCGTCGCAGACCGACCTGAAGACCTCGAAGCACAGCGTGCAGACAAAGCTCTCCGACGCGCGCGTGCTGCTGTCCAAGCTGACCGCCGAGGAGAAGCAGCGGCTCGCGGCGATCGAGAAGAAGAAGGAAAAGGCGGCCCGCAAGAAGGCCGCGGAACTCGCGCAGAAGCAGAAGGCCGAGGAGAAGAAGAAGCGGCAGGCGGCCGAGGACGCGGCGCAGCAGGAGGGCGGCTCGGGTTCCGGCTCCGGTGCCGGTTCCGGTTTGTCTGACCCGTCGACCGGCACCTCGTCCGGCTACGCGGCCAAGGCGGCGAAGGCGCTCGCGTTCGCCAAGACCCAGGAGGGCAAGCCGTACGTGTGGGGCGCCACCGGCCCGGACTCGTACGACTGCTCAGGCCTCACCCAGGCCGCGTGGAAGGCCGCCGGCATCTCGCTGCCGCGCACCACGTGGGACCAGGTGGAGGTCGGCAGGACGGTCTCCCTCTCCGACATCCAACCCGGTGACCTGGTGTTCTTCTACGACGACATCAGCCACGTCGGCCTCTACCTCGGCGACGGCATGATGATCCACGCGCCGAAGCCGGGCGCGTACGTCCGCGAGGAGTCCATCTACTACGACGGCACCGGGTCGATCCACAGCGTGGTGCGCCCCGCCTGACCTCGGCCGCGGTTACGTTCGGGCGGTGCAGCACCGCCCGAACGTGATCCCGCGGCCCTTCTGGTCCCAGCTCCCGCCCGCCGCCGGCGCCGCTGTCATGGCGACCGGCATCGTCTCGGTCGGCCTTCACCTGACCGGGTACGCCGTCCTGTCCGGCATCCTCCTGGTGCTCGCCGCGGCGCTCTGGGTGCTTCTGGCGGCCGACTTCGCGCTCCGTCTCCTACGGGACCGCAGCCGCTGGCGGCACGAGGCGGACTCCCCGCCCGCGCTGACCGCCGTCGCGGCGACGTGCGTGCTCGGCACCCGGTTCTCCCTCCTGGACTGGCAGGGGCTCTCCGAGACGCTGCTGGTGATCGCCGTACTGGCCTGGCCCGGGCTGCTCCTCGTCGTCGTACGGCACTGGACGCCACGGATGCCGGGGGCCGTCTTCCTCGCCTGCGTGGCCACGCAGGGTCTCGCCGTGCTCGGGGCGACGCTGTCGGCGGGCCTGGGCGTGGAGTGGCTCGGCTACGCGGCGGTGGTGGTGTTCTGGTTCGGGATCGTGATGTACGTCGCCGCGTTCACCCGCTTCGATCTCCGGCAGGTGTTCACGGGGGCCGGGGACCACTGGGTCGCGGGCGGGGCGCTCGCCATCTCGGCGCTCGCCGCGGCGAAGCTGGTGCTCGCGGGGCGGGCCGGTGACCTCTGGAACTCCGACGTCACCGGGGTGCTGCGCGGCATGTGCGGGGTGCTGCTCGCGCTGGATGTGGCCTGGTACGTGGTGCTCGCGGTGGCGGAGGTGCTTCGGCCGCGGTTCACGTACGACGTGCGGCGCTGGTCGACGGTGTTCCCGATGGGGATGACGGCGGTGGCGATGCTGTCGGTGGCCACCGCCGTCGAGGCGTCCTGGCTCAAGGGGCCGGGGCAGGTGCTGCTGTGGATCGCGGTGGCCGTCTGGCTCGGCACCGCCGTGGGGGCGGTCACGTCCACGGAACGGGTCAGGTCCTCAGCACGAGCACGGGGCAGGTCCGGTAAACGGGTCAGGTCCGGAGAACGGGGCAGGTCCAGAGAACGGGTCAGGTCCAGAGAACGGCGATGAAGATGTTGGCCACGGTCAGGCCACCGACCGCCGCGAACAAGCCCTTCTCCGCCTTCTCCTCGTCGCGCTTCACGTACACGATGCCGAGGATGACGATCAGGATCGCCAGCTTCACACCGATCTTGATGTTGTTCACGGTGTTGTCGTCGGCCTGATTCAGGCCAACCAGGGCGACGCCGGTCACCAGCATCGTCAGCGCGCCGTGCAGCATGGCCTTGTTGAAACGGGCGGTGCCCCGCCCGATCGCCGACATCTGCGTGAGGAAGCCGCCGAGGAGCGCGGCGATGCCGATGATGTGCAGGCCGACGAAGAGATGGATGAGTACGTCCATGGTTCCGGAGCCTAATGGGGTGCCGGTTCGCTCCGTGCGGCGGCGTCCCCGGACAACCGCCTGTCACTCTCTGCCACCACCCGTAACAAACGAGCCAGTTCCGAACAATCCGACGCCAACCCGTTACGCCGAGGTTTAGCGTCCTTCCTCAGGTGCCCGGCTCCCCACCGCCGCCCGGGCCAGGGGCGGCAGTCGGACACCACCGCCGAGAAAGGTCCGGCGGCGGCCCGCTCCCCTGTGCGGGCCGCCGCCGGACGCGCGACCGGCGGTAGTACGTACCGGAAGGACGTGGCTCTTCGTGCCCGCAGCGCATCGCAAGCCGAAACGGCGTTCGCTCAGTGGCAGTACGATCCGCACCGCGGCCACCCTCGCTCTCGTCTCCGCGGCCACCGCCACCGCCGTCGAAGGCGGCACGGCGCACGCGGAGCCGAACCTCAGCCCCGCCCAGGTGAAGGCGAAGGTCGATCGGCTCTACCGGGAGGCGGAGGTCGCCACCGACAAGTACAACGGCGCGAAGGAGAAGGCCGGACAGGCCCGCAAGAAGGTCGGCTCGCTGCAGGACGAGGCCTCCCGCAGGACCGAGGCCCTCAACACCCAGCGGCAGAAGCTGGGTACGGTCGCGGCGGCGCAGTACCGCACGGGCGGCGTGGACCCGTCCGTCCAGCTGCTCCTCTCCTCCTCCCCCGACCACTACCTCGACGAGGCGTCCCTCGCCGACCGCGTCGGTACCCGGCAGGCCGCCACCATCACCCGCGTCCGCAAAGACCTGCGCGAGATCGACCAGCTGCACACGCAGGCCGACGGGAAGCTCGCCGAACTGCGCGCGAAGCAGGCGGAGTTGGAGAAGCAGAAGAAAACCGTGACGAGGAAGCTGGCGGACGCCCGGCAGCTGCTCGACCGGCTCACCCCCGCGGAGCGCCCCCTCGCCACCCCCGGCACCGCCGACCGCGCCTCCCGCTCCACACCCCGCGGAGACCTGGGCAACGTTTCGGGCAACTCCCGCGTACAGGCGGCGATTTCCTTCGCGCAGAACGCTCTCGGCAGCCCCTACGTCTGGGGCGCCACCGGCCCGAACGCCTTCGACTGCTCGGGCCTGACGCAGGCCGCGTACCGCGCCGCGGGTGTCTCGCTTCCGCGCACCACCTATGCGCAGATCAACGCGGGGCAGCGCATCTCCCGCTCCCAACTCCAGCCGGGCGACCTGGTGTTCTTCTACTCCGGCATCAGCCATGTCGGCCTCTACATCGGCAACGGCCAGATGATCCACGCCCCGAATCCGAGCGCGCCCGTGCGCATCGCGCCCATCGACCAGATGCCGTTCGTGGGGGCCGCGCGGGTTGCTTGAGCCATCCTGTGGCGTGAGCCATCCTGTGGCTCACCGGCTCACCGGCGCCTCCCGCTCCACGCGCGACAGCTTCTCCGGGTTCCGTACGGCGTAGAGACCCGTGACCAGGCCGTCGTCGATCCGTACCGCGAGGACGGCGATGATCTCGTCGCCGTCCCGGAGCATCAGCGCCGGAGCGCCGTTGATCTGAGTCGGCTCGGCCGACACCGCGGAGGCGATCCTGCCCAGCACGTACGCCACGTTCTCGACGCCCACTACGGGCTCCAGCGCGGCCCGTACGACTCCGCCGCCGTCACCCAGGAAGACGACATCCGGCGCGAGAATGTCCAGCAGGCCCTGCAAGTCGCCTGTTTCCACGGCCCGTTGGAACGCCTTCAGCGCGCCCCGGGTCTCGGCCTGCGACACGGAACCGCGCGGCCGTCGCGCCGCGACGTGTGCCCGCGCCCGGTGCGCGATCTGCCGGACGGCCGCCGGGCTCTTCTCGACGGCCTCGGCGATCTCGTCGTACCCGAGGTCGAAGACCTCGCGCAGCACGAACACCGCACGCTCCGTCGGCGCGAGTGTCTCCAGGACGAGCAGCATCGCCATCGAGACACTGTCGGCCAGCTCCACGTCCTCGGCCACGTCGGGCGCGGTGAGCAGCGGCTCGGGCAGCCAGGGGCCGACGTACGTCTCCCT
Organism: Streptomyces sp. NPDC102467; assembly: GCF_044765445.1. NCBI lineage: Bacteria > Bacillati > Actinomycetota > Actinomycetes > Kitasatosporales > Streptomycetaceae > Streptomyces > Streptomyces sp. NPDC102467. The sequence continues at coordinate 44,256 of NZ_JBIWKA010000001.1, read as the reverse complement.
GCGGCGGCCGAGCGTGCGCAGCCGGGTCAGCGCCTGGCGCGTGGTGATCCGGACCAGGTACGCGCGCTGGTTCTGCACGGTGGTGAGATCTACGCCGACCCAGCGCAGCCACGTCTCCTGGAGGACGTCCTCCGCGTCCGCGGCCGAGCCGAGCATCTCGTAGGCCACCGTGAACAGCAGGTTGCGGTGGGCCACGAACGCCTCCGTGGCGGGGTCAGGCGCGGTGGTCTGCGGCGGGACTGCCATGGGGGCTCCTCTGTGGTGGCTCTCGCTAGGGCTCAGTGGGTTTTGGCTCTCGTTGGGGATCCGTGGGTGTTGGCCTTCCCGCGCATGAGACGCCGGTCGATGTTGTTTCGTGACACCCCGAACCGTGTGGCTCACCTCACATTTCCGCGTCGTCACATCGGGCCTGCCACCGGCATCTCGTGTTCGTCCATGCCAACAACACGAGTGAGGACCACATCATGGAATCCCACGCACCCCGACTTGATCTCTTCGGCAGCAGCCCCGTCGTGGCCAAAGCCCTGAAGCACTTCGCCTCGGCCAGCCGGGCGCTCATCGACGGCTCTCGGCTGCCGAAGGCGACCCAGGATCTGGTGATGCTCCGGGCCAGCCAGATCAACGGCTGCGGCTACTGCACCGACGCCCACAGCAAGGATCTCGCGCACGCCGGAGAGAGCGCGGTCCGCGTCAATCTGGTCGCGGCCTGGCGCGAAGCCACCGTGTACACCGACGCCGAGCGCGCCGCCCTCGAACTGACGGAGCAGGGCACGCGCATCGCCGACGCCGCGGGGGGCGTCCCGGACGAGGTCTGGGCGAACGCCGCCAAGCATTACGACGAGGAGCAGCTCTCCGCCCTGCTCCTCTTCATCTCCCTCATCAACGCCTCGAACCGCATGGGCGTCATCAACCGGATGGCCGGCGGCGACTACCAGCCCGGCCAGTTCGGCTGACCCGGGACGTACGGGCGGGTCAGCCGGGCTTCTCCCATACGGACACGTGCGCTCCGCTTTCGCTCGTGAAGGGCTCGCGGTTCCACCCGCTCCATCGTTCGCGCAGGCGCAGCCCGGCGAGCCGTGCCATCAGGTCGAGTTCGGCGGGCCAGACGTACCGGAAGGGGATGGTCCAGTACGAGCCCCGGCCGGTCGCCGGGTCCACCTCGACGTAGTTCGAGCTCATGGCCTGCGTCGCCACGTCGTACCGGTCGAACGCCCACTTCGTCCCGCTCACGTGGAACGGCACGGCCTCCTGCCCCGGCGGCAGTCGGCGCAGGTCCGGTACGCCGGTCTCGATGACGAAGCAGCCGCCGGGGGCGAGGTGGGTCGCGGCGTTCCGGAAGCAGTCGACCTGCGCGTCCTGCGAGGTCAGATTCATGATGGTGTTGAAGACCAGGTAGGCGAGGGAGAAGGTCGCGCCGCCGGCCGTGGTGTTCGCGAAGTCTCCGATGTGGACGGGGATCTGGTCTCCGCCCGGCTTGGCGTGCAGCCGGGCGGCCATCGCCCTGGACAGGTCGATGCCGTGTACGCGGATGCCGCGCTCGGCGAGCGGGAGGGCGATCCGTCCCGTGCCGATGCCGAACTCCAACGCGGGTCCGGTGTCCGCGAGTTGGGCGAGGAAGTCGACCGTGGGGTCGAGGACTTCGGGGGTGAACATCCGGGCGGACGACTGGTCGTACGTCGCCGCGATCCGTTCCGGGAAGTAGCCGTCGGGGTCGGGGGCGGGTTCGGGGGCCGAGTCTCCGTTGACCATGGGAGGACGGTAGCGGTGGAGGGTGGGGTGGGTCGCGGGGTTTTCGGGCGTTGCCGGGCCGTTGCGCCCTGTCGAGTGGGTGGGGCGGGGCCGTGTCGGGGTACCTCCTCGGCCGGATCGGTCTCCAACCCTGATTGCGCCATGGGCGGTCATCCGGCGCTGAGTTCCCGCGGTGTCCTGCGGGGGCACCCCGACACGTCCCCTCCCGTCGCATTGCGTGTGCGGACCGGTGGGGCGTCTGGCATTTCGAGTGCCGTCCGGTGGAGCGTCTGGCATTTCGGGTGCGGCGCCGTCGGCTGTCGGCCCAGGGACCACTCGGGTGCGGCGCCGGCCCAGTGACCCGGGCACCGGTTGCGGACCGGGGCGCTACAGCGTTTTGAGCGCCGCCGCCGTGGCCGTCGCCAGTCGCTTCAGGTGGCCCTTCGGCAGCTCTTGGGTCCGCACGACGATCGCGCGCCAGTACAGCGGGCCGGAGATCAGGTCGAGCGCGAGTTCCTCGTCGAGCCCGTCGCGCAGGTCTCCGCGCGCCACGGCCGCCCGCACGATGCCGTTCGCCACCCCGTGCTGGCCCTCCCGCAGGGCCTTCTGCATGGCGTCGGCGATGTCCGGGTTGCGGGCCGCCTCCGCCTGGAGGTCGGGGATGATCTGGCCGGCCACCGGGTGCTTCAGGGCCCGGGACGTCACCCGGTACAGGAGCAGCAGGTCCTCCTGGAGGGAGCCGGTGTCGGGGGCGGGCAGGCCCTGTACCGCTATGGCGGAGACCAGGTCGAGGACGAGGTGGAGCTTCGAGCGCCAGCGGCGGTAGACCGCCGTCTTGCCGACGCCCGCGCGGCGCGCGATGCCCTCGATGGACATCCGGGCGTAGCCGACGGCGGCGAGTTCCTCGAAGACGGCGGTGCGGATGGCGTCGGTCACGTCCTCGCGGAGGACGGCGGCTCCGGCCGGGGCCCGGCGACGCGTCGGCTTGGAGGAGTCGGCGTTGGTCGTCATCCGGCCAGCATAGTTCCGTAACGACGAAACGGTTGCGTTGCGACGTGGAACGGGCCTACTCTCACGTCACGACGATACGGGCCCGTCCCGACGTAAACGGCAGGCAAACAGCAGGCCTCCGTTGCGCGAAGCGCGATCCCGAGCAGTCCCCTCCCCCGAGTGAAAGCAGCGGATGTGAGTCAGGTCCTGGACACGCCTCCCACACCGGTCCCCACCCCCGACGTGACGGACCCCGCGGTCCTCGCGGCCCGGTACGGGCTGACCGTCAGCGGTGCCCGCCCCTCCCTGGGCACGTACGTGAGCCAGTTGTGGCAGCGGCGGCACTTCATCACCGCCTTCTCGACCGCCAAGCTGACCTCGCAGTACAGCCAGGCGAAGCTCGGGCAGGTCTGGCAGGTGGCCACGCCGTTGCTGAACGCGGCGGTCTACTACTTCATCTTCGGCGTGCTCATGGGCACCAGCAGGGGCGTGCCGGACTTCGTTCCGTTCCTGGTCACGGGCGTCTTCGTGTGGACGTTCACGCAGTCGTCGGTGATGGCGGGCACGCGGGCGATCTCCGGCAGCCTCGGGCTCGTGCGGGCGCTGCACTTCCCGCGCGCCTCGCTCCCCATCTCGTTCTGCCTGCAGCAGCTCCAGCAGCTGCTGTTCTCGATGTGCGCGCTCGTGGTGATCCTGCTCTGCTTCGGCGTCCCGCCGTCGGCGTCCTGGCTCCTGGTGATCCCGGCGCTTCTGCTGCAGTTCGCCTTCAACACCGGGCTCGCTCTGATCACGGCCAGGATCGGCGCCCACACCCCGGACATCGCGCAGCTCATGCCGTTCCTGCTGCGTACGTGGATGTACCTGTCCGGCGTGATGTGGAGCCTGAACCACCTGATCGGCGACAAGGACCTGCCGCACATCGTGATCGTGCTGCTGCGGGCCAACCCGGCCGCCGTCTACATCGACCTGATGCGCTTCGCGCTGATCGACAGCTACACCGCGGGCCAGCTGCCGCCGCACGTGTGGCCCCTGGCCCTGGGCTGGGCACTCCTCGTCGGCGTCGGCGGGTTCATCTACTTCTGGAAGGCAGAGGAGACGTACGGCCGTGGCTGACCTCATGAAGGACCGGGACGGGACCGTTCCCACCGTCATCGTCGACGGCGTCGACATCGTCTACCGCGTCAACGGCACGGGCGCGGGCCGGGGCACCGCCACCGCCGCCCTCAACCGGATGCTGGGCGGGAAGAAGAGGGCCGAGAAGCGGTCCGGCGTACGCACGGTGCATGCCGTACGGAACGTCTCGTTCACCGCCTACCGCGGCGAGGCCATCGGGCTCATCGGCACGAACGGGTCCGGCAAGTCGACCCTGCTGAAGGCCGTGGCCGGCCTGCTGCCCGTGGAGAACGGGCGCATCTTCACCGACGGGCAGCCCTCGCTGCTCGGCGTGAACGCCGCCCTGATGAACGATCTGACGGGCGAGCGCAACGTACGGCTCGGCGGGCTCGCCATGGGGATGAGCCGCGAACAGGTCCGCGACCGCTACGACGAGATCGTCGACTTCTCGGGCATCAACGAGAAGGGCGACTTCATCACGCTGCCGATGCGCACGTACTCGTCCGGCATGGCCGCCCGGCTCCGGTTCTCCATCGCGGCCGCCAAGGACCACGACGTGCTGCTGATCGACGAGGCCCTCGCCACCGGCGACCGCTCCTTCCAGAAGCGCTCCGAGCAGCGGATCCGCGAGCTGCGCAAGCACGCGGGCACCGTCTTCCTGGTCAGCCACAGCAACAAGTCGATCCGCGACACGTGCGACCGGGTGCTGTGGCTGGAGCGTGGCGAGCTGCGGATGGACGGGCCGACGGAGGATGTCCTCAAGGAGTACGAGGCGTTCACGAATCCGGCCAAGACGCAACCTAAACGCCCCAAAGCACCTCTTCCCTCCTGAGGCCCACTACACGGTCCACCAATGGCGCAGTGAACTTACCCTTTTGTCCGTTTAGTGCAAATATGGTGCGCTGGACGGTGAACAGAAGAGGATAAGGAGCCCGCGTGCAGGTCATGGCCAGGACCCGGCTGAGTGTCATCGTGTACGGCCGCGACGTGCAGGGCCTGCTGGGTGCCTGCCTGGACAGCATCGCCGGTCAACTCCCGCCCGGCACCGAGCTGTTGACGGCCGCCGTCGGCGAGACCGCGCACTCCGTCGCGGCCCGGCACGGCGGCACCGTCATACCGTTGCCGGGCGACACCTCCGACTCCGCCGCGCGCGCCGCGGGCGCCGAGCGGGCGGCCGGCACCTGGCTCTGGTTCGTGCACGCGAAGGACCGGGTGCCGACAGGCGCGCCGCGGGCGCTGCTCGACCGGCTGGCCGAGGTGGAGGACGCGGCGGGACAGGTGGATGTCGTCGTCGCGGACCACGTCCGCTCGACCTGGCGCACGACCGGCGGGAACGGCTGCGACGCCGGGCGCCTGGCCCGCGTGGGGCGCCGCGACCTGCCCCTCGCCGACGCCCCCCACCTGCTGCGCGTGGCGCCGCTGCTCGCCAATCGCGTCCTGCGCGCCGCGTTCTGGCAGGAGCACCGCGCCGAACTGGCCGACGCCGAGGAGGCGTCCGCCGAGATCTTCGCCTCCCGCGCCTCCCTGATCCTGGCCGAGCGGATCGCCTGCCTGGAGCAAGCGATCGTCGACGTACGGCAGTTGCGGACCGAGAGCCTGCCGGCTGTGACGGCCGAGCAGCGGTACGGGATCGTCGGGGCGTACGAGAACCTGCAGCGGATCATGCAACGGCTGGACACCCCGGTCCGGCCGCGCGCCGTCCTGTACGACCTGATGGCCACGGAGTCGATGCGGATCGTGGCCCGCCAGACGATGCCGGAGGAGGTGGCGCGGGAGTTCTTCCACCGGGCGTCCGCGGCGGCCGTGCGCTGGCAGCCGGAGGGGTACCGGCGGCCCGCGGGCCTGGAGGGCATCCGGCGGCGCCTCCTCGAAGAGGACGCGTACACGAAGTACCGCGCGTTCCAGAGCGCGAACCACAAGCGGCGCGACCTGAAGAAGGCGGTGCGCACCGGCAAGAAGAAGTTCGGCGTCAAGGTACGGGACCTGCACTACCAGAAGGTGCTGCGCGGGCCCGTCGACCCCAACTCGGCTGTGTTCTCCGCCTATTGGGATCGCGGTGTGGCCTGCAACCCCGGGGCGATATCGGCGAAGCTCGCCGAACTCGCGCCGCACATCCACCCCGTGTGGGTCGTCTCGAAGGCCGCGGAGCCGCTGCTGCCGCCCGGCACGGACCACGTCGTGCCCGGCACGCGCCGCTACTGGGAGGTGCTGGCCCGCGCCAAGTACCTCGTCAACAACGTCAACTTCCCGAACGCGGTGGTCAAGCGTCCGGACGCGGTACACCTGCAGACGCACCACGGCACACCGCTGAAGAAGATGGGCCTCGACCAGCGCGACTACCCGACGGCGTCCAAGGGCCTCGACTTCGACGCGCTGCTCTCCCGCGTCGACAAATGGGACTACAGCGTCAGCGCCAACGGCCACTCCACCCGCATGTGGGAGCACGCCTACCCCTCGCGCTACGTCTCCCTCGACCACGGCTACCCGCGCAACGACGTCTACTACAGCGCGGGCGCCGCCGACATCCGCGCGATCCGCGACCGCCTCGGCATCGCCCCCGGCAGACGGGCGATCCTCTACGCGCCGACCCACCGGGACTACGAGGCGAGCTGGACCCCGCGCCTTGACCTCGCCGCGCTCTCCGAACGCCTCGGCGACGACACGGTCCTCCTGGTCCGCGGCCACTACTTCTACGGCGGCACGGCCTCCCCGCTCGCCACCCTGCGCCGCAGCGGCCATGTCATCGACGTCTCCGCGTACGACCCGGTGGAGGAGCTGGCCCTGGCCTCGGACGCGCTGATCACGGACTACTCGTCGATCATGTTCGACTACGCCAACCTGGACCGCCCGATCATCAGCTACGCCGACGACTGGGACACGTACGCGAAGACCCGCGGCGTCTACTTCGACCTGATGGCGGAGCCGCCGGGTCATGTCGCGCGCACCGAAGGGGAGTTGACGGAACTCCTCACGTCCGACGCGTGGCGCGACGAGGCCTCCGCCGAGGCCCGCGCCCACTTCCGGCGCCGCTTCTGCGAGTTCGACGACGGGCACGCCGCCGAGCGCGTCGTGCGCCGTGTCTTCCTCGGCGAACCCGAGGAGGCACTGCCGCCGGTCGTGCCGGTCGAAGCCCGCACCCCCGCCCCCACGCCCGAGGAGGCGACCCGCTGATGGCACTCACCCCGGACGTCACCGTCACGGTCATCGTCTTCAACGACGCGGAGCGCCTCCCGCGCGCCGTCGCCTCGCTCCTGGCGCAGACGCACGCGAACATCGAGATCGTCATCAGCGACGACCACTCCACCGACAACACCCCGGCCGTAGCCAGGGAGTTGGCCGCGGGTGACTCCCGCATCACCTATCTGCGCCTCCCGGAGAACTCCGGCGGCTGCAGCGCCCCACGCAACCGGGCCATCGACATCGCCCGCGCGCCGTATCTGATGTTCCTCGACAGCGACGACGAACTCCCGCCGCGAGCTGTCGAGTTGCTGCTCGCCGCGCACCGTGAACGGCCCGACATCGACTTCGCGATGGGCGCGGTCGAGCGGATCCGCGTCGACACCGGCCGCACCTCCGTCTGGATGCCGCACCTGGTCGCCGAGCGCCGCACGGTGAACGGCATCGAGGCCGAACCCGGCCTGTTCTTCGAGCACCTGTCGACCAGCAAGATGTACGCCCGCGCCTTCCTGGACCGCCATGACCTGCGCTTCCCCGAGGGCATCCACTACGAGGACCAGCTCTTCTCCGCGCAGGCCTACTGCCTGGCCAAGGCCTTCACGATCGTCCCGGAGCGGGTCTACCGCTGGTACATCGAGCCCTACGCCGCGGAGTCAGCGGCCTCCATCTCCAACCAGCGGCACAAGCTGAGCAACGTCGGCGACCGCATCCACGTACAGGAACTCATCGACGACTTCCTGACGCGGGGCGGCTACAGCCCGGCACTGCGCGAGGCCAAGGACTACAAGTTCCTCAAGCACGACTTCCGGATGTACGCGGGCGACCTGCCCTACCGGGACGACGCGTGGCTGACCGGGTTCGCCGACCTCGTCAACCCGTATCTGGCGCGGCTCACCACCGGGGCGTACGCGCAGCTGCCGCGCGCCGAGCGGGTCGTGCTGCAGCTGGTGCGCGACGACCGCCTCGACGACGCGCGGATCGCGGCGCGCGGGCTCGGCCACGGAATCGCCCCGCGGGCCACCGTCGCGGACCCGGCCGGAGTCGTCTACTGGGGCACCGAGGTCCCCTCGACCGAGGCCGGGCTGCGTGAACTGTGCCTGTCCGACCTCGCGTTGGAGACACTGCCCTTCCCCCGGGCCCAGTTCCGGCACGAGATCGTGCGGCTCGAAAGGGGCCCGGGGCCCGCGTCCGTGCGGCTGCGGGTGCGGACGTACGACCCCGGGCTTCGCCTGCCGGTCGGCCCTCAGGTCGCGTCGCTGGTCATCTCCCCCGGCCGGAAACGGCTGACCGTCCGGTTCCGGCTCGATCCGGTACGCCCCGGGGTCTTCGAGGGGCGGGTCCTCCTCGACCTGGCCGCCGCCGTGTTGCCGGCGCAGGGCTTCGCCGGGATCCGTCATCCGCTGCTGCAGCTCCAGGCCGCCGGGGGCCTGCGCAACACCGGGCTGCTGCTCGCCCCGCTGGACTTCCCCGCGTTCACGTCCCGTTTCGACCATCACCGGGTGACCGTGGAGCCGGAGGGGCGGGGCGCCGGGCGGTTGCAGGTGCGGTGGGAACCGGTGGGTCTTACGGCCAGGCTGGTGCAGCCCGTCGCGCGCCGGGTGGCAGGCACGTCGCTGGCCCGCAAGGTGCGTCAGGCGGTGCGGCTGGCCCGCGCGTAGGACGCGAGGCGCTTTGCGAACTCCCCGACGAGGGACCGCAGTTCGTCGGGGCCTTCGATGACGAACGGCCGGTCGAGCGCGGCCAGCACCGGTGGCAGCCAGTCGAGGCGCTCCGCCCGCAGCCGGACGTTCAGCCAGCCCTCACGCCCGTCCCGCGGACCGTTTTCCTCCAGGATCGCGACGCTCGCGGGCAGGTGGGCGCGGATCTGCTCCTCCGTCCCCTGGACGCGCAGGGTCACCTCGTGCCGGTACTCGGCCGTGGCGAACCCCGTCAGCAGGCGCTCCGCCGATCCCGCGCCCTCGGGCGGTTCGAACGAGCCGGGCAGGGCCCGCGCGTCCGTGATGCGGTCGAGCCGGAAGGTCCGCTCCTCGCCGCTGTGGCCGTCGTGGCCCGTGACGTACCACCGCCCCGAGTGGGCGACGATCCCGTAGGCGTGCAGCGTGCGTTCGCTGCGCCGTCCCCCGCCGTCGGTGTAGCGCATCGAGACCGGGCGGTGGTGGCGCACCGCGTCGGCGACGGTGAGCAGGACTCCGGCGTCCGGGGCGGCGAACTCCCCCGGCCGGTCCGTGAAGGCGAGGGATTCCAGCAGCGTGTCGAGCCGGTGGGCGACGTGTCGGGGCAGCACCCGCCGGATCTTGGCCGATGCCGTCTCGCTCGCGGTGTGCCCCGCCGTCATCAGCCCGGTCCTGCGCCCCGCGATCAGGCCGAGCAGCACGACCAGCGCCTCGTCGTCGCTGAGCATGAGCGGCGGCAGGCGGTACCCGGGAGCGAGCCGGTACCCGCCGTAGCGGCCGCGCACCGACTCCACGGGCACGTCGAGGTCGATCAGCTGGCCCACATAGCGGCGCACGGTGCGGCCCTCGACGCCGAGCCGCTCGGCCAGCTCGGCGACCGTGCGGGTGCCGCCCGACTGCAGCAGTTCCAGAAGTGTCAGTACGCGAGCGGCGGGGCGAGGCATGTTTCAGAGCCTAGCGCCGATACCGGACCGATTCTGTCCTCTATTTCTCCTAGGCTGCGAGCACAGCGACACCGGCACGGCAGCAACGCCGGCCAGAGCAGCAGGAACAGCAAGAACAGCAGCTTCAGCACCACAGGAGATCCCCATGAACTTCGTCTCGATCCGCATCATCACCGGCGACGTCGCCCGCCTCGTCGGGTTCTACGAGCGCGCCACCGGGGTGCGGGCGGCCTGGGCCACCGAGGACTTCGCCGAGCTCAGCACCCCGGCCGCCACGCTCGCGATCGCGAGCACCCGCACCGTCCCGCTGTTCGCCCCTGGCTCCGCCCGTCCGGCGGAGAACCACAGCGTGATCACCGAGTTCCTCGTCGACGACGTGGACCGCGTCCACCGGGACCTGGCCGACTCCGAGTACGTCACCGAGTTCGTCGCCGAGCCCACCACGATGCCCTGGGGCAACCGGTCGCTGCTGTTCCGCGACCCCGACGGCAACCTCGTCAACTTCTTCACCCCGGTCACGGAGGCGGCCATCAAGAAGTTCGCGCGCTGACGCGGGCTAGCTCCACACCCGGTACAGGATCTGCCCGCGCGGGCCCACGGCGACCCGCTCCAACGGCAGCCCGCCGTCGCCGCGATACGCCACGACCCAGCGCACCCCGTACCGCCGCAGTACGTCCGTCCGCCGGTTCCGCGACGTGCCCGCCGCGAAATACGTGCGCACCGCCGCGAGCCGCGCCTTCTCGTCCCCCAGGAAGAAATCCGGGTACCCGGGCGCCACCGTGTATGCCCCGTAGGCCGGGATCTGCCGGGCCGGCAACTTCTTGGCCAGCACCACGTCCCCGTACTTCACCCACGGCGTGATCCAGTGGTAACCGGCCCAGGGCTCCCGGTACTTGGCGGCGATCGCGGACGGCAGGACCGAGCGCGGCAGGACGTAGCCCAGCACCCCCGACTGGGTCCACGCGCCGAGGACCAGCGCCGCGGCGACGACCCAGCCGAACCCGGCCCGCACCGCGCGGCGCGGCGCGCAGAACACCTCCAGGCCCGCCGCGACCTGCGCGGGGACCAGCACCGCGGGCAGCACCCGGCCCCATGACCAGTGCCCGCTCAGCCCGCCCGCCGCGAACAGCACGGCCCCGAACAGGCAGAACAGGACCAGCGGATCGCGCCGGTCACGCCACCATCGGAGCACGAGCGCCGCGCCGCCGACGAGCGCCACCAGCCAGCACCGGCCGGGCAGGTCCCGGTACAGCGAGCGGTGGATCTCCTCCAGGCCGCCGATGCCGAACAGATCGAAGAAGGAGTAGTACGGCCAGACAGCCAGCAGCGCCACGCCCAGCACGAGCCCGGCGCCGAGCCGCACCCATGCCGCCTTCCCGGGCCACGGCCGCGCCCCGAGCACCATCGCCGCCGCTCCGAGCGAGGCGACCACCCCGGTGAACTGGTGGCTGAGCAGGATCACCGCCCACAGGATGCCCGCCCCCAGGAAGTGCGCCCAGGCCGTGGCCCGGCGCAGCAGCGCCCACAGCCAGAAGGAAGCGCCGAGCGCGAACGAACTGGGGTAGGAGACCGTCAGGGCAAGGGAGTCGAGGCCCAGGAAGCCGCTCCAGCGGAACAGGACCGTGCCCCACAGCAGCACCAGCGAGAGCAGCACCAGGGCGACCACGGCGCTCCGCCGCCACCGCCCGGCCGCACTCTCCCGGGCCGCGCCCTCCTGGGCCGCGCCCTCCTGGGCCGCACTCTCCAAGAACGTACCGACGAACGACCACACCCCCGTGACCAGCACCGCCAGCGACACCAGCGCCGCGATCCGCAGCACCACGAAGACACCGAGCCCGGTGACCTTCGCGACGCAGCCGAGCAGCAGTGTCCAGGGCGTGTAGTACGGGCTCGGGGCGTCGGCCGCGACCAGCGGATCGCCCGGGTCGAGCAGGTCGCGGCGCAGGCGCTCGATCGTGGCGGCGTGGATGCCGAGGTCGCCGGCCCACGGCAGGCGTACGACGACCGCGAGCAGGAGGACGAGGAGCAGCAGAGCGGCGGCCCGCGCCGTCCAGCTAGCGGCGGCGCGCATGGTGCTGGAAGACCCACGTCCGGTAGACGAGGAAGCGGAACGCGGAGGCGAGCAGGATCGAGAGGGCCTTCGCGATGTTCGAGGCGAGCGGCCCGGTCAGGCCCGCGCCGTGGTAGCCCGCGTAGAAGAGCAGGCTCTCCATCGCCACGCCGATCCCGCTGAAGACGAAGAAGAGGGCGATCTGACGGCGGGTGCGGGCCGCGCGGTCCCGGTAGGCGTAGAAACGGAACCCGAGGTAGTTCGTGGCCATCGCCACGCAGCTCGCCGCCACCGTGGCCGCCATCGGGGTCGAACCCAGGCCGTGCAGGAGGCAGTTGAAGACGAGCAGGTTCACGACGACACCGCTGCCGCCGACCACGCCGAACTTCACGACCTCGAAGGAGAGGCGGCGCAGCCGCACGCCGGCGGGGCGCGGCGGCGCGTAGGACGTCGTGGTCACCGGCGCGACCTCGCGCGCAGCTTCCATGGCATGGCGACGGACTCCAGCTGCACCATCAGGCTCATCTTGGACTCGCCGACCGTGCGGTCCTCGAAGTGGATGGGCACTTCCATCACGGTGTAACCGCGGCGCAGCGCCCGGTACTTCATCTCGACCTGGAAGCTGTAGCCCGCGCTGTCCACGGAGGCCAGGTCGATGGCGCGCAGCGTGTCCTCGCGCCACAGGTTGAAGCCGCCGGTGATGTCGCGGACCCGGGTGCCGAGGATGGTGCCCGCGTACGCGTTCGCCCAGCGGGACAGCAGGCGGCGGTGCGCTCCCCAGGCCTCGGAGAGGGTGCCGCCCTGGACGTAGCGGCTGCCCATGGTGACGCCGGCGCCGGTCGCGAGGGCGACTCCCAGCATGTCGGGGACCTTCGCGGCGGGGTGGCTGCCGTCGGCGTCCATCTGCAGGACGAAGTGCGCGCCGTCGGCGACGGCCTGCCCCATGCCCGCGGCGTACGCGCGCCCGAGGCCCTCCTTGCCCGCCCGGTGCAGGACGGCCATCCGCTCGGGGCCGAACCGGCGGACGTGTTCCTCGGCGATCTCGCCCGTCCCGTCGGGGCTGGAGTCGTCGACGACGAGGAGGCGCAGGCCCGGCAGGTCCAGCGCCATCAGCGCCTCGGCCATCCCGGGCAGGTTTCCCGCTTCGTTGTACGTCGGCATGACGACGGTCAGCGGCGTCGCGGCCCAGTCGGCGGGCAGTGCGACCGCACGGCTCGACGGTTGCGCGTCAGGACCGGACGGCTTCGAGGGCATCGACGGCATCGGCTCTCCCTGATCTGTCAGACAATCAGTTCTACATTAGACGTAATGCCCTGTTTATCGCTGAATGTCGAGTTCCCCCGCCGGGTCGGACGTCGGAATCGGAACGGAGACGGGGGCGCCCCGGCCCGGTACTTGACCGGCCCGGGGCGCCCCTTCACGTAGCCCCTACTTCACGGAACCCCTACGTGTGCACGCGCAGCAGCGTGCGCATCGTCCGCATCGCCACCGACAGGTTCGCCAGGTCGAAGGCGTCCGAGCCCTGGATCTCCTCCAGGGTGGTGCGCGCCCGGCCCAGGATCGGCGCGTTCTTCTCCTCCCACGCCTTGAACCGCTGTTCCGGCGTGGACGTCCCGTTCCCCGCGGCCAGCACGTCGGCCGTCAGGGCGGCGTGCGCCGCGTACAGGTCCTCACGGATCGAGGCGCGGGCCATCGACTGCCAGCGGTCGGCCCGCGGCAGCTCGATGATGCGGTCCATGAGCTGGGTGATGTTGAGCCGGTCGGCGAGGTCGTAGTACACCTCGGCGACGTCCAGCGCGTCCTTGCCCATACGGTCGGCGATCTGCACGATGTCGAGCGTCGGGAACGCGGACGAGAACCCGGCGACCCGCCCGGCCAGCTCCTCCGGCACACCCGCGCCGGTCAGCTCGTCGGAGATCGACTGGTACCACTCGACGTCCGAGCCCTTGAGCATCTTCGGCATGGCGGCCCACACCTCGGTGACGCCGTCCTTGAACGCGGAGATCGTCTCGGCCAGCTGCAGCGGCTGCGGCCGGTTGTTGAGCAGCCACCGCGTGCCACGCTCGACGAGCCGGCGCGAGTGCAGCCTGATCCGGGTCTGGACATCGGCGGCGACGACGTTGTCGAGCGCCTCCACCGCGTCCCACACCTCGCTGAGCCCGAAGATCTCGCGGGCCGCGAGCTGCGCCCGCACGATCTCTTCGAGGGACGCCCCGGTCTCCTCGCGGAGCCGGTGCAGGAACGTCGAACCGCCGGTGTTCACCGTGTCGTTGACGAGAACCGTCGTGATGATCTCGCGGCGCAGCGCGTGCCCGTCGATCGCTTCGCCGTACTTCTCGCGCAGCGGCTGCGGGAAGTAGGCGTGCAGCAGGCGGCGCAGGTAGTCGTCGTCGGGCAGGCTCGTGTGGATGAGCTCTTCCGCGGCCGTGATCTTCGTGTACGCGAGGAGGACGGCCAGCTCCGGCTGGCTCAGCCCGCGCCCGGAGTTGAGCAGTTCCTTGATCTGCCGGTCGGCGGGCAGGAACTCCAGGGACCGGTCGAGGTGGCCCTGCTTGCCGAGCCTGCGCATGAATCGCTGGTGGGCGTGGAGCAGGGACGGCGACTGGGCTTCGGCGTTGGCGAGCGCCACGTTCTGCGCGTAGTTGTTGCGCAGCACGAGGTGCCCGACCTCGTCGGTCATCGCGGCGAGCAGCTTGTTGCGCTGCTTGACCGTCAAGTCCCCTTCCGCGACAAGGCCGTTGAGCAGGATCTTGATGTTGACCTCGACGTCGGAGGTGTTCACGCCGGCGCTGTTGTCGATCGCGTCGGTGTTGACCCTGCCGCCGGTGCGGGCGAACTCGATGCGGCCCAGCTGGGTCGCTCCGAGGTTGCCACCCTCGCCGATGACCTGGGCCCGCACGGCGTGACCGTCGACCCGGATCGCGTCGTTGGCCTTGTCGCCGACGTCCGCGTTCGACTCCGCCGAGGACTTCACGTACGTGCCGATGCCGCCGTTCCACAGCAGGTCGACCGGGGCCTGGAGGATGGCCTTCATCAGCTCGGCCGGGGTCATCTTCGCCTGGCGGGACTCGATGCCGAGGGCCGTGCGGATGTGGTTGTTGAGCTGGATCGCCTTGGCGGAGCGCGGGAAGATGCCGCCGCCCGTGGAGATCAGTTCCTTGTTGTAGTCGGCCCACGACGAGCGCGGCAGCTCGAACATCCGGCGGCGCTCGGCGTACGAGGTCTCCGCGACCGGCTTCGGGTCGATGAAGATGTGCCGGTGGTCGAAGGCCGCGACGAGCCGGATGTGCTCGCTGAGCAGCATCCCGTTGCCGAAGACGTCACCGCTCATGTCGCCCACGCCGACGACCGTGAAGTCCTCGGACTGGGTGTCGACGCCCAGCTCCCGGAAGTGCCGCTCGACGGACTCCCAGGCGCCGCGCGCGGTGATGCCCATGGCCTTGTGGTCGTACCCGGCGGAGCCGCCGGAGGCGAAGGCGTCGCCGAGCCAGAAGTTGTAGCTGCCCGCGACCTCGTTGGCGATGTCGGAGAACGTCGCCGTGCCCTTGTCGGCCGCCACCACGAGGTACGTGTCGTCCTCGTCGTGCCGCACGACGTCGTTGGGCGGCACGACCTCGCCGGCCACCAGGTTGTCGGTGATGTCGAGCAGCGCCGAGATGAACGTCTTGTAGCTGCGGATGCCCTCGGCCATCCACGCGTCCCGGTCCACGCTCGGGTCGGGCAGCTGCTTGGCGACGAAGCCGCCCTTCGCGCCGACCGGCACGATGACGGTGTTCTTCACCATCTGCGCCTTGACCAGGCCGAGGATCTCGGTACGGAAGTCCTCACGCCGGTCGGACCAGCGCAGGCCGCCGCGCGCGACCTTGCCGAAGCGCAGGTGCACACCCTCGACGCGGGGCGAGTACACCCAGATCTCGTACGCGGGCCGCGGCGCGGGCAGGTCCGGGATGGCCTGCGGGTCGAACTTCATGGAGACGTACGCGTGCGGCTCACCGCCGCCCGCCTCCTGGAAGAAGTTGGTCCGCAGCGTCGCCTTGATGACGGTGAGGAAGGACCGCAGGATGCGGTCCTCGTCGAGCGAGGCCACCTGGTCGAGGGCGCCGTCGACCTCTTCGAGCAGCCCGTCGATCAGCTCGGTCCCGGCGCGCTGCCGCTCCGGCGACATCCGCGCCTCGAAGAGGGATACGAGCAGCCGGGTGGTGTGGACGTTCGTGCGGAGGGTGTCCTCCATGTAGTCCTGGCTGAACGTGGAGCCCGCCTGGCGCAGGTACTTGGCGTACGCGCGCAGCACCATCGCCTGCCGCCAGGTCAGCCCGGCGCCGAGGACGAGGGAGTTGAAGCCGTCGTTCTCGGCGAGCCCCATCCAGGTGGCGGCGAAGGCCTCCTGGAACCGCTCGCGGCCGTCGGCGCCGAGGTCGTCCCCGCCGCCGTTGGCCGGCTTGGGCAGGCGCAGGCCGAAGTCGTAGATCCACGCGGTCGTACGGTCGCTGCAGCGCAGTTCGTACGGGCGCTCGTCGGTGACCTCGACGCCCAGGCGCTGGAGCACCGGCAGGACGGCGGAGAGCGAGACGGGCGCACCGGTCCGGTAGATCTTGAAGCGGCGCTCGCCGGGGGCCGCGCCCACCGGCTCGTACAGGGAGAGCGCGAAGTCCTTGCCGCCGTGCTTGAGCTGCTCCAGGTGGACCAGGTCGGCGACGGCCGCGCGCGGCGAGTGGTCGGCCTTGTAGCCCTCGGGGAACGAGCCCCCGTAGCGGCGCAGCAGCTCGGCGGCGCGCTCCTCGCCGCACTCGGCGTTCAGCGCCTCGCCGAAGCCGTCGGCCCAGGACCGGGCGGCCTCGACGAGCCGGGCCTCGATGCGGTCCTTGTCGGCGTCGGAGAGCTGCGGCAGCTCGGTGCCGGGCGGGACCCGGACGACGAAGTGCAGCCGGGAGAGGATCGACTC
The DNA here is from genome assembly GCF_044765445.1 of Streptomyces sp. NPDC102467. Classification (NCBI taxonomy): domain Bacteria; kingdom Bacillati; phylum Actinomycetota; class Actinomycetes; order Kitasatosporales; family Streptomycetaceae; genus Streptomyces; species Streptomyces sp. NPDC102467. The sequence continues at coordinate 27,639 of NZ_JBIWKA010000001.1, read as the reverse complement.
GGTGTTCCACGCGGTGAAGTCGACGCTGTTGCCGCCGAGTTCCTCCTTGAGGATGTCGATGATCCGCAGCCGCACGCCCGTGGTGTAGCGGTCGCGCGGCAGGTAGACGAGGGCCGAGTAGTAGCGCCCGTACTCGTCCTTGCGCAGGTAGAGGCGGAGCCGGCGGCGCTCCTGGAGGTACAGCACGGACGTAACGATGGCCCGCAGCTCGTCGGCCGGGGTCTGGAACAGCTCGTCGCGCGGGTACGTCTCCATGATCTGCATCAGGTCGCGGCCGTCGTGGCTGGCGGGCGAGAAGCCGGCGCCCTTGAGGACCTCGGCGACCTTGCGGCGGATGACGGGGACGCGGCGCACCGACTCGGTGTACGCGGCGGAGGAGAAGAGCCCGAGGAAGCGGCGCTCACCGACGACATTGCCCTCGGCGTCGAACTTCTTCACGCCTACGTAGTCGAGGTAGCTGGGCCGGTGCACGGTGGAGCGGCTGTTGGCCTTGGTCAGTACGAGGAGGCGGTGCTCGCGGGCCTTGGCGCGGGCGTCGTCCGGCAGCCGGTTGAAGGACGGCGAGACCGGGTGGTGGTCGTCGCCCTCGTGCTGCGGGTCGGCGCGCAGGATGCCGAGACCGGTGCCGGGCACGGCGGCGAGCGAGTCGTCGTCGGTGAGGTCGTACTCGCGAAAGCCCAGGAACGTGAAGTGGTCGGAGGACAGCCAGCGGAGCAGCTCACGCGCCTCGTCGACCTCCTGCGCGTCCAGGTCGCCCGCGGTGGGCTCGCGCGGCAGCTCGTCGGCGATGCGCAGCGACGCGTCGCGCATCTTCTCCCAGTCCTCGACGCACTCGCGCACGTCGGACAGGACGCGCAACAGGTCGGAGGTGATCTGCTTGAGGTCGGCGCGGTCGGTCTCGCGGTCCGTCTCGACGTGGATCCACGACTCGGTGAGCACGTCGTGGCCCTCGGCGGTGCTGCCGGCCGGCAGTACTTCCTGGAGCTTGCCCGTGACGTCGCGGCGGACGACGACCTGCGGGTGGATGACGACGTGGATGCCGCGGCCCTGCCGGGACAGCTCGTTGGTGACGGAGTCCACGAGGAAGGGCATGTCGTCGGTGACGACCTCGACGACGGAGTGGCTGCAGGTCCAGCCGTTCTCCTCGACGGTCGGGGTGTGGACCCTGACGTTCGCGGTGCCCTGCGGCCGGTTCTCGGCGAGTCGGTAGTGCGAGTACGCAGCTCCGAAGATGTCGACCGGGTCGCGGTCCGTGAGGTCCTCGGCTGCGGTGTGCAGGTAGTAGCGCTGCAGGAACGCGAGCACGGTTTCCTGGTCGAGGGGGCCAGGAGGGCCCCCGTCCGATGCCCCAGTCGGTAGGTGCCCCCCTACCGGGCTGTTCTCAGCTACCCGTGCGGCCCGTGCGAGCAGCTCGGCTTTGGCTTCGTCCAGCTTGGTCTGCATTGTCCTCTGGCTCCTGTCGCGCGCCATTGCGTGACGTAGACGTGACGATCATGAATCGCTCGACATAACGCCGCGACGCGGGGTGTCCGGTCTGACTCGACGTTATGCCGGATTGGAAGAAGGGCGGACGGAAATGCGCCATTTTCAACGAACTGGCCATCTGCCCGAAACGATCAGCGGCTGCGCGCCGGGCACGGTCGCTGTGGCGACGCGTGTGCTCCCGGCGCGGGCAGGGGGCGACGATGCCCCCGCGAGATATCGCGCTGATCACGGGACCAGGCTATCGCTCCTCCTGGGGGACCCGTCATGAGCTGTATATGTACAAAACAAGCGCCGGAACTTTGACACTCTGCACAGAACCGCGCCCTCTTGCCAGGAGGACTGGGCAGCGGCACGTTGGGCACGACGGCGGATACCGGATCGTCGAGGGGAGCGTGTGACCAATGGCACCCAAAATCCTGATCGTGACCGGCGACGCGGCGGAGTCGCTGGAGGTCCTCTACCCGTACCAACGGTTGCGCGAGGAGGGATACGAGGTCCACATCGCGGCCCCGAACCGTAAACAGCTGCGCTTCGTGGTCCACGATTTCGAGCCCGGCTTCGATACGTACACGGAGAAACCGGGCTACACCTGGCCGGCCGACCTGTCCTTCGCGGAGGTCGACCCGGGCCAGTACGCCGCTCTTGTCATCCCGGGCGGCCGGGCACCGGAGTACCTGCGCGGCGACGGCGAACTCCGCAAGATCGTCAAGTCCTTCTTCGACACCGACAAGCCCGTCGCCCAGATCTGCCACGGCCCGCTCCTGACCGCCGCGATCGACGGCCTGCGGGGCCGCCGCGTGACCGCGTATCCCGCGCTCGAGCCGGACATGCAGGCGGCCGGCGCCACCTTCCAGGACGCGGAGACGGTCGTCGACGGCACCCTGGTCTCGGCCCGCGCCTGGCCGGACCACTCCGCCTGGATGCGGGAGTTCCTCACGGTGCTGCGGGCGAAGGCACCCGCGGTCTGACAGCCCGCGGGGTCACGGCGGACTGCGCGAGGGGTGGCTGCCCCGCCGACGAGGGCAGCCACCGTGACGCACCGCGCTCCGGGCACCACAACGAGGGCCGTTGCCACGACAGCCGTGGGGAGTTGACCATTACTGCCCGACACCCCGCCACACACTTCGTCCCGAAGCTCGGCGCGCATACAGCTAAGCGGGGCCGAGGGGGCGGGGCATCGGTATGCCGGGAGACAGGTATACGCATATCCGCGTAGGGGTGGGGTGTCCGTATACCTAGGGCCTGTCTTCAAACTCCCTCCCCCAGCTAACGCTGGGAGGTGCCCCCAGCCCGAAGGGCGGCCCCGCGGCGTCTGGTGCGTGCTCTGGGGGTCCCCCCGGCCGAAGGCTGGGGGAGTGCCGGGTGCAAGGCCTCGTACTGGACGTACTTGGCCTTGTGCCCGGTGCGGCGAGTGGGGGCACCTCCCAGCGGTAGCTGGGGGAGCGTGCCAGGCGTCGCGGGGCTGGGGGCACCTCCCGGCCGAAGGCTGGGGGAGGGAGTTTGAAGACGGGCCCTAGGGGCGGGGGCAGCGTTGTTGCGGCCCGGGGGGCGGGCAGCGGAGTGGCGTCGATGCGCGGCTCAGGGGCGCGGGACTGTGACGTCGCACGACTTAGGCGCGCGAGCCGGACCAGTTGCAGGCCGCCCGGGGCGCGGGGCTGTTTCCATATGCGGCTCCACCGCGCGAGCGCGACCGAACTCCCGCCTCCCGGCAACCCGGCAACGACCAGCCCCGCCAGGGACGCGGGGCTGCTCCACCACGCGAGCGCGACCGATCTCCCGCCTCCCGACGCCCCGGCAACGACCAGCCCTGCCAGGGACGCGGGGAACTGCGCGACCAGCCACCCACAACCGGCACCCGACCACCGGCACTCACCACCCCCCACCCCAAACCCCCGCCCCCTCAACCCCCCGAACTCTCGACCCGCCCCCAACCGTCGGCGACCTCCGTCCGGGACCCCACCCCCAGCTTCGCCAAAATATGCTCCACATGCGCGTCAGCGGTCCGCTTCGAGATCACCAACCGCTCCGCGATCTCCCGGTTGGACAACCCCTCGACCACCAACGCGGCAACCTCCCGCTCGCGCCGCGTCAGCGCATCACCCCCGACGCCCCGCGCGGCGGGAACCACGGGCCCCGGCGTATCGGCACCGGCCCGCACGGCCTCCAGCACCCGGGCCCCGGAAAGCCGCGCCCCCACCTCGGTCCACCGCCGGAACTCCGCGTCCCCCAGGGCCCGCTGCACAGCGCCCCGCACGGCCTCCTGCTCGTCGAAGAGCGACGGCAGCATGGCGATGGGGTCCCCGGCAGCCAGCCGCCGCGCGTTCTGCGCGTACCCGAGCAGCCAGGCGGCCCGGACATACCGCTTCTCGTGTGCGGCCGCCCAGCCGAGCCCGAGGCAGCACATCGCGGCGATGAGCACCTCGTCGACCTCGGCGGCGGCTTCCAGGGCCCGGCACAGCGACGCGAGGGCCTCCGCGCGCGCCCCGCCGAGCCACCGGATCAGCCCGTGCACCAGGAGCGTGGACGCGAACAGTTGCCGCTCACCGGTCTCCTCCAGGTACGCGAGGCCGACCCGGCACAGTTCCAGCGCACGGTCCGTGTCGCCGAGCACTCCGAGCAGCAGCGCGCTCTCGTAGTGGACGACCGCGATGCCGAGCCCGTCGCCACGCGCCACGATCCGCTGCCGCGCGTCCTCCAGCGCCGCCAGCCCGTCGGGTTCCCCGCACAGCGCGTGGAGGCCGCCGAGGTAGGCCTCGCAGAACAGCTCCACGCGGTCGGTGCCGGACTCCCGGGCCACCACGACCGCCCGGTGGAACAGTTCGAGGGCACCGGGCAGATCCCCGGTCCAGACCGCGAACAGGGCGACCATGAACCGCCCCCACGCCTGCTCCTCGCCCACCTCGTCGAGGAGCCCGAGCCCCTTCTCGATCCAGTAGCGCCCCTCGGAGAGCGCGCCGAGCGCCCGCCAGAAGGGGCCGAGCTGCGCGGCGAGCCACAGCCCCTGGGCCGCCAGCTCACGGCTCTGGTACGCGTACTCGAGCGCGGCCCGCAGATCGGACTTCTCCGCGCGCAGCAGCCGGTAGTGCGCGGGCTGCGCGGGCGTGAGGAATTCCTCCCAGTAGCGTCGGCCGAGTTCCCGGTAGTACGAGAAGTGCCGCTCCCGGGCGGCCGCCTCCTGCCCGGTCTGCGCCAGCCACTCGGCACCGTACTCACGGATCGTGTCGAGCAGCCGGTACCGGCCGCCGTTCTCCCCGATGCGCTGGACGACGGACTTGTCGACGAGCCCGATCAGGCACTGCAGGACCTCTTCTTCGGCCAACTCACCTCCTGCGCACACCACTTCGACAGCGGACAGTTCGAAGGATCCGGCGAAGACGGACAGCCGCGCCCACAGCAGCCGCTCGTGCGGCGTGCACAGTTCGTGCGACCAGCCGATGGCCGCGCGCAGCGTCTGATGCCGCGTCAGGGATGTTCGCCGGCCGCCCGTGAGCACCTCGAACCGCTGGCCGAGCCGCTCCACCAGCTGCTCGAGGGAGACCGCCCGCAACCGCACCGCGGCCAGTTCCAGAGCGAGCGGGATTCCGTCCAACCGGGCGGCCAGTGCGGAGAGTTGCTCGCGGTTGGCGTCGGTCACGGTGAATCCGGGCACGACGGCGGCGGCCCGCTGCACGAACAGTTCCAGGGCGTCGCCCGGCCCGAGCGGCGCGATGACGCAGCAGTGCTCGCCGGGTACGTCGAGCGGCTGGCGACTGGTGGCGAGGACGCTCACCCCCGCCGCCTCGCGCAAGAGAACATCGGTGAGCATCGCGCACGCGTCGACGAGGTGCTCGCATGTGTCGAGGACGATGAGCAGCTGCCTCCCGCGCAGATGCTCGACGATCACGTCGAGCGGCTCCATGCCCACCTGGTCGGGCAGTTGGAGCACGGCGGCGAGCGTCACGGGGATCAGCTCGGGGTCGCGCAGCGCACTCAGCTCGACCAGCCACACGCCGTCGGGAAACCGCCCGACGAGCCCGGCCGCCGCCCGCAGCGCGGTACGGCTCTTGCCGACACCGCCGGGCCCGACCAGCGTGACCAGTCTGGCCCGCTCGAACGCGGCCTTCACCTGCGCCAGTTCGTCCGACCTGCCGACGAACGTGGTGACCTCGGCCGGTAGTTGACCACCGCGCCGCTGTCCGAAGGCGAACCCCATGTTTCCCGTCCCCCCGTCGCGCCGCACCGCACCATCGCACTCACCACAGGGTACGCAGCGCCCTGCGGAGCGTGAGCGAAAGTCGGCACAGACGCCCCGCGAACACCACCCGTGAGGTAAGACGCGCGGGGGCCTGACGCAGGGGCGCGAGGTGCGCCCGAGTCGCGGTTCAGGCCGCGGCGACGATCCGCTCCGCCTCGCGCACCGCTTCCGCGAGCGTGTCCACGACGGGCGCCCCCACCCCTTCGAGGCCGGCCCGGTCGTGCGATCCGCCCGTGTAGAGCACGGCCTGCGCGCCCGCGCCGAGCGCGGCGACGGCGTCGTCCGCGGCGTCCCCGATCACGACGGTCCGCTCCGGCGCCACACCCCGCAGCTCGCCCAGGTGCCGCACCATGTGCTCGGCCTTGCTGCCCCCGGAGGGGCCGGTCCGCCCGTCGACCCGGACGAACCGCTCGGTGATACCCAACCGGCGTACCAGCGGGACCAGTTGCTCATGCCCTGCCATGCTCAGGATGGACTGGCTGCGCCCGGCGTCCTGCCATCCGGCGAGCAGCGGTTCCACGCCCTCGGCGAGCCCGCACGCCACGGAGTGCAGCGCGTAGTGCCGATGGAACGCCTCGTCCATCACGTCCCACTCGGCGGCCGTGGGCAGCCGCCCCATCAGCCGCTCGTAGAACTTGGGCACCGGCACGCAGTACAGAGCGCGGTACTTCTCCAACGTGATCGGGGCGAGCCCGATCTCCTCGAAAGCGGCGTTGGTGGCGCGGATGATCGCGTCGTTGTCGTGGAACAGGGTCCCGTTCCAGTCCCAGACGATGTGCGCGCCCGCTATGTGCTTGCCCATAGGGAGAAAATACCCTTCGCGCTCCCAGCCCCGACCGCCTCAGGCCTCGCGGCCCATTAGGTTCGCGATCTCCTGCGTGGCGAACCACAGCAACTCGTGGTCCTCGGCCCCGTCCACCACGAACTGGGCGTCGTCGTCACCGTGGTCGGCGGCGCCGAGCGCGGCAGCGGCGGCGGTGACATCGGCCTCGGCGTCGTCCGCGTCCACATGCACGGCGGCGGCCTTGGCCAGCCGCACGGTCTCGCGCACGGAGACCTCGCCGAGCGCGGTCGGGTCGAGTCCGCTGTCGGGGTCGACCACGGCGGCCTTGTCCGCCACGTCCACGGCGAGGACGACCCGGCGCCGCGCCGCGTCGGGCTCCCCCGCGAGCAGCCGCAGCGAGGCGAGCGCGGCGCGGTTGAGGGCCGCGTACTCCAGCTCCTCGATGTCGTCGGAGACGTACCACTCGCGCAGCGCGGGCGTCACGGCGTAGGCGGTCAGCGGCGCGGGACCCAGCTCGCCCACCTTGTACGCCTCTGCGAGTCGGGGCAGGGACAGAGGTACGTACACACGCATGACGGGCCGCTTTCGTCGTCTTCGGAGCCGTGCCCAGGGTCGTTCGGAGCCGTGCTCATGGTCAACGGGACCTCCAGGATACGTGCGGGAGTCCCCCTTCGGACTGCCGACCGCACCTCGCGCACACGTCAACGGGACCGGCCCCCACACCCGGCCCCGCCCGCCCGGTTCCCGGCCCGTTCACCGCCCGATCACTCGGATAAGTGAACTCGGCGCTCCTCGCCGACCGGCTCCGTCCTCTCTTGCGCGGGCCTCGCCGGAGCCCGTACAAGATCCCCACACAGAGTTACTGACTGGTATCCGGAGGCGCCATGCAGAAGGTGATGACCAGGCGGGGGCCCCGCGGAACCACCCGGCCCCCGTCCCGCCGGGACTCCCGGCGGCCGGCCGACCGCCGGGTGCCGCCGCAGGCTCCGCCGCACCCGACCGAGCTCTTCACCCAACGCCTGCTCCTGGTCCTGTCCGGCCACAAGCCCCCGTACTGGTTCGCCCGCCACACCGCCGACCAGGCGTACGACGACCTCTTGTGGCTGGTGGCCCGGCGGCCCCTCGGCACCGAGGGCCCGCGGCCGACGATCCACGGCATCGGCCATTTCGAACCGTCCACCGGCACCTACGAGGTCTTCGCCCGCATCACCGCGGGCCCCCGCCTGCACGCCCTGGCCTTCCGCCTCCACCTCTCCCACGACCACCGCTGGCGCGTCACAGCGGTGGAACTGGACGGCCGCCCGCCCCGTGAGACGTTCTGAGACCACGACGTTCTGCACACGAAGGGCCGGGCACACCGTGCCCGGCCCTTCGAAAAACATCCTTCAAAGAAGGACGGTCACTTCTTGCGACGCCGGCCCTTCGACTGCTTCCTGCGCTCGGCCCGGGTCAGCCCGTCCGACTCGGACCGCGCCGGCCCGTCCTCGGTCAGGAAGTCGCCCTCGTCGACGCCACCCTCGGCGTTCGGCGCCTGGAAGTGCAGCCGGTCGGGCCGCTGCGGAGCGTCGAGGCCCTTGGCCCGGATCTCCGGACGCGCGCCGGCCTGCGCCGGAACCGCGTCCTCCTTGTCGAGCGACGTGGTGGGCGCCGCGTCCTCGACCGGGACCTCCTCGACCTGCTGCTCGACCTGGACCTCCAGGTTGAACAGGTAGCCGACGGACTCCTCCTTGATGCCCTCCATCATGGCGGTGAACATGTCGAAGCCCTCGCGCTGGTACTCGACCAGCGGGTCCTTCTGCGCCATGGCGCGCAGGCCGATGCCCTCCTGGAGGTAGTCCATCTCGTAGAGGTGCTCACGCCACTTGCGGTCGAGCACGGAGAGCACCACGCGGCGCTCCAGCTCACGCATGATGTCGGCGCCGAGCTGCTCCCCGCGCTCCTCGTACTGCGCGTGGATGTCGTCCTTGACGGCCTCGGCGATGAACTCGGCGGTCAGACCGGCCCGGTCACCGGCCTCCTCCTCCAGCTCCTCCACCGTCACCTTGATCGGGTAGAGCTGCTTGAAGGCGCCCCACAGCCGGTCGAGGTCCCACTCCTCGGCGAAGCCCTCGGCCGTCTCGGCGCCGATGTACTCGTCGATGGTGTCGTCCATGAAGTGCACGACCTGCTCCTGCAGGTCCTCGCCCTCAAGAACGCGGCGGCGCTCGCCGTAGATGACCTCGCGCTGCCGGTTGAGCACCTCGTCGTACTTCAGGACGTTCTTACGCGTCTCGAAGTTCTGCTGCTCGACCTGCGACTGGGCGGAGGCGATGGCGCGGGTGACCATCTTGTTCTCGATCGGGACGTCGTCCGGCACGTTCGCCATCGACATGACGCGCTCGACCATCTGCGCCTTGAAGAGCCGCATCAGGTCGTCGCCGAGCGAGAGGTAGAAGCGCGACTCACCGGGGTCGCCCTGACGGCCGGAACGACCGCGCAGCTGGTTGTCGATACGCCGCGACTCGTGCCGCTCGGTACCGAGGACGTACAGCCCGCCGAGGTCCTTGACCTCTTCGAACTCCGCCTTGACGGCCTGCTCGGCCTTCTCCAGGGCGGCGGGAAGGGCCGCGGCCCACTCCTCGACGTGCTCGACGGGGTCGAGGCCCGCCTGGCGCAGCTCGGCCTCGGCCAGGTCGTCCGGGTTACCGCCGAGCTTGATGTCGGTACCACGGCCGGCCATGTTCGTGGCGACGGTGACGGCGCCCTTGCGGCCGGCCTGGGCGATGATCGGCGCCTCGCGGTCGTGCTGCTTCGCGTTCAGCACCTCGTGCTGGATGCCGCGCTTGCTGAGCTGCTGCGAGAGGTACTCGGACTTCTCGACCGACGTCGTACCGACGAGGATCGGCTGGCCCTTCTCGTGCTTCTCCGCGATGTCGTCGACGACCGCGTCGAACTTCGCGACCTCGGTGCGGTAGATCAGGTCCGCCTGGTCCTTGCGGACCATCGGCCTGTTCGTCGGGATCGGGACGACGCCGAGCTTGTAGATCTGGTGGAACTCGGCGGCCTCGGTCATCGCCGTACCGGTCATGCCGGAGAGCTTGCTGTAGAGGCGGAAGAAGTTCTGAAGGGTGATGGTCGCCAGGGTCTGGTTCTCATCCTTGATGTCCACCCCTTCCTTCGCCTCGATCGCCTGGTGCATGCCCTCGTTGTAGCGGCGGCCGGCGAGGATACGGCCGGTGTGCTCGTCGACGATCATGACTTCGCCGTCGATGACGACGTAGTCCTTGTCCTTCTTGAAGAGTTCCTTGGCCTTGATGGCGTTGTTCAGGTACCCGACGAGCGGGGTGTTCACCGACTCGTAGAGGTTGTCGATGCCCAGCCAGTCCTCGACCTTGGCGACGCCGGGCTCGTGGATGGCGACGGTGCGCTTCTTCTCGTCGACCTCGTAGTCGCCGGTCTCCTCGATGCCCTTCAGCTGGTTGCCCGCCTCGCCCTTCTTGAGGCGCGTGACGAGCTTGGCGAAGTCGCCGTACCACTTGGTGGCCTGGTCGGCGGGGCCGGAGATGATCAGCGGCGTACGGGCCTCGTCGACGAGAATGGAGTCGACCTCGTCGACCACCGCGAAGTTGTGGCCGCGCTGGACGAGCTCGTCCTGCGACCACGCCATGTTGTCGCGCAGGTAGTCGAAGCCGAACTCGTTGTTCGTGCCGTAGGTGATGTCGCAGTTGTACTGCTCGCGGCGCTCCACCGGCGTCATGTTCGCCAGGATGCAGCCGACGCTCAGCCCCAGGAACTTGTGGATGCGGCCCATCATCTCGGAGTCGCGCTCGGCCAGGTAGTCGTTCACCGTGATCAGGTGGACGCCCTTGCCGGACAGCGCGTTCAAGTACGTCGGCAGCGTGCCGACCAGGGTCTTGCCCTCACCGGTCTTCATCTCGGCCACGTAGCCGAGGTGGAGCGCGGCGCCGCCCATCAACTGGACGTCGTAGGGGCGCTGGCCGAGGACGCGCCGGGAGGCCTCACGGACGGTCGCGAAGGCCTCGGGCAGCAGGTCGTCGAGGGTCTCGCCGTCCTCGTAGCGCTGCTTGTACTCATCCGTCAGGGCGCGCAGCTCGGCGTCGGAGAGACTCTCGAAGTCCTCTTCGATGGAGTTGACCTGGTCCGCGATGCGGTGCAGTTTGCGCAGGATCTTGCCTTCGCCTGCACGCATGATCTTCTGGAGGACGGACACGCGGTTGGTCTCCTTGCCGGTCGGGCCTGGCACGGTCGGTTACTCAAGCGACAGCCTGAGCAACGGCCATCGTATGCGAGGACCCCACCGCGCCGGGAGGTCTGCCGTGAGGTCCAACGGACAGGGGGCTCGGAAGGTGCCGGTATGGGACACGAAAAGTGATGGCGTCCCTTCTCGTCCCCGAGCAGAATCGGGCGATGGACCCCGTGACGCTGACCACCGGCCGCCTGCAACTGCGCACGTTCGTACCCGCCGACATCGACGAGGTGTGCGCGGCGGTGCAGGATCCCGAGATACAGCGCTGGGTGCCCATTCCCTCGCCCTACGCGCGCGTGGACGCGGAATACTTCATCCACCGCATGGTCACGGACGGCTGGCGCACCGACACGGAGTACACGTTCGCCCTGCGGGCGCAGGAGTTCGGGCCGATCATCGGCGCGGCCTCGCTGCACCACCCGCGCGTGGGCAGCTGGGAGATCGGCTTCTGGACGGCCAAGGAGCACCGCGGCCGCGGCTACATGCGGGAAGCCGTGCTGGGCCTGGCCCGTTGGGCCTTCCTCGACCTCGCCTGTACGCGCCTGGAGTGGCGGGCCGAAGTGGGCAACGTGGGCTCGCGCGCGGTCGCCGAGAAGGCCGGCTTCACGATCGAGGGGGTGCTGCGCTCGGGCCTGCTCAACAAGGGAGTGCTGCGCGACTGCTGGATCGGCGCCCTGCTCCCGTCGGACCTGGGCCTGCCGTGCCCGCTGCCCTACCTGCCGGCACCCGCCTGACTGTCGGCGGCCGACTCTCCGACCGTCGGTGTCCGGCTCTCCTGGCTGTCTGCGGCTAACTCTTGACCGTCGGTGGCCGGCTCTCCTGACTGTCAGTGGCCGCCTCTATCGTTTCGGGCATGACGACCTTGCCGCGTCCCGCCGCCGATCTCTCCGCAGACGAAGCCCGCCGCATCGCGCTGCGCGCCCAGGGCTTCCTCGGCGCCCCGAACCGTCAGGGCGGGGTCCGCGGGGTGCTGCGCCACCTCGGCGCGGTCCAGCTCGACACGATCTCGGTGCTGGCCCGCTCCCACGAGCTGATTCCGTACGCGCGCCTGGGCGCGGTCGGCCGCAGACAGGTCGAGGCGGCGTACTGGACCGACGGCCACGCGTTCGAGTACTGGTCGCACGCGGCCTGCATCCTGCCGATCGAGGAGTGGCCGCACTTCGCGTTCCGCCGCCGCGCCTACCGCACCCGCCCGCACTGGCACCACGACCTGCCCGACGGGGCGTACGAGCAGGTGATCAAGCAGCTGCGCGCGGAGGGTCCGCTCACCGCCACGGAGCTGGGCGGCGCGAAGAACAAGGGCGAGTGGTGGGACTGGTCGGAGTCGAAGGTCGCCGTCGAGCGCGCGCTGATGTACGGCGAGGTCGTGTGCGTCGAGCGCCGCGGCTGGAAGCGGGTCTACGACCTGGCGGAGCGCGCGATCCCCGCCGAGCTGCTCCACGACGACATCGACGACCGGGAGTGCGTGCGCCGTCTGCTCCGCCAGGCCGGCGAGGCGCTGGGTGTCGGCACCCGATCCGACATCGCGGACTATCACCGCTTGAAGAGCGAGCAGTTCGACGCGGTGATCGAGGCCACCGGCCTGGTCCCGGTGACGGTCCAGGGCTGGTCCAAGCCCGCCTGGGCCGACCCCGCGGCGCTGGCGTCGGTCCCCCGCGGCCGCCACCGCACCACGCTTCTGTCGCCCTTCGACTCCCTGGTCTGGGAGCGGGCGCGCACGGAGCGGCTCTTCGGCTTCACGCACCGCCTGGAGGCGTACGTCCCCAAGCCGAAGCGCGTCCACGGCTACTTCGCGATGCCGGTCCTGTCCGGCGGCCGCCTGGTGGGCCGGGTCGACCCGGGCCGCGAAGGCACCACGCTCGTCGCCAGACAGGTCTCCCTGGACGGTCCGAAGGCGGTGCCGGCGGTCGCCGGGGCCCTGCTGGAGGCGGCGGGCTGGGTCGGCTGCGACAGCGTCCGAGTGGAGCGCATGGAGGACGCACCCCTCAAGCAGGCCCTCGTCAAAGCGCTGACCTAGGGCCTTTGCGGAAAGGCAATGCGCTGGGCACTGCGCCAGGCACCGAGCTAGCGGATCTCGAGGATCTTCTCGCGCATCGCGTAGACCACGGCCTCCATCCGGGAGTGCAGTTGCAGCTTCTCCAGGATGTTGCGCACGTGGTTCTTCACGGTGTTCTCCGAGATGAACAGCTGTTTGGCGATGTCCCGGTTGTTCATCCCCGTGGCGACGAGCTTGAGCACTTCGAGCTCCCGGTCGGTCAGCCGGGGCGCGGGCACGAGCCGGCGCTCGTCGGTGCGCTGGATCATCGACTTGAACTCGGTGAGCAGCTTGGACGCCATCGACGGGCTGATCTGCGACTGCCCGTCGGCCACCGCGCGAATGGCCGTGGCCACCTCGTCGGTCGAGATCTCCTTGAGGAGATAGCCGGTCGCGCCCGCCTTGATCGCGTCGTAGAGATCAGCTTCCTCATCACTTATCGTCAGCATGATGATTTTGGCGCTGGGTGCCACCTCCTTGATGGAGGTACACGCCTCGATGCCGCCCCGCTTGGGCATCCGGACGTCCATGAGGATGATGTCCGGCAGCAGGTCGGCCGCCTTGTCCACCGCCTCCGCGCCGTCCCCCGCCTCACCGACGACCTGGATGTCCTCCTCGGCCTTGAGGACGATCTCGAGGCCGCGCCGGAACAGCGCGTGGTCGTCGACCACAAGGACCCGGATGGGCTCCTTGCGCGGGGAGCCCGCGTCCGGCCCCATGCCTGCGCCGTCGGCGGCACCGGCGTCCTCGCCCCGCATCGGTCCGAAGCTGTCCGCCATCGTTCCTCCCCCTGAAGGCCGTGGCCCGTCTTCCTGCGCCGCGCCAACCCGAGGCGCCGTCACGCCGGTTGACCCGGCGCCGCCATGATTTCATGCCGCGGCGCCCGCGCGAGGACGGTGCGGTGCACCAGGGGGTCGCACAAGGGTGCCCCCGGGGGCGCACACGCACTCCAGGGGCACCGGATGAGTGGATTTTCGGACACGTCGTGCCCGGGCGGGCTCAGCCGCCGATGGCGTCACCCGCGTCGGCGCTGCGCACCTCGGCCTCGGTCACCATGGGGTCGGTGCTGAGGTGAATGACGCCGTAGTCGTAGGCGTGGCGCCGGTAGACGACGCTCGGTTCCTTGGTCTCGGAGTCGACGAACAGATAGAAGTCGTGCCCGACCAGCTCCATCTCGTAGAGCGCCTGGTCGAGCGTCATGGGAGCAGCCACGTGCGTCTTCTCGCGCACGATGAGCGGGCCTTCGCCCTGGACCTCGAGCGATCCCATCTTGGTGGTCGGTACGCCGTCGCCCTCGGTCTCGTCCCGGGCGATCGAACCGTCCCCGTTCAGCGTGGCCGCGTCGGGGACTCGCTCGGCGACCTCGGCCGCCGAGATCCGCTTCGTACCGCGCCGCGTCGACCGCTTGCCATGCTCCTTGCGCAGTTGCGCGTCCAGCTTGTCCGTGGCGAGGTCGAGCGCCGCGTACGGGTCGCTGGCCGCGGCTTCCGCCCGGATCACCGGGCCGCGCGTGCGCAGCGTGATCTCCACGCGGTCGCACCGGTCGGCCTGTCGGGGGTTGGGCTCCTTGGACACCTCGACGTCGAGGCTGATCACCTTGCCGTCGAGCTTCTGGATCTTGTCCAGCTTCAGCTTCTCGACCGCATGCTTGCGGAACCGCTCCGGTACCTCGGTCTTGCGGCCCTTGACGACGATGTCCACGCAGAACTCCGTTCCCGGATAGCTCCGCTTCTGAGGCGGAGCTTCTCCCTTTTGCACCAGGCTCCGGCCACTCCCGGAGCCTCGGACTCGGTGACGTCCACCTCCTCCTCCCCCGCGGACAAGATCTCCACCCCACCGTCCCGGGTGATTGCGAGAATCTCTGTGCAATCCCACGGCACGGCATTCCGATATGCGAGGTACGGCGGCTGTCTTTTACAGCCAAGTTCCTCACAACCGAACATATCTCGCCCGGACGGATGTCGTCACCCTCTACTGGCGCGTACCTCCATTCAGATGAAATAACCCTCTCTCTACCTGCAACGACACAGAATCTCAGTCAGTTCCGGTTTATTTCGAAGGAATCCGGAGAAGCGGCGATCGCGGCGGCCTGAACCATGACGGGCCCCGCCATTCCGGGATCCACCGCGAAGCGTTCCCGGCCCGCTCCGCCTTCTCCGCTACCCGCTGCCGAACGGGTCAATACATGTATTGCGCGGGCCGCCTCCGCGAGCGAAGCACCGGTCGTCACGAGGTCGTCGACCAGCACGATCCGGCCAACCTCCCGGAACAGCCCGGCGCTGCCGCCCGCCGCCTCCAGCGCACCGGTCACGTTCGCCAGCCGCCGCCTGGCGTCGAGTCCCGCCTGGTCGGCCACCGGGCGCCGCTGCCGCAGGACGGCCAGCACCCTGGCGGGCACGCCCGTCCGACGCAGCTCGGCCGCCGCCGCGTACGCGATCCGCCGCATCGGGTCGTGCCCGCGCGCCCGCACGGCGTGGGGCGCGGAGGGCACGGGGACGAGCGCCACGGTTCCCGCGCCGCCCCCCTGTTCCCGGGCGGGCAGCCCCTCCCGCACGGCCCCCGCGAGGGCCACGCCGAGCGGCCGGGCGAGCCCGAGCGCACCACGCTCCTTGTGGGCGAGCAGCACGGCCCGCACCGCGTCCCGGTACGGCGCGGCCGCGTGCACGACGGGCAGCCCCGGCGGCTCCGGCCGCGGGCGCACCCGGCCGGGCACAGCGCCGCGCAACGCCGCCGAGCACCGCGCACACAGCGACGTACGAGACCTGCCGCAGCCTGCGCACTGGGCCGGCAGCACCAGGTCGGAGAGGTCCTGCCACCACCCCCGCATACCCACCACTGTGCCAACACCCACGCCGGGCGGCCACCCCTGTGGACAACACCCTGTGGACAACTGGACAGCGCTGACGGGGAAGTTGAGCGCCACAACGGGACGGGTCCCCAGCCCGGCCCGACCACTACCCCGGATAGACCGGCGCGGTCCCGTCCTTCAGCACCGACTGCCACGCGGCCCCGGAGGGCAGCCGCACGACACCGTCGTCCGAGTGCGCGAGCAGCGGCAACCTGTCGTCCTCGGACGCCGAGATCTCGCTCACCCGGGTCAGCCCCGGCAGGGCCTGCCCGGTCGGCGTGGACCCGTCGGACTGCACGTACCGCATCTGCTGCAGCCCACCGGCTTCCCTGCCGACCACCACGAGCCGGCTGCCACCCGCCCACGACACGGCCGTGACGTCCTCCATGTCGGGTGCGGCAGAGCGCAGATCGGCCACCGAGAGCTCGACCCCGCCCTTTCCGTCGGACTGCCGCCCGACGCGTCCGATGCGCAGCGTCGTCGTGTCCTTCTCCTTCACCAGCAGCGCGATGCGCAGGCCGTCGGCGGACATCTTCACCGTCTCGATCCGGGCATCGGCGGCGAGCCCCTCGACGGAGACCTCCTGCATCCTGTCGCCGAGTCCCTGCCCGAACGCGAGCAGCCGCGGGTTCTTCTTGTCCCGGTCGGCCACCCACAGATCTCCCCGCCCGTCCCAACTGGGCGTCGACAGACCGTCCTTCGCGTCGGCGGCCTGGCTGTGCACCAGCGCGTCCCCCAGGGAGGCGCTGCTGACGAACGACGCCACGTACAGCGACCGTCCGTCGCTCGACACGCCCGCGGCGCGCTCCTGATCACGTGAGACCGCCACGGAGCGAAGGGGCTGCACACCTTCGCCGAGCGGCCCCTGCACCCGATCCGGTTCCTTGTCGGAGTGGCTGGTGCCGGCCATCCGTACGAGCCGGCCCTTGCCGTCGAGGAAGTACTGGCTGTCCGGGACGGGAGACCTGCGCGGCGCCACGAAGGAGTCGGCGTCGTCCTTGTCCAGCGCGCACATGAGGCTGCCGTCGGGGCGCTTGAGCGCGACCTCGCTCACGCTCGACGACGACAAGTCCCGCAGGGAGAACAGCAGTTGGGCCGCCATCTCCTTGCATTTGGTCATGGTGACCGTGTCGGCGTCCTTCTTCAACTTCAGCGGCACCGTCAGCTTGTTCGCGTCGTCCGGGGCGAGCGACTGCACGCCGTCCTTCAGCTCCGCGCCCGTCGGGAACGCCGTCCGCACCCCGCGGTCCAGCCAGCGCGTCGGCCCGGCGAGGACCTCCTTGACCGTCTCGGTCAGCGGGTCCGTCCACTGCCGCACGAAGACGGGGTCGGCGACGAGCTGCCGCTGCGGGGCCCCGTCCTCGGACCCCGAATCCACCGCGTAGTAGTACTTGTTGACGGACTGGTAGATGCGCGTGAAGTCATTCTTGCCGAGCACGACGCCCGTAGGCAGGCTGTCGATCCGCCACTGGTTCCCCTTGGCGGTCTTGATCATCGACAGGTGCAGGTTCGTCTCGTACCGCTTCGCTTTCGGCTGGTAGGCCTGCTGCTGGTCGACCTCGGCGACCTGGCTGCCCGACAGCACGAAGGAACGGCCCTCGCCCCCCGCGTTCTGCGGGCTCTCCGGCCGCGGGCTCGGCCCGTCGGCGAGCACCACGGTCCTGTGCCCGGGCCGCCAGCCCTTCGCGGCCTGCGGCGTCAGATACTTACGCGCTATCGCGTACGAAGGATCGTCACTGGTCAGCGCCTCCAGGAAGCCGTCGACCACGCTCGACGGGCTGGCGCCGTCCCGCGGCGGCAGCGCGAAGACCCGCACCTGCGAGTCCGGCCGCTGCGACGCCTCGACCGATTCGAGCCCGCCGCTGTCCGGCATCGACGCGCACCCGGCGAGCACGATCACACCGCACCCGGCCAGCGCGCCGGCCCGTACCCCGCGCCGCCGACGCGGCGCCCGCTGCTCACTCACGGCCACCGTCGCTCCCCTCGCCGCGCTCGTCGGATTCCGCGGTACGACGTCCGCCCACGGCCACGTCACCCCGCCACGCACCGGAACCGCTGTGCGTCCCGTCCATCCCGTTCTCGTCCCGCTCCGGCGCGTCCACCGGCTCGACCGGGCCCACGTCACCGACCCGCTCCGCGCGCTCCTCAGGCTGCCGCGGCACGCTCGCGCCGCCGCGGGACACCACGCGCGAGCCGCTGCCCGGCAGCGCCGTCGGATCGGCCGGCACCGCGGCCTGCGTGAAACGCGGCGCTATCGGCGCCTGCGCCGGCCGGGGCGGTGTCTGGGCCGGCACCGTCGCGAGCTTCCTGCCTCCGGCTCCCTGCGGCCCCGCGGCGCCGGACTCACGGGCGCGCCGTGAATCCTCCGGCTCCAGCGGTATCGGCGAACCGCGCAGCGGCTCGTCCGCCGTCCGCGGCAACGTGAGCCGGAACTGCGAACCACCGCCCGGCTCACCCCATGCCTGCAGCCAGCCGCCGTGCAGTCGGGCGTCCTCCAGGGCGATCGACAGGCCGAGCCCGGTACCGCCGGTGGTACGCGCGCGTGCCGGGTCGGCCCGCCAGAAACGGCTGAACACCCGGGTCGCCTCGCCCGGCTTGAGCCCGACACCGTAGTCGCGCACCGCCACGGCGACCGCGCCACCCGCGGCCGCGAGCCGCACCACTACGTCCTTGCCCTCACCGTGCTCCACGGCGTTCACGACCAGGTTGCGCAGGACGCGCTCCACGCGCCGGGCGTCCGCCTCGGCAACCACCGGCTGCTCGTCGCCGACGACGCGCACGTGCGTGCCCTTGCGCTCGGCGAGCGGCTCGGCACCGCCGACGACCCGGCGTACGACCTCGCGCAGATCTATCGGCTCGGCCTCCAGCGCGGCCGCACCGGCGTCGAACCGGCTGATCTCCAAAAGGTCGGCCAGCAGCGACTCGAACCGGTCCAGCTGATCGGCGAGCAGCTCCGCGGAGCGCGCGGTCACCGGATCGAAGTCGACCCGCGCCTCGTGAATGACATCCGCGGCCATCCGTACGGTCGTCAGCGGCGTCCGGAGCTCATGGCTCACGTCGGACACGAACCGCCGCTGCATCCGCGACAGATCCTCCAGCTGCTGGATCTTCAGATGCAGGTTCTGCGCCATCTTGTTGAAGGCCTCGCCGAGGCGCGCGATGTCGTCCTCGCCGGTCACCTTCATACGTTCCTGGAGGCGCCCCGCCGAGAGCCGCTCGGCCACCCCGGCCGCCATCCGCACAGGGGTGACGACCTGCCGTACGACGAGCCACGCGATGGCCCCCAGCAGGACGACCACGAACAGTCCGGCCGTCGCGAGTGTGCCCTTCACAAGGCCCAGGGACTTCTCCTCCTGGGACAGCGGGAAGAGGTAGTACAGCTGGTAGGCCTGGCCCTGCGGGTCGGTGAGCCGCTTGCCGATGACCAGGGCGGGCTGCGAGTCGCCACTGCTGTAGACGATCCGCGCGTACTCCTGCGACGCACCGGTCATCCGGTCGACCCGCGCGCGCAGGTCGTCGGGCACGCTCCGGTCCGGCACCACGCTGCCGGAGCCTCGCGGCCCCCGCCCGCTACCACTGTCGGCGTCAGCGGGGCTGAGCGTCACCACGTCGAAGGCGCCCTTGCCGCCGCTGGAGAGCTGCGTGACGAGGTCGCTCAGCCAGCTGTTGGGAACCTGACTGGCGCGGCTCTCGTCGGACGCGCCGCCGCCCGAGCCGGTCACGGTCAGGTCCGCCTTGTCCTTGGCCGCGCGGAAACCGCCCTCGGCCTGGCTCTGCGACGCCTTCACCTTGGCGTCGAGCAGCCCGTTCCGTACAGAGCCGATGACGACGATGCCGAGCAGCAGCACCACACCGAGCGACATCAGCAGCGTCGTGACGACGACCTTCAGCTGGATGTTGCGCCGCCACAGCCGCATAGCCGGCAGCAGCGGGCGCCGCACCCATCGGGTGAACAGGCGCAGCACGGGGCTGCCGTTCATCCCGCCCTGGAGCAGCAGCCCGCCGTCCGTCAGCCGGCGCAGCCAGGAGCCGCGCCCGGCCGCCGGTCCCACAGGCCGCTCCGAGCGAGACCCCGGCTTGCCGGGCGCCGAAGCGGCACTGTCCCGGGACACGTCAGCTCGGCCCTGCCTTGTAACCGACGCCGCGGACGGTCACCACGATCTCCGGCCGCTCGGGATCCTTCTCGACCTTCGAACGCAGCCGCTGCACATGCACGTTGACCAGGCGGGTGTCCGCGGCGTGCCGGTAGCCCCAGACCTGCTCGAGGAGCACCTCACGCGTGAACACCTGCCACGGCTTGCGCGCGAGAGCGACCAGCAGGTCGAACTCGAGCGGCGTCAGCGCGATCGACTGCCCGTCCCGCTTCACCGAGTGCCCGGCCACATCGATGACCAGGTCACCTATGGCCAGCTGCTCAGGGGCGGGCTCCTCCGACCTCCGCAGCCGCGCCCGGATCCGGGCGACCAGCTCCTTCGGCTTGAACGGCTTCACGATGTAGTCGTCCGCGCCCGACTCCAGGCCCACGACGACATCGACGGTGTCGCTTTTAGCCGTGAGCATCACGATCGGAACCCCGGACTCCGCCCTGATCAGGCGGCACACCTCGATGCCGTCCCTACCGGGCAGCATCAGGTCGAGGAGAA
Organism: Streptomyces sp. NPDC102467; assembly: GCF_044765445.1. NCBI lineage: Bacteria > Bacillati > Actinomycetota > Actinomycetes > Kitasatosporales > Streptomycetaceae > Streptomyces > Streptomyces sp. NPDC102467. The sequence goes on along the minus strand of NZ_JBIWKA010000001.1, from coordinate 7,364 downwards.
CCAGATCGGGCTTGGTCTCACGGAAAGCGGCCAGCGCCCTGTCGCCGTCAGCTACGAACGACGGCTCAAAACCTTCACCACGCAGCACAATGCCGAGCATCTCGGCCAGTGCCGTGTCGTCGTCGACGACAAGGACTCGTCCCTTCATGGACCACATCATCCCATTAGCTACTCGTTACCTGGCGTGACCTGGAACACAGCTCACCCAGGCTCTCAGCTGTCACAGGCGAAACAACGCCCCACTCCGTGACGATTGCCGTCACCAAATCAGCCGGCGTCACGTCGAACGCGGGGTTGTACGCCTGCGTTCCCAACGGTGCCACCGGAATTCCGCCTCCTGCCTCCATTCCGGCCAGCGGCGCCTGCGGCGCCGTGACCTCCGTCACTTCATGTCCGGCCCGCTGCTCCACCTCGATGGACGCGCCGTCGGCCGTCTCCAGGTCCACGGTCGTCACCGGGGCCACCACGATGAACGGCACGTGGTGATATCGCGCCAACACGGCGAGCGGATAGCTCCCCACCTTGTTGGCCACCGAACCGTCGGCGGCGATCCGGTCCGCCCCGATGAGGACCGCGTCCACCTCACCCGCGGCGAACAGCGACCCCGCGGCGTTGTCCGTGAGCAGCGTGTACGCCATCCCGTGCCGCGCGGCCTCGTAAGCGGTCAGACGTGCACCCTGCAGCAGCGGACGCGTCTCGTCCACCCACAGCCGGCGCAGCTGCCCCATGCGGTGCGCGGCGAGCGCCACGGCGAAGGCGGTGCCCTCCCCTCCGGACACCAACGCCCCGGTGTTGCAATGCGTCAGAATGCGGTGGTTTCCACCGGGCAGCAGTTCATCGAGCAACCGCAGCCCGTACCCGGCCATCTTGGCACTGGCCTCGGCATCTTCCTGATGCAGAGCCCGAGCGGCGGCGAGCGCCGCCGCCGCGGCCCTCTCCCGCGCGGCCGGCCCGTCCCCCGGCGCGCTCGCGAGCGCGGCCCGGTACGCCTCCTGTGCCCTGCGCACGCCGGACCCGAGATTGACCGCGGTGGGCCGCGCCCCCGCCAGCGCGTCCGCCGCATCCCGTACGTCGAACCCGCGGGCGGCCGCGAGCGCCACCCCGTACGCACCCGCGATGCCGAGCAGCGGGGCCCCTCGCACGGCAAGGGACCGGATCGCCTGCACCAGACCCTGCGGATCCGTGCACACCAACTCGACTTCCTCGGCGGGCAGCCGCGTCTGGTCGAGCAATACCAGAACCGGTCCCTCGGCCGGTTCCTCCCACCGGATCGCCGACAGATCGACAGTCTTGGGCTGTATGTCTTCGCTGGGCCGTATGTCCTCGCCGGATTGCGCATACTGATCAGCCATCCGCCCAGTCTGCCCCGTACCGGGCCGACAATTGAAGGTGTACAGCCCTTACGGGCCCAGGTCACCTGGCGCCCACCCCATGGCACGATGGCAGCCAACCTGCCGCCGCGACCGCGGACGGGCACCTTGAAGGAGCGACGATGAACGACACTCCGGGCTGGGCATCGCCCGGATCCGCCCCCTCCGACGGCCCCGACGGCAACGGCCAGGACGACGGAAGCGGCGACGCCCAGGGCGCCGGCCCGCAGGACGCCGCGGGCCAGGGCCCTCAGTGGTCCAAGGAGCAGCCGCCGCCCGCCCAGTGGTCGGCCCCCTCCGGGCCGCCCGCCCCCGGCTCCGGCCAGACCCCGCCACCCCCGCCCCCGGCTCCCGGCCAGGGCGGCCAGGGCTGGGGCGGACAAGGCTGGGGCAACCGGCCCCCCGGCGGGCCCGGCGGCTACGGCGGCAACCCCGGCGGCTGGGGCCCCGGTGCCTGGGGCAGCGGCCCGCCACCCGCCGCCAAGCCCGGCGTCATCCCGCTGCGCCCGCTCGGCGTCGGCGAGATCCTCGACGGCGCGGTGTCCACGATGCGCACGTACTGGCGCACCGTCCTCGGCATCTCGCTCACCGTCGCCGTGATCACCCAACTCCTCGTCGTCCTCCTCCAGGGCTTCGTCCTCGACGACTCGACCACCGACGCCCTCGACGACCCGACCGCCAGCGCCGGCGAGGTCACCCGCGCCATGGGCGGGCTCCTGATCGGCACCGGCGTGGTGCAGGTGGTCACGCTGCTCGGCACCATCGTCGCCACGGCCCTGCTCACCACCGTCACCAGCCGTGCCGTGCTCGGCCGCTCGGTGACCATCGGAGAGGCCTGGCGCGACGCCCGCCCGCAGCTCCTGCGGCTGCTCGGCCTGACGCTGCTGCTGCCGCTGATCGCCGCCGCGATCGTCTTCGTCGGCACGGTCCCCGGCATCCTCGTCGCCGTGTTCGGCTCGTCCACCGGCGGGCTCGCCCTCGGCGTCATCGGGGGCAGCGCAGGATTCGTCGTCGCCGTCTGGCTGATGTTCCGCTTCTCGCTGGCCTCGCCCGCGCTGATGCTGGAGAAGCAGACCATCCGCAAGGCCATGAGCCGCTCCACCAAACTCGTCCGCGGCTCGTGGTGGCGGGTCTTCGGCATCCAGATCCTCGCGTCGATCATCGCCGGCGTCGTGGCGTCGATCATCCTGGTCCCGTTCAGCCTCATCGCGGGAGCGGTCAGCGGCGACGGCCTCGGCAGCTTCCTCGACACCGGCACCGACGTGGGCTGGACCTTCCTGATCATCAGCGGCATCGGCGCCGTGGTCGGCTCCACCATCACCTTCCCGATCACGGCGGGCGTCACCGTGCTGCTCTACATCGACCAGCGCATCCGCCGCGAGGCCCTCGACCTCGAACTCGCCGGCGCCGCGGGCCTGCACGGCTATGGGGGCAGCACCCCCGGCGCCACCCCGGGGGGCTGATGCGGTGAGCACGCCAGGGGGAGTGCTCAGAGCCGCGGCCCGGCTGACGAACGCCGGCGGCGACGAGCCACCGGTGACGATCCCGCGCGATCCCGCGCGGGAAGCTGCCGAGCGCGAGCTGTCCAAGCCCGCGTACCACGAGAACGACCCGAGCTGGTTCGTGCGCGCCCTGAACAAGTTCTGGGAGTGGGTCGACAAGCTGTTCAACGCCGCCTCCGACGCCGCTCCGGGCGGCACGCTCGGCCTGGTCGTGATCCTGATCGCCGTCGTCGCCGTGGCGCTCGCCCTGTGGTGGCGCCTGGGCACCCCCCGCCGCTCGCCCGCCTCGGCCGCGCCCCTCTTCGACGACCACCCCCGCAGCGCCACCGAACACCGCGCGGCCGCCGAGGCGCACGCCGCCCAGGGCCACTGGAACCAGGCCGTCCAGGAGCGCATGCGCGCCCTTGTCCGGTCCCTGGAAGAACGCGCCCTCCTCGTCCCGCGCCCCGGCCGCACCGCCGACGAAGCCGCCTCTGAAGCCGCCCGGCCGCTCCCCGGCCACGCGGACCGCCTGCACGCGGCGGCCCGCGACTTCGACGACGTCGCGTACGGCGGCCGCACCGCCACCCCTGACACGTACCGGCGGCTGACCGCCCTGGACACCGAGGTGGAAGGCGCGACCCCGTCCCTGACCACCGCCCCGGGAGCGCCCCGGTGACCGAGCCCCGCACCCCGAACTCCCGCCAGGACAGCGGAAACCCAGGCGATCACCCGACCGGCACGCCCTCGGCGACGCTCACGGCGCCGCCACCCCCGGCCCCGGTCTCCGACGCCACCTCCGTCACCCCCACGGCCCGCCAGGTCTGGACCCGCACGCGGGGCATCGCCCTCGCCCTGGCCTTCCTCCTGATCGCCGGCGTGGCCATCGCGGCCGTCCGCTCCGGCGAGAAGCACGGCACGCTCGACCCGCGCTCCGCCGACCCGTACGGCAGCCGAGCCGTAGCCGAACTGCTCGCCGACCGCGGCGTGGACACCCGCCTCGTCACCACGACCGCCGAGGCCCGCGCCGCGACCGGCCGCGACACCACCCTCCTGGTCGCCGCCCCCGACCTGCTCACCCCGCACCAGCAGGAGCAGCTGACGGCCGCGACCGGAGACTCCGGCGGCCGCACCCTCCTCGTCGCCCCCGGCAGCGCATCCGTCGGCCGACTCGCCCCCGGTGTCACCGTGGACCCCGCGCCCAGCACCGACACCACGCTCGCCCCGGGCTGCGACCTGGCCGCCGCGCGCCGCGCCGGCCCCGCCGACACGGGCGGCCACCGCTACCAGGTGCCGTCCACCGGCGCCGAAGACGCCTGCTATCCCAGCGACGGCGCCCCCACGCTCCTGCGCCTCCCCTTGGCCACCGCGCCCGGCGACACGGTGCTCCTCGGCTCCCCCGACATCCTTCTCAACGACCGCCTCGACGAGCAGGGCAACGCCTCGCTCGCTCTCCAACTCCTCGGTACCCGCCCGCATCTGGTCTGGTACCTCCCCTCCCTCTCCGACGACGCCGCGGCCGGCGACGCACAGAACGACCGCGGCTTCTTGGACCTGATCCCCAAGGGCTGGCTCTGGGGCACCCTGCAACTCTTCATCGCGGCAGCCCTGGCCGCCCTGTGGCGCGCACGCCGCCTGGGCCCCCTGGTCGCCGAGCGGCTGCCCGTCGCGATCCGCGCCTCCGAAACCGTCGAAGGCCGCGCCCGCCTCTACCGCAAGGCGAACGCCCGCGACCGCGCCGCCACGGCCCTGCGTATCTCCACCCGCACCAAGCTCGCCCCCCTCATCGGCGTCCCCCCGTCCCAGGCAGACTCACCGGAGACGCTCCTCCCCGCCCTGGCACGCCAACTCCCGACGCCCACCCAGGACTTGCACACCCTCCTCTTCGGCCCACCGCCGACCACCGACGCAGCGCTCATCGCACTCGCCGACCACCTCGACGCCCTCGAAAGAGAGGTACGCCATTCATGATGGACCCGACCACTGACAATGCCGGGCCCACGACCGATCCCCGCAGCTCACGGGCCTCTTTGGAAGCCCTGCGCGCCGAGATCGCCAAGGCCGTGGTCGGCCAGGACCCCACCGTCACGGGCCTGGTCGTGGCCCTGCTCTGCCGCGGCCACGTCCTCCTCGAGGGAGTCCCCGGCGTAGCGAAAACGCTTCTGGTACGAGCCCTCGCCGCATCCCTCGAACTCGACACCAAGCGCGTCCAGTTCACCCCGGACCTGATGCCCAGCGACGTCACGGGCTCGCTGGTCTACGACACCCACACCTCACGCTTCTCCTTCCAGCCCGGCCCGGCATTCACCAACCTCCTCCTCGCGGACGAGATCAACCGGACCCCGCCCAAGACCCAGTCCTCCCTCCTGGAGGCCATGGAGGAGCGCCAGATCACGGTCGACGGCACCCCGCGCCCACTCCCCGACCCGTTCATGGTGGTGGCAACCCAGAACCCGGTCGAGTACGAAGGCACGTACCCCCTCCCCGAGGCCCAACTGGACCGCTTCCTCGTCAAGTTGAACGTCCCCCTCCCCACCCGCCAGGACGAGATCGACGTCCTGAACCGCCACGCCTCCGGCTTCAACCCCCGCGACCTGCACGCGGCGGGCATCCGCCCGGTGGCCACCACGGCCGACCTCGACGCGGCCCGGTCCGCGGTCGCGAAGACCACGATCTCCCCCGAGATCACGGCCTACGTGGTCGACATCTGCCGCGCCACCCGCGAATCGCCGTCGCTCACCCTCGGCGTCTCCCCGCGAGGCGCCACGGCCCTGCTCTCGACGGCCCGTGCCTGGGCCTGGCTGACCGGCCGCGACTACGTCATCCCCGACGACGTCAAAGCCCTCGCCCTCCCCACGCTCCGCCACCGCATCCAGCTGCGCCCGGAGGCAGAGATGGAAGGCGTCACCCCGGACGCGGTCATCAACGCGCTCCTCACCCACGTCCCCGTCCCCCGCTGACCCGAGGCCGGAGACGACAACGACATGGCCCTCACCGGACGTACGGCCCTGCTCGCCGCACTGGGCTCCCTCCCCATCGGGATCTGGGAGCCCAGCTGGACGGGCATCCTCGCCGTCAACACGCCCCTCGCGCTGGCCTGCGCCTGCGACTTCGCCCTGGCGGCTCCCGTACGCCGCCTGCGCCTGACACGCTCCGGCGACACCTCCGTACGCCTGGGAGACCCGGCCGATGTCACCCTGACGATCACCAACCCGTCGCGCCGCCCCCTGCGCGCGCGCCTGCGCGACGCATGGCCCCCCAGCGCCTGGCTCCCTGGCACGGAACACGACGCGTCCCGCCACCACGTGACGGTCCCCGCGGGCGAACGCCGCCGCGTCACGACCCGCCTGCTGCCCACCCGCAGAGGCGACCGCCATGCGGACCGCGTGACCATCCGCTCGTACGGGCCGCTCGGCCTGTTCACTCGCCAGGGCACCCACGCCGTCCCCTGGACGGTCCGCGTGCTCCCGCCGTTCCACAGCCGCAAACACCTCCCCTCCAAACTGGCCCGCCTACGCGAACTCGACGGTCGCACCAGCGTGTTGACCAGAGGCGAGGGCACCGAATTCGACAGCCTCCGCGAGTACGTCCCCGGGGACGACACCCGCTCCATCGACTGGCGCGCGACAGCCCGCCACTCCGCGGTGGCCGTCCGCACCTGGCGCCCGGAACGCGACCGCCGCATCCTGCTGGTCCTCGACACGGGCCGCACCTCCGCAGGTCGAGTCGGTGACGCGCCGCGCCTCGACGCCTCGATGGACGCGGCCCTGCTCCTGGGGGCTCTGGCCTCCCGGGCCGGCGACCGCGTCGACCTCCTGGCCTACGACCGTCGCGTCCGCGCCCTGGTCCAGGGCCGCACCGCAGGACAGGTCCTCCCGGCCCTGGTCAACGCCATGGCCCCCCTTGAGCCCGAGCTGGTCGAAACAGACGCCCGCGGCCTCACCGCCACGGCCCTCCACACGGCCCCCCGCCGCTCCCTCATCGTCCTTCTCACGTCTCTGGAGGCAGCCCCGGTCGAGGAGGGCCTCCTCCCGGTCCTCTCCCGCCTGACGAAACGCCACAAGGTGATCGTCGCCTCCGTGGCCGATCCCGAGGTCGACATGATGGCCGCGTCGCGGGGCACCACGGAGTCCCTGTACAACGCGGCCTCAGCGGCCCAGGCCAAAGCAGAACGTCTCCGTACCGCGGACAAGCTCACCCGTCACGGCGTCACCGTCGTGGACGCGACCCCCTCTGCGTTGGCCCCCGCCCTCGCGGATGCGTATCTGTCCTTGAAATCCGCCGGCCGCCTCTAAATGCCCCGAAGTCCGGTCCGGTATCTATTCGGACCGGACCGAACCTTCAAAAACACGAAAACCAAACGTCGCCGTAAACGCAGAAAACCCCCGTCCGGTATCCCCGGACGGGGGTTTTCTGTCTATCAAATTTAGTTCGGCGGCGTCCTACTCTCCCACAGGGTCCCCCCTGCAGTACCATCGGCGCTGTGAGGCTTAGCTTCCGGGTTCGAAATGTA